>NZ_JBSGAQ010000018.1:0-157342 GCF_053600815.1 Mycobacterium sp. NPDC004974 | reverse complement strand
TGGGTGGTCCAGGCGATGACGGTGCCGCGTCGGGGCAGCAGGGCTTGTTCGGTGTTGCCGCCGGAGCATTTGGGGCAGCGGGCCTGGGCGGGGAATGTGGTGGCCGTGCAGTCGGTGCAGCGGCTGCCGATCAGCTGGGGTTCGGCATCGGGCCAGGTCGAGATCTCGGGCGCCAGAGCCTTCTGAGTTGACACGTCGCTGACGATAACTGGAAATGCAATTCTCGTCTAGTGAGAACCGACTCTCGGTAGGCTCCTCGATGCAGTTGAGACGGCATGGACAGATGGAGGCGGCGTGAGCGAGGTTCTACCGGGAGAGGTCCGCCAGATCGGGTACGTGGTCACCGACCTGGACGATGCAATAGCGGGCTGGCTGAAGATGGGTGTCGGTCCGTGGTTCGTGATCCGCGACCTGCCGCAGCGGGTGACCTACCGGGGCGCGCCGTGCGAGGTGAAACTGTCCCTCGCGCTGTCCAACAGCGGTGACCTGCAGGTCGAGTTGATCCAACAACTCGATGACACGCCCAGCATCTTCACCGAGTTCCTCGGCGGCTCCGGCGCGGGAGGCTTTCACCAACTTGCCTACTGGGCAGACGATTTCGATGCGGCGATGGACAAGCTCGGCGAGGAGGGCTGGCCCCAGGTGTGGTCGGGCGGGGAAGGGGAGGGGGTGCGCTTCGCGTACTTCGAGCCGCCGACAGGTGCCTCGATCGTCGAGGTCATGGAGCTGACCGACGCCTCGGCCGGCATGGCCGCCTTCGTACGCGCGCAGGCCGCCGACTGGGACGGCAGCGATCCGGTTCGGGAGTTGGGCGGCTGACGTCGGCCGAGCGGCCAGTTGTGACACATTTTCTCGCAACGGCCGTGTCGGAACCGGCCATTCGACAGGCGGTCGCCAACGGCGCGCTTATTTGCCTTTGTTCATCACCTTGTCCGCGGCGGCCCAGTGCTCGTCCGAGCACCACAACCGGGCGAAGGCCGCGACCGCCTCGGTGGTCGACACCCCGTTGATCACCCGCTTGACCTCAGCGGCCTGATGTCGGGCCAGAAGCTGCGCCGTCGACCGCCAGGTCTCGGCGAACTCGGCCCGGGGGACGACCTGGTCGATCAGGCCGACTTGCTCGGCCTCGCGTGCGCCGAGGATGCGACCGGTTCCGGCCAGCAGCAGCGCCCGGCTGCGACCGACCAGGGTGGCGAGTCGTTCGGCCCCGCCCCAGGCGGGCATGATCGCCAGGGCCACCTGGTTGAAGCCGATCTTGATGTCATCGGCGGCGATTCGGATGTCTGCCGCGACGGCGACCTCGGCCCCACCGCCCAGGGCATGGCCGTTGAGCGCCGCGATTACCGGCCCGTCGAAACCGGCGATGCGGTCGCAGATCGTGCGCATCCGCCAGGCCATCTCGGAAGCCTCGAGTTCGGTGCGCAGTGCTGCCAGTTCCTTGAGGTCGCCCCCGGAGACGAAGGCGCGGTCGCCGCCGCCGGTGATCACCAGAGCGGACGCGCCGGCTGCCCCGTCGAGCGCCTTGTTCAGCGCATCCATGGTGTCCAGCGAGATGGCGTTGCGTGCCTGCGGTCGGTCGATTGTGATGACCGCCAGTTCGCCGTCGATTTCGAGGTCGACCATCAAACGTTCTCCAGTTCCGGGATTGGCATTCTCGTTTGATGAGAATAGCATCACCGTTGTGCGCGACATCCCCGTTGAGCTGACCAAACGGTACGTCGAAGAAGGCTGGTGGCGGCCGGAAACCCTGGGGCAGATGCTGGCCGACGGTTTGGCCGCCAGCCCTGACGCCGGGTTCTACGTGCACTCCGCGACTCGTCCGTACCGGGGCACCTTCGGCGAGGTCGAGCGCACCGCCCGGCGCCTGGCCGCCGGGCTTCGCGATCGCGGAGTCGGACCCGGTGACGTCGTGGCCCTGCAACTACCGAACTGGATGGAGGCCGCGGTCGCATTCTGGGCCTCGGCATTCCTCGGTGCGGTGACCGTGCCGATCGTGCACTTCTACGGACGCAAGGAACTCGGCCACATCATGGCCACGGCGAAACCGAAGGTGTTCATCACCACCGAGCAGTTCGGCCGGATGAAGTTCGAGCCCGATCTGTGTGCCGATGTCCCGATCGTCGGCCTGGTCGGCCTGTCCGACGAGCGCTCGCGCGAGCAGCATGTTCACGCGTACACCCACTTGCTGGCCGACGAGCCGATGAACGGCACCCTGACCGCGGATCCCGCGGCCCCGGCCCTGATCGCCTTCACCTCCGGAACCACCCGCGAGCCCAAAGGCGTTATCCACAGCCATCAGACGCTGGGCTTCGAAACCCGCCAGTTGCTGGAGAACTATCCACCGGACCGGGGTCGTCAGCTCACCGCCACGCCCGTCGGGCATTTCATCGGCATGCTCGGCGCGTTCCTGATCCCGGTGCTGGAGGGTGCCCCGATCGATCTGTGCGACGTCTGGGATCCGGGCAAGGTGCTGGAGTTGATCGAGCGGGACGGATTGTCGATCGGCGGCGGGCCACCGTATTTCGTCACCAGCCTGATGGACCATCCGCAGTTCAACGAACGCCATCTGGCCCGGTTCACCACTGTCGGCCTGGGCGGCTCGACGGTGCCCGCGGCCGTCACCCGGCGACTGGCCGATCTGGGCCTGTTCGTCTTCCGTTCCTATGGCAGCACCGAACATCCGTCGATAACCGGATCCGGCGCAGGGGCGCCGGAGGCCAAGCGCCTCTACACCGATGGCAATGTGCGTCCCGGTGTGGAGATCCGGCTCGGGTCGGACGGCGAAATCTTCAGCCGTGGACCGGATCTGTGCCTCGGCTATACCGACGATGCCCTCACTGCAAAGCATTTCGACGCCGACGGCTGGTATCGCACGGGTGACATCGGAGTGCTCGACGAGGACGGGTACCTGACCATCACCGACCGCACCACCGACCTCATCATCCGGGGCGGCGAGAACATCAGCGCGCTCGAGGTGGAGGAGGTGCTGCTGGGCCTGCCCGATGTGATCGAGGCGATCGTGGTGGCCGCACCGGACGCGCGGCTGGGCGAGAGGGTGGCCGCGGTCCTTCGGGTGCGCGACGGCGGCAGGATGCCCACCCTCGATCAGGTGCGGGCGCATTTCGAGTCCTGTGGGATGGCCCGGCAGAAATGGCCGGAAGAGCTACATCAGGCCGAGGATTTTCCCCGCACGGCCAGCGGCAAGGTTCAGAAGTTCGTCATCCGTCAGGAGATTGCTGCAATCGCCCGGTGAGCAGCCCTCGGGCCGAGCTGGGCATTGCGGCAGTTATCAAGTGAGAATATGATTCTCTCGAATTGCAAAGGAGTTTTCCATGGGACAACTGTCGCATAGGGTCGACATTCCGTTTCCGCTGTTCGACGCGGACAACCACCTCTACGAGCCGCCGGAGGCGATGACCAAGTACCTCCCCAAGGAGTACAAGGACATCGTCCAGTACGTCGAGGTCAACGGCCGCACCAAGATCGCTATTGACGGCCACATCAGCAACTACATCCCGAACCCCACGTTCTCGCATGTCGCCAAGCCGGGTGCCTGGGAGGAGTACTTCAAGTTCGGCAACCCGGACGGCAAGAGCAAGCGCGAGCTGTTCGGTGAGCCGATGCGGTCCATCCCGGCGTTCTTCGAGCCGGAGCCGCGTCTGGAGCTGATGAACGAACTCGGCGTCGACCGCAGCCTGATGTTCCCGACGCTGGCCAGCCTCATCGAGGAGCGCTTGCGCGACAATCCGGTCGCCATCCACGTCATCGTCCACTCGCTCAACCAGTGGCTGGACGAGGTCTGGGGCTTCAACTACCAGAACCGCATCTTCACCACCCCGGTCATCACCCTGCCGATCGTCGAGAAGGCGATCGAAGAGCTGGAGTGGGCGGTCAAGCGAGGCGCCCGCGCCATCCTGATCCGCCCGGCCCCGGTGCCCGGCTTCCGTGGCCCGCGTTCGTTCGCGCTGCCCGAGTTCGACCCCTTCTGGGAGCGCTGCGTCGAGTACGACGTGTTCGTCGGCATGCACTCCTCGGACAGCGGCTACTCGCGCTACACCTCGGAATGGGACGGCACGGTGCAGGAGATGCTGCCGTTCCAGACCAATGCCATGTCGATCCTCAACGAGTGGCGCCCGATCCAGGATGCGGTGGCCTCCTGGGTGATCCACGGTGCCCTGTTCCGCTTCCCGAAGCTCAAGGTGGGCATCGTCGAGGCCGGGTCGAAATGGATGTTCCCGCTGCTGGATTCGATGGCCGAGGTCTACAAGAAGGCCCCGGAGGCCTTCTTGGGCAACCCCATCGAGGAGATCAAGAACCGCATCTACGTCAGCCCGTTCTACGAAGAGGGCATCGACGACCTGATCAACCTGATCGGCGTGGACCAGGTGCTCTACGGCTCCGACTGGCCGCACCCGGAGGGCCTGGCCGAGCCGACCCACTACGTGACCGCGCTCGAGCACCTGGCCGTCGAGGATCAGGCCAAGATCATGGGCGGCAACTTGGGCCGCCTGGTCACGCTCTAAGGGGCCGACACATCAATCAGTGGCAGACCATCCCCGCGATGGTCTTGAGTGCAGCGGACCGTTTCGGCAACACGGACGCGGTCGTCGACTATGGCGACAATCCGGCCGGGGCCGACGGTCCGCTGCGTCTGTCCTTCACCGAACTGGTCGAGCGCATCCGGAAAGCCTCGGGTGCGTTCGTCGAGTTCGGCATCGCCAAGGGGGACCGGGTCGCGGTCTGGGCCCCCAACTCCGCCGAGTGGATCATCGCCGCGTTCGGGATCATGGTCGCCGGCGGCGTGCTGGTTCCGGTCAACACCCGGTTCAAAGCCGAAGAGGCCGCCGACGTGGTGGCGCGCAGCGGTGCCAAGGCGGTATTGGTCCAAAAGGGTTTCCTCGGACAGGATTTCACTTTCTCAGAGACTGATCTCGATGTTCCGACCATCGATCTGAAGTCCGACTTCCTGAGTAGTGGAAGCCCGTACACGCGCGATGTGGAGCCCACCGACATCGCCGATGTCATCTTCACCTCGGGCACCACCGGTAGGCCCAAGGGCGCGATGATGAACCATCGCCAGACGCTGCGGGCCTACGAGGAGTGGGCCACCCTGGCGGATCTGCGCGAGGGCGATCGCTATCTGATGATCAACCCGTACTTCCACACCTTCGGGTTGAAGGCCGGGTTGGTGGCGTCCTTCCTGCGCGGTGCGACGATGCTGCCGGTGGCGGTGTTCGACATCGACAACGTAGTGGAAATGATTGAGCGCGAACGCATCACGATGCTGCCGGGCCCGCCCACGCTCTACCACTCGCTGCTGGCCGTAGCGGACCGTGACCGGCTGGCGACGCTGCGGGCAGGGGTGACCGGTGCCGCTGACATCCCGGTGGAACTGGTGCGTCGTATCCGCGAAGAGCTGCCGTTCCAGACGTTGATGACCGGCTACGGCCTCACCGAGGCGGGCAACGTCACGCTGTCACGTCCGGGTGATTCGGCCGAGGATGTGGCCACCACCGCCGGGCTGCCCTGCGAGGGGATCGACGTGCGCATCGCTGACGACACCGAGGTGCTGGTGCGCGGCTACAACGTGATGCAGGGCTACCTGGACGATCCGGCGGCCACTGCCGAGGCGATCGATCCCGACGGCTGGCTGCACACCGGAGATCTCGGCGAGTTCACCGAGTCCGGACGGCTGCGGATCGTCGGCCGTAAGAAAGACATGTTCATCGTCGGAGGCTTCAACGCCTACCCGGCCGAGATCGAGGGATTTCTGCTCGAGCATCCGGCGATTGCCCAGGTTGCCGTCATCGGCGTCGCCGACGAGCGTATGGGGCAGGTCGGCAAGGCGTTCGTGGTGCTGCGGGACGAGCCCGGCGCGGCGATCGCTGCGGAGGAATTGATCGCCTGGAGCCGCGAGCGCATGGCTGGCTACAAGGTGCCCCGGTATGTCGAGTTTCTCGACGAACTACCACTCAATGCCACCGGCAAGGTGATGAAGAATGAGCTTGAGGCGCGGGTAACGGCGAGTCCGGGCTAAGTGAGCACACAGTGCGTAAACATCATTTCCGCAGGTAAATGCGCATTTATGCGCCTGCTGTCGATGATGTACTCTCGGGTCACTACCGCAAACTGATAACGTAATTCTCGTTAAGCAGGCTGCTGAACGGACAGGAGGTCGGCATGCCGTCCCGCAAGCCTTCGTCGCCGGTAATCGATACTAGCGAAGATGACGCGTCACCGAGCGACGCACTGAAACTGGCTGAACAGGCCGAAGCGGAGGCCGCAGAGGCCGAGGCCGTTGCGGCCGCCGCGCGGGCCAGGGCCCGCGCCATTCGGCTGCGTAACCAGGCCGACGCCGACAAGGACGCCGCGGACGCGACCGTGGCCGACGGTCCGGTTGACGAAGTGCCGACAACCGAGCCTTCCGACGTCCCCGATGCCGACGAGTCCGATACCCCTGAGATCACCGACACCGCCGGCGTCGACGCAGAGGCAGGGGCCGTTGAGGCCGAACCGCTTGAAAAGGCAGAGCCAGAGGCCGCCGAGGGCACGTCGGCCCGCCGACTCCCGCGCGTGCGGGTTTCGGGTCTGTTCTGGAAGGTGCTCGCGACCTGCCTGACGCTCATCGTCATCGCTGGACTGCTCGGATTCAGCGGCTGGATGATCTGGCACAACCGCCAGGCCGAGCATCGCCAGCAGTTGGCGGCCGAGTACACCGCTGCCGCCCGCCAGACCGTCGTCACCCTCATGTCGCTGGACTTCAACCACGCTCAAGATGCCGTCAAGAACATCCTCGACAACTCGACGGGCGAGTTCCGGGAGGACTTCGAGGCGCAGTCGAAGGACTTCGTCAAGCTGGCCCAGGACGCAAAGGTGGTGACCGAGGCGAACGTGACGGGCGCCGCGGTGGACACCATGAGCGACAACAACGCCGTTGTGCTGGTCGCAGTGAACACCAAGGTGACCAACACCACCGGGGCCAACAAGCAACCGCGGCCGTGGCGAGTGGCCGTCAACATGGTCCGCGAAGGTGACCAGATCAAGCTGTCGAAAGTCGAGTTCGTGCCGTGACCCTGGACCAGGACATCAAAGAGACCGAGAAAGCCGACACCGAGACGGCAGTCGAGATCGAAGAGGGCGCCGAGGAGCAGGCCGAGACCGATGCGGCCGACGACAGCGACACGGCTGCTTCTGAGCCACCGGGAGGTTGGCGGCAGCGGCTGAAGATGCTGTGGTTCCCGCTGGCACTTGTGGTGGCGCTGATCGCGTCGGCCGCCCTGGCCGGATGGCTGTACTTCGCGCAGTTCCGCGTTGACCAGCAGACCGGTCCGGCAGCGTCGGCGACTGTGCTCAAGGCGGCCAGCGAAGGCACGACGGCGCTCCTGACCTACGCGCCGGACAGTCTCGACCGCGATTTCACGGCCGCAAAGTCACATCTGACCGGAGATTTTCTCTCGTACTACACCCAGTTCACGCAGGAGATCGTCGCCCCCGCCGCCAAGCAGAAGTCGGTCAAGACCACTGCGGCGGTCGTGCGTTCGGCCGTCTCGGAGATCCACCCCGATTCAGCGGTGGTGCTGGTGTTCGTGAACCAGGCCACGACGAGCGCCGAGAACCCCAACGGGAGTTTCACGGCCAGCGCCGTCAAAGTCGGGATGAGCAAGATCAACGGCAACTGGTTGATCTCGTCGTTCGACCCGGTGTAACGGCGCTAACAGCGAGGGGGCGTCAGTCCTGAGCGTGACGCTCGTACGCCCATCGCTCCAGCCACGTCTGTAGTTCGTGCACCGCCAGCGCGGTGATCACTGCGCTGAAGACAGCGAGGCCCAGCAATAGCGCACTCATGGCCGGCACCCCGCGTTGCCGTTGTGTTGGCGGCTCACGTGCAACCCGGGACGGTGCGGTGAGCCTGGGACCACGTAGTGCGTTACCTGCCTCGGTGCGGCGCCGTCGGGCGTGTCCAGGACAGACCGCTTGATGGCCTGGTAACGATCGCGCTCAGCGGCACACCAGGAGTCGGGCCAACCTTCGAGCAGGTCGCGGCTTCGGACCAGCCGGTGCAGGGCGGGATGGGTGACCGAAGGTGCCGGTCGTCCGTCGATCACCGCCATTGCCTCGTGCAATGCGAGCGCTTCGTGCCAGTCAACCTTCACCTCGGGGGCCAGGCTGACGTACTGGTGCCGCACCACGAGCAGGGCGTCTGCGCCCAACGGTCGCAATCGCCACAGCGCGGATCGCAACGAGGACACCGCCTTGTGTGGCGGGCTGCCCGGCCACAGCAGGTCGCATACCCAGCTGCGGTGCAGCTCGCGGCGCTTCACAGCGGCCAACGCCACCAACCGGCGACAGGACGGCGGCAAGACCACCGGCTCCATGTCGCGGTAGACGGCGAACTCGCCGAGGACGTTCAGCGTGAATTGCTTGGACACAACATCATCCTCGAGCGTGGCCGCGGCTCTGACATCAGTAGTGCACTACTCGTATTTCGAGTTTTTTCGGCGAGTTTCTGCGACCACGCCGCCGCGAATCCTCGCTCCGGCGTCCAGATGCGATGGAATTGCGGTGACACGTGGCGAAGAAGGGGCATACCAGGGTGAACGAAGTCAGGCCTAGTCCGGTTCAAACCCACCGGCTGAGCCGGATGGCCGGACGCGATCCGCACGAGCAGCACCGGGTGGCGACTCCGCTGGAATTGCTGTTCGACCTGACATTTGTAATCGCCTTCGGGGTGGCCGCCGCACAATTCGCGCATCTGATGGCCGAGGGGCACGTGTCGGCCGGGTTGGCGGGTTTTGGGTTCGCCGCGTTCGCGATCTGGTGGGCGTGGATGAACTTCACCTGGTTCGCCTCCGCCTACGACACCGACGACTGGATCTACCGGGTGATGACGATGCTCCAGATGGTCGGCGTCATCATCCTGGCGCTGGGCATACCGCCGGTGTTCACCTCCATCGAACACGGCGGGCACGTCGACAACGTGGTGATGGTGGCGGGCTATGTGGTGATGCGAATCGCGATGGTGGGGCAGTGGTTACGGGCCGCTGCGCAGGATCCGCCACGCCGGTCCGCGTGCCTGACCTATGCGTGTGCGGTCGTCGTCGCGCAGATCGGGTGGGTGGTGCAGATCTTCGTACAGACCTCGCTGACGGTCTTCTTCGTCACCGCCCTGGTGCTGATGGTCGTCGAGATCAGCGGACCGATCCTGGCCGAGCGGTGGATGGGTGGCACCCCGTGGCACGCCCATCACGTCGCCGAGCGCTACGGGCTGCTCGCGATCATCGCGTTGGGTGAAGGAGTGGTCGGTACGGTGGCGTCCCTGACCGCGGCGGTGGGGGAGCACGGCTGGTCCACCGACGCCATCCTGCTCGTCGCTTCCGGAATCGGGCTGACCTTCGGGATGTGGTGGGTGTACTTCCTGGTTCCGGCCGGCGCATTGCTGCACGCCCAGCGCTCACTCTCGTTCTGGTACGGATATCTGCACCTGGCGGTGTACGCGGCGATCGTGGCCACCGGCGCCGGCTTGCACGTGGCGGCGTACTACGTCGACGGTCAATCGAAGCTGAGTTCGGTCGGTACCGTGCTGGCAGTGGCGATTCCGGTTGGCGTCTACCTGGCGGCGATGTTCGTCATCTACTCACTTCTTGTGGGGGATTTCGACCTGCTGCACGCGCTGTTGCTGGCGCTGGCCGCAGGGGTGCTCGTGGCCGCGGTGGCGCTGGCCGCAAACGGGACGTCGATGGCGGCGTGTCTGTTGGTCGTTACCGCGGCACCGCTGGTGGTGGTCGTCGGGTTCGAGGCGGTCGGGCACCGGCACGCCGCCGAGATCGTCGGTCGGCGCCTGGACGCTCACCGGCCAGGGTGAGTCTCGAAGCTTTCCAACAACATTCGTTCCTGCTCGGCCGCCAGCAGGCGGCGCGTCTTGTGGCGGGTGATCAGGATTCCGATCGTGGCCAGAATCCAGACCGCGTACTGCACTGACCAGGCCAGCCGGAACGATGCGAAAGAGTAGCTGTCGGCGCCGGACAGGATCAGGCCCATCGCCTGCATCACCAGCAGTGCCGCCAGGAAGCCACCCATGTTCACCATGCCCTGGGCGGTCCCGAGCGTGTGGCTCGGATTGAAGGTGCGGGCGAAGTCGAATCCGACCATCGAACCGGGACCGCCCACCGAGATGACGACGATGAGCACCACCAACAACCACACCGGCGCCGGGCCGGGCAAGGCCAGCACCACGGTCCACACCAGGGCGTTACTGGCGATGATCCAGAGCACCAGACGTGATCTGCGGTGCGGATGCCGGCCCGTGAATACGCCGATCATGATCCCGGCCGAGATCGCGGCCACCACTGAGACAGTCAGCAGCGAGCCTGCTGCGGTCTCCGAAAGTCCCTGCGCCACCGTCAGGTAGGGCACTCCCCACATCAGCGCGAATACCGTGACCGAGAACTGGGTGCCCATATGGGTGAAGAATCCGAGCCTGGTGCCGGGTCGCAGCCAGACGGTCTTGATACGGGACAGGCTGGCGTGCAGGGAGATCGGCTCGGACGTGAGCGCCGTGCCGTGCGGAGTGTTGCGGATCAGGGCCAGCGCCAACACGATCACCACGATTCCGAACGCTGCGACCGACAGGTATGCCGGTGTCCAGCCCGACCCGGTGAGGATCGCGAGGAACGGGACCGCAGACAGGACCTGACCGAGCTGACCGCAGATCCCGGTCAGCTGTGCCACCAACGGAACGCGCGCCGGCTCGAACCAGTACGGCACCAAGCGAAGTACCGAGATGAAGGTCAATGCGTCGCCCAGGCCGACGATGGCCCGCGCACCGATCGCCGCGGGTAGCGACTCGCTGAGTGCGAGCACGAGTTGGCCGGCGGTCATCAGCGCGGCCCCACAGACGATGAGCACACGGGAGCCGAACCGGTCCAGCAGCAGTCCGGCTGGTACCTGGGCCGCGGCATAGACGATCACCTGCAGCACGACGAACGTGGACAGCACGCCAGGGCTCGCGGCAAATCTGTCGGCGGCCTGCAGGCCGGAGACGCCGAGGGTCGTGCGGTCGAGCACGGCGATGATGTACGCGAGTAGTCCGGTGGCCCAAACGATCCAGGGACGCACGCGGGCACCTTTCGTCAAATGTGTTTCTCGGGGCAGGCATACATGCTCTCGCACTCATGGGTGGCCAAGCGACCGGAGTTGATTGTCGCGGCTGTGAATTTCGTCTCGAGGCCCGCTCTGCCGCGATTCATAGAGTTGGCTGAAAATGCACTCTCACGTGTAACTGGGAACAGGTGGTGCGGCATATGTGCAGATAACCGGGCTGCTTATGTACATGGAGGGCGGCGGGGTCGCTCAGCCGTGAATTCGCTCGCAGTATTAATCGGGGAGTAGGGTGTCGGCATGAATCGCTGTTCAATCCGACGCGGAGGACGTCGGCTTGGTTGAGTATCGTCTGGAAGACCTGGCGCGTATTTCCGGCGTCAGCGCTCGCAATATCCGCGCTTATCGTGAGCGCGGACTGCTGGATTCGCCGCGGCGCGTCGGGCGCTCGGCGTACTACGGCGAGCGGCACCTGGCTCAGTTGACGGCGATCAGCCAGCTACTGGCCAAAGGTTTCAACTCGGCGCACATCGCCGAGTTCTTCGCGGGCTTGCGTGGCGGCAAGGATCTGCCCGGTGCTCTGGGAATCCAGGCCTCGGACTGGTGCCGGCCGAAAACACTGACACTGAACGTGGATCCGGCCGACGAGGATGTCCGCACGCTCGTGGAGTTCGGATTGCTGGACATCGTGGAGGGCCTGGAGGGCCCAGAGCGCGTCGAGGCCCCCGCGGAGGTGGTCGACCCGGCATTGGCCGCGCTGGTCACCGGCGCCGAGGACCAGCGGCGCTCCATCCGGATCATTGCCCACCTCGCCAAGTCGACCGATGCCGCGATCGATCAGGTGGCCGAGTCGGCTGTCGCGGCGCTCGCCGCATGCCGGGGCGTCTCGTCCGATACCGACTTGCGGGAGCTGGCCCAGGCCGTGGTCTCGGTTGGATTGGAGCGGGCCCTGCGGACCCGTTTGGCAACCGCTGAATAAGGCCTGTTCAGACCCGATCGGGGCAGGTGTGAACCTTGATGTACCTGTGGTCGGTGGCGTCGAAGTGAATATTGAGGAACTTGTCGTAATCTGAGGCACGTGTCGATATCCCGACGCGACCTGCTCAAATACGCGGCGGCTGCACCCGCGCTGATCGGGCTGGGTACCGGCCTGGCGTCCGTCGGCGCCGGAGTGACCGCCCCTCCGGCCGGCGCTGCGCCGCTGGGTGTCCTGCTCGATTACGCCGCCGGCGTCATCCCTGCTGCCGATATCCGCACGTCAGGAGCCATCGGGGCAATTCGCTACGTCTCCGACCGCAGGCCCGGCGGTGCGTGGATGCTCGGTAAGCCGATTCAGTTGCCCGAAACCCGGGATCTGTACCAGAACGGCCTCAAGATCGTGTCCTGCTATCAGTACGGCAAGGAGCACACCGCCGACTGGCTGGGCGGGCAGAACGCCGGGATTCAGCACGCCAAGCGCGGCTGGCAGTTGCACTCCTCTGCGGGCGGATCGGTGGGGGCGCCGATCTACGCGTCGATCGACGATGATCCGAGCTATGAGCAGTACAAGCATCAGGTAGCGCCGTATCTACGCGGCTGGGAGGCCGTGCTGGGGCACCAGCGGGTCGGCGTGTACGCCAACTCCAAGACGATCGAATGGGCTCTGCAGGACGGGCTGGGCTCGTACTTCTGGCAGCACAACTGGGGCTCGCCGGGCCGGGTCGCCCACCCTGCCGCACACCTGCATCAGGTCGAGATCGACAAGCGCAACGTCGGCGGGATCGGCGTGGACATCAACCACATCCTCAAGCCGCGATTTGGTCAGTGGGACTGAAATAGTTACCGACGAGTAAGATATTTCAGCAAACTTTTTGCTCGGATGCGCGAGATTCGCTGGACAGAATCGGCCCGATTGTCTGCTGGATCGCGGCTGCTCGGGAGCCTCGGATGCAACGGAAAATTTAGGTAACGATTCGATAACAATACTGCCTTGATCTGCACAGTTATGGCTACTCGACCGTAACCACCTGCCAGCAGGACGTTTGTCCCGAATGGCTTTGGCCGCCAGTCTGTGCTGCGTTACGTTACCGGCGGTTACCCATGCGTAGAACTCGCCAGTAACCAATCTGGGCGGAAAACGCCTACCCCCTCTTATGACACTCTTAGTACGGCGGGAATGTGAGTGACACCGTCCGGAGAGCTCCGGCGGCCGGCATTCCAGCCTGATTCGACGCTGAATCGCCGTTGGCCTGTCGCCCGGGCAGCCCACACCGCCCCAGACATGCAGACAGACACCGAGCACCGCACCGCGACAGCCACACGCGACACCATTCACCGCAGAACCACAGCAGCACCGAGGAGATAGCGCCAGTGACGATCTACGAACACGACCGGGTGTCCGCCGGTCGCAACGACGACTCAGGATCCGACGGTCGGCAGGCTGACTCCACGCACGCCCTCGTCGACCGGCTGAGCGCCGGAGAGCCCTACGCCGTCGCCTTTGGCGGCCAGGGCAGCGCCTGGCTGGAGACTCTTGAGGAATTGGTGTCCTCGGCCGGTATCGAGGCCGAACTGGCGACCCTGGCCGGCGAGGCCGAGTTGCTGCTCGAGCCGGTGGCCGCCGAACTCGTCGTGGTGCGGCCTATCGGGTTCGAGCCGCTGCAGTGGGTTCGCGCGCTGGCCGCCGAGGAGCCGGTGCCGTCCGACAAGCAGCTGACCTCTGCTGCCGTGTCGGTGCCCGGTGTCCTGCTCACCCAGATCGCCGCGGTGCGCGCACTGGCCCGTCAGGGCATGGACCTGGCCGCCACCCCGCCGGTGGCCGTCGCCGGGCATTCCCAGGGCGTGCTGGCCGTCGAGGCCCTGGCCGCCAAGGGCGCCAGGGATGTGCAGCTGCTGGCGCTGGCGCAGCTGATCGGCGCGGCAGGCACCCTGGTGGCCCGTCGCCGCGGGATCACCGTGCTGGGTGACCGTCCGCCGATGGTGTCGGTCACCAATGCCGAGCCCGAGCGCATCTATGAACTGCTCGAAGAGTTCAGCCAGGACGTCCGCACCGTGCTGCCCCCGGTGCTGTCCATCCGCAACGGTCGGCGCTCCGTTGTGATCACCGGCACACCTGAGCAGCTGTCGCGGTTCGAGCTCTACTGCAACCAGATCGCTGAGAAGGAAGAGGCCGAGCGCAAGAGCAAAGTCCGCGGCGGCGCGGTCTTCGCTCCGGTCTTTGACCCGGTGCAGGTCGAAGTCGGTTTCCACACCCCGCGTCTGGCCGACGGCGTCGAGATCGTCGCCCGTTGGGCCGAGGCCGTCGGAATCGACGTCAAGCTCGCCCGCGAGATGGCCGAAGCCATCCTCGTCAGCCAGGTGGACTGGGTCGACGAGATCACCGAACTGCACGAGGCCGGCGCCCGCTGGATTCTGGACCTCGGCCCCGGCGACATCCTGACCCGCCTGACCGCCCCGGTGGTCCGCGGGCTCGGCATCGGGATCGTGCCCGCCGCGACCCGCGGTGGCCAGCGCAATCTGTTCACCATCGGTGCGGTGCCCGAGGTGGCCCGGCCGTGGTCGAGCTACGCCCCGACCGTGGTGAGCCTGCCCGACGGATCGGTCAAGCTTTCGACCAAATTCACCCGGCTCACCGGACGCTCGCCGATCCTGCTGGCCGGTATGACGCCCACCACAGTGGACGCCAAGATCGTCGCGGCCGCAGCAAACGCCGGCCACTGGGCCGAGCTCGCCGGCGGCGGGCAGGTCACCGAGCCGATCTTCAACGATCGCATCGCCGAATTGGGCGAGCTGCTGGAGCCCGGCCGGGCCATCCAGTTCAACACCTTGTTCCTCGATCCGTACCTGTGGAAGCTGCAGGTCGGCGGCAAGCGGCTGGTGCAGCGCGCCCGCCAGTCCGGTGCGCCGATCGACGGTGTCGTGGTCAGTGCCGGCATCCCGGACCTGGAAGAGGCCGTCGACCTGATCGGCGAACTCAATGACCTCGGCATCAGCCACGTGGTGTTCAAGCCGGGCACCGTCGAGCAGATCCGCTCGGTCATCCGGATCGCGGCCGAGGTGCCCACCAAGCCGGTGATCGTGCACATCGAGGGCGGCCGCGCCGGTGGCCACCACTCGTGGGAGGACCTCGACGACCTGCTGCTGGCCACCTACTCCGAGCTGCGCAGCCGGTCCAACATCACCATCTGCGTCGGCGGTGGCATCGGCACCCCCGAGCGGTCCGCGGAATACCTGTCCGGCCGCTGGTCGGCCACCCACGGCTACCCGCTGATGCCGATCGACGGCATTCTGGTCGGCACCGCCGCCATGGCCGCCCTTGAGGCCACCACCAGCCCGCAGGTCAAGCAGCTGCTGGTGGACACCAAGGGCACCGAGGCATGGGTCGGCGCGGGCAAGGCCTCGGGCGGCATGGCCTCCGGCCGCAGCCAGCTCGGCGCCGACATCCACGAGATCGACAACACCGCGTCGCGCTGCGGCCGGCTGCTCGACGAGGTGGCCGGTGACGCCGACGCCGTGGCCGCGCGCCGCGACGAGATCATCGCCGCGATGGCCGACACCGCCAAGCCGTACTTCGGTGATGTCGCCGACATGACCTACCTGCAGTGGCTGCGCCGCTACATCGAGCTGTCAATCGGCGAGGGCAACAGCACCGCCGACACCAAGCGTGACGACTCGCCGTGGCTGGACATCACCTGGCGCGACCGCTTCGAGCAGATGCTCAAGCGCGCCGAAGCACGTTTGCACGCACAGGATTTCGGTTCGATCGAGACGCTGTTCGATGCCGACGGCGACGGCCGGGCGCTGCTGGAGGACCCGAAGGCCGCGCTGGCCGCGCTGGTCTCGGCCTACCCGGACGCCGCTTCGGTGCGGCTTCACCCGGCCGATGTGCCGTTCTTCGTCGAGCTGTGCAAGACGTTGGGCAAGCCGGTCAACTTCGTCCCGGTGATCGACAAGGACGTGCGCCGGTGGTGGCGCAGCGACTCGCTGTGGCAGGCCCACGATGCGCGCTACGACGCCGATCAGGTGTGCGTCATCCCCGGCACCGCCGCGGTGGCCGGCATCACCCGGGTCGACGAGCCCGTCGGTGAATTGCTGGACCGCTTCGAGCAGGCCGCCGTCGACGAGGCGCTGGCCGCCGGCGCCCAGCCGCAGGCCGTGCTGTCGCGCCGTCAGGGCCGCGGCGATGTGACCGGTCCGCTGGCCGTGCTGCTCGACGCCCCCGATGTGTTGTGGGCCGGTCGCACCTCGGTCAACCCGGTGCACCGGATCGCCCCGGCCGCCGAGTGGCAGGTCCGCGAGAACCGTTCCGCCACAAACGCTTCCACCGGAGCCCGCCTTGAGGTCGCCGATGATCAGCACGTGGTGCTGTCGGTACCGCTGTCGGGAACCTGGATCGACATCCGGTTCACCCTGACCGAGGCCATCCGCAGCGGTGGCGCACCCGTCGTCGAGGTCGCCGACGCCGCGACCGCGATGCGTTCCGTGCTCGCCATCGCCGCGGGCGTCGACGGACCGGACGCGCTGCCTCCCGTCGTCGACGGGACCGCCAAGGTCACCGTCGCCTGGAACCCCGAGCAGGTCGCCGATCACACCGGCGTCACCGCCACCTTCGGTGCGCCGCTGGCGCCGACGCTCACCGTCGTCCCGGATGCCCTGGTCGGCCGTTGCTGGCCCGCGGTGTTCGCCGCGATCGGGTCGGCTGTCACCGACTCCGGATTCCCGGTCGTCGAAGGTCTGCTGAGCCTGGTGCACCTGGACCACGCCGCGCACCTGCTGGCTGCGCTGCCTGCCGAGCCCGCCGAATTGGCCGTCACCGCAACGGCTTCGGCCGCCTACGACACCGAGGTCGGCCGAGTTGTGCCGGTTTCGGTGACCGTGCGCAGCTCCGACGGCACCGAGCTGGCCAAGCTGGAGGAGCGGTTCGCCATCCGCGGCCGTACCGGCGAGGCCGAGCTGACCGACCCGGTCCGGGCCGGCGGTGCGATCTCGGACAACGCCACCGACACCCCGCGTCGTCGCCGGCGCGACGTCACGGTCGGTGCACCCGTGGACATGCGGCCGTTCGCCGTGGTGTCCGGTGACCACAACCCCATCCACACCGACCGGGCAGCCGCGCTGCTCGCTGGTCTGGAATCGCCGATCGTGCACGGCATGTGGCTGTCGGCCGCGGCGCAGCACGTCGTCACCGCCACCGACGGCAAGCCGATCCCGCCGGCCAACCTGGTCGGCTGGACCGCCCGCTTCCTGGGCATGGTCAAGCCGGGCGACGAGGTCGACTTCCGCGTCGACCGGGTCGGAATCGACGTCGGCGCAGAGGTTGTCGAGGTGCAGGCCCGCATCGGCTCGGAGCTGGTGATGGCCGCGACCGCGCGGCTCGCGGCGCCCAAGACCGTCTATGCGTTCCCCGGCCAGGGCATTCAGTCCAAGGGCATGGGCATGGAGGTCCGGGCCCGGTCCAAGGCCGCCCGCAAGGTGTGGGACAAGGCCGACAAGTTCACCCGTGACACGCTGGGCTTCTCGGTGCTGCACGTGGTCCGCGACAACCCGACGTCGCTGATCGCCTCCGGTGTGCACTACGAGCACCCCGAAGGTGTGCTGTACCTGACCCAGTTCACCCAGGTCGCGATGGCCACGACGGCTGCGGCCCAGGTCGCCGAGATGCGCGAGCAGGGCGCGTTCGTCGAGGGCGCGATCGCCTGCGGTCACTCAGTCGGCGAGTACACCGCGCTGGCCTGCGTGTCCGGCGTCATCGAGCTCGAAGGTCTGCTGGAGGCGGTGTTCCACCGTGGCTCCAAGATGCACGACATCGTGCCGCGGGATGAGCGGGGCCGGTCCAACTACCGGCTGGCTGCGATCCGGCCGTCGCAGATCGACCTCGCCGACGAGGACGTCGAGAGCTTCGTCGCCGAGATCGCCGAGCGCACAGGTGAATTCCTGCAGATCGTGAACTTCAACCTCCGCGGTTCGCAGTACGCGATCGCCGGAACCGTGCGGGGCCTGGAAGCGCTGGAGGAAGAGGTCGAGCGGCGCCGTGAGATCAGCGGCGGCAAGCGGTCCTTCATCCTGGTGCCCGGCATCGACGTGCCGTTCCACTCCAGCGTGCTGCGGGTGGGCGTGGACGACTTCCGGCGCAGCCTGGAACGCGTCCTGCCGCGCGACCGCGATCCGGAATTGGTGGTCGGGCGCTACGTCCCGAACCTGGTGCCCCGCCCGTTCACGCTGGACCGCGATTTCATCCAGGAGATCCGCGACCTGGTGCCGGCCGAGCCGCTCGACGAGATCCTCGCGGACTACGACACCTGGCGTAACGAGAAGCCCAGCGAGTTGATGCGCAAGGTCGTCATCGAGCTGCTCGCCTGGCAGTTCGCCAGCCCGGTGCGCTGGATCGAAACCCAGGACCTGCTGTTCATCGAAGAAGCTGCGGGAGGCCTCGGCGTCGAGCGGTTCGTCGAGATCGGCGTGAAGAACGCGCCGACGGTCGCCGGACTGGCCACCAACACGCTGAAGCTGCCCGAGTACGCCCACAGCACCGTCGAGGTGCTCAACGCCGAGCGCGATGCCGCGGTGCTGTTCGCCAGCGACACCGACCCGGAACCGGAGCCTGAGGTCGAAGAAGCGGCCCCGGCGGCGGCTTCTGAGGCCGCTCCTGCTGCTGAGGCCGCCCCGGCCCCGGCAGCCGCCCCGGCTGCTCCTTCCGGTGGCCCACGGCCCGACGACATCACGTTCGACGCGGCCGACGCCACCGTGGGTCTGATCGCGCTGAGCGCCAAGATGCGCATCGACCAGATCGAGGGGCTGGACTCGATCGAGTCCATCACCGACGGTGCGTCCTCGCGCCGCAATCAGCTGCTGGTGGACCTGGGCTCCGAGCTGAACCTGGGTGCCATCGACGGTGCCGCCGAGGCGGACCTGGGCGCGCTCAAGGGACAGGTCAGCAAGCTGGCCCGCACCTACAAGCCGTTCGGCCCAGTGCTCTCGGACGCCATCAACGATCAGCTGCGCACCGTGTTCGGCCCGTCGGGCAAGCGCCCGGCCTACATCGCCGAGCGCGTCACCAAGACCTGGGAGCTGGGTCCGGGCTGGGCCAAGCACGTCACCGTCGAGGTGGCGCTGGGCACCCGTGAGGGCAGCAGCGTTCGCGGCGGCGATCTGGGTGCTCTGCACCCGGGCGCGCTGGCGACTGCCGCCGACGTCGACAAGGTCATCGACGCCGCGGTCGTCGCGGTGGGCGCACGCCAGGGCGTGCCGGTGAGCCTGCCCTCGGCCGGCGGTGCCGGTGACGGCGGTGTGGTGGATTCGGCCGCGCTGAACGAGTTCGCCGAGAAGGTCACGGGTCCCGACGGCGTGCTGGCCTCGGCCGCGCGCCTGGTGCTGGGCCAGCTCGGCCTGGACGCTCCGGTCGGTGCCCCCGAGGTTGCGACCGACGCCGAGCTGATCGACCTGGTCACCACCGAACTCGGTTCGGACTGGCCGCGATTGGTGGCTCCGGCGTTCGACGCCAAGAAGGCTGTCGTGTTCGACGACCGCTGGGCCAGCGCCCGTGAGGACCTGGTCAAGCTGTGGCTGGCTGACGAGGGCGAGATCGACGCCGAGTGGCCGCGCCTGTCGGAGCGCTTCGAGGGTGCCGGACATGTCGTTGCCACGCAGGCGAATTGGTGGCAGGGCAAGGCGCTGGCCGCCGGCCGTACCATCCACGCCTCGCTGTTCGGTCGCATCGCGGCCGGCGCGGAGAACCCGGGCAAGGGCCGCTACAGCGATGAGGTCGCCGTGGTGACCGGTGCGTCGAAGGGCTCGATCGCCTCGTCGGTCGCCGGGCAGCTGCTCGACGGCGGCGCCACGGTCATCGCCACCACCTCGCGTCTGGACGACGACCGGTTGGCGTTCTACAAGGAGCTCTACCGCGAGAACGCCCGCTTCGGTGCCACCCTGTGGGTGGTCCCGGCCAACATGGCGTCCTACGCCGACATCGACAAGCTGGTCGAGTGGGTCGGTAGCGAGCAGATCGAAAGCCTTGGGCCGCAATCGATCCACCTCAAGGATGCGCAGACCCCGACGCTGCTGTTCCCGTTCGCCGCACCGCGCGTCGCCGGGGATCTGTCGGAGGCGGGTTCACGCTCCGAGATGGAGATGAAGGTGCTGTTGTGGGCCGTGCAGCGGCTCATCGGCGGGCTGTCGACGATCGGTGCCGAGCGCGACATCGCCTCACGGCTGCACGTGGTGCTGCCGGGCTCGCCCAACCGCGGCATGTTCGGCGGCGACGGCGCTTACGGCGAATCCAAGTCCGCGCTCGACGCGTTGGTGAACCGCTGGAGCGCCGAAGCTTCGTGGGCCGACCGGGTCAGCCTGGCGCACGCGCTGATCGGCTGGACCAAGGGCACCGGGCTGATGGGGCACAACGATGCCATCGTCAGCGCGGTCGAGGAGGCCGGCGTCACCACCTACACCACCGCCGAGATGGCAGCCATGCTGCTGAACCTGTGCACGGTGGACGCGAAGGTGGCCGCGGCCAACGCCCCGGTCAAGGCGGATCTGACCGGCGGACTGGGCGACATCAAGATCGACATGGCCGAGCTGGCTGCCAAGGCCCGCGAAGACATGTCCAGTGCCGCAGGCGAATCCGAGGACGACGAGGACGAAGGCGCGATCGCCGCGCTGCCGTCCCCGCCGCGTGGACACAACCCGGCCCCCGCGCCGGAGTGGGCCGATCTCGACGTCGACCCGGCCGACCTGGTGGTCATCGTCGGCGGTGCCGAACTCGGGCCGTACGGCTCGTCGCGCACCCGCTTCGAGATGGAGGTCTCCGGCGAGCTGTCGGCGGCCGGCGTGCTGGAACTGGCCTGGACGACCGGTCTGGTCAAGTGGGAAGACGATCCCAAGGCCGGCTGGTACGACACCCAGACCGGTGAGCTGGTTCCCGAATCGGAGATCGTGGAGCGCTACCACGACGCCGTGGTGGAGCGCTGCGGCATCCGCGAATTCGTCGACGACGGTGCGATCGATCCCGATCACGCCTCGCCGCTGCTGGTCAGTGTGTTCCTGGACAAGGACTTCAGCTTCGTGGTGTCCAGCGAGGCCGACGCCCGGGCGTTCGTGTCCTTCGACCCCGAGCACACTGTGGCCTTGCCGGTGCCGGATTCCGGTGACTGGCAGGTGATCCGCAAGGCGGGCACCGAGATTCGGGTTCCGCGCAAGACCAAGCTGTCGCGCACGGTCGGTGCCCAGATCCCCACCGGGTTCGACCCGACGGTGTGGGGCATCACCCCGGACATGGCCAGCTCGATCGACCGGGTGGCGCTGTGGAACATCGTGGCGACAGTGGACGCGTTCCTGTCCTCGGGTTTCACCCCGACCGAGCTGATGCGTTGGGTGCACCCGAGCCTGGTGGCCTCCACCCAGGGCACCGGCATGGGCGGCATGACCTCGATGCAGACCATGTACCACGGCAACCTGCTGGGTAAGTCCAAGCCGAACGACATCCTGCAGGAGGTGCTGCCGAACGTCGTTGCGGCACACGTCATGCAGTCCTACGTCGGCGGCTACGGCGCGATGGTCCACCCGGTCGGCGCGTGCGCCACCGCGGCGGTCTCGGTCGAGGAGGGGGTCGACAAGATCCGTCTCGGCAAGGCCGACCTGGTGGTGGCCGGCGGCTTCGACGATCTGACCCTGGAAGCCATCATCGGCTTCGGTGACATGGCGGCCACCGCCGACACCGAGATGATGCGGGCCAAGGGCATCAGCGACTCGAAGTTCTCCCGCGCCAACGACCGTCGTCGTCTCGGCTTCCTGGAAGCCCAGGGCGGTGGCACCATCCTGCTGGCCCGCGGTGATCTCGCCGTCAAGATGGGCCTGCCGGTGCTGGCCGTCGTCGGTTACGCGCAGAGCTTCGCCGACGGTGTGCACACCTCGATCCCGGCTCCGGGCCTGGGTGCCCTGGGCGCCGGGCGTGGCGGCAAGGATTCGCAGCTGGCCCGCTCGCTGGCCAAGCTGGGCGTCGGCGCCGACGACATCGCGGTGATCTCCAAGCACGACACCTCGACGCTGGCCAACGATCCCAACGAGACCGAGCTGCACGAGCGGCTGGCCGACTCGATGGGTCGCTCACAGGGTGCGCCGCTGTTCATCGTCAGCCAGAAGACGCTGACCGGGCACGCCAAGGGCGGCGCGGCGGTGTTCCAGATGATGGGTCTGTGCCAGATCCTGCGCGACGGCGTCATCCCGCCGAACCGCAGCCTGGACTGCGTCGACGACGAGCTGGCCACCTCCGGCCACTTCGTCTGGGTGCGCGAAACCCTCGACCTGCGCGGCAAGTTCCCGCTCAAGGCCGGTCTGGTCACCAGCCTCGGGTTCGGTCACGTGTCGGGCCTGGTTGCCCTGGTGCACCCGGAGGCGTTCATCGCAGCGTTGGATCCGGCCGAGCGCGACGACTACCGCAAGCGGGCCGAGCAGCGCACGCTCGCCGGTCAGCGTCGGTTGGCCGGGGCGATCGCCGGTGGGCGTCCGATGTACGAGAAGCCCGCCGATCGCCGGTTCGACCACGACGTGCCGGAGAAGCGTCAGGAAGCAGCGATGTTGCTGAATGCCGACGCTCGACTCGGTGACGACGATCTCTATGTGCGGTGAGTGCGTGCACGGAGAGGTGAGCTAGGTTCGCTTCCATGGCGATTGTGGGAGTAGGCATCGATCTGGTTTCCATACCTGAGTTCGCCGAGCAGGTAGACCGGCCGGGAACCGTATTCGCCGAGACGTTCACGCCAGGTGAGCGCCGGGACGCCGCGGACAAGAGTTCGTCGGCGGCCCGGCACCTGGCGGCCCGGTGGGCGGCCAAGGAAGCTGTGATCAAGGCCTGGTCGAGTTCACGGTTCTCCAAGCGGCCGGCCCTGCCGGAGGGGATCCACCGCGATATCGAGGTGGTCACCGACATGTGGGGCCGGCCCAAGGTGCGGCTGTCCGGTGAGATCGCCAAGCACCTTGAGACGGTGACCATTCACGTCTCGCTCACCCATGAGGCCGATACCGCCGCCGCGGTGGCCATCATCGAGGAGCTCTGACCCTTCCTCCGCGAACAGACGCCTAGGTACCCGGATCGCCCCGATTTCGGGTACCGGAGCGTCTGCTCGCGCGGGGGTGGTGACGGTCTAGTGTCGTCAGCATGGCTGATGTCGTGCAGCGGGTGCAGCAGGTGTTGCCGTCGGTTCGGTCCGACCTGGAGGACCTGGTCCGCATCCAATCGGTGTGGGCCGACCCGGCCCGGCGTGACGAAGTGCACCGCAGTGCCGAGGCGGTCGCAAAGCTGTTGTCGGAAGCGGGCTTTCCCGACGTTCGCATCGTCAGCGAAGGCGGTGCACCTGCGGTCATCGCGCACTACCCGGCACCGGCGGGAGCGCCCACGGTCTTGCTGTACGCCCATCATGACGTGCAGCCCGAAGGGGATCCGGCCCAGTGGGACTCCGCACCGTTCGAGCCCACCGAACGTAACGGCCGGCTCTACGGTCGCGGCACCGCCGACGACAAAGCTGGTATCGCAACACATCTGGCCGCGGTAAGGGCCTTCGACGGAAAGCCTCCGGTAGGCGTCACGGTGTTCGTCGAAGGCGAGGAGGAGTCCGGTTCGCCGTCACTGGGGGCATTGCTGGCTGCGCACAAAGACGCTTTGGCCGCCGACGTCATCATCATCGCCGACTCCGACAACTGGAGCACCGAGATCCCGGCGTTGACCGTGACGCTGCGTGGTCTGGCCGACTGCGTGGTCGAGGTGGCCACCCTGGATCACGGCCTGCATTCGGGCCTGTGGGGCGGCGTCGTGCCCGACGCGTTGAGCGTGCTGGTGCGACTGCTGGCTAGCCTGCACGACGACGACGGCAATGTCGCGGTCGCCGGCTTGCACCAAGCGACCGCGGCCGACGTGGACCGCGGTGCGCACTGGGTCCGCCAGGAGTCCGGCCTGTTGGACGGGGTGTCCGAAATCGGTTCCGGCTCAGTGGTGCAACGCATGTGGGCGAAGCCCGCCATCACCGTCATCGGCATCGACACCACATCCATCGACAAGTCGTCGAACACCCTGATTCCACGCGCCCGCGCCAAGATCAGCATGCGGGTCGCGCCCGGCGGCGACGCCCACTCACATCTGGAGGCGTTGACCCGTCACCTCGAAGCCCATGTCCCGTGGGGCGCTCAGGTCACCGTCACGCCCGGCGACGTCGGCCAGCCGTACGCGATCGAGGCCTCGGGGTCGGTGTATGACGCGGCCCGTTCGGCGTTCCGCACCGCCTGGGGAACCGATCCGGTGGACATGGGCATGGGCGGATCGATCCCGTTCATCGCCGAATTCGCCGAAGCATTCCCGGCCGCGACGATTCTGGTGACCGGCGTCGAGGACCCCGGCACCCAGGCGCACAGCGTGAACGAAAGCCTGCACCTGGGCGTGCTGGAGAAAGCGGCGACGGCCGAGGCGCTGTTGCTCGAAGCCCTGGGCCGTTAAGCCGTCGGTGATTCAGACGCCGTAGGGCACGTGCCGGCACCAATGGAAAGTGCTCGGCAGGAGCGACAGCACTGCGGTCAGCGCGGCGAGGATGAAGCGGGCCAGGAAATCGCCGGCAGTGCCGGGGACAAGGACCAGCACTGCCAGCGTTTGTAACGCCATCACCGACGAAACCCCGGCCAGGATGTACAGGCCGGGGATCTTACGGCGGAGCAGTTGAACCGCCCCGATCAACAGCAGAATGCCGTAGATCAGGTAAGTCGCGAAGATCAGCGTCAGTAGTCCGGTACCGCCCGACCCGGATGCCACGGCGGGGATGCCGAGAACGACTCCGACCAGCATCGAGAGTCCGCCGAGCACACCGAGCGCCGCGGCGGTTTTCGCGGTGAATGCACTCGGCGGCGGGCCGGCCTCAGTGTCCATGTCGTCCATCCTGGCGGCCTCGCGGATCAGATGGACAGATCGCGGCGCAACTTGGCGACATGACCGGTGGCGCGCACGTTGTACTGCGCGACGGCAATCTTGCCCTTTTCGTCGACGACGAACGTCGAGCGGATGACGCCCTGAACGGTCTTGCCGTACATGGTCTTTTCGCCGAATGCACCCCAGGCCGTCAGCACCTCACGACCCGGATCGGACAGCAACGGGAAGGTCAGCTCCTCCTTGTCGCGGAACTTGGCGAGCTTCTCCGGCTTGTCGGGGGAGATGCCGACGACGTCGAGTCCGGCGCCGCTGAGTTCGGCGAGGCTGTCGCGGAAATCGCACGCCTGCTTGGTGCAGCCGGGCGTCGAGGCGGCGGGGTAGAAGTACACGATGACCTTGCGGCCCTTGTAGTCGGAGAGCTTGACGACGTTGCCGTCGGCGTCGGGCAGGCTGAAAGCCGGGGCGGTGTCTCCCACCTCGAGGCGCGGGGTTGGCGGCATGCGTGTATCCCTTCTTGTCGACCGGTTCCGTTGTCATGGCGCCGGCTGATCTAGGGTAGTGCGGCAGGGCAGCACGACGTGGAGCGGCTTGGAGGAGCAAACAGTGGCGAACCGGGACCCGGAGAGCATCAAGCGGGACATCGATCAGGCTCGCGATCAACTGGCGGTGACGGTCGACTCCCTGGCCGAGCGGGCCAACCCCCAGCGTCTGGCCGACGATTTCAAGTCGGCGGTGATCGGCTTCATCAAGAAGCCAGCCGTGACTGCGTCTTTGGCCGGTGCGGGCGTGCTGGTGGTGTTCGTGGTCGTTAGACGGATCAAGCGGCGCTGAGCTGATTTGCAGGGCGCGCTGTGCGCCCTGACGTGATACACGGGCCGCTGGGCGACGTTTTGATACGCCGCCTCAGCGGCTCTGTGGTTTGATACGCCGCTCAGCGGCTCAGGCCTATTTGTGCCGCTCAGCGGCGGCGGAACAGGAGCCAGTCCGCCAACGAGAAACTCGGGGGATTGGCGACGCGTCCGAGCCGATTGCAGCTATACACCATGACGGGCTGATTCGCAGCAACAAATGCCGAGGTTGATGCAGCTGTGGGGTCGACGCCACCATCGGTAGCCATCAGCTAACACCTCTTATCTTGGCGCAACCGCCACGGGGTACCGAACCACAATGAATCAGCTAACTTGAGATTAACACGGCTTCTTGCGTCTGACCAGCGAAAGCGCTGGTATTGAATACTAGACAGTAACTTACGGCGACGTCAACATCTGACTTGCCCGGCGGCCGGTCATGTTGCGACGCAGTTATCAGCACATTGTCGGCAGGCGTCAGCGGAGTGGTTTTCCGCGTCGCCAGGGTCGCTCACCGCAAAGTAATTCGGAGGTTTGGGCGGCAGTCGTAGGGTCGGCCGCCGACGCATCCGCTGATGTCGGCGGATTCGCCGAAAGTTTGCTGTGGCTGTGGCGTCGTGTGACGTCGTGTGGCGCGGCATTGGCTCCTCTGCCGTGATTTGGTGGAGAAAACGATTGGCAAACGTGGGCTCGTCTGGTAGCCCGAGGGGTTCCGCGCAACTCGGCGCTGATCTGCCGCGGTAGCTGAAATCCGCTGCATCGCAGGGCGGGAACGGCTCTTTCTCGTGGAACCGGTTGCCAGTGCATAGGTGTCCAGCTAAGGTCGACTTCGGGTCAGGATAGGGGAGTCGGGCCTAGGTCTTCATCTCGGCCGCAACGCGGACCGAACGTTTGACAAGGGGGTATTGCGTTGCAGCTAACTTATTTTCCGTTTGCCAGGATTGCTGCATGTGCCTTCGCCGGTACAGCTGATCCCGACGGACTCATCGTCGGGATTCGCTGACAACACCCGATGGCTCATGTCGAACCTCTCGGTGGGGATGTGGGCCGTGGTCACACCGACTGGAGGTACCCATATGGCGCATGTGAGCGATGAAACCCTCGGCGATCTACGCCGGGAACTCGACCGCTTCAAAACCGAGCAGCACCGGGATAGCGGCTATGCCGCCGCGCATCTGGCAGGTGCGGTGGAGATGTTGTTGGAAGAGGCTGAACCCAGCATCGGCGACAGGCTCGCCGATCGGTATCGAGCCAGACAATAGATGTACCGCCGCAGTAACTCTCAACCCCTGAAACGCAAAAACCCTGCCGAGGCAGGGTTTTTGGTTGGTGCGCCGTCAGGGTTTCGAACCCCGGACCCGCTGATTAAGAGTCAGCTGCTCTACCAACTGAGCTAACGGCGCGCGTGAGAGAGACTAACAGGAGTTTCGCTCAACAGTGAAATCCGCTGGTGGCGGGCCTGGGGCGTGGTTCCGGTGAGCCAGGGTTCCGCGGGACCCTTAGACTATTGCCAAGAATTTGCCGTCGACCGTGCGAGGGGTAGGACGAACATGGCGCAGGCCCAGACGGTGACCCGTCCGTATCGGGGTGTGTTCCGGCGAGCGGTGGTTGCCATGGTGCCGGCGATGATGCTGGGCCTGACGGCATGCGGGGGCGAAGATCCGCAGGGGCCGCAGCCGGTGATCACCGACAAGGGCACTCCTTACGGCGATCTGCTGGTGCCCAGGGTCAATGCCTCGGTGACCGACGGCGCGGTCGGGGTGACTGTCGATGCGCCGGTCACGGTGAGCGCCGAGAACGGTGTGCTCGGCGGTGTCACCATGACCAACGAAGACGGTGTCAGCGTCGCAGGGAAGTTCAGTGCCGACGGGCTGACGTGGTCGACCACCGACCGGCTGGACTACAACGAGCAGTACACCCTCAATGCGCAGTCGCTGGGGCTGGGTGGTGTCGCCAACCGCCGGCTGCGATTCGAGACGCACTCGCCGGCGAACCTGACGATGCCCTACGTCCTGCCCAACGACGGGGAAGTGGTCGGGGTGGGACAGCCCATCGCCGTCCGCTTCGACGAGAACATCACCGACCGGGTGGCGGCTCAACGGGCCATCACGGTCAAGACCACTCCACGGGTCGAAGGCGCCTTCTATTGGCTCAACAACCGCGAAGTGCGTTGGCGTCCGGCCAAATACTGGAAGCCCGGCACCTCGGTGGACGTGTCCGTCAACACCTATGGAGTCGCGTTGGGCGACGGGTTGTTCGGCCAGGGCAACGTCACCACCCACTTCACGGTGGGCGACGAGGTGATCGCGTCCGCCGATGACAACACCAAGACGCTGACCATCCGGCGCAATGGCGAGGTCATCAAGGCCATGCCGATTTCGATGGGCAAGAACAGCTCTCCGACCAACAACGGCGTCTACATCATCGGTGATCGCTTCGACCACATGGTCATGGATTCGTCGACCTACGGGGTACCGGTCAACTCGCCCAACGGTTATCGCACCGAGGTCGACTTCGCGACTCAGATGTCCTACAGCGGTATCTACGTCCACGGGGCCCCGTGGTCGGTGGGCAGCCAGGGCTACAGCAATGTCAGCCACGGCTGCCTCAATGTCAGCACCGCCAATGCCCGCTGGTTCTACGAGAACACCAAACGCGGCGACATCGTCGAGGTGACCAACACCGTGGGTTCGGTGTTGCCGGGCACCGAGGGCCTGGGGGACTGGAACATTCCCTGGGACCAGTGGCGCACCGGCAACGCCAGCACCTGATTCTCGGCACCGCCGATTACCTGCGCGGTAATCGACAACGCGTCTCCAATCGGTGAATCTGACTGAGTCCCAGTTGATTACCGTGAAAGAGGCGATATGGCCGAGATCGACGACACCGTCACCGCATACCTGCGCACCTGGAATGCCACCGATACCGTCGAGCGGCGGGCGCTGCTGGAACAGCATTGGGCGCAGAGCGTCACCTACACCGATCCGCTGGCTGAGGTGAGCGGGCACGACGGTATCTCCGGCGCCATCGAGTCCGTCCAGGCCCAGTTCCCGGGCTATGTGTTCACACTCGTCAGCGGACCGGACGCCCACCACCAGCAGGCGCGTTTTCAGTGGGGTCTCGGTCCGCGCGATGCCGAGCCGTTGGTGGTCGGCTTCGACGTGCTGTCCACCGACCCCGAAGGACGGATACAGACCGTGCTCGGGTTCCTGGACCGGGTGCCCGCCTGACTACTTCACAGCGCGGTCCAGTGCCGCAAGCGATTCGGTGAGGAAGTCGCTGTCGAACGGCGGCATCCCGCCGATCTGGTCGCGGAAGCTCTGCGGGGTGTCGGTCCAGTCGTAGGTGATGGTGACGTCGGTCCGGTCGCCGTTGGGGGCCAGGTCGTAGCGCCAGCTCCAGCCGCCCGGTGCATGGTGGCCGGCCTCGTCGAGCTGGCCGGGCAGCCAGGCGATGGTCCGGTCCTTGTCGAACGCGGTCACCAGGTTGTGCATGACGTAATGGCCCCCGGCGGCCGGCAGGAACATGTTGATCGCGAACATCTGGCCGGTCCCGGTGATTGGCTTGGGGTCGATCGCGTCGCGCACCCAGTCGCCGGGTTCGGTGTCGCAATGCCGGGCCGGGTCGGACAGCACGGCGAACACCTGGGCCGGGGACGCGGAGATGGTCCGGGTGACGACGTAGCGTTCCTGGTCGGTTGATGCGGTCATCGAGCGTCCTTTCCATACAGGCGGGCAACATCCGGGCTGTCCAGCCAGCCCGAGTATGTGGGTTGCGATGGCCACCCTTCTGGGGAATCGAGCCATTCCTCCTGCCGGCCGTACGGCAGCAGGTCGATCAGCGCGAAGGAGTGGCTGAGCTGTTCGGTGCCGCGGCCGTTGGTGTGCCAGGTGCGGTACACGGTGTCGCCGTCACGCAGGAACACGTTGACCGCGAATCCGCCGCCCGGAGCGGCGTCGACGTCGGTACCGAACGAGCTCTCCGACGACGAGTACCAGTCCATCCGGTTACCGACCTTGTCGCGGTAGGCCAGTGCTTCGTCGATCGGTCCGTTGGTGACGATGACGAATCGGGCGTCGTAGTTGTTCAGGAAGTCGAGTCGGGTGAACTGCGACGTGAACCCCGTGCAGCCGCCGCACTGCCATTCGGCGCCGTCGGTCCACATGTGGTGGTAGGTGATCAACTGGGTGCGACCGTCGAATATGTCGGCCAGCCGCACCGGGCCGTCCGCGCCCATGAGCGTGTAGTCCGGTAGCGCCACCATCGGCAGCCGTCGTCGTGCCGCGGCGATCGCGTCCAGTTCCCGGGTGGCGGCCTTCTCGCGACGACGTAGGTCGTCGAGCGCGGTGCGCCAGGCGTGCTGGTCGACTATCGGAGGTTTTCCTGTCGTCATGAAGGGCTCCTGATTGCTGTTCGGAGAATCTCGTTCTCTTAAGTGGACCCACCGCGCGTCCGGAACTCATCGCACCCGGTAATGTCCGACGAGCGAAGGGTGGCCTAACACCTCGAGATGAACCATGGAGGTTGATCCAGAATGAGCGGTCAACGAGCCGATGCAGCCGGGCTGCGTCTCCTCGTCGTCGGTGCCTCGTCGGGCATCGGCCACGCTGTTGCGGTCAGTGCCACCGAACGCGGTGCCAAGGTCGCGGTGGCGGCACGGCGCATCGACCTGCTGAATTCCCTGGCGGAGGCGACCGGCGGGCACGCCTTCGAACTCGACGTCGAGGACTCCGCGGCGATCAGCCGAGTGGTCAACGACGCGGCGGACGCCCTGGGCGGCCTGGACGCCGTGGTGTTCACCAGCACGGTGATCCCGTTCGCCTACATCGAGGACACCGACGTAGCCACCTGGTTGCACGCATTCAGCGTCAACACCGTCGGCGCCAACAATGTGCTGCGTGCTGCGGCACCCCGACTGGCCGAGAACGGTGTGGTCCTGGTGGCGTCCAGCTACGACGTAGGCCGCCCGCGGGCCGGCGTGGCGGCGTACAGCGCCAGCAAGGCCGCCCTCGACGAGATCCTGCACTCCTGGCGCATCGAGCATCCCGAGCTGTCGCTGATCCGGGTCGGCGTCGGCCCCACCGATGACACCGAGATCCTTCGCGGCGCCGACCGCGACCTGCTGGACCAGTTGGTCACGACGTGGGTGGCCCAAGGTGCTCTGCCCGCCCGGATGTCGGCCCTGCGCGACGTCGCCAACACCCTGGTGTCGCTGGTGACCACCGCGTACGAGAATCCGACCGTGGTGCCCGAGGTCGTGCAGTTGGCGCCGCGGATCAAGAAGAAGGCCGGCGCGGTCGACGCGACGAAGTAGCGGTCGGCCGGGGTGTCCCGGCTCGATCAATTCCCGGCCGTTGTAGTGGATGCGCCGGTATCCGGCCAGGCGCATTTTGACTGCCTGACTGTTGGCCGTGGACCGTAGGTGACCGCTGTCGTCGGCCTATGCCTTTTTGAGCGTGGCTGACGTGTGGGGATTCCTCACCGTACGACTCAACGTCCGCATCTGAGCGCGGTTCTTGATTGCAACCATCACCAGATGACCTGGGCGGCAATAACTTTCACGGGTCCTTCTCGGCGCGGTGCTGTGGCGATCTTGTAGAACCTGAAGCTGCCTCCGGCCGGCGTTTCTATGAGTTTCAACAGATTCATTGATAATGACAATCATATTCAATAACTTGGACGCTTCGAGTAGACGGTCTACAAGGAGGGTTTCTCATGGCCGCGGTATGGATGGCCTCGCCGCCGGAGGTGCATTCCGCGTTGTTGAGCAGCGGCCCCGGCCCGGGAGCGCTGTTGGCCGCCGCCGGCGCGTGGTCATCGTTGAGCGTCGAATATGCCGCGATCGCAGAAGAACTCGCCACGGTGCTCGGCGGGGTACAGGCTGGTGCGTGGCAAGGTCCGAGCGCGGAACGGTATGTGGCAGCTCATCTTCCGTATCTGGCGTGGCTGTACCAGGCCGGCGCCGACAGCGCTGCGGTCGCTGCCCGGCATGAAGCCGCAGCCGCGGCCTATGCCAGTGCATTGGCGGGGATGCCCACTCTGGTCGAGTTGGCCGCCAACCATGCAAGGAACGCAGTCCTGTTGTCCACCAACTTCTTTGGTGTCAACACCATTCCCATCGCCTTGAACGAGGCTGACTACGTGCGGATGTGGATCCTCGCTGCCGCCACGATGACCGTCTATCAAGGCGTCTCTGAGGCCGCGGTGGCATCCACCCCGTCTACCCCGGCGGCGCCACGGATCCTGCACGGCGAGCATGACCACGACGACGACCACGACCATGACCATGACGATGACCACGGCCACGGAGACCTGAGCCCGCTCGACCCGCGATGGTGGCTGGAGGTCGGCCAGGAGCAGATCGAGAACATTCACTTGCTGATCGACAATCTGCTGAATGACCCCGCTGCGCTGTTGACCAACCTGCCCATGGTGTTGGCCGACATGGCTTTCCACGCGGCGCAGCTGTTGCAGGTGGTTGTCCAGCTGTCCCCGGCGCTGATTCAGCCGGCTCTGAGCATCGTGACCGCGAACCTGGGGTGGGCCATCGCAGGCTTGGCCGCAATCCAGCCGCCCGTAACCGGTGTCGCCGAGATTCCGCACGGCGCAGAACCGGGGTCCTGGCCGGCGGCCGGGGGAACATCGTCGGTTCCGAGCAGCCCGCCGGCTCCGACTACGCCCTCCGCTCCGGCGGCCCCCTCGGCCGGGGCGTCGGCAACCACAACCGCCACCTCCGCGCCGGCGCCATCCGCCGCCCCGGGCGGTGGGCCGGGGTTCTTCCCGCCGTACCTGATCGGCGCGGTCGGTGTCGGCGTCCCCGCCGCGGCACGAGCCAACGCCTCGGCCATCGCCAAGAAGAAAGCCTCCGAACCCGATATCGCTGCGGCCGCTGCCGGGGAATCAGCCCGAGAGGCGCGGGCCCGTCGGCGTCGACGAGCCGGGATGCGGGACCGAGGCCATGGCAACGAGTACATGGACCTCCAGGCCGATCCGCAGGAGACCGCCTCCCCGGGGGCGGCGCAGACGGTGTCGGATCGCGGTGCGGGGCCCATGGGCTTTTCCGGTGTGCTCGACAAGGCAGACACGACGACGACGGGGTTGACGACGTTGGGCGATGGGGGGTTCGGGGACGGTCCGAGCGCGCCGATGCTGCCGTCGACCTGGGATCCAGACGCGAAGGATTGAGTGCGCGCCGTAGGCGGTGAGACGAGTCATGCTTGTCGTCTGGTCCCGCTGATAGCTGCAACACTCGGTGCGTGCAATGGGACTGGCTTTTTCTGACGGCGATGTCATGCGCACTTGTGGGCTGGCTGTTGCGCCTCACAAGGTCCGATGCCCCGCGTCTGCAACTCGCGGCCAACATTCTGCTGATCGGTGGATTGACTGTCGTCGCAGCCGTCGTGGCGCTGTACGTGGCGTTCTTCGCCCTGCTGCTCTACTGCCCGGCGGCCTGGATCTTCGATGACGGCTGGCCGTTGACCGCGACGGTCTGGTTGCAGGCGACATTGATGATCGTGGCGGTCGTGGCCGCATTGCGGCGCAAGCTGGTCAGCCGGCTACCGGTGCTGGTGTTCGTCGTGACGACGCTGGGATTTGGTGCCTGGCTGTTTCTGCATCCGTGGGAGTGGGTTCCACGTCCGAGCTGAGTGGCGCGGGCAATGAACGCCGGCAATGAAACAGAAACGCCGCCTGCTTGCGCAGACGGCGTTCCCGATATCGGGGTGGCTGACGGGACTCGAACCCGCGACAGCCAGGATCACAACCTGGTGCTCTACCAACTGAACTACAGCCACCATCGCCGGTCAGCCTTTCGGCATATGCGGCTCGTAGATACTAACTGCTCGGGTGCTGTAGCGCCGAATCGGTTTCTGGCGCGTCGTCCTTCGGCGGGCCGAGCTCGGCCGCGATCGCAGCAATATCGCTGGTAGACGGCCCGGGCTGGGCGACGAACGCGGTCGAGCGGTAGTACTTGAGTTCGCGGATCGACTCGTGGATATCGGCCAGGGCGCGGTGGGCGAGGCCTTTTTCGGGCTGGCCGAAGTAGATCCGGGGGTACCAGCGGCGGCACAGTTCCTTGATCGAGCTGACGTCGATCATGCGGTAGTGCAGGTAATCGTCGAGTTTGGCCATGTCGCGGGCGATGAAGCCGCGGTCGGTGGCGATGGAGTTGCCGGCCAGGGGAGCGGCCTTGGCCGTCTTGACGTGGCCGCGGATGTAATCGAGCACCATCTCTTCGGCGGTGGCCACATCGACGGTCGACCGCCGAACTTCTTCGATCAGCCCGGACCGAGTGTGCATCTGTTTGACCACGTCGACCATGGAAGACAGCGCCTCGTCGTCGGTGTGAATGACCACGTCCAGGCCGTCACCGAGGATGTTCAGGTCTGCATCGGTGACCAGAACCGCGATCTCGATCAGCCGATCGGACTTGAGGTCCAGGCCGGTCATCTCACAATCGATCCATACCAGTTCGTCTCGCACGAAGATCCACAGTATTCCCATACCGGGCGAGGGGTTGCCACACCCACCACGCGCGCCGCCCGGCAAGTAGTGTCAGACCCCGATTGGCTCGTTCGCGAAAACTGGGAGGACCGCGGCATGACCACCGAATCGACAGCTACCCCCGCGCAGCAGATCGCTGCGGGTTACGCAGTCGAAGGCCAGGCATTGGAATTGGGAACGGTAGTAGTCGACGGCGCCGTCGACCCGGCCGCGCAGGTCCGCATCCCGTTGGCCACGGTCAACCGGCACGGGTTGATCGCGGGTGCCACCGGTACCGGTAAGACCAAGACGTTGCAGGTGATCGCCGAGCAGCTCTCGGCGGCCGGCGTTCCGGTGCTGATGGCCGACGTCAAGGGCGACTTGTCCGGCCTGGCCCGCCCCGGAACCGCCAACGACAAGACCGATCAGCGCGCCAAGGACACCGGTGACAGCTGGACGCCGACGGCGTTCCCGGTGGAGTTCCTGTCGCTGGGCACCGAGGGCATCGGGGTTCCGGTCCGGGCCACCATCACCAGCTTCGGCCCGATCTTGCTGTCAAAGGTATTGGGGCTCAACGCTACTCAGGAGTCCACCCTGGGGTTGATCTTCCACTGGGCCGACCAGAAGGGTCTGCCGCTGCTGGATATCAAGGATCTGCGTTCGGTAATCCAGTACCTCACCAGCGACGAGGGTAAACCCGAGCTCAAAGCGCTCGGCGCGGTGTCGCCGACCACCGCGGGGGTCATCCTGCGCGCGCTGGTCAACCTCGAGGCCGAGGGTGCCGACACCTTCTTCGGGGAGCCGGAGCTGGAACCCAAGGATCTGCTGCGGACCGATGCCCAGGGCCGCGGCATCATCACGTTGCTGGAATTGGGCGCCCAGGCGGCGCGGCCGGTGATGTTCTCCACCTTCCTGATGTGGGTGCTGGCCGACCTGTTCACCACGTTGCCCGAGATCGGCGATGTCGACAAACCCAAGTTGGTGTTCTTCTTCGACGAGGCGCATCTGCTGTTCAACGACGCCTCCAAGGCTTTCCTCGATCAGGTGGAGCAGACGGTCAAGCTGATCCGCTCCAAGGGCGTCGGCGTGTTTTTCTGCACCCAGCTGCCCACCGACATCCCCAACAACGTGCTGTCCCAGCTGGGCGCCCGGGTGCAGCATGCGTTGCGCGCCTTCACACCTGATGACCAGAAGGCCCTGTCGAAGACGGTGCGCACCTACCCCAAGACCGATGTCTACGACCTGGAGAACGCACTGACGTCGTTGGGTATCGGCGAGGCGGTCGTCACCGTGCTCTCGGAGAAGGGTGCGCCGACGCCGGTGGCCTGGACTCGGATGCGGGCGCCGCGGTCGTTGATGGACACGATTGGCACAGACGCGATCACAGCGGCCGCCAAGGCCAGCCCGCTGCAGGCCACCTATGGCCAGACCGTGGACCGTGATTCGGCGTACGAGCGGCTGGCCGCCAAACTGGCCCCGCCGCCGTCGGCCGAGGATCCGGGCGGCTTCGCCGGGGTCGAGGCCTCAGGTGAGATCGAGGCGATGCCCGCCCCCGCACAGCCCCAAGAGCCGGGGATGCTCGAGCAGGTGATCAAGAGTTCGGCGTTCAAGAGCGCCATGCGTTCGGCGGGCACCGTCATCGGCCGCGAGATCACCCGCAGCATCTTCGGGACCGGCCGCCGCCGCTGAGCGGCGAATCAGGCGCAGCTGAGCGCAGCACCGCTTTCCACGTCAGGGTCGTCGTCCGTGAGGATCAACAGCCCTGGCGTAGAAAACGGCGCCGAGAAGCCGAGAAGCGCGAGAAGGCGAGAAGTTGAGAAGCCGAGAAGCGCAAGAAAACTAGCCGCCGCCGAGCTTCTTGTAGACAGCGCCGACGATCGGCGTGACGATGCCGCGCGGCGCGTAGCCGCTGGCCATCGACATGGCCTTGGACGTGACGCCGGGAACCACGCGCATCTTGTTCTTGTCGAGGCCGTCCAATGAGAGCTTGGCGGTGTATTCGGTTGAGATCCACAGGAAGTCGGGGATCAGTCGTTCGACCAGGGACTGCTCGGACGCGTCGGGCAGCTCGGTGCGGACCGGGCCCGGCGCCAGCACGGTGACGTGCACGCCCGCGCCCTTGAGCTCGCCGCGCAGCGACTCGCTGAACGTGTTGGCGAACGCCTTGGACGCCGCGTAGGTGGCGTTGTTGGGGATCGGTGAGTTGCCTGCCGCCGATCCGGAGGTCAGGATGCCGCCGGAGCCGCGCTTGACCATGCCGGGCAGCACCGCCAGGACCAGATCGTGCACGCCGAGCACGTTCAGCTGCACCTGCGCCTTCTCGCCGGCCGGATCGAGGTCGACGACCGGGCCGAAGGTCGCGGTGCCCGCATTGGCGCACAGGATCGAGATTTCGCGCTGGGCCAGTTCGTCGCACAGGACGCCTCGGGCCGTGGGGTCGACGAGGTCGACGGCACGTACCTCAACGATCACGCCGTAGCGCTCGGTGAGACGTTGCGCCAGTGACGTCAGCACGTCCTCCCGTCGCGCGGTGATGATGAGGTTGTGGCCGCGGGCGGCGAGTTCGGTGGCCAACGCTTCGCCGATGTTCTGCGAGGCGCCGGTGACCACGGCACGGGCATCCGGACTGGGTGCGGGTACTGGCATGCGGCCAATCCTAAGAGGAGCGGGAGGCCATAAGGTGGCGGGCATGACGAACCCAGGGCGAGCGAGGGTGCTCGCGTGGGCATTGTGGGACTGCGGCGCGACGGGCCTCAACGCCATCGTCGTCACCTTCGTGTTCTCGGTGTACCTGACCGGCAGCGTCGGCGCGGATCTCCCCGGGGACACCACGCCGGCCAGCTGGCTGGGCCGGGCCATGACGGTCGCCGGTCTCATGGTGGCCCTGCTGGCCCCCGTGACGGGTATCTGGGTCGACGCGCCGCAGCGGCGGCGCGGGGTGCTGGCCGTGATGACCGGTGCGGCCGTGATGTTGACGGCGGCGATGAGCCTGATCCGTGACGATCACCGCTACCTGATGCCCGGCCTCATCCTGCTGGCCTGCACCGCAGCCTGCAACGAGCTGGCCACCGTGCCCTACAACGCCATGCTGCGACAGCTGTCCACTCCCGAGACGTCCGGCCGGACCTCCGGGCTGGGCCTGGCGTTGGGCTATGCCGGCAGCGTCGTGCTGTTGCTGCTGGCCTACGTCGGGTTCATCGCCGGTGACGGGGACACCCGTGGCCTGCTGGGCATTCCGGCCGCAGACGGGCAGAACGTGCGGGCGGTGATGCTGCTCACCGCGGTCTGGTTCGTGTTGTTCGCGCTGCCGATCTTCATCGTGGTGCCGCGGGTGACCGACGCAGTCCCGGTCGAACGCATCGGCTTCTTCGGTGCCTACCGCAAGTTGTGGGCCGAGATCCGCAGTGAATGGCAGCGCGACCGCAATGTCGTCTACTACCTGGTGGCGAGCGCGGTGTTCCGCGACGGGTTGGCCGGGGTCTTCGCGTTCGGAGCGGTGCTGGGTGTCAACGTCTACGGCATCTCGCAGGCGGACGTGTTGTTGTTCGGGATCAGTGCCTGCGTGATCGCGGCAGTCGGGGCTGTCAGCGGTGGCCTGCTCGATGATCGGGTGGGCTCCAAGCCCGTCATCGTCGGATCTCTGGTCTGCCTCATCGTGGTGGCGCTGTCCCTGCTCATGCTGTCAGGACCGGTGGCCTTCTGGGTGTGTGGCCTGCTGCTGTGCCTGTTCATCGGGCCGACGCTGTCCTCGGCGCGCACCTTGATGCTGCGGATCACCGCGGACGGCAAGGAAGGCGTGGCGTTCGGGCTCTACACGACCGTCGGACGCGCGGCCTCGTTCCTGGCCCCGTGGCTGTTCTTCACCTTCATCGACTTCTTCGGCGCCGACCGCGCCGGGATGGGCGGTCTGGTCCTGGTGTTGGTCGTGGGACTGGCGGGCATGCTCGCCGTGCGGGTGCCCGCACGGCAGCCCGGTCCCGCCGTACCGACACCGTGAGCCCACGGAGACTTACCGACTCCGTCGGCTCACGGTTCAGGGAGTGCCGACGCAGATCGTGATTCCCGAGCCGGTGCGGTGCTGGGTCTGCACACCGTTGACGGTCACGGAGCAGGCGACGTCAGGGCCGAAGTTCACGACGCTCACACTGGCGGTTTCGGTCGCGGGTGCGGCGAGCTCGACCTGCTTGCTCCACGGCAGCGGGACGTTGAACTCGGTCTGGAGCATGTTGCCGGTGTCCAGGTAGGTGATGTTGATGGCCCGGCCCTCGCCGGTGACCTCGTAGGTGACGCTCTCGGTGGGCCCACCAGGGGTGGTCGCCGTGGGCGGCGCGGTGGTGGGCGCCGGGATCGTGCGCGGAGCGCGCGAGGTCGTGGTGGGCGCCGTCGGCGACACGCTGAAGCTTGGTTGCGGGGTGATCGGCTGCGGTGCGACCACGGTCTCCTGGCTTGACCCGTTGGCGATCACCAGCGCGATGACGAGGCCCAGGACCACCAGGATCGCGACCGCCGCCAGGATCCACAGCCAGAGCCGGGGTTCGTGGTTGTCGGGCTCCGGCGGGGCAGGGGTGCCCGGCGGTGGGGAACCGGCCCCGTATTGGCCGGTTGCGCCTGCGTCGTATCCGTAGGGAGGGTAGGACGGCAGCTGTTGGGTGGGATTCGGCGCCGAGGATCCAGCCGGTGGCGCCGGATTGGGTACAGCCGGGTACGAGCCCTGATACGGCGGCTGGTTCGAGTACGCCGGATCGGGATAGTCCACGGGGTAGCCGCTACCGAACGATTGGGTCGGCTCGGATCCGTCGCGGCGTGGTGAATCGGTCATGCCCACCTCATGGCTGCGAGGGTACCTGTGCGGATGCTCAGTCCGCTGCGGCCGAGGTCGCGGCGAGCGAGTTGCGGGGACATGCTGGAGTGGACCGCAGAACTGACGGGAGGACGCGAGGTGGCCGCAGATCGGCACGTGCGGGTGAACTACGGCGCGTCGTTGTCACCGGATGCGACGGCTTTTGCCCACTTGGTCGACGACGGCGGCTACCCGCGCGCGGTGCAGCGGTTCCTGCGCGGCTGGCGGGCCAGCTCCTCACGCGACGTCGAGCTGCCCGTGGTCGGGCCCGTGACGAAGGTCATCCATTCCGCCGACGGCCACTGGCTGGCCTGCCAGGTGGCCCCCGAAGGCGGGACCCGCAGCCAGATCTGGGTGGTGACCACCGATCCCGACGACCGTGACGCGCGCAGGATCGACTACTGGCCGGCCGACGCCGAAGGCACCGCGGAACTCATCAGCTGGGACGGCACCCAGGTCGCGGCGATCCTCACCGGGGAGGACGGCGTCGGCAGTTCGTGCCTGATCGATCCGGCCACCGGGGACACCCTCGTGCTCGACCGGCGCTCGGGCGGTCGGCTCGTGGACGCGTGGGCGGGCGCCTCGCTGGTGCGGGTCGGCCCGCGCGGATACCAGGAGCTCATCATGTTGTGGGGGCTCACCGAAATTGCGCTGCTGCCATCGGATCCCGGCTCGGTCACCGATTTCGGTGTGATCCTCGACGATCACACCCCGCGCCGGCTCCGCAGTGGTATCGACGGCGAGACCACGCTGTACCACCCGGCCGGCACGTACGGGCCCAACAGCACCGAGGGATTCGTGCGGGCACTGATCCGCAGTGACAACGGCGCCGCGCATGCGCGTCTGCTGGAGGTCACCGTCACCGCCGAGGGGGTGACGTATCACGTCGTCGCGGAGCGGGCCGGCTATGAGCTCGACGAGTTCGTGGTCAGTGACGATCTGTCCACGGTCGCGTTGTTGTGGAACATCGACGGCCGCAGCGAGCTGCAGATCCTGGAGTATGCCGACGAGACGCTGTCGGCACCGATTCCGCTGCCCGGTCCGGTTGCCGGTGAGCTGAGTATCAGCGCGGGCGGCTCGATGGTGGCGGTGACGGTGCAGGGGCCGTCGCTGCCGCGCACGGTCGAACTCGTCGATCCACGTTCACTGGAATGGGAGCGGATCGACCGGGAGCCGAGCAGCGGACCGTTGACCTCGGCGCCGACGCTGGAGCGGATAACCGCGCGCGACGGGTTGGAGCTCACCGGGTGGTTGTACCGGCCGCACGGCGAGGTGGTGGGCGCGGCGATGTTTCTGCACGGCGGCCCGGAGGGGCAGGCGCGGCCCGAATACAACGAGATCTTCCCGGCGCTGCTCGATGCCGGTATCGCGGTGCTGACGCCGAATGTGCGCGGCTCGGGCGGATTCGGCCGGGCATTCGTGCACGCCGACGACAAGGAGTTGCGGTTCGCTGCGATCGACGACGTCGCCGATTGCGCCCGGTATCTGCTCGACCTGGGGATCGCGCCGGCCGACCGGCTGGCCTGTACCGGATGGTCGTACGGCGGCTATCTGACCCAGGCGGCATTGGCTTTTCATCCAGAGTTGTTCGCCGCGGGCATCAGCATCTGCGGGATGAGCGACCTGAACACCTTCTATCGCACCACCGAGCCGTGGATCGCGGCGGCGTCCTATCCCGAATACGGCCATCCGGTTGCGGATCATGATCTGCTGGAACGGCTTTCGCCGCTGCCGAAGGCAGATCAGGTGATCGCGCCACTGTTGCTGGTGCACGGCGGCAACGACACCAACGTGCCGCCTGACGAGTCGCGTCAGATGTATGACGCGCTCACCGTGCTGGGGCGTACCGCCGAACTCCTCATCTTCGAGGACGACGGGCACGAGATCGCCAAGCGGGAGAACCGTGCCGTGCTGGTCGATGCCGCGACCCGTTGGTTGGCCAAGGCGTTCGGCGTCTAGCCGCTTGCGGTGAGCGCCGCCAGTGTCATCCGGCGCAGTACCGCGCGTGAATGTGTCTTGGGTGCAGCGGGTCTCACGCTGTACGGGGTGGAGTTCAGCAGGCCGAACGCGGCATGGGCCATCACCCGGGCATCGTCCTCGGTCAGGTCCGGGTCGAGCCGCGTCAGGACCGTCACCCAGATCTCCACATACTGACGCTGGGCGCGGCGCACCTGTCGTCTGGCCGTATCGGGAAGGTGGGCCAGGTCGCGGTCCTGGATGCGGATCAGGTCGGATTCACCGAAGACGAAGTCGAGGTGGAAGTCCACCAGGGCGTCCAGCGACTCTGCGGGGTCGTCGGTCCGCGCGGTGACTTCCTGTGCCCCGGCAAGCAGGCGGGTACTGATCCCGACGAGCAGTTCGACCAGCAGGGCTTCCTTGTTGGGGAAATGCCGGTAGATGGCAGGTCCGCTGATTCCGACCGCCGAGCCGATGTCCTCCAGGCGCACCGCGAGATAGCCGCGTTCGGCCACCAGCCGCTCGGCGGCAGCGATCAGCTGGCTACGGCGATCGGATTTGGCCTTACTGCGACGAGTGACGGCGCTGTCGGGCATGGCGCCTCCGGGAGGGTAGACAACTCAGTTAATGAAAACTAACCTATCACGAGTTAGTTGTCATTAACCGAAATGGGAGCTGCCTTGTCATCGCACCGCGACGAGCATCTGGCGCTGGTCGACCAGCTGCGCGCCAAGCTCGCCACCGCCGCCCTCGGCGGCCCCGAGCGGGCCCGTCAACGTCACGTCGACCGGGGCAAATTGCTGCCCCGCGACCGCGTCGACGGCCTGCTGGACCCGGGCAGCCCGTTCCTGGAGATCGCCGCGCTGGCGGCCGACGGGATGTACGACGACGAATGTCCGGGCGCCGGAATGATCGCCGGCATCGGCCGGGTCTCCGGCCGGGAATGCCTGATCGTCGCCAACGACGCCACCGTCAAGGGCGGCACGTACTACCCGGTCACGGTCAAGAAGCACCTGCGCGCGCAGGAGATCGCCCTACAGAACAAGCTGCCGTGCATCTACCTGGTCGACTCGGGCGGTGCGTTCCTGCCACGCCAGGACGAGGTGTTCCCAGACCGCGAGCACTTCGGTCGCATCTTCTACAACCAGGCCACCATGAGCGCACAGGGCATCGCGCAGATCGCCGCCGTGCTCGGCTCGTGCACCGCGGGCGGGGCGTATGTGCCTGCGATGAGCGACGAGGCCGTCATCGTGCGCAATCAGGGCACGATCTTCCTCGGCGGTCCGCCGCTGGTGAAGGCGGCCACCGGTGAGATCGTCACCGCCGAGGACCTCGGCGGCGGGGACCTGCACTCCAAGACCTCGGGCGTCACCGACCACCTGGCCCACGACGACCGTGACGCTCTGCGGATCGTGCGCAACATCGTCGCCACCCTGGGGCCGGCCGAAGCGCCGCCGTGGGCGGTGGCGCCCACCGTGGACGCCGTCGCCGACCAGACCGAGCTCTACGACGTGGTTCCGGTCGACGCCCGCGTGCCCTACGACGTGCACGAGGTGATCACGCGCATCGTCGACGGCGGCGAGTTCAACGAATTCAAGGCCGAGTACGGCACCACCCTGGTCACCGGGTTCGCCCGCATCCACGGCCACCCGGTCGGCATCGTCGCCAACAACGGTGTGCTGTTCGGCGAATCCGCGCTCAAGGGAGCGCATTTCATCGAGCTGTGCGACAAGCGCAAGACGCCGTTGTTGTTCCTGCAGAACATCTCCGGGTTCATGGTCGGCCGCGACTACGAGGCGTCGGGCATCGCCAAGCACGGTGCCAAGATGGTCACCGCGGTGGCCTGTGCCCGGGTGCCGAAGCTGACCGTGGTGATCGGCGGCTCCTACGGCGCGGGCAACTACTCGATGTGCGGGCGCGCCTATTCGCCCCGGTTCCTGTGGATGTGGCCCAACGCGCGCATCTCGGTGATGGGCGGCGAGCAGGCCGCTTCGGTTCTGGCCACCGTGCGCGGCGAGATGAGCGCCGAGGAGGAAGAACAGTTCAAGGCGCCGATCCGGGCCCAGTACGAGCACCAGGGCAATCCGTACTACTCGACCGCCCGGCTCTGGGATGACGGGGTGATCGACCCGGCGGACACCAGAACCGTGCTCGGACTTGCCCTTTCGGTTGTCGGCCAGGCTCCGCTGGAGCCGGTCTCCTACGGCGTATTCCGGATGTGATGATGACCTCAAGTTCATTGTTTGACACAGTCCTCGTCGCCAATCGCGGCGAAATCGCGGTGCGGGTCATCCGCACCCTGCGGACCATGGGCATCCGATCGGTGGCGGTCTTCAGCGACGCCGACGCGGCGGCGCGCCACGTCCTCGAGGCTGACGTGGCTGTCCATATCGGCCCTGCCGCGGCGCGGCAGAGTTACCTGAACATCGACGCCGTGGTCGCGGCTGCGCAGCGCACCGGTGCGCAGGCGGTACACCCCGGCTACGGATTCCTCTCCGAGAACGCCGAGTTCGCCGCCGCACTGCAGGCCGCGGGCATCGCTTTCATCGGACCGCCGGCTTCGGCGATCGCCACGATGGGGGACAAGATCGCGGCCAAGGCCGCGGTGTCGGCGTTCGGTGTCCCGGTCGTGCCGGGTATATCGCGTCCCGGCCTGACCGATGAGGATCTGATCGCGGGGGCGCCCGAGGTCGGCTTCCCGGTCCTGGTCAAGCCGTCGGCAGGTGGTGGCGGCAAGGGCATGCGGGTGGTCGAACAGGCTGCCGATCTTCCTGCCGCGTTGACCAGCGCCCGCCGCGAGGCCGCCGCCGCCTTCGGCGACGACACCCTGTTCCTCGAACGATTTGTGTTGCGGCCCCGGCACATCGAGGTGCAGGTGCTGGCCGACGGCCATGGCAACGTGATTCACCTCGGCGAGCGCGAATGCAGCTTGCAGCGCCGGCACCAGAAGGTCATCGAGGAGGCGCCGTCACCGCTGCTGGACCCGGCCACCCGGGCGCGCATCGGGCAGGCCGCCTGCGATACCGCGCGTAGTGTCGATTACACGGGTGCAGGCACCGTGGAATTCATCGTGTCCGCCGATGCACCCGACGAGTTCTTCTTCATGGAGATGAACACCCGGTTGCAGGTCGAACATCCGGTCACCGAGATGGTCACCGGAGTTGACCTGGTGGAGCAGCAGGTCCGGATCGCCGCAGGCGACAAGCTCGCGATCGGCCAGGACGACATCGTGATGACCGGCCATGCCGTAGAAGCGCGGGTCTACGCCGAGGACCCGGCCAACAGCTTCCTGCCCACCGGCGGCCCGGTGCTCGGGCTGCGGGAGCCCAGTGGGCCGGGCGTGCGGGTGGATTCCGGCCTGGCCGCGGGCACCGTGGTCGGCAGTGACTACGACCCGATGCTCTCGAAGGTCATCGCCCACGGCGCCGACCGGACCGCGGCGTTGCACAAGCTGGACCGGGCGCTGGCCGATACCGCGGTGCTGGGCCTGACCACCAACACAGAGTTCCTGCGCTTCCTGCTGGCGGATCCCGATGTGGCCGCGGGCCGGTTGGACACCGGCCTGCTGGACCGTCGCGCACCCGATTTCGCGCCCCAGGCCCTCGGCGATGCAGAGCTGATCGCGGCGGCGGCCTACCAGTGGATCAGCAACTGGGTGCAGGCCGGCGACGAGCTGTGGGCCCGGCCGACCGGCTGGCGGGTGGGGGAGCGTGCCCCGGCCGCATTCCGGCTGCGGGCCGGCGAGCGCACGGACCACGTGTACCTCACCGGTGTCCCGAGCCGGGCCACCGCGTCGGTCGAGAACGGCGAAACCCACACTCTGAGTGCCGCTTTCGCCGGCGACCAGTTCACCGTCACCCTCGATGGCATGCGTACCGAGTATCTGGTTGCCACCCAGCTGAGCGGAGGCGTCGGTCAGCTCTGGCTTTCGGGCGGCGGGCGCAGCTACGTCGTCGAGGAAGTCCGTGAGGCGCCGGTGCGGCCCGACGACGAGCACAGCGGCGACGCCGAACTCGTCAGCCCCATGCCGGGATCGGTTGTCGCCGTGGGTGTTGCCGGCGGAGCCGAGGTGACGGCCGGCACCACGGTGGTCACCGTGGAGGCGATGAAGATGGAGCACGCCCTGACCGCACCGATCGACGGTGTGGCCGAACTACTCGTCGCCGTCGGCGACCAGGTCAAGGTGGGTCAGCCACTGGCCCGAATCACCGCTCACACACAGGAGAACGAGCAATGAGCGACTTTCTGTCGACCGGCACGCTGCCGGATCACTACGCGGAACTGGCCAAGACCGTCCGCGACTTCGCCCAGAGCGTGGTCGCCCCCGTGGCCGCCAAGCACGATGAGGAACATTCGTTCCCCTACGAGGTCGTGGACGGCATGGCCGACATGGGCCTGTTCGGTCTGCCGTTCCCCGAGGAGTACGGCGGCATGGGCGGCGATTACTTCGCACTGTGCCTGGCCCTGGAGGAACTCGGCAAGGTCGACCAGAGCGTGGCCATCACGCTGGAGGCCGGAGTCTCGCTGGGCGCCATGCCGGTCTACCGCTTCGGCAACGACGCGCAGAAGCAGGAGTGGCTGCCGCTACTGTCCAGTGGCAAGGCACTGGGTGCGTTCGGCCTGACCGAGGCGGGCGGTGGCAGCGACGCCGGCGCCACCAAGACCACCGCCAAGATGGACGACGGCCACTGGATTATCAACGGCTCCAAGCAGTTCATCACCAACTCCGGCACCGACATCACCAAGCTGGTCACCGTGACCGCGGTGACCGGGGAGCGTGAGGGCGGCAAGAAGGAGATCTCCTCGATCCTGGTGCCGGTGCCCATCGAGGGATTCACCGCCGAACCCGCCTACAACAAGGTGGGCTGGAACGCCTCGGACACCCACCCGTTGAGCTTCGACGACGTCCGGGTGCCGGCCGAGAACCTGCTCGGCGACCGTGGCCGCGGCTACGCCAACTTCCTGCGCATCCTGGATGAGGGCCGCATCGCCATCGCGGCGCTGTCGGTCGGTGTCGCGCAGGGCTGCGTGGATGAATGTGTGAAGTACGCCAAGGAACGTCAGGCTTTCGGCGCAGCCATCGGCACGTACCAGGCCATCGCCTTCAAGATCGCCCGGATGGAGGCCCGAGCCCACGCGGCCCGCGCGGCGTACTACGACGCGGCCGCGCTGATGCTGTCCGGCAAGCCGTTCAAGAAGGCCGCCTCGGTGGCCAAGCTGGTGTCCAGCGAGGCCGCGATGGACAACTCCCGCGACGCCACCCAGATCTTCGGCGGCTACGGATTCATGAACGAATACCCGGTGGCGCGGCATTACCGGGACAGCAAGATCCTCGAAATCGGCGAGGGGACAACCGAAGTGCAGCTGATGCTGATCGCGCGGGAGGCGGGCCTGTGAGCGAAGCCAAGAAAGTAATCGAGCAGCGCGGGCTGTGGTTCGAGGAGTTCGAGATCGGTGTGCGTTACCTGCACCGTCCCGGTCGCACGATCACCGAGGCCGACAACGTCCTGTTCACCACGCTCACCATGAACACCCAGGCACTGCACCTGGATGCCGCGTTCTCCGACGCCCTGCCGCCGTTCAACGCCCGGTTGGTCAACTCGATGTTCACGTTGTCGACGCTCGTCGGGCTGTCGGTGGCCCAGCTGACCCAGGGCACCATCGTCGGCAACCTCGGGTTCTCCGAGATCGCTTTCCCGAAGCCACTTTTCCACGGTGACACGCTCTACGCCGAAACCGAGATCACCGAGAAGCGGGCGTCCAAGAGCCGGCCGGGGGAGGGCATCGTGACGTTCGCGCACACGGGCCGCAACCAGCACGGTGACATCGTGGCGACGGCGTCGCGCAAGACCATGGTGCGCATGCGCCCGGAGGGAGATTCCTGATGACGGTCCAGGCACCGGGCCCGGGTTGGCTGTTCTGCCCGGCCGACCGTCCCGAGCGGTTCGAAAAGGCCGCGGCCGCAGCCGATGTGGTGATCCTCGACCTCGAAGACGGGTGCGCGGCCAAGGACCGACCGGCCGCGCGTCAGGCGTTGATCGACACCCCGCTGGATCCGGCGCGCACCGTGGTGCGGGTCAACCCGACCAGCACCGCCGACCACGAACTCGACCTGAAGGCGGTCGCGGCCACCGACTACACCACCGTGATGCTGGCCAAGACCGAGCATGCCGATCAGGTGCGCGCCCTGGCGCCGTTGGACGTCGTGGTGCTGATCGAGACACCGTTGGCCGCGCTGAACGTGGTGGAGCTGGTGCAGCCCGACAACGCCTTCGCGGTGATGTGGGGGGCGGAGGATCTGTTCGCGGTCACCGGTGGCACCGCCAACCGCTGGCCTGACGGCACGTACCGCGACGTCGCCCAGCACGTGCGGTCGCAGACTCTGCTGGCCGCCAAGGCCTACGGGAAGCTGGCACTGGATTCGGTGTACCTCGACATCAAGGATCTCGACGGCCTGCGGGCGGAGTCCGACGACGCCGTCGCCGTCGGATTCGACGCCAAGGTGGCGATCCACCCCACGCAGGTCGCCGTCATCCGGTCCGCCTATGCCCCGACCGATGAGCAGATCGCCTGGGCGCGAGCAGTGCTCGATCGGGTGGCAGGCGAACGTGGTGTCTTCCAGCACGACGGCCTGATGGTCGACGCTCCGGTTCTGCGGCGTGCCGAGCGGATCGTCGCGCTGGCACCGCGGAGCTGATCACCGGCCGGTCCTTGTCCGACACGCCTCCAATCCGTTACCCGTGATGCGCGTGGCCGGATTCGATTCGGGCGCATAATGGCGATATGCCCCAGTGCTGCGACGGGCCGAGCGGATCGTCCAGCTAGCGCCACACCCAGGCATCTAGCCGGAGGCCTCTCACCAGGGGTTTTGCCCGTACCGCCGCTGCCCTGAGCACCTCATGGACTGGCGGCGCGACATGCCGTCACCCGAGAAGGAGGCGGTATGGCTGAGCGCTATCCGGCACTGAGTGTCGATCTGGATCCGGTGCGTCTGGTCGACGCAGAAGGGTCGCCCACCAGCGAAACGCGCTACAGCCGCGATCTGCCCCACGAGACACTGGCCTGGCTCTACGAATCGATGGTCGTGACTCGTGACCTGGACGTCGAATTCGTCAACCTGCAGCGCCAGGGTGAGCTGGCGCTGTATGCGTCCTGCCGCGGCCAGGAGGCCGCCCAGATCGGGGCGACCGCCTGCCTCCGCAAGACCGACTGGCTGTTTCCGCAGTACCGGGAGATCGGGGCGTTCCTGCTGCGCGGGATCACCCCGGGCCAGATGGGTGCGACCTGGCGGGGGCAATGGCACGGCGGTCGCGAGTTCACCAGCCGCTGCGTCGCCCCGATCGCGATTCCGATCGGCACCCACGGACTGCATGCGGTCGGCGCTGCGATGGCCGCGCAGCGTCTCGGCGAGGACTCGGTGACGGTCGCGTTCCTCGGCGACGGCGCCACCAGTGAGGGCGATGTGCACGAGGCGCTCAACCTGGCGTCGGTGTTCCGCGCGCCGTGCATGTTCTTCGTGCAGAACAACCAGTGGGCGATCTCGGTGCCGGTGAGCAAGCAGCAGGCCGGGCCGTCGATCGCACACCGGGCCATCGGCTACGGCATGCCGGGTATCCGCGTCGACGGCAACGATGTGCTGGCCTGCTATGCGGTGATGGCCGAGGCCGCCGAACGCGCCCGTGCGGGCGCAGGCCCCACGCTCATCGAGGCCGTCACCTACCGGATGGGTCCGCACACCACCTCCGACGATCCGACCCGCTATCGGTCGGCCGACGAGGTCGACGAGTGGCTTGCCCGCGACCCGATCGCGCGGTACCGCACCTATCTGCAGAACGCCGGCGTGCTCGACGAACGACTCGAGCAGCGCGTGGCCACACGCTCACGGCGGCTGTGCGCAGAATTGCGCGACTCTCTCATCGGGGCGGCGGACCCCGATCCGGCCGAACTGTTCGACACCGTATACGCCGAGATCACCCCGGATCTGGCACGCCAACGCGATGCGCTGTTGGCCGAACTGGCGAAGGAGGCGTAAGACTCATGACCCAGATCATCGATCGTCCTGCCGCTCAGGGTGATTCGCCGGAGCCGTGGGAGCCGATGCTGGCTCCCGTCAGAATGCCGGCACCGCCGGCGTCGACGGCGCGGCCCGCCGAACTGACCATGGTGGCGGCCATCAACCAAGCGCTGCGCGACGCGATGGACGCCGACGACCGTGTGCTGGTGTTCGGCGAGGATGTCGCTACCCTCGGTGGGGTCTTCCGAGTCACCGAGGGACTGTCCGAGACCTTCGGCGCCGAAAGGTGTTTCGACACTCCGCTGGCCGAATCGGCGATCATCGGTGTGGCAGTCGGCCTGGCGATCCGCGGGTTCACCCCGGTACCGGAGATCCAGTTCGACGGGTTCAGCTATCCGGCCTTCGATCAGATCGCCAGTCATCTGGCCAAATACCGGATGCGCACCCACGGCGACATCAACCTGGGGGTGACGGTGCGGATTCCGTCGTTCGGCGGCATCGGTGCGGTTGAACACCATTCGGAGTCCACCGAGTCGTACTGGTTGCACACGGCGGGTCTCAAGGTGGTCGTACCGTCCACGCCGTCGGACGCGTACTGGCTGCTGCGGTATTCGATCAGCAGCGCCGACCCGGTGATCTTCCTGGAGCCAAAGCGACGTTACTGGGCACGCGAACTCGTCGACACCAGCGCGCCCGCTCCGCCCATCGGCCGGGCGATGGTGCGGCGCAACGGAACCGACGCCACCGTCATCACCTACGGTGGATTGGTGGCCACTGCGCTCAACGCCGCGGAGCTGGCCGCAGAGCAGGGCTGGAGCCTCGAGATTGTCGATCTGCGCTCACTGAACCCCCTCGACTTCGACACGGTTGCGGCGTCGGTGCGGCGAACCGGCCGAGCCGTCGTCATGCATGAGGGGCCCCGTACCCTCGGCTTCGGGGCCGAACTGGCTGCCCGGATCTCCGAGGAGTGCTTCTACGATCTTGAGGCACCGGTCTTGCGTGCCACCGGTTTTGACACGCCCTATCCGCCGGCCCGGCTGGAGAAGGTGTGGCTGCCCGGCGTCGACCGCCTGCTCGACTGCGTCGAGCGCGCGATGGTGCAGCCGTGAACCGGGAGTTCCTGGTCCCCGATCTCGGTGAGGGGTTGCAGGACGCCACGATCACCAGCTGGAGCGTTGCGGTGGGCGACACCGTCGAGCTCAATCAGACGTTGTGCACGGTCGAGACCAACAAGGCCGAGGTGGAGATACCCAGCCCGTTCGCCGGGCAGGTGCTCGAGCTCGGCGGCAAGGCAGGGGATACCTTGACCGTTGGGTCACTGTTGGCCCGGATAGACACCGATGAGCTGGCCGAAGCACCAATCGGGTCCGTGAAAAATGGTGCGACACCCCGTAAGTCGGTGCTGGTCGGGTATGGCACCGACGACACCATGGATGTCAGTAGGCGGGCGCCGAGTTCGGAGAGCCCGCGGGCGCGGGCCAAACCTCCGGTGCGCAAACTGGCGGCGGACCTGCACGTCGACCTCCAGAAGGTGGCGCCGGGATCCGGGCCCGAGGGGATCGTCACGCGCGACGACGTCCTGGCCGCAGCGGGCAGTGCGGACATCATCGACGTCGGTGGCGTGCAGGCCGCGATGGCGCGGCGGATGTCGTTGTCACGTAAAGAGATACCCGATGCGCACGCCCGGGTGGACGTGGACTGTGCTGCGTTGTCACAGCTGCGGGACCGCATCAAGGTCACGGATGCCGAAGTCCCCGCCACACCGTTCGTGCTGACGCTACGGTTACTGGTTCTGGCGCTGAGGCGGCATCCGATGCTGAACTCCACCTGGCTCGAAACCGCCGAAGGGCCACAGATTCACCGGCATCCGGCCGTACACCTGGGTTTCGGAGTGGCCGCGCCCCGCGGACTGCTGGTCCCGGTGATCCGGGACGCGCAATCGATGACGACGCGAGAGTTGGCCGCAGCGGTGGCCCGGCTGGTCGAGCAGGCGAGAGCCGGAACGCTCAGCCCGGCCGAGCTGAGCGGGTCGACGTTCACGGTGTCGAACTTCGGAGCACTCGGCCTGGACGACGGCGTGCCGGTGATCAACTATCCGGAGGCCGCGATTCTCGGGATGGGATCGATGAAACCGCGGCCGGTCGTGGTTGACGGGGCCGTGGTGGCTCACCCCACGATGTCGTTGACCTGTGCCTTCGACCATCGCGTCGTCGACGGTGCCCAGGCCGCCGCGTTCCTGCGTGACCTGCGTTCACTGATCGAGGCGCCCGAATTGGCGCTGATCGAACTGTAGCGGAGAGTCGAAGCGGCTATTTGCGCTTGGCCGCGGCCAAACGCTCTGCGAATTCCGGGGATTCGATGGAGCGCGCCTGTGGACCGAGTTCGATGTCGACGGCGGTCCCGTGCTGGTCGATGTCGACTGTCCCCGGGTTGGCGGTGGCCCGCATCGAGGCCTTGGTGGCGATCACCACATCACGTGGGGCGCTTGCGGGTCCGGCGGCGAGCATACGTGCAGCGCCCACCGGATCCTCGGCGATCGACAGCGCCAACCCGTGGCGTACCGCGGACTCGGCGTCGAAGCGCATGCCGAACAACAGCGCCGCTCGGGCCACCTGCGGGCCGACGCCTCGCTGCAGCATCCAGGTGGCGCCGCCGCCGGGATGGATACCCAGCTTCTGGAACCGCGGATCGAACAGCGCGCTCGGGCCGGCGATCCGAACGTCGGCGGCCAGCGCCAGGTTGAGGCCTGCGCCGACGGCGGCGCCGTTGACCGCGGCGATGGTGGGGAGCGTGCAATTGGCGACCGCCAGGAAGCCGTCGTAGATCTTGCGCAGTCCGTCTTCGGTGGCCTCGCCCAGCGCGGTGAGGTCGGCACCGGCGCAGAACGCCTTGCCTGCACCGGTGACGATCACGGCGTGTACGTCGGGGTTGGCCTCGGCGGCCTCGACCGCGGCGCGCAGGGCCGCCGACATCTCGAAGGTCACCGCATTGCGGCGATCGGGGTCGTTGACGGTGATGACTGCGATGTGATCGTCGACGCTGACCAACACGGAATCCGGCACGAGGTCACCCTAGCCCTCCGTGCCGTCCGCGCGCTGAGGCGTGGGTGACCACAAAAGTTCATCGAAACGTCAGTCGCGGTGCCCGGCGGTCCGGCCCCCGCGAGCGGACAATGATCCGGTGACGGCCGACATCGCCGGTTTTTCTGGCGCCCCGGGAGCCGGGTCGGTGCAGCCGACGCGGCGTCGTCTGCTGTTGTTGGCTGCCGGGTCGGTGTTTCTGATCGACGTGGGTACCAAGACGCTTGCCGTGGGCATGCTCCAGCCCGGCCGCACCGTCCCATTGCTCGGCAACTGGCTGGTATGCGAACTCACCCGTAACTCTGGTGCGGCCTTGTCGATGGCCGCGGACCGTACCGTGATGCTGACCCTCGTCGTTCTGTCCGTGGCCGGTGCGATCGCCTGGATCGGTGCCCATGTGCGCTCGCCGTGGTGGGCTCTCGGCCTCGGGACGATCCTCGGCGGCGCCACGGGCAACCTCGTCGACCGGCTGTTCCGCGCTCCCGGCCCGCTGCGCGGGCATGTGGTTGATTTCCTGGCGGTCGGCCCGATGCCGGTGTTCAACGTGGCGGACATCGCCGTGTTGGCGGGCGTGGTCTGGTTGATTGCGTTGTCGCTGTCGGGTTTTCCGTTCAACGGCGCGGCTCGGACCTCAGGGCCGCATGCCGGAAGTTGATCAGGAGCGCTGGGTCGGTTCAGTAGAAAGCCCGCCGGCCACTCCTTGGTACGAGACCACCGCGGCGATCGTCGTTGCCGGTGTGGGCGGCCTGGTGGCCATCGGTGTGCTGGTGTTCGCGATCCTGACGACGTCGCACCACTCAGTGCTGCCTACCCAACCCGAGCGGCTCACACCGGTGACGCCGACGAAGTCGATGCCGTCGCGGTCGGCGACAGCCACCACCAGCACGCGGTCACCGGTGAGCACCAGCGAAGGCATCGGAACGCCAAGTGCGCCACCGCCGGAGGTCCCGGTGGAGACCACCGCGCCGCCGACCACGACGATGTCGAATCCCTACGCCACCACGTCGGTGCCCAATGGGGCAGCGTTCTGATGCAAGCCGACCCGATCGCTCGAACCGAAGGTCAACCGAAACCGATCCCGATTCCGCCCCAGACGCCGTCGTCGGGTTCGTTGGGGCACGACACATCCACGTAGACAGTGGTATTCGCCGGGTCGGTGCCGGGCGACCGATCGGGATTGTGAACGGCCGTCGCCCTGCAGCGTGTGAGCGGTTCGCTACTGACCCCGCTGACCCAATTGATCTGGACGTTGTAGCCCTTGGCGGTGAGATCGTTGATCGTGTCGGCCGCCGATCTGGTGCCGGCGGTCGGGTCTGCTCCGGCAGGTGGGGCCAGGAAGATCACCGCACACAGCACACCGAAGGATGCGAGTATCTTCGCGCGACTCGACTCCCGCGGCATGATGATCCTCCCAGCGGTCGGACCGACTTTGCCAGTCTATTCCGCCGGATGGGTCCGTGGGAGATCAGGAATTCGAGCCCTCGTCGGGGCACTGCACGTCGACGTAGACCGTCACTTCTGACTTGGGCAGGGCCGGCGACCCACGGTTGGGGTTGTGGATCGAATTGACCCGGCACAGCGACAGCGACAGTGTGCTGGTACCGCCGACCCAGTTGATAGCCACGTTGTAGCCCTCGGCGTTCAGGGCTGAGATGGTCTCGTCAGCCCGCTGGCCGCTGCCTGCAGTCGGTTCCGCCGCCGCCAACGGCGCGCCCCCGATCGCAAGGGCCGGGATCATCACGGCCAGCCCGGTGATTGTCGAATTCCGTGTTCGCATCAGCATCTCGACCTCCCGGCGGTCGGATCTCATGCTGTCGCTCTCACCGGTAGCCCCGACCGCTGCCCGTAAGTGTATTCCTGATGTACAGAAAGTTAACAGGAACTTACCAAACAGTGTCTGGCTGACGCTCTCGGCGCGTTCTGTCCGGCTAGCGGGCCTGCAGGGCGCAGAAGGTTCGGCGGGTACAAATAGTTCGGGCAGCGTCCGGGGAAGTGCCGGACGCTGCCCGAATGTCGATCTGTAGAGCTAGGGAGCAGGCGGAGCGGGAGCGGGACCCGCGGGCGGTATCGGGACTCCCGGTGCCGGCGGCGGTGCTGCCGGATCCGGGAGATTCTCACCGAGACCCTGCGGAATATTCGTTCCCGGCGGGGGAGCGGTCCCCGGAAGTGGTTCACCGAGTTGCTCTTTGGGCAGCTGGCCCAGCATCGCGCCACGCAGGTTCCCGTTGCGGTACATGTCGCGCATGTTCCGCATCCAGTCGAGCCCGGAGATATCCGCGTTCTCCTGACCTGGCGCGACCCCGACCACGGTGCCCTGACCGGGTGCCGAAGGTTTCTCGTTCTGCGGGAAGAAGTTTCCGTTGTTGAACGCCCTGAGGTTGGGTGCCTCGGTCGGTGGTGGGGCGCCCGGCGCGGACGGCACCGAGTACTGCCCGAGGAGCGCACCGGGACTCATGTCGACCCCGTTCGGGACGCCCAACCTGCCAGGTCCCGTATCGGTTCCGGTCTGCCCCAGAACCGACAACCCGTTCGGCCCGAGTGGTGCGCCCACCAGGGGTACCTCGGGTCCTGGTGGGGGAGGCGGCTCCACAGCGGGCGCTGGGGCGGCGACCGCGGGAGCACCTGGGACCTCCGGCGGTGCCGGGTCGGCTGCGGCGGTTGCCGAGCAGGCAACCGCCACGCCGACTGCGAACAGCCCGGCCGCGGCGAGATTGGCCACCACGTTCCTGGTCGGCAATGTGCTGTCCGGGTTCTCGCTCATGCCTTCGTGTTTCGCTTTCACATCAGCCTGTCAGACCGACTTGGTGACGCCGTAGTAAGCCACCACATCATCGGTGTCGGTGGTGGAGCTGGTCAGGGTGGCGTAGGAGCGCAGGAAGGACTGACCGACGCAGCCGTCGACCTTGATGTGAACGTCTTTGAGGGTGACGCGCACCGGGGCGGCCTTGAACGACTTCTTGTTCACCGAGACGTTGGTGACGGTGCCGGGCTTGGGGTGGATCTCCAGCGTCCCCGACATCGGCATGCTCACGCCGGTCGGGATGATGCCGGCCAGGGTGGAGCCCGAGGTGCTCAGACCGATCGACCCGATGAGGCGGACCTGGCCGAGTTCGATACCGCAGCCGATCTGGTAGCCGGTGTCGAGCGTGCCGCCGGTCAGCGAGGTGGACCCGCCGCCGGTGACGGTGCCGGTGAAGGTGCCGGCGACGAGGTATTCGCGTGAGGAGGCGGCGGTGGTCAGTGGTGCGACCGGCAGCTGGCTCTCGTCTTTGGCGGAAACGGTGAGCTTCCAGCCGTCGGGGGTGGTGACGACACCTGGTTCGGCGGAGGCGACCAGTCCGTTGTCGGGCGGCGGCCCGGCATCAACAGGTTGTGCGGCGGGGTCTGCCGGCGGCGGCGGTGGCGGGTCGGCCGACGCCAGGGGCGCCAACGCAACCGGGGCCAAGAGGCAAACGGCGGCCAAGGTGGCGAAGCGATTCATCATGCGGGAACTTGTGCCTCTCATGGGTTTCGAATCCGAGGGGTCGGCGTTGTGATCAGAGCGGATCATGGTCGGTGTCGTTTCCGGGCCGCGCTCAGACGGCTTTGGTGACGCCGAGGTAGGTGATGACGTCGTCGGTGTTGTCGGTGGAGCTGGTCAGGGTCGCGTAGGTGCGAATGAACGACTGGCCCGCGCACTGATCGAACTTGATCCGCACACCGGTGATGGTCACGCGGGTTCCGGTGCCCTTGAACGACTTCTTGTCGATCGGGACGATGGTGACGGTGCCCGGCTTGAGATAGACCTTGCCCTGCAAGCTGATACCGGTACCGCCGTTGACATCGCCTGCGGAGCCGGTGAACGGAATCCTGATGCCGGGGGTGAAGCTGACGCCGGGGTTGATTTCGGTCTCATCGGTGATGATGCCGCAACCGATCTGGGCGCCGGCCTCCAGCGTGCCGCCGGTGAGCTTGGTCTTACCGCCGCCGGAGACCTTGCCGGTGAAGGTGCCGCCGACGAGGTATTCGCGTGAGGACACCGCGGTGGTCAGTGGTGCGACCGGCAGCAGGGTCTCGTTGGAGCCGGCCACGCTCACGTGCCAGCCGTCGGGGGTGTCCAGGACTCCTGGGGGTGAGGACGGCACGGCGCCGGTGTCCGGCGGCGGGCCGGCCGGCGCGGCGGCCGCGACGGGCGCTGCGGGGTCCGGCGGGGGCGGGGGATCCGCGGATGCAAGGGGCGCAATCGCTACAGGGGCCAACATGCAGACTGCAGCCAGGGGGGCAAAACGACTCAACATGCGTGAACTTGCGCCTCTCGTGGTTTTGGGCCCTGCCGTTCAGCGACACGCCATGGTCGTCTGAACCCAACGGGCCCAAGGAATCTGTCGCGACGAATCATTAACCGGTTGCGTTTCGATTCGGTGAACAACGCCCCAACAACTGCCGCCGCATTCCCGTCCAGCTGGATTCCCGGAACCTGTGAAGTTGCTGGGAAAGGGCATGCGCCGCAGCGCATTACATATATGAGGAAACAGCAGCGACTGCCGGCACGCAATGGACGACCCTTGGAGGTGGTCGGTTGGCCGGCTGTTCACTTTTTGGACATGTGCAACCCCGACCGTGAGGGGCATCCGGGGGGGTACGGCCGATGCGTCGAGGGGGCGCGGACGTGAACTGTGGCGCGCAGCGCCGAATTGCTACCGATTGACGGAGGAATCGTTGAGGTCGTCTCAGGTGTACGAGCGAGGGTTTGCATCGCTGCTCATTGCGGTCGGCATCGGCTTCGCTGCCATGCCCATGGCAGTTGCCGAGCCGGGCGACGAGTCAGGTGCTCCGGGGCCGGCAGCGCCTGCCGTGCCGGAGTTGCCCCCGGTGACAGCCGGAGTGCCGGCTGCGGGTCCGGTGCCCGTACCGGTCGCCAGCACGGATGATCCCGGCGTGCCGGCGGTTGCTGCCTGCTCCACGTTCGCGAGTGCGCTTGACTCCGCGTCGACGTTCTACGGTGATTTCGCGGATTCCATTGAAGGTGTGGAGCGCCCCGACTACGGCGACCCGACGATCAGCACCACCAACACCAGTGGCCGGACCGCGCTGCGTGAGGCCGCCGCGTCGGCGATGAACGCCGCCGGCACTCCCGGACTCTCGCCCGAGATCGCCAACCCGATGCGGTCATGGTCCTTCGGCGCCACCAAGCTGCTCCTGAAGATGGGGCTGCGTACCGGCGGTCAGTCACTCAATGACACGGCCACCCAGCTCAACACCGACGCCAACAACGCCCAGATGGCCTGCGCCGCCGCCGGCACCCACGCGTGACGGCAAACACAAACTCGTTGTCCTGATTGGGTAATCGCGCAGCGCCCCGGTTCGCGTCACCTCTGAGAATCCGTCCCCCACCGCGCGGTGAACCGTGCCGTCAGTAAAGGATTACCGTGATCCGGCTTGCGATCTCGCTGCTCATGCTCGTGCTGTTGGCGACCAGTTGTGCCGGCAATGGTGACAAAGCCCAGGGGCCGCCGAAAGACGTGCCCAAGTCGGCGCTCGAGGGACTGCTGCTCAGTACCGACGAGGTCAACACCCTGATGGGGACCGAGGGGATGACGGCACACCCGCCTGTCACCGAGATGGGCGATCATCGCAATCTGCTGCCCAATCTGAACTGCCTCGGTGCTTGGCAGGTCGATGAGGCGGCCATCTACGGGGATCGCTGGACCGCCATGCGCCAGGTGCTGCTGCGCGCGCCGGACAACGATGACTGGGACAACCTGCTGGTGCAGTCGGTCGTCATCTTCCCGTCCGCGCAGGATGCCACCGACTTCTTGAACCAATCGGCGGACCGTTGGTCCAAGTGCACCAACCACCACGTGAACATCACCCTCAATGGTGAGCGCCTGCCCAAGTGGACGAGTGGCGATCTGACAAAGACCGATTCCGAGCTCACGCTGCCCTTCACCCGCGTCAACGGGGATCAGACCCGGGATTGCCAGCGTGCGCTCGCCGTGGCCGCCAATCTCGTCATGGATATCCAGGCGTGTAAGCCGGCGGGTTCGTCGGTAACTCAGGCAGCCGATGTGGTGGACAAGATCAAAGCCGCGATGCCGCGCTGATCGGTACCCGCCACCGTGCGGGGGTAGTCTGAGCCGCGCAGCTGGTTTGTCGGCACCGGAGGTTTGCGGTGCCGACATCGAGCGTCGCATGCTGATTGAGATGCGACGTGAGAGGGAACCCGGTGAGAATCCGGGACTGTCCCGCAGCGGTATGCAGGAACGACCGCCGTCATCAGCACTGGCCCGCAGGAATCTGCGGCTGGGAAGCGACGGCCAGTAGGTGCACGGATTCCGTGCGTGCCTGTGAGTCCGAAGACCTGCCAGCCGTACCGGGCGCGCCGCGTCCGGTGGTTCATCGCCTCGCGGAATGGGCAGTGGCCGAAAGCGGTTCACTCGTGGTGGGTGGCTGCGTTCGGTTCGATGTCTCCTGGCGGTGGCCATCCCCGCATGTTGAAGGACGTCGTCATGAGCACAACCGCAGCACCTTTCACCGCCACCATCCTCGGGTCACCTCGAATCGGGCCCAACCGCGAGCTCAAGCGCGCCGTCGAGAAGTACTGGTCGGGTCGTATCGACCGAACAGAACTCGAATCAGTGGCCGCCACCTTGCGACGCGACACCTGGGCGTCGCTCGTCGCGGCCGGACTCGATTCGGTCCCGATCAACACCTTCTCCTACTACGACCAGATGCTCGATACCGCAGTTCTGGTCGGTGCGCTGCCGACGCGGGTCAGTGGGATCGCCGATGATCTCGACCGCTACTTCGCCGCCGCCCGCGGGAACGACGAAATCGCGCCCCTGGAGATGACCAAGTGGTTCGACACCAACTACCACTACCTGGTTCCGGAACTGCGCCCGGACACGACCTTCTCCCTGAACGCGGCCAAGGTGCTGGGTGAGCTGGAAGAGGCGCGCGCACAGGGGGTTCCGGCCCGGCCGGTGATCATCGGGCCCGTCACGTTCCTGTCTTTGTCCAAGGCCGTCGACGGAGCGGGCGCGCCGGCCTCGCGGCTCGACGAGCTCGTCGAGGTGTACGCCGAACTGCTGGGCGTGTTGGCAGATCGGGGTGTCGAGTGGGTCCAGATCGACGAGCCGGTGTTGGTGACCGACATGGTCGACAACGCCGCCGAACTGGCCACCCGTGCCTACGGCCGGCTGGGCGGGCTGACCAAGCGGCCCGCGATTTCCGTCGCGACCTACTTCGGCGAGCTGACGGATGCGCTCCCGGCCCTGGCCCGGACCGCGGTCGAGGCCATCGGCATCGATCTGGTGGCCGGTTCTGCTGCCGCTCTGGCCGCCGTGCCCGAGCTGAAGGACAAGCTCCTGGTGGCCGGTGTGGTCGACGGCCGCAACATTTGGCGCACCGACCTGGAACGGGCCCTGGACTCACTGGGCGCGCTCCTGGGGAACGCGGGAGCGGTGGCAGTGTCGACGTCCTGCTCGACGCTGCATGTCCCGTACGCGCTCGACGCTGAAGCGGATATCGATGCGGTACTGCGTAGTTGGCTGGCCTTCGGGGCTGAGAAGGTCGATGAGGTCGCGGTCTTGGCGCGAGGTCTCAGGCAGGGGCGCGACGCGATCTCGGCCGAGATCACGGAATCCAACGCCACCATTGCCTCCCGCACATCCGATCCACGGCTGAACAACGGCCAGGTCCGGGCGCGGATCTCGGCGATCGTGGCCTCCGGCGCCGAGCGTGGGCAGGCCGATCGGCGCCGCACCGCCCAACAGGACCGGCTGAAGCTGCCCGCCCTGCCCACCACCACGATCGGGTCCTACCCGCAGACCACGGCCATTCGTATCGCTCGCGCCGACCTCCGGTCCGGCAAGATCGACGCCGCGGAATACCAGCGACGGATGAAGGCCGAGATCGCCGACGTCATCGCCTTGCAGGAACAGCTGGGGCTGGACGTGCTCGTGCACGGAGAGCCCGAACGCAATGACATGGTGCAGTACTTCGCCGAACAACTCGACGGGTTCTTCGCCACGCAGAACGGCTGGGTTCAGTCCTACGGCAGCCGGTGCGTGCGGCCGCCGATCCTCTACGGGGACGTGGTCCGGCCGGAGCCGATGACGGTCGAGTGGATCAGCTATGCCCAGTCACTCACGGACAAGCCGGTCAAGGGCATGCTCACCGGGCCGGTCACCATCCTGGCCTGGTCGTTCGTCCGCGACGATCAGCCGTTGGCGGACACGGCATTTCAAGTGGCCCTGGCGATCCGGGATGAGACGGTCGACCTGCAGTCGGCGGGTATCGCGATCATCCAGGTCGATGAGCCGGCACTCCGCGAGCTGTTGCCGCTGCGTTCGAAGGACAAGAACGCCTACCTGCGGTGGGCGGTCGATGCGTTCCGGCTGTCCACCTCAGGCGTCGCCGACTCCACGCAGATCCACACCCACCTCTGCTATTCGGAGTTCGGTGAGGTGATCGGGGCGATCGCGGACCTGGATGCGGATGTCACGTCGATCGAGGCGGCCCGTTCGCACATGGAGGTTCTCGGAGATCTCAATGCCGCCGGATTCTCCAACAGCGTCGGCCCGGGTGTCTATGACATCCATTCGCCGAGGGTGCCTGGCGTGGAGGAGATCACGACGGCACTGCGCGAGGCACTCGAATCGGTTCCCGCCGAACGGCTCTGGGTCAACCCCGACTGCGGCCTGAAGACGCGAACCACCGATGAGGTGACCGAGTCGCTCAGGCATATGGTCCGCGCTGCAGCGAAAGTGCGTGCAGGATAGCGTCGCTTGTCTGGCCGACCGTGGGTCTTGTGCACGCAATCGCGTCGATTCCCGTGCACGAGACCCACGCTCGTTCGGCTAACCGAACTCGACGACATTGGTCGGTGCCCGGAAGCGCTCGAGCCGCCTGGACCGGTAGACGAGGCCCGCGGCACGGGACAGGACCTTGCCCCGGCCCGCCGGCATATCGAGCTCGTACACAGCGAGAACGCCTGGGATGGAGCGTAACTCGTCGTACCGGTCTGCAGTGAATGAGAACGGCATCGGTGGCGCGGTGTACTGCTTGCTGAGCCTGATGCCACGTCGTTGCGAGTACCAGCTCAGAAACCGCGGGACGCTGTCGAAGATCAGCTGTCCTCCGGGAAATCGGGCGGCACAGGCTGCGATGAGATCGAATACCGCGTCATGCTCCAGGTATTGGAACAATCCCTCGGCGGTGATGAGCACGCCGTTGGTTGCGTCCACCTGATCCATCCAGGAATGGTCGAGTGCCGACTGCGCCAGGTACCGGAGCCGGTCCGAAGCCGGGAGTAGTTGCTGACGCAGCCGCACGATCGGCTCCAAGTCCACCGAAAGCCAGGTCATTTCACCGTTGTCGAGACGCCAGAAGCTGGTCTGCAGCCCCTCGGCCAGGGCGACCACACTGGCGCGGCGGTGCGTCTGCAGGTATCGCCGCGAAGCGACGTCGAACGCCAGGGCGCGCAGGGCGGTGGCCTGGTGGGTCCGGCCGAAATGGTGATAGTCGTAGCCGAGGCCGTCACGCAGTGTGATCGCCATCGGGTCCTCGATGACGCCGTCAGGCCGGGCGGCCTCCGTCGCCCTCTGGTGCAGAGTCAGTAGCGCGGTTTCCGATACCGCGGTCAGATGACGCGCGTCGATCACTGGCATGGCACGACCGTACCCGTCGGCCCCTGAGCGCGTGCACGTGCGCAGCGCCGTCGAGAGTCGTTGCCCTGGTTCACAGGTCACTGCCACACACCGCGGGAACTTTCTGGTTCCCGTCACCGACTAGTGAAGGACAAGGCGAACTCGTGCAGGTTCGCGCTGCCGGTCGACGCTTGTGCAAGGAGGTGATGACGTGACTGGCCCACATTGGCTGGCGGTGCCCCCAGAGGTGCATTCCGCGTTGTTGAGCACGGGCCCCGGTCCCGGATCACTTCTCGCCGCAGCCGGGCAGTGGCATGCGCTGAGCGCTCAATACAGCGCGGTAGCAGCCGAACTGACGCAGATCCTGGCCGAGGTGCAAGCCGGTAGCTGGGAAGGTCCCAGCGCGGCGCAGTATGTGGCTGCTCATGGCCCCTACCTGGCGTGGCTGGAACAGGCCTCAGCCGACAGTGCCATCACCGGTACACAGCACGAGATGGTTGCAGCTGCCTACAGCAGCGCCCTGGCGATCATGCCAACGCCGGCGGAACTCGCTGCCAACCACGTCGCCCACGGCGTGCTGTCGGCCACCAACTTCTTCGGCGTCAACACCATTCCGATTGCCCTCAACGAAGCCGATTACGTGCGGATGTGGCTGCAGGCGGCCGAGGTGATGATGACCTATGAGGCGGTTGCGGCGAGCGCCTATTCTGCTGTTCCACCACCGCGGCTGGCCCCTTCGATCCTCGCGCCGGGTGGTGAGGCACGGAGTGAGCAGCAGCGTACGTCCGGTTCAGCGTCGGACAACCAGCCGCTGAACGACATCTGGCGACTGATCTCCGACCTCATCGCGGGTGCGGGCAATCCCGAAAAACTGCTTGAGACGTTTCAGCAGCTCTTCGGGAAACTGGGGTTCAACCCGGCCGAGGCCGCCATACTCGCGGCGATCGCGCTGGTGCTGTACGACATGCTCTGGTATCCGTACTACGCCTCGTATTCGCTTCTGCTGCTGCCGTTCTTCGCGCCCGCACTCAGCGCATTGAGCGCGCTGGGTGCGCTGGCGCTCCTGCAGAACAAGGCGCCGCCGGCGAGCGTGTTACCGGCTCCCGTCGAGGTCGCCGCCGGCCACCGCGCTGCGCCGAGCGCCCACGCGGGCCTGGCATTGACCCCGTCCGGAGTCTCCAGCGCGGTTCCGCAGACCAGTAGTTCCGGTCCCAGCGGGCCCACCACAACCAGTGCGAGCGGCTCGGCGGCATCACCGATCGTGACCTATGCCGTCCCCGGTCTGGATCCGCCCGCCGTGGCATCGGGGCCGAAATCCGGCACCGAATCCCCTGACAGCATGGCAGATATCCTGACCGCCGTAGCCGCGGCGCGAGCAGCCGCCATCGACCGCAGCCGTCGAAAACAGACCAGCCGGAAACGAGACCGGGCCCGGAGTTATCGCCACGAGTTTCTGGCCGCCACCGACACTGCGGAGGCCGCGGCCGAAGACCCGGTCCTCGGCCGGCCCGTACCACCCACGTCCAGCGGGACGGGTGCAGGCACCCTCGGCTTCGCCGGTGTCGCGCCGGTGGCCACGAGTACCCCCGCCGCCGGGATGGTCCAGCGGTCATTCGACAGTGCCGGAGAGTCGGTCCCGATGCTTCCCGCGACGTGGGTTGGCAGTCCGGATCGCGAATAGCGGGAACTTTCAATCGGTTTGACGCGACCTATCCGATAGCGCCGCACCACCGGCGCAGCGCAGAGCTGAACGAGGAGAAGAGTTGACGCTGAACGTGAAAGGGGCGGGGCTCGGGGCGCAAGTCACGGGAATCGACCCCAAGAATCTCGACGGCATCACGAGGGAAGAGATCCGTGAGATCGTCTATCAGAACAAGCTGGTCATTCTGAAAGACCTTCATCCGACTCCTGAAGAGTTCCTCGAACTGGGGCGCATCGTCGGCGACATCGTCACGTACTACGAGCCGATCTATCACCACAAGGACCACCCGGAGATCTTCGTCTCCTCGACCGAGCAGGGCCACGGCGTACCCAGGACCGGTGCGTTCTGGCACATCGACTACATGTTCATGCCCGAGCCCTTCGCATTCTCCATGGTGCTTCCGCTGGCCGTCCCCGGTGAGGATCGGGGGACCTACTTCATCGATCTCAACAAGGTGTGGGAATCCGTGCCGGACACCGTGCGGGACCCGGTTCGCGGAACATTCGCGACCCATGATCCCCGGCGCCACATCAAGATTCGCCCGCATGACGTCTACAAGCCGATCGGCGAAGTCTGGGACGAGATATCCAAGACCACGCCGCCGATCAAATGGCCGACGGTGATCAGGCACCCGAAGACCGGGCAGGAGATCCTCTACATCTGCGCATCGGGCACCACGAAGATCGAGGATGAGCACGGACACGTCCTGGAGCCCGCCGTTCTGCAGGAACTCATGACGGCCACCGGGCAACTCGACGCGGATTTCACATCGCCGTTCATCCACACCCAACACTATGAGGTCGGCGATGTTGTGTTGTGGGACAACCGGGTTCTGATGCACCGGGCGAAACACGGCACCACACCAGGCACTTTGACGACTCATCGGCTGACCATGTTGGACGGCCTCAAGACACCGGGATATGGGGTATGAGCATGAGCACCGCCGAGACACTATCGATGACGACTGGTGGGTACGACACCTCCGACATGGCGCCGATCCCGGAAGATCTTCTGGTCAAGGTGCTGGAACCCTATTCCTACAAAGGGTGTCGCTATCTACTCGACGCGGAGTACGAAGCCACCGAGACCTCCGTGCTCGCGGTTGGGAACTTCAGCATCAAAGAGCCCGCGTACATTCGCGACACCGGGCACTTCAACGCTGCGGAATGGGTGCTGTGCTTCAACCAGCTCGCCTACAGCGCCTTCGCCCCGGCCATCCTCAACGAGCAGATACCCGAATTCCGGGGCTGGTCGATGGAGGACTACTTCAACTACCAGCTCCCCAGCATGCTGATCAAGACCACGGCGTCACGTTTCAGGCGCCCGATCAAATCTCACAAATTCTCGGCGCGCCTGCTGTGCAAGGACTTCGAGGTCGTCGATCGAACGATTCGTTATCTCAAGATTCCGTGCACGGTCGAGTTCTGGGATGAGGACGGCGGGTCCGCGTCCGGCGAAGTCGAGCTGGCGGCGCTCAACATCCCCTGACATCGGTACGAAAGCGGCTTGACACAGCTATGACATACCCACCATCCACGGTTCTGGCACGCATCGGCGAGAGGGCACGACAGCAGCCCGAGGCGATCGCGTTACGTCGCTGCGACGGAACCAGCGTGTTGCGCTACCGCGACCTCATGGCCGAAGTAGACAGGCTTGCAACCGATCTCGGGTCTCGATCGGTCTCGCGGGGCACTCGTGTGTTCGTCGTATCCGACAACGGTCCCGAGACTTACCTGTCGGTATTGGCGTGCGCGAAGGTCGGTGCGATCGCTGTCATGGTGGACGGCGGCCTGCCCCCGGCGACCATCGACCGGTTCGGCGAGATCGCCACCCCCGGTGCGGTTCTCATCACACCGGGATGCCGGCTGCGGACCGCCGAGCTCGGATCGCTCCGGTCGGTGCCTGCCTTCGCCGTCGACATCTCCGCCGGCGCAACCGAGTGCGTCGGAGATCCGGGTTCAGATGAGGCACCCGTCGGGGGAGCCGACCATCCGCTGGCGATGATCTTCACCAGTGGTACGACGGGCACGCCGAAGGCCGTACTGCTGGCGAATCGAACCTTCTATTCCGTCGCCGACATCCTGCAGCGGGAGGCATTGACGTGGGTTGACTGGATCGTCGGCGAAACCACGTACTCACCGTTGCCCGCGACGCACATCGGCGGACTGTGGTGGATCCTCAACTGCCTGATGCACGGCGGGCTGTGTATCACCGGCGGTGAGAACGGGATGTCCATCGGGGAGCTTCTCGCCACGAACGATGTTGCGACGACCTGCCTGGTTCCCACCCTGTTGACCCGACTGGTGTCCGAGCTGCGGTCCACCGGCGCACCGGTCCCGCCGTCACTACGGATGGTCGGATATGGCGGTTCCCGCGCCATCGCTTCCGACGTCAGCTTTGTGGAGGCGGCCGGTGTTCGTACCGCACAGGTCTACGGTCTCAGCGAAACCGGTTGTACCGCACTGTGTCTTCCCACCGATGACGGGTCGATCGCCAGAATCGAAGCCGGTGCCGTAGGCCGGCCCTATCCCGGCGTGGACGTGCACCTGGATGGCGACGGCAGCGGACCGCCCACACGTTCGGGTGCTGATTCTGCTGCCTCAGGCACCCTGTGGATCAAGTCTCCGGCGAACATGCTGGGGTACTGGGAAAATCCCGAGCGGACCGCCGAAACTCTGGTCGACGGGTGGGTGAACACCGGCGATGTCCTGGACCGGCACGATGACGGCTTCTTCTATATCAGGGGAAGGTCATCGGAGATGATCATCTCCGGAGGCGTCAACATCGCGCCCGATGAGGTGGACCGCATCGCCGAAGGTGTTGCCGGCGTCAGCCAGGCAGCCTGTTACGAAATCCCCGACGAGGAGTTCGGTGCGCTGGTGGGTCTGGCGGTGGTCGCATCGGCAAATCTGGATGAATCAGGCGCCAGGAAGCTCAAACACGCCATTGCGGCGCGCTTCCGGAAGGAGTCCGAGCCGATGGCCAGACCGTCGACAATCAGGTTCGTGCAAGAGATTCCACGAACCCAGTCCGGCAAGATCGTGCGTGCGGCACTGGGTGTGGTTGCCGGTGGCTGAGACGCTGCGACGCGATATTCTCGCTGCGCTCTCGGAGGTGCTCTACGTCGACGAAACAGATCTCGTCGACGGTGATGCCACAGACCTGAGGGATCTCGGGCTGGACTCGGTTCGATTCGTGCTGTTGATGAAGCACCTCGGCATCGATCGGGAATCAGACGTACCGCGGCGACTGGCGGACAACCTGTCGATCGCGGGCTGGGTCCGGGAGTTGGAGAAGCTGGGTGAATCTGTCTGAAAGCGCGTATGCGCAACGTATTCCGTTGAGCCGCTCACAGCAGAACATCTACAACGGAGTGGTGCAGGACGCTGATCCCCATCTGTATCTGATCGGTAGGCGCTACCGGTTCCAGCCGATGCCGTCGGCGGAATTCCTGGCCGCGTTGGCGCGGACGATTCTCGCCAACCCCGTTCATTTGTGCGTATTGGAGGCGCAGTCCGAGTCCGGCGGATACCCGGAGCTCGTGCCCCGACTCGACATCGATGACGTTGTGCGCGTGTGCGGCAGCGCTGACGAAGGGGCCGTGACCGGCGAGGACGGACTGGCACACGAGTGGGGATCGGGCATTCTCGCAAAGCCATTGGCGCGCTACACCGTGTCCGTCGACGGCAACGGCCTGGTGCGTGGCCTCGCTGCCCGTGCGCACCACATCTTGCTCGACGGCGGCGCGATCGGAATCATCGAAGCTGACCTGGGACATGCCCTCGCGACCGGTGGCGCGGCCCATACCGCCTGTGTCCGTGACGGTCTGGCCGACGTCGCTGCCGCACACGGCCGGGAGGCGAGCCGTATCGACGAATCGCTGCAGCGGCTCACCAATGTCGTGCAGCGTGAGCTCAGTGCGGCCGCCGGGCGGGGCGCGTATGGGCACACCGCCGACGATGTTCCCGCATCCGCGGCCAAGGGAATTCTCACGGAGTCCGTCGTGATCGGGGGAGCGGACTACGACGAAGTCCTCGCCTTGGCCGACCGCGAGAATGTCCCGCTCAACGTGCTTGTCGCGGCGGCGGCGACGGCTGTGGACGCGAGTGTTCGTCAAGCCACCGATGGTCTTCTGGTACACGCGGTGGACAACCGCTTCGGTGATCCTGCTCTCGGTGTCGCGACGTGCCTGGTCAACTCGATCGCGCAGCCGGTTCGGTTCCCGCCCCATGCATCGGTCGCAGACGTGGTGCGCACCGTGGATCGGGGCTATGTGAGGGCCGGCCGGCACCGCTGGTTGCGTGAAGAGCACTACCGCCGAATGTATCTGGCGATCAATCGGACAACCTCCGTGGAGGCGCTGACGCTCAATTTTCTGCGGGAGCCCTGTGCGCCCGCACTGGCGCCGTTCCTGGCCGACGCACCGGAGACGTCGGACATCGGCCCGATCGAGGGCATCACTGTGGCGGGCGTGCTCGACGAGCAACGACGCAGGCTCACCGTCAACGTCTGGAACAGAGCTGATCTGCCGCGGCAGAAGGCCGGTGACGTGGCAGCCCGGGTGGCGTCCGCACTGAAATCCATGACAACGATGTGGGATCTCCCCATCGCGGCCGCCGTCGGTGAGTGGCGCGGGGTCGACGGCGACGGGCGGCTGCGTTCGGGTTCGCACGAGCATGAACCTGAGGAGCCGGCGATCCCCGCGTGGTTCCTCGCTCGCCGCGAATCGGTCGGTGAATGTCGGCGACAGCGCGACCATGTCGATCCGTGGATCGCCTGGCTGCTCCAGATCGGTGCCGGGCCAGGCGATGTGATGGTTTTCACCGACGACGATACCGACACGGTGATCGACCTCATGATCGCATGTCACCTGGCCGGCTGCGGTTACAGCGTGTGCGAGAGCAGCGATGAGGTGGTACCGCGGGCCGAAGCCATCAGCGAACACGGCAACGGCATCTCCGTGCATGCCGTCGACGTCGAGTCGGTGAATGTCTCCCGATTCCGCGGTGACGAGCGTCGTCGCCTGGTAGACGCTCGCGTCGAACAGATAGTGAACGACCCGCGGCTCGCCACCAGGACCGCCTATGTCATGCCCACCTCCGGATCGACCGGTGAGCCCAAACTCGTGCATGTCAGCCATGGTTCGCTTGCGACGTTCTGCGCCGGGGTGACACGGGCCTACGGTTGGGGACCGGACGACACCATCCTCCAATGTGCACCGCTGACATCCGATATCAGCGTTGAAGAGGTCTTCGGTGCCGCGTTGAGCGGGGCGGCACTCATCCGTTCGGCCGCGATGAAAGCCGGTGATCTGCAGGCGCTCACCAGAGACCTGCTGGCATGCGGGGCGACAATCGTGGATCTGCCCACCGCCCTGTGGCATCTGTGGTGTGAGGACGTCGACACGATCTCCGGCATCGGCCGTTCTCATCTGCGGCAGGTCGTCATCGGCGGTGAGCCCATCCGGCCGGGCGCTGTCGACAAGTGGATCAATACCGCCGGCGCCGAGAACATCTCGCTGGTGTCGAGTTATGGCCCGACAGAGACCACGGTTGTGGTGACCTACCTGCCGATCGTTGACGGCGGCCGAGTGGTCGAGCACGGTGCGCGTTCGCGACTGGGGCCACCTGTCGTCGCGAACTCGGTAGTGGTCGCATTCGGCGAAGTCGTGGTGGTGGGGGAGATGGTGACCGATGGCTATCTGGGTTTGGACAGTGCCGATTTCGGGTCGGTGGCCACCACCTGCGGCGCACGGCGACGCGCCTATGCGACTGGCGACCGGGTAACTGTCGATGGCGCCGGCTTCCCGATGTTCGCGGGGCGCAAAGACGCGGTCGTCAAGATCTCGGGCAAGCGGGTCGACACCGCCGGGATCACCAGGCGCGTCGCGGCGGACCCGGCGGTCGTCGATGTCGCCGTGGAACTTCGCAACGGCGGTCTTTCGGTGTGGTTCGAGACCCGGCGGACCCGCCACGGCGGCGAGGACCCTGCTGCGGCCGCACGGATCAGGAGCGTCCTCGTGGATTCGCGGGTGTCTTCGTTCGTCGTTTCGGGTGTCGCGCGCATTCCCCGAAAACCCAACGGGAAGACCGACACCGCAAGGCTGCACACTTCAGTCGCTGCCGGACAACGCCGGCAAGCCGACACGGACTCCGCTGACCGGGCGGCCGGACTCGCCGGAATGTGGAGCGCACACCTCGACAGGTTGATCACACCCGACACGTCGCTGCTGAGTGAGGGCATCGGGTCGTTGGATCTCGTCCGAATCCTGCCCGATACGCGCAGGTATCTCGGCAGGCAGGTTTCGATTCTTGATCTGATCAGTGCCGATACCGCGGCGAACCTGGTCGACGACGTGTCGACGAGCGACAGCTGGATGGACGGCGACACCGCTGCCGAGATCGAACGTGACTTCGCCGCCCTGGCGACGCGCCACCCCCGCGGGGTGTCCAACCCACGGCGATCATCACCCCACCACGGCACCGAGCCGATCCTGGTGGTGGGCGCGTCAGGAATTCTGGGGACCGGATTCGCCGAGGCGATTGTGGACCTGGCGCGGTCGGGCGAACACCGCCCTGATGTGGTTCTGGCCATGAGGTCGGTCCCACCCGGCCACGGGATCTGGGCAGAGCTTCGCAGCGCGCCGGGCGTACGCATCGAACACCTCAGTCCCGGCTCCGGTTCGGCGGAGCTGGAGACGCTGATCCGCGAGACCGGAACGCGAACCCTGGTCAACTGCATCGGCAACACGAACGTGGTGGTTCCGTACCGCGAACTCCGTTCGGCCAACGTGGAATCGGTGGCGAACATGACCGAGGCGTGCACGGCTACCGGCGCCAGATTTGTGCACCTGTCGACGTATGTCGTCAATTCGGCTGTCACGGCGCCACAAGTTGTCGACCCGCGTCAGGCTCCGTACCCGTATGCCGCAGCCAAGGCGCTCGCGGAATTGTCAGTGGCGGGGGCCGGCGGGGAGCTCGACTTCACGATCGTGCGCCTGCCCCGGGTCCTCGGCACACCCGAACAGGTACGGGGGTCCGCCGACATCCTGGTTTCGATCGTCGATGCCTGTCACGCGCTACAGGCCTGTCCTGCAGTGGAATTGACCGAGGAAGTGACGACCGGACACGCAGCGGCGAGGGCCATTCTGCGCAGGTTGCCGGGGTTCGGCGCATCCGACGAGCTGGGCTGCGGGGTCGACGTGATGCGCGGGCAGGCAATGGCGTACCGGGAGGTGCTCGGTGCTGTGGCCGCCGAAGAGGTCGACGTTCATGAATGGAAGCGCCGGCTCGATGAAAGTGCTTGGGCGAAGGCCAATCCACGGCGTTGGTCGGTGATCGACGCATGGATCAGCCTGGGATTGAGGCTCGCTGGACGTTCCTATGCGGAGTACCTGGCCGAGTACCCGGCTCTCCCGCTGGGAACCCGCACCGTCGGTGAGCTCGTGGCGGCACCGCCGTCGTTACAGGCACTGCTCGCCCAGGGATGTTCGGGAACTCAACGCGGTGGTCCGACGACCAATCAACCAGACGCCACGAGACAGTGAGGAATGGCAGTGACTGACGTAGCCGCACAACATACCGAGACATCAGATACCAGACGGATCCAGCTCGACGTGACCGGAATGTCCTGCGGAGCGTGCTCGCGCCGGGTCGAGAACAAGCTGAACAAGATCGACGGAGTGCAGGCCTCGGTCGCCATCTCCACAAAGATCGCGACGATCGACGCCCGGCGTGACATCAGTGTCGCCGACCTCTGTGACGCCGTTGAGCAGGCCGGTTACCACGCCGAAGAGCGCACCGCCGGCGCCGACGGCGACGCGGTGTCCGCGCCTGACGGGCCGCCGGAGAAACGCTCCTCGGTGGTGGCCAGGGCCATCCGCTGGGTGACCGTCGGGCACATGGGCGGCTGAATATCTGCCGGGAGCTGCCGACGTGGCGGTGCGATGGCGAGAACACCGTCGCCGGTGTCGCCTGCCCTAGCCGGTCAGATCGTCCCGTTCGGCCGCTGCAATGAGATCTTCGCGTGCGCGTGCCACCCGTGAACGGATGGTGCCGACCGGGCAACCGCACACCTCGGCGGCTTCCGCATAGGACAAGCCGAGGACCTGGGTCAGCAGCAGAGCGTGCCGCCGGTCGGGGTCCAGGCCGTCCAGCAAGAGGCGGATCTCCACCATCTTCTCGAACCCACCGACCGGGCGGTAGCTGTCGAGGACCTGCTCGACGTCCACTCCGTGCTGGGTGCGTGGCCGGCTTTGCTTGTGCCGAATCTGGTCGACCACCACGCGCCGAGCGATCGACAGCAGCCAGGTACGGGCAGACGACCGGCCGCTGAATCGGGGGAGCGCGGTGATGGCGCGGATGAAGGTCTCTTGCGTCAGGTCGTCGGCCGATCCGGCATCGCCGAGGTAGGCGACGGTTCGCCAGACGTCGGTCTGGGTGGCCCTGATGAATTGCTCGAGCGCCGCGGAATCACCGCGGCCGGCGGCGAAGGCCAGCCGCGTAACGTGGTCCTCGCCGCGTTCGGTAGTCACAGCCCTCGACATTATTCGATGTCGCCCGGGAACTCCGCATCGGGCCGGAGCGACTACATATTCGGTGACGTATGCCACCGAGGTGGTGAGTGAGCAATTGGGAGTAGTGGTGACAACAGCAACCGTCCCCGACAGTGAGGCGACCCAGCGCATTGCGCTCGACGTCACAGGAATGTCGTGTGGGGCCTGCGCTGCCCGCGTGGAGAACAAACTCAACAAGGTCGACGGGGTACGCGCGTCAGTGAACTTCGCCACACGCGTCGCCACCGTGGAAGCCACCCCGGACGTCGGCGTCGAGCAGTTGTGCGCGGTGATCGAGCGGGCCGGCTACCAGGCCGCCCCCCGCACCGAACGCTCCACGACCGACGTCGACCCCGATGCCGACCATGCCCGCAGCCTCCTCCGGCGCCTGGCGATCGCTGCCGTTTTGTTCATCCCGCTCGCCGATCTGTCGGTGATGTTTGCCGTGGTGCCCGACACCCGGTTCGCCGGGTGGCAGTGGGTGCTCACCGCGTTGGCGGCACCGATCGTCACGTGGGCCGCATGGCCGTTCCATCGCAGTGCGCTTCGCAATGCCCGGCACGGAACCTCAACCATGGAGACCTTGATCTCCATCGGCGTCACCGCCGCCACCGTGTGGTCCATGTACACGATCTTCTTCGACCACCAGACCTACCATGCTGCGGGCGTCTGGCAGGCGCTGCTGGGAAGCGATGCCATTTACCTCGAGGTTGCCGCGGGCGTAACGGTTTTCGTGCTCGCGGGCCGTTACTTCGAGGCGCGGGCCCGCTCGCGCGCCGGAGGAGCCCTGCGGGCACTTGCCGCGCTCGGTGCCAAGTCGGTGACGGTGCTGCTCGCCGACGGCAGCGAGCTCGTGCTGCCCGCGGACGAGCTCAAGGAAGGCCAGCGTTTCGTCGTTCGTCCCGGTGAGGCCATCGCGGCCGATGGTCTTGTGGTGAGCGGGGCGGCCGCAGTGGACGTCAGCGCGATGACCGGAGAGTCGAAACCGGTACAGACACAAGAAGGTTCGAGTGTCGTGGGCGGCACCGTCGTCCTCGACGGCCGCTTGATCGTCGAGGCCGCCGCGGTGGGACCGGACACCCGGTTCGCCGGGATGGTCCGCCTGGTCGAGCAGGCACAGGCCCAGAAGGCCGACGCGCAGAGGCTGGCCGACCGCATCGCCGCGGTGTTCGTGCCGTGTGTGCTCGTGATCGCCGCGGCCACCGCCATCGGTTGGCTGTTGGTCGACGGCGATGTCAACCGAGCGGTATCAGCTGCCCTGGCGGTCCTGGTGATCGCCTGCCCGTGCGCGCTGGGACTGGCGACCCCGACCGCGATGATGGTGGCCTCGGGGCGCGGCGCCCAGCTGGGCATCTTCCTCAAAGGCCATCGCGCCCTGGAGGCGATCCGCGCGGTCGACACCGTCGTGTTCGACAAAACCGGCACCCTGACCACCGGACAACCTCAGGTCATCACCGTCGCGGTGGCCGAGGGGTGGACCGAGGACGAGGTCCTCGGACATGCGGCAGCAGTCGAGTCGGCATCCGAACATCCCGTGGCGCACGCGATCGTCACTGCCCGCGCGGGTCGCGACGTCGCCCCGGTCGAGGACTTCCAGGCGTTCGCGGGCCACGGTGTGGCCGGCTCGGTGGACGGCATGGCCGTGGTCGTCGGACGTCCCGCCTGGGTAACCCGCGATCGGGTGGTACCTGCCAACCTTGCGGCTGCGCGCAAGACGGGCGAGTCGCAGGGCCAGACAGTCGTATTCGTCGCGCACGGCGATACCGTCTGCGGCGCCATCTGCATCGCCGACGCCGTCAAGGAGTCGGCGGCCGGTGCCATCGCACGCCTCCACGCGGAGGGCATGAAAACCATGCTCTTGACCGGTGACAATGCCGCGACGGCCGCCGCGATCGGGGCGGCCGTGGGCATCGATGATGTGGTCGCCGAGGTACTGCCCGAGGACAAGGTCGGCGCGATCGAGAAACTGCGCGATCAGGGCCGGGTGGTGGCCATGGTCGGCGACGGGATCAACGATGGTCCCGCTTTGGCCTGTGCCGACCTGGGCCTTGCCATCGGCCGGGGGACCGACGTCGCCATCGGCGCGGCCGACATCATCCTGGTCCGTGACAACCTCGATTCGGTCCCGCAGGCCCTGGGCCTGGCCCGCGCGACCATGCGGACCATCCGGGTCAACATGATCTGGGCCTTCGGCTATAACGTCGCGGCGATTCCGATCGCCGCGGCAGGCCTGCTCAACCCGTTGATCGCAGGTGGGGCGATGGCGGTGTCGTCATTCCTGGTCGTGTCGAACAGCCTGCGGTTGCGCAACTACGGCACGGTCCAACCGAATACCTTCAGCGATTCTCAATCGCCGGCGCCGGCGCGCATATCCGGCTGAGACGAATTCAGCGGGGCCAAGCAGACGCCCAGCCATGTTGCGGTCAGCGCTGCGGCGGTCACGGTGCCGAGTGCCGCCGGAAGCCAGGAGGCGGTGTGTGCGGTGTGATGCCACCAGAACGCCCCGGCGCCGTCAACGGTGGCCAGCGCTGACACGCAGGTCGCCATGCAGCACCATCGAAATCGACGACGCGCCAACGCGAATGCCGACATCGATGCCGCCAGGGCGAACAGGGCCAGTGCCACCAGTGATATCCACTGCCCACCACGAGTACCCGCAGAAGCCGCTTCGCCGCTCGCTCTCAGTGCCACGGCCATCGCCGCCAGCGTCGTTGCCGTGGCCGCCAGGACACGGGCGCGCGCCGGGCTGATCCACACATCCTCGAACACCCGCCGTTCGATCGCCCTCAACTCGGTCTCGACCGCCGCAGCCATGTCTCCGGGCACGGGCACGTGTTGTGACTCATGCATGCGCGACACATCCTCTACATCTCGTAGTTCTGCCGATCGGTGACATCTGGGATCCAGGGACGGTCAGCCAATGTGTATCTCGATGGCCCTACCCATTGGTCGGTGGCACGACGAGATTAGTTCCGTTGCGGCCTGATCAGCAGGCACTGGGCGTAATCTCACATGCATGACCAGCAATGAAACAGCCGGATCGACGAAGTGCGACAACCCGAACTGTACGTGCGAAAACTGCACCTGCGGGAGCAACTGCACCTGCGGTTCCGACACCGCCGAATGACTTAGGAACCGGCTGCTGTCCGGGCCGGATCGGTACGACCGGGTGCAACTCAGCGCCGGGTGCGAGAAAGCTCGTGAAGCATCGCGTTGTAGGCGTCGAGTTCGTCGTCGTACCCGCGGTCGCTGTGGCGGTCCTCGCGGGCTCCGGCTCGGCGGTCCTGGCGTGCCCACTGGGCGACCAGGGCGACCACCACGATGATCACGGGTACCTCGCTCGATCCCCACGCGATGGCGCCGCCCAGGTGTTGGTCATCCGAGATGCTCTGCAGCCAGGGCAGATTGACGGATCGGTAGAAACTCTCCCCGAGGGATGAGGTCATCGTCATCGTGGCGATGCCGAAGAAGGCATGGAACGGCATCACGGCGAACAGCAGCCCGAGCCGCCCCAGGAAGGGGAGTCGCCGCGGCCCGGGGTCGATGCCGATGATTCCCCAGTAATACAGATAGCCGGTCAGCAGGAAGTGCACCGTCATGAACTCGTGGCCCCAGTGATACCGGATCAAGGTGTCGAACAGGGGCGTGAAGTAGACGAGGTAGAGCGACCCGACGAACAAGACGAACGCCGTCACCGGGTGCGACAGGAATCGCGTCACAGGTGCATGCACGAACCACACCAGCCACTCGCGAGGCCCAGGTGCCGCACCTTTCGACGCGCTGGGCAGCACACGTAGGGCGAGCGTGACGGGTGCACCGAGGACCAGAAGCACCGGGACGAACATGTTCAGCGCCATGTGTTCACCCATGTGCACGCTGAACATCGCCGATCCGTAGGCACGTACGCCGGAACTCGTGGTGATCAGCAAGGCCGCGCAACCCAGGGTCCAGGCGATGGTGCGTCCGACCGGCCAGTGGTCACCGCGTCGCCGCAGACGCGCCGCAGCGACGAGATAGCCCAGTGCGAGCACGATGGCTGCCGTACCGATCAGCGGATCGAACCGCCATACGGTGATCAAGCTGACCGGACTCGGGGGTGCATCGAGTTGGTAGCCCAAAAAGACGTCCCACGTTGAGAACTCGTGCACCGTGAACCGGGGCGGCACACTGTTCGCGGCGAGCGCCACCGCGGCGGTGACGACGATCATCGCGGCCGCGGACACGGTGTTCGCCAGTCGCGACGGGGTGCGGCGCGTCAGCAGAAGTGCGCCGTCGCCCACCCACACCAGCATCAGCAGCACCCCGGCGACGAGCACGGCCAGCCCGTAGGTCGACCCCAGGATCGGCAACCCGCCCAACATCAGTGTGGCCAGGAGGGCGCCGTAGACGATGGTGACTGCCCCGCACGCCAGCTGCAGCACTTGGACCCGGCGTCGAACCACGACGTCGCGTAATCCGGCGGCGGCGATCTTGGTTCCGGCCCACACCGCGATCGCCACGGCGAAGACGATCACCGCGCTCGTGGCGATGTCATGGTCCGGACCCTGCCCGGCGTTGCCGGTGACAGGTACTGCGATCACCCCGATCAGGGCAGGCAGCAGCGCCACGCAGTGTCCGATCCAGCGGAGGGTGAATCGTATGCCGACGGCCAACACCAGCGCGCAGATCGCCGCCGCGCACCACCCCCGCGCGACCTCTGACGCCGCGATGGCGCTACCCAGGCCGGGACCGGCGACGAGCCGGTCGACGGGGAATCCCGCGTCAGCGGATGCAGAGACGACCACCATCGCGGTGGCGCAGCCGGCCCAGACGATCGCGGCACGTTCGACCAGCAGATGCGCTGGAAAGGATCCCGCGTCGATTCGCCCGTCGTCACGCGGTGTTGCGGTCGTCACAATCCAGACAAGCGCTCCGGCGCAGACGGCACCGGCCAAGGTGGCGGCCCAGTGTCCGAGCAGTCGGGCGGCGCTGGTGAACGTTCCCGGGTCAGCGATCCCCGCGGCAGCCAGCCGTTGTGCGCCCAGCTGCAACGAACACATGACCAGCACCACGGCGCAACCCACGACGGTGCCGAACAGCGTCGAGCGTCCCCACCGCACGCTGGCCCCACCGGGCATCTGCACACGCGACATAGTCGAACCGGCCTTCCGCCGCGGAAACCAACGAAACGTCGCGGCCATGTGAGTCTACGACAACGTGTCGTAGTACTGATGGTGTGGGAACTTTGGTGCCGCCGCCTGCGACCAACGGAGGATGGCCGACGCTCGAAGACAGGACTTGGAATGATCGCCGATCTTGCACTCCGGTGGGTTGTGACGATGTTGTTTGCCCTGAGTGCTGCCGAGTGCACCTACGCCTTGGTGCGCTCTCGTGGCCGTCTGACCGACGCGGTGAGCCAGGTGTTCCACCTGACAATGGCCGTCGCGATGTTGGTGATGGCCTGGCCGCGCGGTGCGGAGCTGCCGACAGTGGCCCCGATGTTCTTCTTCTTGGCCGCCGCCGTCTGGTTCGTGGCAGGCATCCTGCGCGCCGGCACGACCCAAAGCCGCCTGGACGACGGCTATCACGCCGCGATGATGCTGGCGATGGCCTGGATGTATGCCGCCATGAACGGCAATGTGCTTGCGCGCCCTACCGAAACGATGGCCGAGGGTGGCCACGACATGCATGCGATGCACACGACCGGACACCATGCCGGCGGCACGGCGATGGCCATGGAACCGATGTCGGTGCAGCCGCTCTGGATCCCGGCGATCAACTGGCTGTTGACGATCGGTTTCGTGATCGCCGCCGCTGTCTGGCTGTACCGCTACTTTGCGGCGCGTCAGCAGTCCGAAACGTCGCCGTTCTCGCATTTCGGCACGTTGTGCCGGGCGATGATGGCTGCCGGCATGGCGATCATGTTCGGCGTCATGTTGTAGCAGTTCAGGCGGCGGGGTCGTCGGCTGCGCGGAGATGACGACGGGTGGGCGTGGCCGGGCCCGATTCGTCATCCTCGCCGTGTGCCCGGGGAGACGGGTCCTGCGGGCGAGTTGCGCGCGACGCCAAGACCGAAAGGACCGCAGCCACAGCCACCGGCAGATGGCTCAGGATCCGGACCGGTGTCACCTGGCCGGCAATCGCATCCGACACCACGTAATAGGCGAGGAATCCGCAGTAGATCACCAGCACGCAGGCCAGACCCGGGGCGATGCGATGGCGGAAAGCCATTGCCACGGTCGCGATTCCGAGCGCGGCCGACCACGCCGTGGACTCGTTCAGCAGATGAGCTCCGCTGGCCGATCCATGATGTGCGGCAACCATTCCGAAATTCATTCCGACGGCCTGGGCGACCGCCAAAACCACCTGGGCAACCCCGATGACGACGATTGCGACGGTCAGTAGGTGCCGGCTCAGCCACTGTCCGAGGCCACCCAGCGCGCCTTTCCTGCGGTCGGGGCGTCCGTTCACCGTGCCCATCAACCCGGCGTTGGCCAGATCGCGCAGCTGCAGGGCCAGGGTTCCCGCCTTGTCGTACCAGGCGGCGCAGTCCCGGCAATCACGCAGATGCTCGTCGACGCGCGCAGAGGGGACCGGCTCACGCTCCCCGTCGAGGCGCGCCGAAAGCGCCTCTCGTGCCACCACGCAGTCCACCGGGCCATTGTCCCGCATTGACCTCGGCGATTGCACACCTGCTCGGCTCTGCGACCGCAACCTTCGGAGATGCCGCTCAAACTGTCGGTGAGTAGGGAAGGTTGCTGCTGGTCTCCGGGTCGACGTGGACCGGCCTGCCGACATATGGGAAAGCGCGTTGCGGGCAGGTCGGCCGGTCGCAGATCCGGCAACCCGCGCCGATGGGCACCGTGGCTTCAGGATCGCCCAGATCGATGCCGACCGAATAAACCAGCTTGTCGGCGTGGCTGACATCGCAGCCGAGCCCGATGGCGAAACTCTTGGGCGTCCCCAGGTACCGGCTGGGGGTCGAGGTGGATGTCTTCGCGATCCAGAAGTAGCTGCGGCCGTCGGGCATCTGCGCCACCTGGGTCAGGAACTCGCCAGGGCGGGAGAACGCATGGTGCACCACCCACAGCGGGCAGTTCCCGCCTACCCGGGAGAAGTGAAACGCCGTGGCGGACTGACGTTTCGAGATGTTCCCCGCACTGTCGGTGCGGACGAAGATGAACGGTACTCCGCGCGCATCCGGGCGCTGCAGGGTAGACAGCCGATGACAGATGGTCTCGAATCCGACCTCGAAGCGACGGGCCAGCTGATCGATGTCGTACCGCAGGTCCTCGGCGGCGGACAGGAACATCCGGTAGGGGAGCAGGAGGGCGCCGGCGAAGTAGTTCGCGAGCCCGATACGCGCCACATCCCTTGCCTCTGAGCTCAATTGGTCGTCGGTGGCGACAATGGTGCTGATCAGTTCGGAGTGCATCAGCAAGGCGATCTGGGTGGCGAGCTGAAATGCGCGCTGGCCCGGTAACAACCAGCGCGCGACGTACAGCGTGCCGGCCTCGGGCAGGTACCGGCGTTTCATGCTGGGGCCCAGCACATCTCCGTCGTCCACGATCACCGAAATGCCGTACTCCGAGGACAGCAGCTCGGCCAGTTGCCGGTCGAGCCCGCCGATCTGCAGACGGTGGCGGGCGAAGAGGTCCTCGGCGGCGCGGTCGAGCGCGTCGACGTAATTGCGGCGGTCGTAGAAGAAGTCGCGGACTTCTTCGAACGGCATGGGTTGTTGCGCACCGGCCTGCGCATCCAGGTTGGCCCGACCGTGCACGGCCTCAAGCTCCGCGGTGGCATCGTGCAGACGGCGATGCATGCTCACGAGGGTCTGGCCGACCTCCGGCATGCGGGCGACAAGCTCTTCGATCTGAGCGGTGGTGGCACCGTCGGCCAGGACTTCGCGCAGGTCCGACACCAGTCGCGCGTCGGCATCGGGGGCGAAGTACTGGGTCGGCAGGTCGAAGCGATCGGACAGTGCCAACAACACCGGGACGGTGATCGGCCGCTGGTCGTTCTCGAGTTGGTTGACGTAGCTCGTCGACAGTCCCAGCGCACGCGCCAGCGCGACCTGCGTGAGGCCTCTCTCATCTCGTAGCCGCCTCAGGCGGGCACCCGCGAATGTTCTCGCCACCGCTGCCGAGGTTACGCCCATCCGCGTTCGCAACATTCGCAAATTTGCTTACCAAAGGACACAAAAATACGCATTTACAGGTGGTTTCCCTGGTGATCGCCGCTGCGTACCGTGCGGAACATGCTTGAACATGACGTCAGAACCCGGCGCAGCGCCGAGGACTTCCCGCGCAGCGAACACTTGGCCTGGAAGATCGCCACGATCGCCGCCGACCCGGTAGCCGTACCGCCCGAAACCGAGGCGATGGTGATCAACCGCATCATCGACAACGCCGCGGTGTCGGCTGCGTCGGTGATCCGCCGGCCGGTGACGGTGGCCCGTGCCCAGGCGCTCGCGCACAAGACACCGCGGGGTGCCACCGTGTTCGGCGTCGACGGCACGGTTTCGCCCGAATGGGCGGCCTGGGCCAACGGCGTCGCAGTCCGCGAACTGGACTTCCACGACACGTTCCTGGCCGCCGAATACTCCCACCCGGGTGACAACATCCCCGCGCTCGTCGCTGTGGCCCAGCAGCTCGGCGTGAACGGCGCTGACCTCATCCGCGGCATCGCCACCGCCTACGAGGTGCAGGTCGACCTGGTCAAGGGAATCTGCCTGCACCGACACAAGATCGATCATGTCGCCCACCTCGGGCCGTCGGTCGCCGCCGGTCTGGGCACCATGCTGCGGCTGGATCCCGAAACCATCTATGCCGCAATCGGTCAGGCGTTGCACCTGACCACCGCCACCCGCCAGTCGCGCAAGGGGCTGATCTCCAGCTGGAAGGCCTACGCGCCGGCGTGGGCGGGAAAGGTGGCCATCGAGGCCGTCGACCGGGCGATGCGCGGCGAGGGCTCTCCCGCCCCGATCTGGGAGGGCGAGGACGGTGTGATCGCCTGGCTGCTCGCCGGCCCCGAGCACACCTACCAGGTACCGCTGCCCGGACCGGGCGAACCCAAACGCGCCATCCTGGACACCTACACCAAGGAACACTCGGCGGAGTACCAGAGCCAGGCGCCGATCGACCTGGCCCGGCGGATGCGCGAGCGCATCGGCGACCTCGACCAGATCGCCACGATCGTGCTGCACACCAGCAACCACACCCACGTCGTGATCGGTACCGGGTCCAACGATCCGCAGAAATTCGATCCCGATGCGTCCCGCGAAACGCTGGACCACTCGGTGATGTACATCTTCGCGGTCGCGTTGCAGGACGGCACCTGGCATCACGAGCGGTCCTATGCGCCGGAGCGGGCACACCGGCCCGACACCATCGAGTTGTGGCGCAAGATCTCCACAGTCGAGGATCCGGAATGGACCCGGCGCTACCACTCGACCGACCCGGCGGAGAAGGCGTTCGGCGCCAAGGCCGTCGTCACCCTCAAGAGCGGTGAGACGATCGTCGACGAACTCGCGGTGGCCGATGCTCACCCGCTGGGGGCGCGCCCGTTCGGGCGTGAGCAGTATGTCGCCAAGTTCGCCGAGCTGGCCGACGGTGTCGTCGAAGCCGAAGAGCAGCAACGGTTCCTGAGTGCGGTCGAGAACGTTTCGGCAACCAAGTCCGGTGGGCTCGGGGCACTCAACGTCCGGGTCGATCCGCGGGTGCTGGACAAGGCGCCGACGGTCCCCTCGGGGATCTTCAAGTGAGCGGGTTACTCGGCTCCGAGATCCCGGCATCAGAGAAGCGGCGAAAGTTCCGCCGCGGGTTGGAGTCCGGCCGGCTCCTGCGCTTCCCGGGCGCGTTCTCCCCGCTCGTGGCCAAGCTCGTTGCCGAGATCGGCTTCGACGGCGTCTACGTCTCAGGCGCGGTCCTGTCCGCGGACCTGGGTCTGCCGGACATCGGGTTGACCACGTTGACCGAGGTCGCGGGGCGCGGTGCCCAGATCGCCTCGGCCACAGATCTTCCGACGTTCATTGATGCCGATACCGGGTTCGGTGAACCGATGAGCGCAGCCCGTACTGTGACGGTGCTCGAAGATGCCGGCCTGGCCGGACTTCACCTGGAGGACCAGGTGAATCCCAAGCGGTGCGGACATCTCGACGGCAAGGCGGTCGTCGAGACGGCCGAGATGGTCAAGCGGCTGCGGGCCGCCGTCTCGGCGCGCCGGGATCCCGATTTCGTCATCTGTGCCCGTACCGATGCCGCGGGGATCGAGGGGATCTCCGCGGCCATCGACCGGGCCAAGGCCTACGCCGACGCCGGCGCGGATCTCATCTTCACCGAGGCACTACACACCCCTGCGGATTTCGAACAGTTCCGGGAGGCGGTGGACGTCCCATTGCTGGCCAACATGACCGAATTCGGAAAGTCCGAACTGCTGACGACCCGACAGTTGTCTGAGATCGGCTACAACGTGGTGATCTACCCGGTCACCACCCTGCGTTTGGCCATGCATGCCGTTGAGGTCGGTCTGCACGAAATGTCCTCGGCAGGTACGCAATCCGGCCTTCTCGATCAGATGCAACACCGAAGCCGGCTCTACGAACTCCTGCGTTACAACGACTACAACCAGTTCGACTCGGACATCTTCAATTTCTCGCTGCAAGGGGCGACGCCATGACCGTTACCGAGAACGACACTGCCAAACCGAGTATCCACAAAGGCCTGGCCGGGGTGGTGGTCGACACCACCGCCATCTCCAAGGTGGTGCCCGAGACCAACACGCTGACCTATCGCGGTTACCCCGTGCAGGACCTGGCCGCACACTGCAGCTTCGAGCAGGTCGCCTACCTCCTGTGGCACGGTGAGCTGCCGACTGATCAGGAGCTGGCCCTGTTCACCCAGCGCGAGCGGGCCTCGCGTCGGATCGACCGGTCGATGCAGTCGCTGCTGGCCAAGCTGCCGGACAACTGCCATCCGATGGATGTGGTGCGTACCGCGATCAGCTACCTGGGCGCCGAGGACCCTGAGGAAGACGACAGCAGCCCCTCAGCCAACTTCGCCAAGTCGCTGCGGATGTTCGCGGTGCTGCCGACCATCGTCGCTGCCGATATGCGTCGGCGGCGCGGGCTGGAACCGATCGCGCCCCACAGCCACATGGGCTATTCGGAGAACTTCCTCAACATGTGCTTCGGCGAGGTACCGGACCCGGTGATCGTCAAAGCTTTCGAGCAGTCGATGGTGCTCTACGCCGAGCACAGTTTCAACGCGTCGACGTTCGCGGCGCGGGTGGTCACCTCGACCCAGTCCGATATCTACAGCGCCGTCACCGCCGCCATCGGGGCCCTCAAGGGCTCCTTGCACGGCGGCGCCAACGAAGTCGTCATGCACGACATGCTCGAGATAGGTTCGGCCGGCCGCGCCCCGGAATGGTTGCACGGCAAGCTGTCGCGCAAGGACAAGGTGATGGGCTTCGGCCACCGGGTCTACAAAAACGGTGACTCGCGCGTGCCCACCATGAAGGCCGCGCTGGCCAGTGTGTCCGAGGTTCGTGACGGACAGCGCTGGCTGGACATCTACAACGTGCTGGAGAGCGCGATGTTCGCCGCCACAAAGATCAAGCCGAACCTGGACTTTCCGACCGGCCCCGCCTATTACCTGATGGGATTCGACATCCCCTGCTTCACACCGATCTTCGTGATGAGCCGGATCACCGGCTGGACCGCACACATCATGGAGCAGGCCGCGTCGAACTCTCTGATCCGGCCGCTCAGTGATTACAGCGGGCATCCGCAACGGGCCTTGGCGTAGCACGCGGAAGCGTTGAAAGGAAACAGTGGTCGACAAGGTTCTGGTCGCCAACCGGGGAGAGATCGCCATCCGTGCATTCCGCGCGGCGTATGAACTCGGGCTCTCGACGGTTGCCGTCTATCCGCACGAGGACCGTAACTCTCAGCATCGGCTGAAGGCCGATGAGTCGTATCAGATAGGTGCCAAGGGCCATCCGGTCCGTGCCTATCTGTCGGTGGACGAGATCATCCGGGTGGCCCGGCACGCAGGCGCCGATGCGGTCTATCCGGGCTACGGGTTCCTTTCGGAGAATCCGGAACTGGCCAGGGCATGCGCGCAGGCGGGGATCACCTTTGTGGGGCCGTCGGCTGATGTGCTGGAGCTGACCGGGAACAAGGCCAGAGCCATTGCCGAGGCGCGCAAGGCGGGCCTGCCTGTGCTGGCATCGTCGGCTCCGTCGAGTTCGGTCGCAGAACTGCTGGCCGCAGCGGAATCGATGAGCTTCCCGGTGTTCGTGAAAGCTGTTGCCGGCGGCGGAGGCCGCGGGATGCGTCGCGTCAAAGACTCGGCCGACCTGCGGGAAGCGATCGAGGCCGCCAGTCGAGAAGCACAGTCCGCGTTCGGCGATCCCACGGTGTTCCTTGAGCAGGCGGTGATCAACCCGCGCCACATCGAGGTGCAGATTCTGGCGGACACCCAGGGCAACGTCATTCATCTTTTCGAACGCGACTGCAGCTTGCAGCGGCGCCATCAGAAGGTGATCGAGCTGGCGCCGGCACCGAATCTCGATCCGATTCTGCGGGAACGTATTTGCGCGGATGCGGTGGCCTTTGCCCGCCAGATCGGCTACACCTGCGCGGGCACGGTGGAGTTCCTGCTCGACGAACGCGGCGATCACGTGTTCATCGAAATGAACCCCAGGATCCAGGTGGAGCACACGGTGACCGAAGAGGTCACCGATGTCGACCTGGTATCGAGCCAGTTGCGGATCGCCGCCGGGGAATCCCTGTCCGATCTCGGACTCGCCCAGGACGCCCTACGTATCCGGGGTGCTGCCCTGCAGTGCAGGATCACGACCGAGGACCCGGCCAACGGGTTTCGCCCCGACACCGGTCGCATCACCGGGTATCGGTCACCGGGTGGTGCCGGCGTCCGCCTCGATGGCGGCACCAATCTCGGCGCCGAAGTGGGCGCATATTTCGATTCGATGCTGGTGAAGCTGACCTGCCGCGGCCGCGATTTTCCGACGGCTGTGGCCCGGGCGCGACGCGCCGTGGCGGAGTTCCGGATTCGCGGAGTGACCACCAACATTCCTTTCCTGGCAGCGGTTCTGGACGATCCCGACTTCGTCGCCGGCCGGGTGACGACGTCGTACATCGAACAACGACCGCAGCTGCTCACCGCGCGCGGTAGTGCCGATCGTGGCACCCGCATCCTGAACTACCTGGCCGATGTGACGGTCAATCAGCCGCACGGCCCGCGGCCGTCTGCGGTCTATCCACGCGACAAGCTGCCCGCCTGTGATCTGAGCGTGCCTGCACCCCCTGGGTCCAAGCAGCGCCTGACGGAGTTGGGGCCGGCAGGCTTCGCCGCCTGGCTACACGACACCGACGCCGTCGGCGTCACCGACACCACCTTTCGCGATGCACATCAATCGCTGTTGGCTACCCGGGTGCGCACGAGCGGACTGCTACGTGTCGCCCCCTACATCGCGCGGATGATGCCGCAGTTGCTGTCCGTCGAATGCTGGGGCGGCGCGACCTACGACGTCTCACTACGATTCCTCAAGCAGGATCCGTGGGAGCGGTTGGCGGCGTTGCGCGAAGCACTGCCCAACATCTGTCTGCAGATGTTGTTGCGGGGCCGGAACACGGTGGGCTACACGCCCTATCCGGAGACGGTGACGCGTGCGTTCGTGGAGGAAGCCACGGCGACTGGTGTTGATATCTTCCGGATCTTCGACGCGCTCAACAATGTGGATTCGATGCGTCCGGCCATCGACGCGGTCCGGCGTACCGGCACGACTGTCGCGGAAGTCGCGATGTCGTACACCGGTGACCTCTCCGACCCGGGCGAGAACCTTTACACCCTGGACTATTACCTGCGCTTGGCCGAGCAGATCGTCGACGCCGGAGCCCACGTGCTGGCGATCAAGGACATGGCCGGGCTGCTGCGGGCGCCGGCCGCCGCGACGTTGGTGTCTGCCCTGAAGTCACGGTTCGACCTTCCGGTCCACGTGCACACCCACGACACTCCCGGCGGCCAACTGGCCACCTATGTCGCGGCGTGGAATGCCGGAGCCGATGCCGTCGACGGTGCCGCAGCGCCGTTGGCCGGCACCACAAGTCAGCCTTCGCTGTCATCAATTGTGGCCGCTGCCGCACACAGCCGATTCGACACCGGTGTGTCGCTGGATGCGGTCTGCGACCTTGAGCCGTACTGGGAGGCATTGCGCCGCGTCTACGCGCCCTTTGATGTTGCGGCGTCGGGTCCTTCGTTCCCGACGGGGCGCGTCTACACCCATCAGATCCCCGGCGGCCAGCTGAGCAATCTGCGCCAGCAGGCCATCGCATTGGGTCTGGGTAACCGGTTCGAAGACATCGAGGCGAATTACGCTGCCGCTGACCGGATGTTGGGTCGGTTGGTGAAGGTCACGCCGTCGAGCAAAGTGGTGGGCGATCTCGCACTGGCCTTCGTCGGAGCGGGTGTGGGTGCCGAGGAATTCGCCGCGGACCCGGCTCGCTATGACATTCCGGACAGTGCGATCGGCTTTCTGCGTGGTGAACTCGGAGATCCTCCGGGCGGGTGGCCGGAGCCTCTGCGCACCAAGGCGCTCGATGGTCGGGGCCCGGCCAAACCTGTACACGAGTTATCCGCTGAGGATGAAACCTTGTTGGCCGCACCGGGGCCCAAGCGGCAGGCGGCGCTCAACCGGTTGTTGTTCCCCGGGCCCACCGCGGAGTTCGAAGCTCATCGCGACGAGTACGGTGACACCTCACGATTGAGCGCCAATCAGTTCTTCTACGGTCTGCGCCACGGCGAAGAACACCGGGTCAAACTGGATCCCGGGGTCGAATTGTTGATCGGGCTCGAGGCGATCTCCGAAGCCGACGAGCGCGGCATGCGCACCGTGATGTGCATCCTCAACGGGCAACTGAGGCCGATCGTGGTGCGCGACCGCAGTATCGCCGGCGAGGTCCCGGTTGCCGAGAAGGCCGACCGGACCAATGTCGCCCATGTCGGCGCTCCCTTCGCTGGTGTGGTTTCAGTCAACGTTGTTGAGGGCCAGGTCGTCGAAGCCGGCCAGTCGATCGCGACGATCGAGGCGATGAAGATGGAGGCGGCCATCACCGCGCCCGCATCTGGAACCGTCACCAGGATCGCGGTCGCGCGGACTGCTCAGGTGGAGGGCAATGACCTCCTCGTCGTCGTCAGTTAGTGCGCTGACCAATTCGGCCCTGTGCGGCCAGAGAATCTGCAGCCGCAATTGGAGGTATTCGTGTCCCTGAACACCGTCGCGCTTGAGTTGGTGCCGCCCAATGTCGATCGCGGAGCAGGTTACGCGGTGGAGGAAGCGCAGAAGGTGGCGCGGCTGGCCACGGAATGCGGTGTAGCAGGACGGCTCGGCCACGTCATGATCCCGGCGATGATCGCCGAGGATGGTGACCGCCCCATAGAGATGAAGCCCAAGATGGACGTCCTCGACTACTGGCGGGCCATCCGAACCGAGCTTCCGGGCGTGCGTGGCTTGTGCACGCAGGTCACGTCGTTCTCCGAAGAAGCGGTGCTGCGCGATCGGCTGACCGATTTGAGCGCGGCGGGTTTCGACGGCGTGATCTTCGTCGGTGTGCCGCGCACGATGAGCGACGGCGAAGGTGACGGCGTCGCACCGGCTGACGCGTTGTCCAAGTTCGACGGTCTCGTCGAGAACCGCGGGGTGATCCTGATCCCGACCCGCGATGCCGAGCAGAGTCGCTTCACCTTCAAATGCGACAAGGGCGCCACGTTCGCCATGACGCAGCTGCTGTACTCGGATGCGGTGGTCGGGTTTCTGCAGCGGTTCGCCCTGGAAAGCGACCACAGGCCAGAGGTTCTGCTGTCGTTCGGTTTCGTGCCGAAGATGGAGAACAGGGTCGGCCTCATCGATTGGCTGATCCAGGACCCCGGCAATGACGTTGTTGCACAGGAGCAGGCATTCGTCAGATCCCTGGCCGCTGGTGAGCCCGCCGTGAAACGGCGGCAATTGGTTGATCTCTACAAGAGGGTGATCGACGGGGTGGCCGACCTGGGGTTTCCGCTGAGCCTGCATTTCGAAGCGCCCTATGGCGCCTCCCGGCCGGCGTTCGAGGCATTCGTCGAGATGCTGGCGTACTGGTCACCGAAACAGACGTCCTGATCGGACCGCGATGAACGCACGGTCCAAACCCGGCCAGATGAAAGTGATGGGGGTCCTGAACGCCACTCCCGACTCCTTCTGGGTCGACAGCAGATTCGATGTCACCGCATTGGCGATCGCCGCGGGGCGAAGGATGTTCGAAGCCGGGGCGTGGGCGGTGGACGTGGGTGGGGAATCCACTCGCCCGGGGGCCACACCAGTGTCGATCGACGAAGAGCGCGACCGCGTGCTTCCGGTCGTCGCTGCACTTGCCCACCTGGGCACGGTGTCGGTGGACACGCGCAATCGAGAGCTGGCCGAAGAGGCGGTACTGGCCGGTGCCGGCATCATCAATGACGTCTCGGGCAAGCTCTACGACGTTGCGGGTCGGCTCGGTGTCGGGTACGTGAGCATGCACGCCCACACAGTTCCCGTCCTCGCGAGCGGATTCCCGGAGTACGAGGATGTGGTCGGCGAGGTGACATGTTCCGTCACCGGCGTCGCGCAGACGGCTGCTGCCGGCGGCGCCGCTCCGGTGTGGATCGATCCAGGCATCGGATTCGGCAAATCGCCTCGGCACAACCTCGAATTGCTGCGCCGGCTTCCGGAGCTCTGCAGTCACGGGTTTCCGGTGCTGCTCGGGGTGAGCCGAAAATCTTTCGTCGGCAACGTCACTGGACGCGCAGTGGACGGACGCCTGGCGGGATCGCTGGCCGTTGTCGCGCCCGCGTGGTCGGCGGGTGTCGATGTCATCCGAGTTCATGATGTCGTCGAGACGTTGGACACCATCGCAATGTTGCAGGCGATCTGGGGCTGACCGCACAGCCTGGAATTGGCTGAGATGCTGTGCTGGTGGAGAAAGTCGACCACAACCTGCCGATGTTCTCCGCCGTGGCGTTCGCCGGCAGCGCCCACCAGCAGCAGGGCGGCTCTCGGTGCCAAGGTCGAGGGCCGGCGCCTGGCCGGCCAGTGCGTCACCGTTGCTGATTATCTGGAAAAGCCTGTTGTTCAGCATGTTTAACGTTCGCTTCGAAAAATTGACGGTGACTGCAAGCCCGATCGAGGGCCGGCGCACGCGCTCAAAAGGGACGCCCCACCGCCGGAGAAGTTTTGGTTAGTCTCACCTCGCTGGTCTAAGGAGGCTGCGGGTCTGGGCGTGGCGCGCACACGTATGTGGCGCCCCCGATCAGCGCCGGAGGCAGGGGGATGGGCATTTGACGTGTGATGAAGTGCTGCAGCACAGCGCAACTGGTGATGTGCATTCTCGAATGCGGCGCGGCTCCACGGCCGAATCTCCGATGCGGCCCGCTGGATATCCGCCGGACGGGCCCGTGCTTCCTCGAGAACTCAAGAACGTTTCCGACGCTGTACGGCGCACCCCGGCTCCTCCAGTTCCGCAATTGTTGCGGCCGAGCGCGATTCGGGTCGCCACCGATGATGACGCGACCCTGATCGCCGAGTGGATGAATCGGCCGCACCTGGCCGAGACCTGGGAATATGACTGGCCGATCGAGCGTTGGCGGAATCATCTGAAAGCGCAGGTCGAGGGCGATTATTCACTACCGCTTATCCTGAACATCGGCGGGGTGGACCGTGGCTACCTCGAAATCTACCGTGCCGCCAAAGATTCCATCGCCGATCGCTACGACAGTGAGCCGCACGATCTGGGGCTGCACGGCGCGATTGCCGACGAGGAATTGGTCAACCGGGGGCTCGGCCCGATGCTGCTGCCCAAAATCGTCGCAAGCGTCCTGGCCGCCGATCCCGACTGTGAGCGGATCATGTTCGACCCGGATCACCGCAACGCAACTGTGCGGGGGTTGTGTGAGTTCGCCGGGTGCCGGTTCCTCGGCGAGCACGAGATGTCCAACCGCAGGATGGCGCTCTACCAACTCGACCGGGACACCGCCCGGAAATGGATGGCTTGACACCAGACTGTTCAATCCGGCTGCCCGACAGTCGGTTCCAATCAATTGATCCGTAACGGAAACGAAAGGTGAGGCTTGGTCTCATCGGCCAGCCGGATACTCACATATGACCGATACCAATTCATCGACATCGCCCGTTGTGACCGACGGGCTGGTCTCCGTCCTGCGTGACGATCTCGAACTCCCATGTAAATCACTCAGTGCCAGTACACGTCTCGTCGATGACCTCGGGATGGACTCGGTGTCGTTCCCGGTGGGCCTGGTGACCATCGAGGAGAAGTTCGGTGTGCAGCTCAGCGAGGAAGACCTCATCACCTGCCGGACCGTCGGCGATCTGCAGTCGGTGATCGACCGCATGAGCGCAGCGTGAACCCGCTCGCAGGAGCCTTGCGGGAGGCAATGGTCGGCTCACCGCACGACCTGGTGGTCCTGGATCGCGAGACCGATGCCTGGCAGCGGCGTCCATGGCCCGAGGTGCACGGCATCGCCGAACACATTGCGGCCCATCTGCTGGGCCGGGACCAGCCCGGCGCGGTAGGACTGGTGGGCGAACCGACGGTGGAATTGATTGCCGCCATTCAGGGTTCATGGCTGGCGGGTGCCGGGGTGTCGATCCTTCCGCGTCCCCAGCGCGGCGCCGAACCGTCGGAGTGGGCGCACGCGACGTTGTCCCGGTTCAGCAGCATCGGCGTGACCACCGTGTTCAGCCACGGCGCCACCCTGCAGTTGCTGCGGGATGCGGGCTCTCCGCTGACGGTGTGTGACATCGCCGATGCGGTACGCACATCCACATCCAGGAACCTGCACTACCCCGACCACGCTGACGTGGCCATCCTGCAGGGCACGGCCGGATCCACCGGTACTCCGCGCACCGCGGTACTGGCGCCGGAGGCCGTGCTGAACAACATTCTGGCGGTAAACCAGCGATTGTGCCTGGGCCACAACGATGTCGGGTGTTCGTGGTTGCCGATCTACCACGACATGGGCCTGGCGATGGTGTTGACATCGACGATGTCCGGCGGGTCATTGTGGCTGGCGCCGACGGGCGCGTTCTCGGCCGCGCCGCTGCGGTGGGCCGATTGGCTCTCCGAATCCGGCGCCACCCTCACCGCCGGGCCGAACTTCGGCTACTCGGTGCTCGGCCGATTCGCCAATCGCGTATCCGACGTCGATCTGGGCGCGCTGCGGATCGCGATCAACGGGGGTGAGACCGTCGACTGTGCCGGTGTGGATCGGTTCGCAAGCGGAATGAGCAGGTTCGGTTTCGATGCGGCAGCGATGGCGCCCGCCTACGGGATGGCCGAGTCGACGTGCGCGGTGACCATCCCCGCACCCGGGGAAGGACTGCGCATCGACATCCCGGACGCTGCGGACACCGCCCAGCGCTACGCGCTGCTGGGTCGTCCGGTGCCGGGCATGGAGATCCGCATTGTCCCGTCTGCGCACGACGAGTCCGGTACGACCGGCGAAGTCGAGATCCGCGGTTCGTCGATGATGACGTCGTACCTGGGGGATGCACCCGTCGATGCGGGCAGCAACGGCACGTGGTTCCCGACGGGCGACATCGGCTACCTGGTCGACGACGCGCTGGTGATCTGCGGGCGCTCGAAAGAGATGATCACGATCGCCGGACGCAACATTTTCCCCACCGAGATCGAGCAGGTCGTCGGTGAGGTGGACGGCGTCCGAGAGGGAGCCGTCGTCGCGGTCGGCACGGAATCCGGCGCCGCGCAATCGCGGCTGCTGGTGGCAGCGGAGTTCATCGGGACCGAGCAGGACACCACTCGCAGCGCCGTGATCCGGCGGGTCGTGTCGGTGTGCGGTGTCACGCCTGCCGACGTCGTGCTCATGTCGCCGGGTTCGTTGCCACGCACGTCGTCAGGGAAACTCCGGCGACTCGAGGTCCGCCGCCAACTGGAGTCCGCGCGGTAGTGGCCTGGACCGCGCGATGAGTTTTACCCTCGTCCCGAGTCCAATCAGCATCCATTGCTGACCGATCGGGAGAGAACACGTGGCCCAGCTGCTCAAAGTCCAGAACTTCAACGTCTCCAGCGACGGATTCGGCGCAGGCGAGAACCAGAGCTTCGAGCGCCCGTTCGGCCACGCCGACCCCGGGACGATGTTCGCCTGGGCCGGCGCCACGGCAAGTTGGCCCAACCGCACCGAGCCCGGCGGCAGTCGGGGCCTCGATGACTACCTCACCCGGGATTTCCACAACAACATCGGCGCGGAGATCATGGGCCGTAACAAGTTCAGTCCCTACCGTGGCGCCTGGGAAGATCACGACTGGCAGGGCTGGTGGGGCGACGAGCCGCCGTTCCACACCCCAGTCTTCGTTCTTACCCACCATGAGCGTCCGTCGTTCACTTTGTCCGACACCACGTTCCACTTCATCGACGCCGATCCGGCGACCGCACTGGAGCAGGCCCGGGCCGCGGCGCAGGGCAAGGATGTGCGGTTGGGCGGGGGAGCGAGCACCATCCGGGAGTTCCTGGACGCCGATCTGGTCGACACGCTGCATGTGGCGGTGTCGCCGGCCGAGTTGGGCAGCGGGACCCGCCTCTGGGGTTCACCAGATGAGTTGAACGACCGTTTTTACCACGACGTGGTCCCCAGCCCCGGCGGCGCGGTCACCCATCACCTGTTCTGGCGACGCTGAGCCTGCTTGAGCACGGCGAGTGCGTACCTCAACCGCGGGTACGCACCCCGCGCTCGAAGGTGCGTATGACGGCGGGGGCGGCCGCGTGCTGCGGCATGAGGCCGTTCTTGGAGTCCTGGCAGGCCCACATGACCAGACCGTAGAGCGCGTGTTCGAGCCATTGTGTGCTCGATTCCGGATCGAACACACCTTCGGCCTGGCCGCGTTCGATCAGACTGGTGAGATAGCTGTTGTCGGGCACCGCCTCGGGTGGCAGGCCGCGAATAACGGTGGGGTCGTCGAAGAGAAACAGGAGCCGGTTACCGACCGAGATCATGGCGTTGATGACGCGCCGCATCGCCTCGATCGCGCAGCCGTCCTCAGGCGCGGCAGCGGCCACGGCGTTGGTCAGGACCTGCACCGAGTCGATAATTGTGGCGTTGATCAGGCATTCCCGGTCGGGAAAGTAACGGTGCACCGTGGTGCGGCCGACCCCGGCCGCCTTCGCGATATCGGGCAACGTCGCGGTCCGGTCGTCAGCTAGGACTGCGGCGGCGGCCTCGATGATCGCACCACGGGTGCGCGACTGGGTGGCCGAGAGCTCGCCTGTGCTCATGCGTCGATGGTATCGACGCGGGTCACGACATTCTCGCCACCGGTATCTGTGTTGTCCGATCAGAGAGGAAACGCGCTGGACGCTGGCGCACGGGCAGCGGCCACCAGAACCAGCGGCCGAGGATCGCGGCAATCGTCGGTGTCATCAGCGAGCGAACGACGAGGGTGTCGAACAACAGACCCAGGCCGATGGTCGTGCCGCCCTGCCCGATCGCAATCAGATCGCTCGTGGCCATCGACGCCATCGTGAATGCGAACACCAGGCCGGCCGCGGTGACCACGCCGCCGGTGGCGCCCATGGCCCGGATGATGCCCGTGTTGATGCCCGCGCCGATCTCTTCCTTCATCCGCGAGACCACCAGCAGGTTGTAGTCCGATCCGACCGCCAGCAGGATGATGACCGAGAACGCCAATGTCATCCAGTGCAGATCGATCCCGAGCAGGTACTGCCACACCAGGACCGACAGGCCGAACGATGCGGCCAGGGACAGGATCACGGTGCCGACGATGACGAACGACGCGATCAGGGCGCGGGTGATCAACAGCATCACGATGAAGATCAGCGTGATCGCGCCGCAGGCTGAGATCAGCAGATCCCACTGGGCGCCCACCTGGATGTCCTTGTAGGTGGCCGCGGTGCCGCCGAGATAGATCTTGGCGTCGGCCAGCGGCGTCGTCTTGATCGCCTCCCGGGCCGTCTTCAAGATCGGGTCGACATGCGAAATACCCTCGGAGGTAGCCGGATCCACGTCGTGGGTGATGATGAACTGCGCGGCCTGACCGTCCGGCGACACCATCAGCGCCAACCCGCGCTTGAAGTCCGGGTTGTCGAACGCCTCGGGTGGCAGATAGAACGAGTCGTCGTTGCGGGCGTCGTCGAACGCCTGCCCCATCACCGACGCCGTGTCGGTCATCTTGGCGATCTGGTCGACCAGCCCGTTGAACGTGCTGAACATCGTTTTCATCGTGCCCTGCATGGACTTCGAGATGGCGATCATCGGTGGCAGTTGCGCCACCAACTGCGGCATCAGCTGATCCATCTCGTTCATGTTCTTCACCGAATCCGAGAGGGTTTCGGTCATGGTGTCGATGCCGTCGAGCCCGTCGAACAACGAGCGCATGGATTGGCACATCGGGATGTCGTAGCAGTGCGGTTCCCAGTACAGATAGTTCCGCATCGGCCGCATGAAATCGTCGAAATCAGCCATGTGATCCCGCATTTCGTTGGTACTCGCCTGCATGTCGTTCATGCTGGCGGTCAGTTCGTGGGTGATGCCGGTCATCCGGTTCATCAGGCCCAGCATGTTCTCCATGATCGTGATCATCCGGCCGAGATCGTCGGTGAGCGTATTCATGTCGCCCATGCGTTCCCGCAGGAACTGCAGGTTCTCGGTCATCGACACCGATTGCATGCTGACCTGGAACGGCACGGAGCTGTGCGCGATGGGGCGGCCCAGTGGACGGGTGATGCTCTGCACGCGCGCGACACCGGGTACGCGGATCAGCTCGCGGGCGATCTTGTCCAGCACGATCATGTCGGCAGGGTTGCGCAGGTCGCGGCCCGCATCCACCAGCAGGAGGTCGGGGTTCATCCGCGCGGCGGTGAAATGTCGCTCGGCAGCGGCGTATCCGACGTTGGACGGCAGATCCTTGGGGATGTAGAGCCGCTCGTTGTAGGAGGTCTTGTAGCCGGGCAGAGCCAGCAGTCCGACGAGTGCCACCGCGATGGCCGCCGCCAGGATCGGAACGGGCCAGCGCACCACCGAGGTGCCGAGCCTGCGCCAACCGCGAGAGCGGATCTCGCGCTTGGCGTCGAGCAAGCCGAACCGACTGCCCACCGCCAACATTGCCGGCGCAAGTGTGAGCGAGGCCAGCACCACCACGGACATGCCGATGGCGCTCGGGATACCCATGGAGCTGAAGTAGTTCAACCGGGTGAAGTGAAGGCACAGCATGGCGCCGGCGACCGTGAGGCCGGAGCCGAGGATGACATGCCCGACACCGTGGAATGCGGTGTAATAGGCGTCCTCTCGTTCCTGACCTTTCTGTCGCGCTTCCTGATATCGGCCGACGAGGAAGATCGCGTAATCGGTTCCCGCCGCGATGGCCAACGAGGTCAGCAGGCTCACCGAGAACGTCGACAGGCCGAGCAGGCCGGCGTGGCCGATGGCCGCCACGACTCCGCGAGCCGCCGACATCTCCAGCAGCACCACGATGAGCATCAACAACATCGTGGCGATCGACCGGTAGACGACGATCAGCATCACCGCGATCACGGCGATCGTGACGAAGGTGATCTTGATCATGCTCTTGTCGCCGGCTTCGTTCATGTCCGTGGTGAGCGGACCTTGGCCGGTGACATAGGCTTTCACGCCTGCGGGCGGATTCGATTCCTCGATGATCTTGCGGACCGCGCCGACCGATTCGTTGGCCAGCGTCTCGCCCTGGTTGCCCGCGAGGTTGACCTGAACGTAGGCGGCCTTGCCGTCGGTGCTCTGGGATCCCGCCGCGGTGATCAGGTCGCCCCAGTAATTCTGAACGTGCTGAACGTGTTTGGTATCGGCCTGCAGCGTGCGGACCAGTTCGTCGTAGTAGCGATGAGCCTCGGTACCCAGCGGCTGGTCGCCCTCGAGCACGACCATGGCGATCGTGTCGGAGTCGAATTGATCGAAGCGCTCGCCGATCTTCTTCATCGCCACCAGTGCCGGTGCGTCCTGGGGTGACAGTGAGACGGCGTGCTCGTGCCCGACGACCTCGAGTTGGGGGACGAGCGCGTTCAGGACGACGACGAGCACGACCCACGCCAGGATGATCGGGATCGCGGCGACGCGGATGACGCGGGCGATGCCCTTGTGTTCAGGGGTAGCGGCGACCGTGCTGATGCGCGATCCGCCTTCGGCTCCTCGGTGGTTACCCATCAGGCGGCCTTGTCCAAGCAGAAGGCCTGGGCGTCGTGCTGGTTCACGGTCTGCTCGTCTCGGACTTCGCCGTTGACGACGATCCGGCAGCTGATCACTTCGCTATCTCCTTGGGCAACCACATTGGCGAACACCGTCGGCAGGGTGGTGACAACCTCGTGCCGCCACGGCAGCGAGCTGAAACTCTCGGTGTGGGGTTGGGCGTCGGCATCCAGAAAGCTGACGTGCCCGCTGGTGCCACTCGGCCCGTCGATCTCGTAGACGACGCGCTTCGGGTTGAACTCCACGATGTCGTCGCCGGCGGACTGTCCCGGGTCGGTGTTGATGTGAGTGCCGAAGATCCCGTGCATCCGGTTCATTGCCAACCCGCTGACGGCAAGGGCAGCCACCAGCACCATGGGAATCCAGAAGCGTTTGGCGAGCCGAAATAGCGTAGCCACGGCAAAATCCACCTCTCCGGTTCGGCGCATGCCGACGGAAGCCCCATCCGACCGCGTTTTGATCGGCTGAACGTAACAGGCCTTTAGTGGATGCTCAACGTTCCATTAAGGGATATTGAGATACCTCACAGTTGTTTGCGAACTGGAATTTCTTAGTGACCTACGCGGTGAGCAGACGCAGTGGGGATCCCGTGCAGTAGGCCGCGATGTCCTCGATGATGTCGCGGTAGAAGATCGTCATCACGCCCTCGGTGACGTAGCCGAGGTGCGGGGTCAGCAAGGTGTTGGGCAGGGTGGCCAACGGATGCCCCGGGGGAAGGGGCTCCTGTCGATAGACATCCAGCGCTGCGCCACGAATCTGCTTGCCGCGCAGGGCTTGCACGAGCGCATCCTCGTCGATGAGGCCCCCGCGCGAGGTGTTCACCAGGATCGCCGAAGGTTTCATCGCGGCCAGCTCGGCGGCGCCGATCAGGCCACGTGTGCTCTCGGCGAGCACCATGTGCAGCGATACGACATCGGCGGCGGCGAACAATGCCTCCCGATCAACGCGGACGACGCCCGCCTTGGCCGCACGCTCGTCAGTGAGGTTGGGGCTCCACGCGATCACGTTCATGCCGAACGCCTTGCCGATCGTGGCGACCCGGCTGCCGATCCGGCCCACCCCGACCAGCCCCAGGGTCGCTCCATGCAGGTCGCTGCCGATGGTGCTCTGCCACAGCCCGTTACGGATGCGCTGATCCTCGAGGACGAGGTGTCGCTGCAGCCCCAGGATCAGTGCCCAGGTGTGTTCGACCGTCGGGGTGATCGCTCCGCCGGTGCCCGACACGGTGATGCCGAGGCGGTGCGCGGCGGCCACGTCGATCGCGGCGTTGAACGGTCCCGTTGTCACGAGGAGCTTCAGATCGGGCAGTTGGCCGAGCAGCGCAGCGTCGATCGGGGTGCGTTCCCGCATCGCGACGACGACCTCGCAGCCGGCCAGCGACTCGACCAGGGCCGTACCCGGCGCGATGTGCTCGCGTAGTGCCATGATCTGGGCGGGGCGGGGGATCGGTGACCAGTCGACGGTGTCGGCGATTCCCTGGTAGTCGTCGAGGACGGCGATGCGCAGCGGTGCGGTCATCGATCAGTAGGCGTTCGGATCGTTCTGCACCGCGAGGGGTACCGGATGCTGGTAGAGCTGAGATGCGTTCTCCCAGGTGATCTTCCGGATCACCTCGGAGGGCAGGCCCTGGATCTGTTCGTGAATGGTGTGCTGGGTGTGCGGCCACGTCGAGTCGCAGTGCGGGTAGTCGGCTTCGAGCAGGATGTTGCCGGTGCCGATCCGTTCGTGCTGCACGAACGAGGACTGGTCCTCGACCGCGCAGAACCAGAAGTTCCTGGTGAACACCTCGGCGGGGGAGAGGCTCTCGCCCATAGCCTTCCAGGTTCCGTACATCTGGTGGTAGCTCAGCATGTGGTCCAGTCGATCCAGTAGGCCTGCCACCCAGCCGATTCCGCCTTCGGACAGACAGATCTTGAGGTCCGGGTACCGGCTGGGCAGGCCGGAGTACAGCCAGTCGACCGCCGCGGTGATGGCGTAGGCGAAGAACAGCACACCCTGAACGTCCGGCGGGGCGTCGTCGGTGGTGGACGGCGCCGAGCCCGAGGATCCGATGTGCAGGTTGACCACGGTGCCCGTCTCGGCACACGCCGCCATCATCGGCTCCCAGTAGCCGGAGTGGATGGTCGGCAGCCCGAGCATGGCGGGGTTCTCGCTGAATGTCACGGCGTGGAATCCGCGTTCGGCGTTCTCGTAGATCATCTGGGCGCCGACCTCGGGGTCCAGCAGCCACGGCAGCTGGCACGGGATGATCCGATCGGGGTAGGCCCCGGCCCACGCTTCGAGGTGCCAGTCGTTCCAGGCCCGCACCGCGGCCATCGCGAGCTCCTGATCTTTGGTCACCTGCTGCAGCCGCTGGCCGGCGAATCCGGGGAGGAACGACGGGAAGTTGAGCGACGCGTACACACCGTTGAGATCCATGTCCTTGACGCGTTCGTGAATGTCCCAGGCGCCGCGGCGCATTTCGTCGAATCGCGCCGGCTCGAAACCGTATTCGGAGACCGGGCGGCCGACCACGGCGTTGAAGCCGACGTTGGGCAGCGATTGCCCGTCGTACATCCAGGTCTGCCCGCCGTTCTCGGTGTCGACGACCTTCGGGGCACGGTCAGCGAACTTGCGAGGCACCCGGCTGGTGAACGTGTCCGGTGGCTCGACGATGTGATCGTCGACCGAGATCACGGTGTAGAGACGTTCGGCCCGCTGCGGTTCGGGCAGAAACGTGACCGTGCGTTCGGCGCCCTTGTGCGCGGTGGTGAAGTCGAGATTGCCGGCGAGTTCGTCGATGGACTTCATGGGCCAGTCTCCTTCTAGGTCAGGACGTCGGGGTCGGCCTTGATGGTCATACGGGCGGCCCCGGCCCAGTACACGTCGGCGGCCCGCTCGATGAGCGAGGCCTTCATGCCGTACATGTCGGAGCGGTTCATCGCGGTCGGCTCCCGGCCGGTGAGCATCACCTGGTAGGCCAGTTTGCACACCCGGTCGATCGACGCGGCCCGGTACACGGCCTCGGCCACGGTGCCTCCGGTGGTGATGACGCCGTGGTTGGCCAGGATGGTGAGATTGGCCGTGCCGATCCGTTCGGCGAGCTCGCGGGCGCGTGGCGCCGAATCGACCTCGCCGTCATAGGCTTCGACGAAGCACATGTCGTCGAGGAACAGCGATCCGGTCTGATGCACCAGATCCGGCAACTTTCCCAACGCCGCGATGAGGCTCACGTAGTAGGGATGGTTGTGGATGACGACGCGGGCGTCGTCGCGTATGCGGTGCAGTTCGGTGTGGATGTGGATGGCCGGGGTGACATCCCAGCGGCCGCGTACCACCGTGGCGTTCTCGTCGACCACACAGATGTCGGATGCGGTGAGTTCCTGCCACCACAGGCCCCACGGATTGACCAGCATCTCGGTGCGGCCTTCCGGCTGCCAGGTGATGTGGCCGGCCATGTTCTCGGCGAATCCGATGGCCGCCAGGTGCCGGAACGCCACGGCCAGCGACTGTTCCTCGGACAGGTCGACACCGATCGGCGGGGTGACCGACGGTGACCACACCTTCAGCCCGCCCTGACGCATCTCACCGACGTTCATAGCCGTCTCCCAACCGCGTCCGGATATCTTCGCGGAGTTGCCCTTTCGCGATCTTCCCGCCCGAAGACCGGGGCAGCTCATCGAGGACGATGAGCCGCTCGGGAAGAAGTTCCTTCGACATGCCCTGGGCGAGCAGGTGCTCGACGAGCCCGGGCAGATCGATCGTTTGGCTGTTGGCGTGGGCCACCGGTTCTACGTAGATGCAGACCTTCTCGCCGAAGACCGGGTCGGGCATCGCCACCGCGGCCGCGACGGCCACCCCGGGATGTGTCGTCACCGCATCCTCGACCTCTCCGGCACTGATGTTCTTGCCCCCGCGCACGATGAAGTCCGAGGTGCGGCCGGTGACGGACAGGTAGCCGTCGGCGTCGACCTCGCACACGTCGCCCATCCGCATCCAGCCGTCAGGTGTGTAGAGCTTGTCGTGGTCTACACCGCCGAGGTAGCCCAGGCTGGTGGCCGGTCCGCGGCAGGCCGGTTGCCCACGGCCCGTTGAGGTCACGTCGTCATCGCCGTCGAACAGGCGCACCGCCATCTCCGGCACCAGCCTTCCGGCGGTGCGCAGCCTGCGTTCCCTGGAATCCTGCAGCGTCGTTCCGCTCAGCAAGCCGGTTTCGTTGGAGCCGTAGAACTGCAGGATGGTGGCGCCGGTGAGTTCCTCGAAGTCGGCGGCCCGCTGATACGGCAGCGCCTCGCCACCGGTGAAGACCACGCGCAGCGAGCTCAGGTCGTTCTCGCGCGATGCCGGGTCGGCCATGATCATCATCAATTGGGTACTGACACAGCACAACACGCTGACCCGGTGGCGGGCGATCGCCTCGCACGCGGCTGCCGCGTCGAACCGCTCGAGCAGGATCGTGGTGACACCGAGGTGGATCGGGGTGGTGTGGGCGGTCCAGATGCCGAATCCGAACGGGGCCGGGATGACGGGCAGGAAGACGTCGTCGGAACTCAGTGCCCCGTTGGCGACTGCCTGCTGATGAAAGTAATGCCAACGGTTCTGCGTGTGCACAACACATTTGGGTAGGCCCGTGGTTCCCGAGGTCGAGTTGATCAGGAACACGTCGTCGGCTCCGACACCCGCGGCCGGTGGCCGCGATGGGGTGTCAGTGTCGAGGGACAAACCGTCCAACACCAGCGCGCTGATCTCGGGCGTGAGCCCCGCAACTGTGGTTTGTGCCGACGCGTGCCGCGCCGCGTCGCTGATCAGCAGGCGCGGATCGGTGGTCCGCAGGATCTGAGTGGCCTCGCGCGTTCCGGCGCGGGCACCGATCCCCACCACCACGGCGCCGCAGCGTTCTATGGCCACGAACAGCACATGGATGGCCGCGGTGTCGCCGTGCCACACCGCGACGCGATCGCCTGGTCGGACACCCAGCCCCGCCAACTGGGCGGCGAGTAGCGATGCGGCACAGTCGAATTCGTTCCAGGTGAACGTGGTGCCGGGGTGGTCGATATAGGCCGGCTTGTCGGGATGGGTGAGGGCGTGTTCCCGCACGGTCTGCGAGATCGTGCGGTCCGACCACCATCCGGCCGACCGGTAGTGGGCCGCTTCTGCAGCGTCAACTGCGGCGTCGCCGACCTTCATCACCAAATCATATGAAAATAAGAACCTGTGTCAACGGTCACACTGTTGTCGCTCGTGGATCACGGTCGTCGGGGACCGGACTGCGCCCACGCACGCACCATCGTCGGGTCGACGACCCCGTCGACGCCGGGGTACTGCTGGGCGTTGACCAGATGGGCCGCGGCCAGATCGCGGGCTCGCTGTGCATCGCCCATGTCGATCGCGTCGATCACCTGGCGGTGGTCTTCCAGAACCGCCCGGCGCTCCTCGACGGGCACGGTCGAGTGGTCCGTCACCTGAGCCGACCAGTTTTGCTCGTGGGCTGACCACAGCGCCTCCAGCGCGCCCGCCAGGATGATCATCGTCTCGTTGCCGCAGTGGCGCACCAGCGCCTCGTGATACCGGCGACTCGCCGAGGTGGCCTGCAGCAGATCGGAAACCGATCTGACCGATTCTTCGTGCAATTCACGGAGAATGGGTACAACAGTGCGCTTCCGGTCCGGCCGCTGGGCGCAGAGCGCGGCACACGCCGGCTCGACCTGCAGGAGTGCGGTGCCCACGTCGGCGAGTCCGACCTGCCCGGCGCCCAGTACCAGCCCCATGGTGTAGGCAAGGTTTGCTGCATCGGGTCGGTGGACCACCGCGCCGCCGAGCTTGCCGCGCCGTACCGTCAACAGCCCCTCGGCCTCGAGGATGCGCATCGCCTCGCGCAGGGACGGTTTGCTGATCGGGTATTCGACGAGAAGTTCGTCTTCCTTGGGCAGGATCGTGCCGTCGGGCAGTTCGCCGGTCAGGATCCGGCGCCGCAACTGGTCGGCGACCTGTTCGGCAAGTCGCTGGAACCGGACGTTTGGCTGCGCCACGCATCGAGTGTGCCAGATGCTCCGCCATTGAGGGGGCCGTGCCCAGCCTTGTATCCAAATGATTTGTCTCATACGGTGAGCCATGCAGAAGTGGACGATCGGCGCGTTGACGATTCACTCCGTCCTCGAGACTGTCGTGCCCACCCGGCCTGACCGGCTGTTTCGCGGGCTTCCGCCCGAGCTCCCGAGGTGGCTTCAGCCGCACTACGTCGATGACGCGGGCAATCTGCTGGTGGCCATCCAGTCGTTCCTCATCGAATCCGGTGACGAGCTCGTGGTCGTGGACTGCTGCTTCGGGGAAGGTCACGACCTGCCCTATCAGATCCCCATGGACCCTGACCAGTACCGACAGTCGTTGGCCGCGGCCGGATTCACGCCCGACGACGTGACCACAGTGGTCTGCACCCACCTTCACCTCGACCATGCCGGGCGCAACACCTCCCAGCGCGACGGTGCCTGGGTCCCCACCTACCCCAACGCGACGTACCTGCTCACCGCCGACGAGTACACGTCATGGCGGCAGTCCTCGGCGCCGAACCGCGCCGCTCCCGAGACCGTCGAACCTCTTGTCGCACACGACGTTCTGCGGCTGACCGAGATGGACCACGCGATCACCGACGAGATTCGGCTCATGGCCACGCCCGGTCACACGTCGGGACATACCGCGATCCGAATCGAGTCCGACGGGGAAGTGGCGATCATCAGCGGGGACGTGATCCACCATCCGATCCAGATCACCCACCCCGAGGTCCAGGCCCTACCCGATGACGATCCGGCCGCGGCCGCCGTGACCCGCACCCGGCTGCTGCAGGGCATCGTCGACGAGCAGGCACTGTTGTTCGGAACGCATTTCGCGGCCCCGGCCGCCGGCACGGTCGTCTCCGACGACGACAGGCTGATCTGGGTGTCGGTCTAGACCGCGAGCATCTCAGTCCGCGGTGTGGACGATGAGGATGTCGATCTTGACGCGGCGGGCGATGGTGGCAGGCACCGAACCCAGCAGGCGGCCGGCGACGGAGTCCAGCCCGATGTCGCCGACGACGATCAGATCCGCATCGACCTCTTTGGCGAGTTTCACCAGGGCGTCGACCGGGGCACCTTCGACCGCCCGCTCGACGACATCCGAGGCGCCGGCGGCCTTGGCCCGGTCGCGCGCCACCTGGAGGATCTCGTAGACCGGGGCGGCGCCGTGCATCCTGTAGCCCTCGCTCTTGAGGCTGTCCTCCGCACGGGTATCGACCACATGATCGGGCGACGGCGGTCGCGACCAGCCGCCCTTTTCGGCCACGGGTGGATGAGCACTCGCGACGATCAGCTTCGCGTTCTCCTGCGCGGCGACCGTGGCGGCGCGGTCGACCGCACGTAACGACGAGTCGGACCCGTCGGTCCCGACAACAATCGTCCGATACGTGCTCATGTCAGCTCCGAACTGTCGGCTTACCAGGACAAACAGGACATTAACGCACGTCAATCTTCTGCCGATGGAGATTCGGCTTCGCGCCGTGCCGAGGATCAACCGAGGCAATACAAACAAGGAGCGCCCCCGGCAGGGATCGAACCTGCGACCAGCCGCTTAGAAGGCGGCTGCTCTATCCACTGAGCTACGGAGGCCAACGCCCGCAGAGTCTATCGCGACTGTGCCCAACACCACGCAAACCGTGTCACCGGCAAAGCCGACCCGCGGGGCCGGTCGCGGACTAGCGTGGACGCTGCACTTGGTGGCCAGGGGAGGGGAGAGGGACCAAGCTATGAGCGACGTGCCGGAGTTGGATGCGGCCGGACTGCCTGAAGAGCTGAGCGCAGTCGATCAGCTGTTGCATCGGGGAGAGGCAAACCCGCGCACCCGGTCCGGGATCCTGGGCGTCGAGATCCTCGACACCACACCGGATTGGGAACGATTCCGGGCCCGTCTGGACCACGCGTCGCGCAAGGTTCTGCGGCTGCGCCAGAAGGTCGTCATGCCCACGCTGCCCACGGCCGCTCCGCGCTGGGTCGTCGACCCTGACTTCAACCTCGACTATCACGTGCGGCGGGTGCGGGTTCCGGCGCCGGGCACGTTGCGCGACGTGTTCGATCTGGCCGAGGTCGCCTTGCAGTCCCCGATGGACATCACCCGTCCGCTGTGGAACGCCACCCTGGTCGAAGGGCTGGCCGACGGGCGCGCGGCAACCATCCTGCACCTGAGCCACGCGGTGTCCGACGGCGTCGGCATGGTCGAGATGTTCGCCAACATCTACGACCTCGAACGCGATCCCGAACCGACCGCTGAGGCGCCGCTGCCCATCCCACAGGACCTCTCGCCCAACGACCTGATGCGTGAGGGCATCAACCGACTCCCCGGATCGATCGCGGGCGGTGTGCTCGGTGTGCTCGGGCAGGCGGCCCGCACGGTGACCAAGGTGGTGCGCGACCCGGTCTCCGCGGTCAGCGGCGCCGTCGACTACGCGATGTCCGGTGCCCGGGTGATGGGGCCGGCTGCGCACCACTCGCCGCTGCTGCGCCGCCGGAGCCTGTCGTCGCGCTCGGAAGCGATCGACATTCCGTTTTCCGACCTGCACCGGGCGGCCAAGGCCGCCGGCGGTTCGATCAATGACGCCTACCTGGCCGGGCTGTGCGGCGCACTGCGCCTCTACCACGACGCCAAGGGCATATCGATCGAGACGTTGCCGATGGCGGTGCCGGTCAACCTGCGTTCCGAGGATGATCCGGCCGGCGGCAACCGCTTCGCCGGGGTCAACCTCGCCGCGCCTGTGGGAATCGTCGACCCGGAGACCCGGATCAAAGCCGTCCGGTCGCAGATGATGAGCAAGCGTGAGGAGCGTGCCATCGACGTGGTCGGCGCGATCGCGCCCGTGCTGAGCCTGTTGCCCGATGCCGTGCTGGAGACGGTGGCCGGGTCGGTGGTGAACTCCGACGTGCAAGCCAGCAACGTCCCGGTGTATCCGGGGGACACCTTCATCGCCGGGGCAAAGATCATGCGCCACTACGGAATAGGCCCTCTGCCCGGGGTGGCGATGATGGTGGTGTTGATCTCGAGATCGGGACACATCACCGTCACCGCGCGCTACGACCGGGCTGCCATCACCGACGAGAAGCTGTTCGCCCAGTGCCTGCTGGCCGGCTTCGACGAGGTGCTGGCGCTCGGCGGCGACGGCCGAGCGGAGCCGGCCTCCTTCAGCAGCGACACGTCGGCGACGAACGGGAGTGCTGCACAGTGACTTCGAAAGATCCGGGCACACGCGGAACCAGGCAGATGCGGCTGCCCGGCACCCTGGCGGAGATCGAGGGGAGCCCGGAGGGCCCGGAGATCGGCGCGTTCTTCGACCTGGACGGAACACTCGTGGCCGGGTTCACCGGGGTGATCATGACCCGGGACCGGTTGCGCCGCGGCCAGATGGGCGTCGGCGAGTTCATCGGGATGGTGCAGGCCGGGCTCAACCACCAGCTGGGGCGTTCCGAGTTCGAGGACCTGATCGGCAAGGGCGCCCGGATGCTGCGCGGCAACTCGCTCAGCGATCTCGACGAGCTGGGCGAGCGGCTGTTCGTCCAGCACGTGAAGGGCCGCATGTACCCGGAGATGCGCGCCATGGTGCGCGCCCACATGGCCCGTGGCCACACCGTGGTGCTGAGCTCCTCGGCGCTGACAGTTCAGGTGGAGCCGGTGGCACGCTTTCTCGGCATCGACAACGTGCTGTGCAACAAGTTCGAGACCGACGAGGACGGCCTGATCACCGGGGAAGTGATGAGACCGGTCATCTGGGGGCCCGGCAAAGCCCGTGCGGTGCAGAACTTCTCGGCGGCCAACGGGGTGGACCTGACCAAGAGTTACTTCTACGCCGACGGTGACGAGGACGTCGCCCTGATGTACCTGGTGGGCAATCCGCGGCCGACGAATCCGGCCGGCAAGCTGGCCGCCGTCGCCGCCAAACGCGGCTGGCCCGTACTGAAGTTCAGCAGCCGCAGTGGCAGCAGCCCGGTCGCGCAACTGCGCACGCTCGCCAGCCTGGCCACCATTCCGACCGTCGCCGCCGGGGCGATCGGACTCGGATTGCTCACGCGCAACAAGCGCACCGGGGTCAATTTCTTCACCTCGAACTGGAGCAAGTTGCTGATGCTCACCACCGGCATCGAACTCAATGTCCTCGGCGAGGAGAACCTGACCGCGCAGCGCCCCGCGGTGTTCATCTTCAATCACCGCAATCAGGCCGACCCGATGATCGCGGGCCGGCTGGTCGGGGTGGACTTCACCGGCGTCGGGAAAAAGGAGCTCGAGCGCAACCCGTTGATGGGTCCACTGGGCAAGGTCATGGACGCGGCGTTCATCGACCGTGACGATCCGGAGAAGGCCGTCGAAAGCCTGCACAGGGTGGAAGAGCTTGCCCGCAAAGGTTTGTCGATCCTGATCGCGCCCGAGGGCACCCGCCTGGACACCACCGAGGTCGGCGAGTTCAAGAAGGGCCCGTTCCGCATCGCCATGGCCGCGGGCGTTCCGATCGTGCCGATCGTGATCCGAAACGCCGAGGTGATCGCGGCCCGCGATTCCAGCACGTTCAACCCCGGCAAGGTGGACGTCGCGGTGTACCCGCCGATATCGGTAGAGGACTGGACGGTCGACAACCTGGCCGACCGCATCGCCGAGATCCGCCAGATCTACCTCGACACCCTCGGCTCCTGGCCGCAGGACGAACTGCCCACTTTCGACATCTACACCCGCACACCCGCGAAGAAGGCCGCTCCGCGCCGGGCGGCCAAGAATGCACCGGCGAAGAAGGCGCCGGCGAAAAAGTCTGGGCCCGAACCGGATAACGCGTCATCGCAGTCGACCCCCAAGGGCCGGCCGTGACTGCGGGGCTCGATGAGTTCCCCAGCTTCAGCCCCACTGGCGATGCGCTCGTGCTCGCGTCGGTGTCGTCACCGGCCGAACTCGAGCTGCTCAACGAGTGGCTCAAAACGCAGCGACGCGAACACCCCGATTCCACGGTCGAGGTACTGCAGTTGCCCGCCACCGACGAACCCACGCCCGGAGCGGTCGCCCGGTTGGTCGAGGAGTTGGAATCGGACGAGGACCGGCTGGTGGTTCCGGTCCGGGTGTTCTGGGTGCCTGCCGGATTACCCACCCGATTGAAAGTGGTCGGGTTGATCTCGGGCCGCGACACCTACCGACCGCCGGACATCCTGCAGCGTCGCATCCTGCGTAAGAACCCGACGCGCGCACGGGTCGTCGCCGGTGAACCGGCCAAGGTGTCGGAGCTGCGCAAGCAGTGGAGTGAGACCACGGTCGCGGAAAACCCCAGGGAATTCGCACGATTCGTCCTTCGTCGGGCGGCGCTGGCAATCGAGCGGGTGGAGCTTCGTCTACTGGGCCCGGAGTACAAGTCGCCGCGGCTGGTCAAGCCGGAGATGCTCGACTCGGCACGCTTCCGTCAAGGCCTGGAGCAGATTCCCGGGGCGACGGTGGAGAAGGCCGGTGAGATGCTCGACGAGCTCTCCACCGGATGGAGCCGGTTCTCGGTGGACCTGATCCCGACTTTGGGCCGGGCCATCTTCAGCCGTGGATTCGATCCGCGGATCGACTATGACCGCTCCGAGATCGAGTCGATGCGCCATGCCCTGGAACAACATCCGGCGGTGCTGCTGTTCTCCCACCGTTCGTATCTCGACGGGGTCATCGTCCCGGTAGCCATGCAGGAGAACCGGCTTCCGCCGGTCTACACGTTCGCCGGGATCAACCTGTCGTTCGGCCTGATGGGTCCACTGTTCCGGCATTCCGGCGTCATCTTCCTGCGCCGCAAACTCGATGACCCGCTGTACAAGTACGTGCTGCGGCAGTACGTCGGCTATATCGTGGAGAAGCGGTTCAACCTGAACTGGTCCATCGAGGGCACCCGGTCGCGGACTGGAAAGATGTTGCCGCCCAAGCTCGGACTGCTCGCCTATGTCGCCAATGCATACCTCGACGGCCGCAGTGACGACATCCTGCTGCAGCCGGTGTCGATCAGTTTCGACCAGCTGCACGAGACGGCCGAGTACGCCGCGTACGCCCGCGGTGGCGAGAAGACGCCCGAGGGCCTGAGCTGGTTGTACAACTTCATCAAGGCACAGGGCGAACGCAATTACGGCAAGATCTATGTCCGCTTCCCCGAAGCGGTTTCGATGCGTGAGCATCTCGGTGAGCCGGGCGGCGACATGGCCCACGACGAGGCGGCCAAACGCCTGGCAATGCAGAAGATGGCGTTCGAGGTGGCCTGGCGGATTCTGCGGGTCACCCCGGTCAGCGCGACCAACCTGGTCTCGGCGCTGCTGCTGGGCGCCCGGGGGATCGCGCTGACCCTCGATCAGTTGCACCACACGCTGCAGGACTCACTGGATTACCTGGAACGCAAGAACACTCCGGTGACCAACAGCGCACTGCGGCTGCGTACCGCTGAGGGGGTGCGCTCGGCCGTCGACGCCCTCTCCGGCGGTCACCCCGTGACGATGGTGGACAGCGGCCGCGAACCGGTGTGGCGGATCGCACCCGAGGACGAACTGGAGGCGGCGTTCTACCGCAACTCGCTGATCCACGCGTTCCAGGAGACCTCGATCGTCGAGCTGGCCCTGGCCCATGCCGCTCATGCCGGCGACCCGCTGCAGGCGTTCTGGGACCAGGTGATGCGGCTGCGCGATCTGCTCAAGTTCGATTTCTATTTCGCCGATTCGGCCTCCTTCCGCGACAACGTCGCCGAAGAGATGTCTTGGTACGAGAACTGGGAAGAGAAGGTCGCGGCCGGGGGCGACGAGATCTATCAGATGTTGCGCGGCAAGCGACCGCTGTTGGTGGGCGCCATGCTGCGCCCGTTCTTCGAGGCCTACGCGATCGTCGCCGATGTGCTGCGCGATGCACCGGCGGAGATCGGGGAGCGGGACCTGACCAAGCGGGCGCTGGGTGTGGGGCGCCAGTATGTCGCTCAGGGCCGGGTAGGCAGCAACGAGTCGGTTTCGGCGTTGCTGTTCGCCACCGCGCGTCAGGTGGCGGCCGATCAGAACCTGCTGGTCGACGGCCCCGATCTGCAGCCGCGCCGCAACGCCTTCCGCGACGAACTGCGCGGGATCGTCGCCGACATGGACAAGGTCGACGAGATCGCGCGTGAGCAGTTCTACGTCCGGGAGCAGCAGCGTCGCGCCCAGCGATTCCTACAGGGCTAGGAGACGGCCGGGCTGCCGACACGGATTTGTCCGGCGGCCGGGGGTGTGGTGGAGCCCACGCCATACCCTTGCACCATGACTTCTGCCGGCCAGGTGGCCGCGTCCAGCGTGCGCAACAGCGTGGTGTGGCCTGTGCTGGTCGGCGTGGGGCTGCTGGCCGGGGCAGTGGCCGCGGGCATCGGCGCGCTGTCGCTGGCCGACGCGCTGACCGCCACGGGTCTGCCCGATCCCGGCCCGGTCACCACCTATGGACTGCCGTTCGTGCGGGCCGCCGGCGAGATCGCCGCTGTCGTCGCAGTGGGGTCCTTCCTGTTTGCGGCGTTCCTGGCGGCACCCCAGACCAACGGCGTGCTCGACGTCGCCGGTTACCGCGCCCTGCGGCTCGGCTCGGCCGCCTCGGGCGTGTGGACCGTATGTGCGGCGCTGCTGGTTCCGTTGACGATTTCCGACGTGTCCGGACAGCCGTTGCTCGATCATCTCGGGCCGGTCGACGTGTGGTCGGCGGCCAGCTTGGTCGATGTCGCCGTCGCTTGGCGCTGGACGGCGATCCTGGCCGCGGCCGTCACCATCGCGAGCCTCCCGGTGCTGCGGTGGGGGTGGACACCGGTGCTGCTGGCCGGGTCACTGCTGACGTTGATGCCGCTGGTTCTGACCGGACACTCCTCGGCCGGCGGTGCCCACGATCTGGCCACCAACAGCCTGTTCATCCACCTGGTGGCTGCCGCGTTGTGGGCCGGCGGGTTGCTCGCCTTGCTGGCGCACGCGATCCGGGCCGGCACCGGGGTCGGGGCTGACGGCCCGAACACCGTCCTGGCGGCACGCCGCTTCTCGGCGCTGGCGCTGTGGTGCTTCATCGCCATGGCGATCAGCGGTGTGCTCAACGCGTTGGTACGGATCCAACTGCCCGATCTGGTGCGCACCAACTACGGCTGGTTGCTGGTGGCCAAGGTCGTCGCACTCAGCCTGCTCGGCGTGCTGGGCTGGCGGCAGCGCCAGGTCAGCCTGACCGCCCTGGCCGCCGACCCCGGTGCGCGCAGACCGTTGATCCGGCTGGCGCTGACGGAGGCGGCGCTGTTCGGCGTGACGTTCGGTATCGCCGTCGGGCTGGGACGCACCCCGCCGCCGCCCGAGCCGAGGATCCCCAGCGCCACCGAGGTCGCGATCGGATACGACTTCGCCGGGCCTCCGACGGTCGCTCGGGTGTTGTTCGACTGGCGTTTCGATCTGCTGTTCGGGACCGCGGCGATCGTCGGTGCGGCGATGTACCTGGCCGCCGTGTACCGGCTGCGCCGCCGCGGCGATGTCTGGCCGGTCGGCCGCACATTCGCCTGGCTGCTGGGTTGCGCGGTCCTGCTGTTCACGACCTCGTCGGGGATGGGTCGCTACATGCCCGCGATGTTCAGCATGCACATGATCGCTCACATGCTGCTGTCCATGCTGGTTCCGGTGCTCTTGGTGCTGGGTGCCCCGGTGACCCTGGCCCTGCGGGCGCTGCCCACCGCGGGTCGCGGTGCGCCACCGGGCCCCAGGGAATGGCTGCTGGCGGCATTGCATTCGAAGGTGTCGCAGTTCCTGACCCATCCGATCGTCGCGACCGTCATGTTCGTCGCCGGCTTCTACGGCCTGTACTTCGGCGGCATCTTCGACGTCGCGGTGAGCAACCACGCCGCACATATCCTGATGAACGTCCACTTCCTGCTCTCGGGCTACCTGTTCTACTGGGTGGTCATCGGGGTGGACCCGACCCCGAGACCCGTCCCGCATCTGGTCAAGATCGGGATGGTGTTCTCCTCGCTGCCACTGCACGCGTTCTTCGGTGTGGTGATGATGGGCATGCAGACCGTGCTCGGCGCGAGCTTCTACCGGTCATTGCAATTGCCGTGGCACACCGACCTGCTCGGCGACCAGCACCTCGGCGGCGCCATCGCCTGGGCGGCCGGAGAAGTCCCGCTGGTCATCGTGATGCTGGCACTGCTCATCCAGTGGCGGCGCAGCGATCAGCGCACCGCCAAGCGGCTGGACCGGGCCGCCGACCGCGATGACGGCGCCGATCTGGCGGCCTACAACGCCATGCTCGCCGAGATGGCCCGGCGCGACCATCCTTCCGGCTGATACCGGAGTTATCCCCAGCCTGCGTTTCATCCCCAGCCGACGGGTGCATCGGGTCCGCCGCGGGTTCCGGCGTCGGACCGCCGACGGTCAATGGCTGCGTAAGGCGGTCGACGCTTCCGCACCGGCCGCCGGAGCCAGAGTGAAGCGAAAGGAACCAGAAAAATGTTCGAGACCCCGTTCAACATCGTCGGCAACATCGTCACCAACCCGGTCCGGCTGCGGTTCGGTGATCAGGAGTTGTACAAGTTCCGGGTGGCCAGCAACTCGCGACGGCGCACCCCCGAGGGCAGGTGGGAGCACGGCAACTCGCTGTATGTGACCGTCAACTGCTGGGGAAATCTGGCCACGGGCGTGAGTGCCTCGCTGGGGCGCGGCGATGCCGTCGTGGTGGTCGGGCACCTCTACACCAGCGAATACGACGACAAGGAGGGCGTGCGCCGGTCGTCGGTGGAGGTGCGGGCCAGCGCCGTCGGTCCGGATCTGTCGCGTTGCACGGCCAAGGTGGCACCCTTACCGAAGCCGTCAGCCGGCCCGGAACCCGAGCCCGGCGGCGTGACCGACGAGGCGGCGGACGCCACCGCCGAAACCGAGCCCGACGAGGATGACCTGCCACTGTCGGCCTAGCCGGTTTCGGTCACGCCTAGGATGGGCGCGAGTGAGTTGGGCTTGACGCGACCCTCCGCGCAAGCGCCCATCCGACGTTCCCGAGAAGCTTCAGAAAGGCACATCACGGCATGGCCGAATTCATCTACACGATGCGCAAGGTTCGCAAGGCGCACGGCGACAAGGTCATCCTTGACGACGTCAGCCTGAACTTCCTGCCCGGCGCGAAGATCGGCGTCGTCGGTCCCAACGGGGCTGGTAAGTCGAGTGTGCTGAAGATCATGGCCGGCATCGACCATGCCAACAACGGCGACGCGCTGCTCGCACCCGGCGCCAGCGTCGGCATCCTGATGCAGGAACCGCAGCTCGACGAAACCAAGACGGTCCGCGAGAACGTCGAGGCCGGCGTGGCCATCAAGGCCAAGCTCAACCGGTACAACGAGGTCGCCGAGCTGATGGCCACCGACTACACCGATGAGCTCATGGAAGAGATGGGCCATCTGCAGGAGGAACTGGACGCGGCCGACGCCTGGGACATCGACTCCCAGCTCGAGCAGGCCATGGACGCGCTGCGCTGCCCGCCGCCGGACGAGCCGGTCACCCACCTCTCCGGTGGTGAGCGCCGCCGTGTCGCACTGTGCAAGCTGCTGCTGAGCAAGCCGGACCTGCTGCTGCTCGACGAGCCGACCAACCACCTCGACGCCGAGAGCGTGCTGTGGCTCGAGCAGCACCTGGCCAGCTACAAGGGCGCCATCCTGGCGGTCACCCACGACCGGTACTTCCTCGACAACGTCGCCGAGTGGATCCTCGAACTCGACCGCGGCCGGGCCTACCCGTACGAGGGCAACTACTCGACGTACCTGGAGAAGAAGGCCGAGCGCCTCGAGGTCCAGGGCAAGAAGGACCAGAAGCTGCAGAAGCGGCTCAAGGACGAGCTGGCCTGGGTCCGCTCGGGCGCCAAGGCCCGTCAGGCCAAGAACAAGGCCCGCCTCGGCCGGTACGAGGAGATGGTCGCCGAAGCCGAGAAGACGAGGAAGCTCGACTTCGAAGAGATCCAGATTCCGACCCCGCCGCGACTGGGCAGTGTCGTGGTCGAGGTCGAGCACCTGGACAAGGGCTTCGAGGGCCGCACCCTGATCAAGGACCTGTCCTTCACGCTGCCGCGCAACGGCATCGTCGGCGTCATCGGTCCCAACGGTGTCGGCAAGACCACGCTGTTCAAGACCATCGTCGGGCTTGAGCAGCCCGACAGTGGTGAGGTCAAGGTCGGCGAGACGGTCAAGCTGAGCTATGTCGACCAGAGCCGCGCCGGCATCGACCCGAAGAAGAACGTCTGGCAGGTCGTCTCCGATGGACTGGACTACATCGAGGTCGGCCAGAACGAGATCCCGTCGCGCGCCTACGTGTCGGCGTTCGGTTTCAAGGGACCGGATCAGCAGAAGCCGGCGGGTGTGCTGTCCGGTGGTGAGCGCAACCGGCTGAACCTGGCGCTGACCCTCAAAGAGGGCGGCAACCTGATCCTGCTCGACGAGCCGACCAACGACCTCGACGTCGAGACGCTGTCGTCGCTGGAGAACGCGCTCGAGCAGTTCCCCGGCTGCGCCGTGGTGATCAGCCACGACCGGTGGTTCCTGGACCGCACCTGCACGCACATCCTCGCGTGGGAGGGCGACGACGCCAACGAGGCCAAGTGGTTCTGGTTCGAGGGCAACTTCGGTGCCTACGAGGAGAACAAGATCCAACGTCTCGGTGCCGAGGCGGCACGCCCGCACCGGGTGACCCACCGGAGACTGACCCGCGACTGAGCCGTGACGGGATAAACGGCGCAGCGGGCTCAGTGACGCTACTAATGTCGCAGCTATGCACCAATGCCGGTGTATGGGCGTGAGTAGGGAGTGATCCGTATGACGGCCGAGCCGGGAGCTCTTCGGGGACAGGGAATTAGCGACCGGGATCGCTCACAGGCACCGCCTGAGGTGATCCACCGGCTCGCGGTGGCTTTCCTGTCCACCTATCGGGCTCCGCAGGCCGATGCGCCTGGGGTCGCGGCCACCGGTCCTCAGGTCGCCGTGGCCGAGCGACTGGTCTCCGATGCCACGCTGGCCGCCCACTACGCGTTGGGCGGCCAACGGGCGCCGGGCGAAACCAAGGTCATGGTGTATCCGGGGGACAGTGACTCCGGCCCTGCCCTGCAGATCGTCACCGAGCAGGCGGCGATGCTCGTGGATTCCGTGACGGTGCTGCTGCACCGCCACGGCATCGCCTACCCGGCCATCATGAACCCGGTCTTCCGGGTGCGCCGCGACGCCAACGGGGTGCTGCTGGACTTCCAGCCCGCCGCCGAGGCCACCGGGGTCGACGGCGTCGACGAATGCTGGATCCTCGTTCCGGTCAACGGGGCGGCCGACGGCCCGGCACTGACCGAGGTGGTCGCACTGGTGCCCGGCGTCCTGGCCGAGGCGCGCCAGATCGGGTTGGACGCCGCGGCCATGGGCGCCGCGCTGCACGCCCTGGCCAACGACGTGGCCACCGATGTGGAGGGCCGGTTTCCCAACACCGACCGCAGGGATGTCGCCGCTCTGCTGCGTTGGTTGTCCGACGGACATTTCGTGCTGCTCGGTTATCAGCAGTGCGCGATCAGCGACGGGCAGGCCTCGGTCGATCCCGCCAGCCGGCTCGGCGTGCTCAAGCTGCGCGACGACGTACTCCCGCCGCTGACCGCTCCTGACGACCTGATGGTGCTGGCGCAGGCCACGATGCCGAGCTATGTGCGCTACGGCGCCTACCCGTACATCGTCGTCGTACGCGAGAGCGGCGAGCGGGTCGTCGAGCATCGCTTCGTCGGCCTGTTCACGGTGGCTGCGATGAACGCCAACGTGCTGGAGATCCCGTTGATCTCGCGGCGGGTCGAGGAGGCGCTGGCCATGGCGCGCCGCGACCCCAGCCATCCCGGGCAGCTGCTGCGCGACATCTTCCAGACCATCCCGCGCCCCGAACTGTTCGCGCTGAGCTCGAAGCAGCTGCTGGACATGGCGCTGACCGTGGTGGACCTGGGGTCACGGCGCCGCACCCTGCTGTTCCTGCGCGCAGACCAACTGGCGCACTTCGTGTCCTGCCTGGTGTACCTGCCACGTGACCGCTACACCACCGCGGTGCGGCTGGAGATGCAGGACATCCTCGTACGCGAGCTCGGCGGGGAGAGCATCGACTACTCCGCCAGGGTCAGCGAATCACCGTGGGCGGTGGTGCATTTCACGGTCCGGCTGCCCGACGGCACGGCCTCGCACACCGTGGACACCTCGGCCGAGAACGAGAGCCGGATCCAGAACCTGCTGACCGAGGCCACCCGCAACTGGGGTGACCGCATGACCAGCGCCGCCGCGCACGCGGCGCTCAGCCCGGCCGCCGTCGAGCACTACGCGACGGCGTTCCCGGAAGACTACAAACAAGCCGTCGCCCCGGCGGATGCCATCGCAGATATCGCGATCATCGAAGGGCTGCAGGACAATTCGGTCAAGCTGGTGTTCGACGAGGGTGGGGACGACGGGCTGGCCCAGCTCACCTGGTACCTCGGGGGACAGTCGGCCTCACTGAGCGAACTGCTGCCGATGCTGCAGTCGATGGGTGTGGTGGTGCTCGAAGAGCGTCCCTACACCGTGCGCCGGGCCGACGGCCTGCCGGTGTGGATCTATCAGTTCAAGGTGGCCAGGCAGCGCAGCATCCCCAAGGCGCCCGATGCGGCATCGCGGGAGGCCACCGCCCAGCGGTTCGCCGACGCCGTGACCGCGATCTGGCACGGCTGGGTCGAGGTGGACCGGTTCAACGAACTGGTGCTGCGCGCCGACCTGACCTGGCAGCAGGTGGTGATCCTGCGCGCCTACGCGAAGTACCTGCGTCAGGCGGGTTTCCCGTACAGCCAGTCGCACATCGAGTCTGTGGTCAACGAGAACCCACACACCACCCGGTCATTGGTGCAACTGTTCGAGGCACTCTTCGACCCGACCGAGGACACCGCGGGTACCCGGGACGCCCAGGGTGCGGCCGCTGCCGTGGCCGCCGACATCGACGCCCTGGTCAGCCTGGACACCGACCGGGTGCTGCGGGCCTTCGCCACCCTGATCCAGGCCACGCTGCGGACCAACTACTTTGTGCAGCAGCCGAATTCGGCGCGGCAACGCGGTGTGGTGGCGATGAAGCTGAACCCCGGCCTGATCAACGAGTTGCCGTTGCCGCGGCCCAAGTTCGAGATCTTCGTGTACTCACCCCGGGTGGAAGGCGTGCACCTGCGGTTCGGGTTCGTGGCCCGCGGCGGGCTGCGCTGGTCGGACCGCCGTGAGGACTTCCGCACCGAGATCCTCGGCCTCGTCAAGGCTCAGGCGGTGAAGAACGCGGTCATCGTTCCGGTCGGGGCCAAGGGCGGGTTCGTGGTGAAACGGCCGCCCGAGCCGACCGGCGACGCCGCCGTCGACCGTGAGGCGACGCGCGCCGAAGGCGTTGCGTGCTACCAACTTTTCATCTCCGGACTGCTCGACGTGACCGACAACGTCGACAAGGGAACCGGTGCCGTCGTCACCCCACCGGACGTGGTGCGGCGCGACGGAGAGGACGCCTATCTGGTGGTGGCGGCCGACAAGGGCACGGCCACGTTCTCCGACATCGCCAACGAGGTCGCGAAGTCCTACGGGTTCTGGCTGGGCGACGCGTTCGCCTCGGGCGGTTCCATCGGCTACGACCACAAGGCCATGGGCATCACCGCCAAGGGCGCGTGGGAGTCGGTGAAGCGCCACTTCCGGGAGATGGGGGTGGACACCCAGAGCCAGGACTTCACCGTTGTCGGCGTCGGCGACATGAGCGGTGACGTGTTCGGCAACGGCATGCTGCTGTCGAAGCACATCAGGCTCATCGCCGCCTTCGACCACCGGCACATCTTCGTCGATCCCAATCCCGACGCGGCGGTGTCGTGGGTGGAACGCAAGCGCCTGTTCGAGCTGCCGCGGTCCAGCTGGGAGGACTACGACGCCAAGCTGATCAGCGAGGGCGGCGGTGTTTTCAGCCGTCAGCAGAAGTCCATCCCGATCAGCCCCCAGGCGCGCGCCGCACTCGGGATCGAGGGCGACATAGAGGAACTCACGCCGCCCGCCCTGATGAAGGCCATTCTCAAGGCACCGGTGGACCTGCTGTGGAACGGCGGTATCGGCACCTACGTCAAGGCCGAGACCGAGGCCGATGTCGGTGATCGCGCCAACGACCAGATCCGGGTGTGCGGAAACGAAGTGCGGGCCAAGGTTATCGGCGAGGGCGGCAACCTCGGCGTGACGTCCCTGGGGCGCATCGAATTCGACCTGGCCGGCGGCCGGATCAACACCGATGCACTGGACAACTCCGCGGGCGTGGACTGTTCCGACCACGAGGTCAACATCAAGATCCTGATCGACTCGCTGGTCACCGCCGGCAAGGTCAGTCCCGAGGAACGCACCGAGTTGCTGTTGTCGATGACCGACGAGGTCGGTGCCCTGGTGCTGACCGACAACAAGGACCAGAACGACCTGATGGGGACCAGCCGGGCCAACGCCGCGAGCATGCTCTCGGTCCACGCCCGGATGATCAAGGAGTTCGTGGCCAACCGTGGGCTGAACCGCGAGCTGGAGGCGTTGCCCTCGGAGAAGGAGATCCGGCGCCGCGTTGACGCCGGAATCGGTTTGACCTCACCGGAATTGGCCACCCTGATGGCCCACGTCAAGCTCAATCTCAAAGACGATGTGCTGGCCAGCGACCTGCCCGATCAGGAGGTGTTCGCCTCCCGGCTGCCGCGGTACTTCCCGAAGAAGCTGCGGGAGCCGTTCACCAGCGAGATCCGGTCGCACCAACTGCGCCGGGAGATCGCCACCACCATGCTGGTCAACGATCTCGTCGACACCAGCGGGATCAGCTACGCGTACCGCATCACCGAGGATGTCGGCGTCGGCCCCGTCGACGCGCTGCGCAGCTACGTAGCCACCGACGCCATCTTCGGGATCGGCAAGGTGTGGCGCGAGATCCGGGCTGCCGGTGATGACGGGGTCCCGGTGTCCGTCACCGACCGGATGACGCTGGATCTGCGCCGGCTGGTCGACCGGGCCGGGCGCTGGCTGCTCAACTACCGTCCGCAGCCGCTGGCGGTCGGTGCCGAGATCAACCGGTTCGCCGCGAAGGTGTCCGCCCTGCGCCCACACATGCCGCAATGGCTACGTGGTGACGACAAGGCCATCGTCGAGAAAGAGGCCGGGGAGTTCTCCGCGCAAGGGGTTTCCGACGAACTGGCGTATGCGGTGGCGACCGGGCTGTACCAGTACAGCCTGCTCGACGTGATCGACATCTCCGACATCGTGGATCGCGAGCCCGCCGAGGTGGCCGACACCTACTTCGCGCTGATGGATCGCCTCGGAGCCGATGGCCTGCTCACCGCGGTGTCCCGGCTGGGCCGCGACGACCGGTGGCATTCCTTGGCGCGGTTGGCGATTCGCGACGACATCTACGGTTCACTTCGGGCCCTGTGCTTCGACGTGCTCGCGGTCGGCGAACCCGACGAGACCGGCGAGGAGAAGATCGCCGAGTGGGAGCTGACCAACAGCTCCCGGGTGACCCGCGCCCGTCGCACGCTGACCGAGATATACCAAGATGGTGAGCAGGATCTGGCAACGCTGTCGGTGGCGGCGCGGCAGATCCGCAGCATGACACGAACGAGTGGAACGGGAACAACTGCGTGAGCTTTACAACGCCGGTGCACGTGCGCTGGTCGGACATCGACATGTACCAGCACATCAATCACGCCACCATGGTGACTCTTCTCGAAGAGGCCCGGATACCTTTTCTGCGTGAGCCGTTCGGCGCCACGATCGAGACGATCGGCCTGCTGATCGCCGAGGTCAAAATCGTCTACAAGGGGCAGCTCCGGCTCGTGGACTCACCGCTGCAGGTGACCATGTGGTCCAAGCGGGTGCGGGCCGTCGACTTCACCATCGGCTACGAGGTGCGCTCGCTGAATGCCGCCCCGGACTCCAAGCCGTCGGTGATCGGCGAGACCCAACTGGCCGCGGTACACATCGCCGAGCAACGACTGGAACGTCTGACGGCCGAGCAGCGCGGCTACCTGGAGAGCCATCTGCGATGACCGCCACCGAGCGCGGGCTGTGGATCGACGATCCGCGGGACCGCGACGACTTCGCGACGTTCCTCGACCGTGCTTTGCGGCTGGACGGTGCCGCGGTGGTGCGGCTGCGGGAGCGGACCGCCGGGCAGGGGAGTGGCGGCACAGCCGTGGCCTGGGTGGCGACCGGGTTGGAGGTGCTGGCCAGCCGGGTCGTGGCCGGGCGGGTGCGTCCGTCGGACCTGTCCGCGGGCGCCGACGCGCTGGTGGCCGGATTGTCCACTGCCGCAGACGGATACGTCGACCCAGGCTTCCCGATGGACTCCGCCTGGCGCGGTGGCTTGCCGCCCGAGGACGGATTCGTCCACCTCGATGACATCCCCGCCCGGGTGATGCTCGACCTGGCCCAGCAGGGCGGTGCGCTGGCCCGCGAGCACGGCAGTGCCCACGGGCCGCCGGCCTCGCTGCTCGACCAGGAGGTCATCGCGGTCAGCGCGGGCGAATACCGCATCGGCATCCCGATGCGCTGCGTCTTCGCGTTGACGGCCATGGGATTTCTGCCGCAGACGGGCAACGAGGTCAGCGAGCAGGAGATCGTGCGGGTCCGCGCACACCCGTCTTGGTTGCGCATCGACGCCCGATTCGGCTCGGTGTACCGCCGCCGCGGCAGCGCCGCACTGATCCTGGGTTGACCAGCGGGCGCAACGTGTCATCTGGTGACTTCGAGCTGACCATGGACGAGCTGCGGGTCGTCGCTCGATACGTGACGGAGACGGCGGAAGAGGTCCTCGGCGTATTCGAGGGTGTCCATCCCGATGACCGTCGGCCGCGAGCCGCCATCACCGCCGCGTGGCGGTTCGTCGACGGTGCGCCCAGATCCCAGGCGCAGCGGGTCGCCTCGCTGGACGCCCACCGGGCAGCGAAGGGTGCCGGCACCGAAGCCGCACGTCTGGCGGCGCAGGCGGCCGGTGACGCCGCCTCAGCGGCCTACCTGCATCCGATCGCGAAAGCCCATCAGGTCGGCCACATCCTACGGGCCGCGGCGAGCGCGGCCCGCATCGCCGAGATCAATGGCGACGGTGATCCCGCGGCGGCCGACATGGTGCTGCAGCGAGTTCGGCAGCGTGCCTCACCGGTGTTGATCGACGTTCTCCGTCGCTATCCGCCCGCGCCGACCGGCAAAAGCCGGGTGGCCCAGCTGATGACGACCTTGGACGATGCCCTGAGGGCGCAGCGCTGACGGCCCACCTTCAGATCAGCCAGGCGGCGGTGTCGGCGGGCAGCAGATCATCCGCCGGCTCACCACTGCTCAGCAGCACCTCGCCGGGCGGCAACGGCACCGGCTCGGCACCCGTGTTGAGGACACACACCAGGCCACTTTCGCGCCGCAGCGTCAGAACGTCGCCTGCGCTGTTCAGCTCGATCCGGTCGCCGGTGAATTCGTCACGGCTGGAGCGTAATTGGATGGCCCGCCGGTAGAACTGCAGCGTCGACGACGGATCGGCCTGCTGACGCTGCACCGTCAACGGTGCCCACTCGGCGGGCATCGGCAACCAGGTATCGGAGTCCGACGAAAACCCGAACGGTGGGGCATCGCCCGACCACGGCATCGGGACCCGGCACCCGTCACGTCCGCGTTCGGTGTGACCCGAGCGCTCCCACACCGGATCCTGGAGCACCTCGTCGGGCAGATCGACATTGGGCAGCCCGAGTTCCTCGCCGTTGTAGACGAACACCGCACCCGGCAGTGCCAGCATCACCAGGGCCATCGCCCGTGCCCGCGCCAACCCTCGGGCACCGCCGCCGTAGCGGGTGACCTCACGTTCCACGTCGTGGTTGGACAGCGTCCACGTCGGTGTCGCCCCGGCGAGGTCGGCCGCGGTGATCGCGTTGTCGATCGCGTCGTGGACTTCGCGGGCGTCGAAATCGGCTTGCACCAGACGGAAATTGAAGCCCAGGTGCAGCTCGTCGGGGCGCAGGTACTTGGCGAAGCGCTCGTTGCCGTGCACCCAGACCTCGCCGACCGCCACGGCGTCGGGATAGTCGTCGAGCACCGTGCGGATGAAGCGGTGGATGTCGTGCACGCTGTCGTTGTCGAACCGCGGGTCGTCGTCACTGTTTCGGAGCAGCGCGGTGTCGGTGACCGCCATGTCGGGCAGCTCGGGTGGCTTGGCCATGCCATGGGCCACATCGATACGGAACCCGTCGACCCCGCGGTCGAGCCAGAACCGCAGCGTCTTCTCCAGATCCTCGAACACCGCGGGGTGGTTCCAGTTCAGGTCGGGCTGGGCGGGGTCGAACAGGTGCAGATACCACTGGCCCGGTGCGCCGTCGGGTTCGGTGACGCGGGTCCATGCCGGGCCGCCGAACACCGACACCCAGTTGTTGGGCGGCGCGTCACCGTGTGGGCCGCGGCCGTCCCGGAAGATGTAGCGGTCGCGACGGCGCGGATCGGCCAGAGCCTGGACGAACCACGGGTGCGCCGAACTGGTGTGGTTGGGCACCAGGTCCATGGTGACCCGGATCCCGCGGGCATGAGCGGCGTCGAGCAAACGGTCCAGGGCGTCGATACCGCCGAACAGCGGGTCGACGTCGCGCGGGTCGGCGACGTCATAGCCGTGGTCGGCCATCGGCGACACCATCACCGGGTTGAGCCACAGGGCGTCGACGCCGAGCGCCGCCAGATAGTCCAGCCCGGCGCTCACCCCGTCGAGGTCACCGACCCCATCGCCATTGCTGTCGGCGAATGAGCGGGGATAGACCTGGTAGAAAACCGCGTCTACCCACCACCGGCGCATGTCAGAACGCCGAGTTCACCATCGAATCTGCGGCCATGTTCAGATAGTCCAGCAACGCGCGCCGGTGCGGCTCGTCCAGCGTCGCCGAGTCGATCGAGGCCACCGCGGTGTGCATGCAGCGCAACCAGGCGTCCCGCTCGAGGTACCCGATCCGGAACGGGGCGTGCCGCATCCGCAGCCGGGGGTGGCCGCGCTGATCGGAGTAGGTCCGCGGCCCGCCCCAGTACTGCTCGAGGAACATCCGCAGCCGCTCTTCGGCGCCGTCGATGTCGTCCTCGGGATACAACGGCAGCAGGATCTCGTCCTCGCGCACCAGTTGGTAGAACCGCGACACGATCGTCGCGAAAGTCTCGTGCCCACCGACTTCGTCGTAGAAAGATCGCTGCACCTGCGTCACGTCGTTCATTGTGGTCCATTGTGGCCTGACGGCACGTCGGCGCCGGTCACGGCACCGTGGTCACCTGGTGTTCATTGGACTGACCTGCGAACACACAAAGAATTTTCGTGCGTATCCGCAGGATCCATGGTGGACTGTCTCCTCGGAGGCTCCATGGCGCACAGCAAAAAAAGCCATATGCGACGGACCGGCCACATTCCCGGCCCATCGGGACCCCATGTGCCAAATCGCCCCCTGCACAGCGTCGAGGCACTGCCGACGACCAACCCTGACGCCTCCCTGTGGGGGCGTCGCCGGGTGCTGCTGCTCAACTCCACCTACGAACCGCTGACCGCGCTGCCACTGCGGCGCGCGGTGATCATGGTGATGTGTGGCAAGGCCGACGTCGTGCACGACGACCCGTCGGGGCCGGTCATCCACTCGGCCACCCGGACCATCGTGGTGCCCTCGGTGATCCGGCTGCGCACCTTCGTGCGGGTGCCCTACCGGGCCCGCATCCCGATGACCCGGGCGGCGCTCATGCACCGTGACCGATTCCGCTGCGCGTACTGCGGCGGCCGGGCCGACACCGTCGACCATGTGATCCCGCGTAGCCGCGGTGGCGAGCACTCGTGGGAGAACTGTGTGGCGGCGTGCGCGCCGTGCAACCACCGCAAGGCCGACCGTCTGCTGGCCGAACTCGGCTGGTCACTGCGGTGCGTGCCGATGCCGCCGAAGGGGCAGCACTGGAGGCTGTTGTCGACGATCAAGGAGCTCGACCCGGCCTGGGTGCGCTATCTGGGCGAGGGCGCGGCCTGATGCCCGACTTGCTGGGCACTCTCGGCGCATCGTCGCATTGCGGCTGATACGGTTTGCGCGTGAGCACAGCACTTACCCATTCCCTCCTCGGAGGGGTTCCGCTGGTGTTGTTCGTGGTCCTTGCGTTGATCTACCTGCCCCAAAAGGGACCGCATCCGGCTACCTACAAGATGTCCGATCCGTGGACCCACGAGCCCATTCTGTGGGCCGCCGAGGAGCCGCAGGATCACGGACACGGCGGGCATGATTCACACGGTGTGACGATCGGAGGCGGCGCAAGTGGCAAGTGGTGAAATTGCGACCGCGACGAAGGACGTCGACCTGCCGTACGGCTACGCCCTGACCTACAGCGGCCGGATCTCCGGGGTCACCGAGCCCGGTGAGCTGTCGGTGCACTACCCCTTCCCGACGATGGACCTCGTCGTCCTCGACGACGCGCTGAAGTACGGCTCCCGCGCTGCCAAGGCCCGGTTCGCCGTCTACATCGGTGACCTCGGCGCGGACACCGCCGCCACGGCACGCGAGATCCTGGCCAAGGTGCCCACCCCCAACAACGCGGTGCTGCTCGCGGTCTCACCCGACCAGCACGCCATCGAGGTGGTCTACGGCGCCGACGTCAAGGGCCGTGGCATCGAAGAGGCCGCCCCGCTGGGCGTCTCGGCAGCTGCCGCCTCATTCAAGGAAGGCAACTTGATCGACGGTCTGATCAGCGCCGTGCGCGTGCTGTCGGCCGGCGTTTCTCCCGCCTGATTTTTCGTACCTGGCACCGTGAGCGTGCGTGGTTGTCTGTCGACAATCACGCACGCTCGCTGCATTTGTGGGGTCGGTTAACCCACCAGCTCAGTGCGGATCTCCACAAATCGCGTCAAGAACGCACGCTCATCGAGCCGTTTGCGCCGCATCCAGGTGCTGACCTCGAAGTTGCACTTGCTGGCGTTGCACGACGCGCACGCCGGCACCACGTTGTCCACGGTGTAGCGCCCGCCCCGTGAAATCGCCATCACACAGTCCTTCTGGAACGGACCCGTGGGGCTGTGGCAGTAGGCGCACCCGCCCCACGCCGCCTTGATGGCCTCCCACTGCTCGTCGGTCAAGTCGTGGACCACGAGGTCCATCCGACGCTTACGTTTGCGGGCAGCCCGTGCCGCGCGGGTTCGACTGACCGCCATCGGCACAGCGTATGACCGCGAGCGGGCGTGTCAGGCAGCAGACACGCCCGCTCGCGGTGCAAGTGGGGAACTAGCTCACGTCGAAGGCGCGAGCGCGCAGGGAACGTTCCACTCCGGCCCGGCCCTCGATCACCAGCCGGCGCAGCGCGGGCGGCACCTCGGGATCGGACAGGAACGCGTCCGCAGCGTCCAGGCCGTTCTGGCTGATGTCCCACGACGGGTACAGCCCGATCACCACGGTCTGAGCGACCTCGCTGGACCGCCGCTCCCACACCCCGGAGATCGCCGCGAAGTATCGCGTCGTGAACGGTGCGAGGAACTCGGACTGACCGGGCTGCACGAATCCGCCGACGATCGCGCGGGTGGTGATGTTGGCGAGCGTGTCGTCCTCGATGACCTGCTCCCACGCCGCGGACTTCACCACGTCCTGCGGGCGGGCGGCCGAGGCCGCCGCGGCCTGACGCTTGCCGGCCGCGGTCGGGTCGTTCTCGGCCTCGGCATCGATGAACGGCGCCTCGGGCCCGTCGGCGTCGACGTCGCCGGTGCGGGCCAGCGCGGTGACGATCCGCCAGCGCAGATCGGTGTCGATCACCAGGCCGGTCATGTTCACCGCGGCTGGTTCGTTGTCGAGCAGGGTCGACAGCACGGCGACATGGTTCGGCGACAGCACCGAGGTGCACAGCGCGTTCACGAACGCGAGTTGGTGATCGGAACCCGGCGCGGACTCTCGCGCCAGATCGAGCAGTGCATCCCCGAAAGCCGGCCAGCCGATTTCGGTGGCCCAGGCGGGATCGGCGTAAGAGCTCAGGGCGGTCTGCGCCTGCATCAGCAGCCGCTGCGCGACACCGACCTCGGTCTCGGCGTGCACTCCGCTCATCACCAGGGCGACGAAGTCGCGGGCCTTCATCTCGGCCTCGCGGGTCATCTCCCAGGCTGCCGACCAGGCCAGCGTCCGGGGGAGCGGATCGGCGATGTCGGCGATCCGTGACAGCACGGTCGACAGCGAGGCCGGGTCGAGCCGCAGCGAGCAGTAGGTCAGGTCGTCGTCGTTGACCAGGATCAGCTTCCCGCGCGAAACACCGACCAGGGCAGGAACTTCCGTGATCGGGCCTTCGACGTCGAGCTCCTCGCGGTGCACGCGCACGAGCTTGCCCGAGCCGTCGTCGTCGTAAATGCCGACGGCGAGCCGGTGCACCCGGGTCTCGCCGGCTCCCGGGGCCGCACCCGACTGGGCGATCGCGAACCGGGTGAACGCACCTGAGCCGTCCACATCGAAGTCGGCCCGCAACGTGTTCAAACCCGTTGTCTTGAGCCATTGCTGGCCCCAGCCGGACAGGTCGCGTCCCGAGGACTTCTCCAGCGCACCCAGCAGATCGCCGAACGTGGCGTTCGCGAAGGCGTGGTCGCGGAAGTAGTCACGCAGCCCGGAGAGGAACTCTTCGAGCCCGACGTAGGCCACCAGCTGCTTGAGCACCGAGGCGCCCTTGGCGTAGGTGATGCCGTCGAAGTTGACCTCGACGGCGGCCAGGTCCGGGATGTCGGCGGCGACCGGATGGGTCGAGGGCAGCTGATCCTGCCGGTAGGCCCAGGACTTCTCCACATTGGCGAAAGTGGTCCACGCCGTGACGTATTCGGTGGCCTCGGCCTGGCACAGCACCGACGCGAACGTCGCGAAGGACTCGTTGAGCCACAGGTCATCCCACCACTGCATGGTGACCAGATCGCCGAACCACATGTGCGCCATCTCGTGCAGCACGGTCTCGGCGCGACGCTCGTAGGAGGCCCGGGTCACCTTGGACCGGAAGACATAATCCTCGAGGAAGGTCACCGCGCCGGCGTTCTCCATGGCGCCTGCGTTGAACTCGGGCACGAACAGCTGGTCGTACTTGCCGAAGGCGTACGGCGTGCCGAAGTTCTTGTGGTAGAAGCCGAAACCCTGCTTGGTCTCGGTGAAAAGCCGGTCGGCGTCCATGAACTCGGCCAGCGAGGCCCGGCAGAAGATGCCCAGCGGGATCTCGCCGTGGGAGTCGGAGTAGGAGTCGCGCCACACCGCGTACGGTCCGGCGATCAACGCCGCCAGGTAGGTGCTCATCTTCGGAGTGGTGGCGAAGGTGTGCACGGTCCCCGACCCGTCGGGCTCGGCGCTCGTGGTGGCGCCGTTGGAGATCACCTGCCAATGCGAGGGCGCGGTGACCTGCACGTCGAACGTGGCCTTCAGGTCGGGCTGATCGAAGCAGGCGAGCATCCGCTTGGCGTCGGCGGTCTCGAACTGCGAGTAGAGGTAGACCTCGTCGTCGACCGGGTCGACGAAGCGGTGCAGGCCCTCGCCGGTGTTGGAGTACAGGCAGTCGGCATCGACCACCAGGGTGTTGTGCTCGGCCAGGCCGGGCAGCGCGATGCCCGTGGATTCGTCGTAACCGGACACGTCCAGTGCGATGCCGTTCAGCGTCGCACTGCGGACGGTATCGGCCGCCAGGTCGATGAAGGTGTCGGCGCCGGCGAGTGCGTCGAACGTCACAGTCGTAGTGGACCGGAAGGTGCGTTCGCCCGGTTTGCCGTTGCCGTCGGTGAGGTCGAGGACGACGCGGTAGTTGTCGACGGTGACCAGAGCGGCGCGCTCGATGGCCTGTTCGCGAGTGAGATTGGGAAGTGCCACCCGTCCAACCTAGTGGCTGGACCTCTGCGGGACCCGGGCTACTGGGGGAAGCCGGCGATCCCGGCGAGTCCGTTCAGCGCGCCCAGGTTGTTCAGGATCGAACCGTCGCCGATCGACGACATCATCTGCGGGCAGTACATCTGGATGGCGATTCCGGTGAAGAACGACGCCATCTGTGGGGACATGCCGCCGTCGCCGCGCATCTGTGAGGCCACCGATGCGAAGTCCTTGCCCGGCTCGACCAGCATCGGACACACGTCCTGGCCCATCTGGACAGCGGTGTTGGGGTCGCCGTAGCCCACCCCGGCGTTGTTCAGGGCGTTCAGGAACGAATTGTCGGTCGGATCGGACGGGGCCGGGACCGGATCGGCTTGCGCAGGGGCTGCAAACGCGAGGGCGGCGGCGACGGCACCGACTGTCGCCAGGAAGGCACGAGCGGCCATATTGAGCTCCTCAGCTATCACGCAGAACCCTTACTTCGCTCTGCTCACTTGGGCAACAGTGGTTTACCAGGGTCACAGGAACAACACGTTTCCATAAAGGTTCGCCCACTATGCGTTTCCTGTGCTGCTGCCGTGACTTCAGCATGCATGTCGGACATGCCAGTCACCAAGGTTGTCGCAATTGCTCCCCGGATAGTTACTCGGATCGGGAACATCTCAATGCGGGTGCAGAGTTGTGCAGATTGCAGTTGTGCCCTGAACCACATCGAGAGGACGCATAGATGGCCCCCAAGGATCAGAAGGCCGCAGACCAAAAAGACACCGCCGGTTTCTGGTTCGACCCGCTGTGCCCGTGGTGCTGGATCACCTCGCGCTGGATCCTCGAAGTCGAGAAGGTCCGTGACATCGACGTGCAGTTCCACGTCATGAGCCTCGCCGTCCTCAACGAGGGCCGCGACCTGCCCGAGAACTACCAGGAACTGATGAAGAAGGCGTGGGGCCCGGTCCGGGTCGCCATCGCCGCCGAGCAACTCAAGGGGCCGGAGATCCTCGGCCCGCTCTACACCGCGATGGGCTTCCGGATTCACAACCAGAACAACAAAGACCTCGATCAGGTCATCGCGCAGGCACTCGACGAGGTCGGTCTGCCCGCCGAACTAGCCGAGGCGGCCACCACCGACGAGTACGACGAGGCGCTGCGCAAGAGCCACCACGCCGGCATGGACGCCGTCGGTGAGGACGTAGGAACCCCGACCATCCACGTCAACGGTGTCGCATTCTTCGGCCCGGTGCTCTCGAAGATCCCGCGCGGTGAAGAGGCCGGCAAGCTCTGGGACGCGTCGGTGACGTTCGCGTCGTACCCGCATTTCTGGGAGCTCAAGCGTTCCCGTACAGAGGCACCTGAGTTCGACTAGCGCGAAACCGGATCGACCGGGCCGCGACGCAGCCACCGCAGGTCGTCGCGGCTTGGAGCCAACTCCCAGTCACCTTCGCCGGTGCACGCGAACGCACCGCACGCCAGCGCGGTCTCGAGGCACTCGCGCACCGTCGCACCGCGGGCGAGGTCAGCCAGCCAGCCGGCGACGAAGGCGTCTCCGGCACCGACGGTGTCGATAACCGGGACAGCGACGGCCGGAGCCGAATACCGGACCTCGGCTGTGGCGGCCATCGCCCCGTCGGCGCCGCGCTTGACTACCGCGCAGCCGATGCCAAGATTCAGCAGAGCGTCGAGTTGCCGCTGCGGGGAATCGGCTCCGGTGAGCAGCTCCGCCTCGTCTTCCCCGGCGAACACGATGTGGGCCCGCCGGGCAAGTTCGAGATACTCCGCCGCTGCCGCCTGCCGGTCACTCCACAGGGCGCTGCGATGGTTGACGTCGAACGATACCGATGCGCCCGCCGATGTCGCGGCGTCGATTGCAGCGTGCGCCGCGGATCGGGCGGACTCACCCAACGCGGCCGAAATGCCGGTGACATGAAGGATTCTCGTGTCAGTGACCACAGCGATCGGGACATCGGCCGGTCGCAGCCGGCTGCCGGCTTGTCCGCGGCGGTAATAGCTGACGCGGGCGCTGCCGGGGTGCGGACGTTCTTTGACCATGAGCGCCGTCGCGGCGTCGTGATCGAGCACCGGGTACGGATGAACACCTTCGGCCCGTAGTTCACGCAGAATCAATTCGCCGAGGCTGTCCGCGCCGAGCCGGCCGATCCAGGCCGCCGCGCCGCCGAGCCGGGCCACCCCGATGGCCACATTGCTCTCGGCACCGCCGAATCTCAGCTGCAGCGTCGGGTTGTGGTGCAGGCGCCCGGACTGCGGCGCCGTAAGCAGGCCGAGGCTTTCGCCGACGGTGACGACGTCGAAGGTCGGGCTCATCGCGGCGCCTGTGCCGCAACCGCGACCGCTGCGCGGGCCGCGTCAGCCACGGCATCGGCACCGGCGTCGGCCCGGGCGGTGATCCAGCTGCCGCTGACGGCGAAAACTGTCTGCTGAGTGAGGAATTCAGGCATGGTCACGGTGGTGACACCGGCTGACGGCATGAACATCATCTCCGGGAACACCGCCGCGTAGGCCGACAACAGAGCAGACGTGTCGACGGCGGCGGCCGGAAACAATTTGACCCGGTGCAGGCCGAGGCGGGCCGCGGCGCCCACCTCGGTTGGCGTCAGCACACCCGGGATGACTGCCAGGCCGGCTTGCTCGACGCATCGCACCACTTCCGCGTCCAGCCCGGGGGATACCACGAATCGCGCGCCCGCATCGATAGCATCGCGGGCTTGCGCGCTCGAGCGGACGGTGCCCGCGCCGACCAGAAGATCGCCGCGGGCGGCGAGCCGGCGAATCGCGGCGAGGCCGTGCTCGCCGCGCAACGCCACCTCGACCACCGGCAGACCGCCGTCGACGAGCCCGTCGCCGATCGCGTCGATGTGACCCGGATCCCGTACGGTCGCCAGCGGGATCACGCGGTGCTCGAACACCGCGTTCATCGGGCGTCGGCGAACGTCGGGCGGGTGCCGTAGCGCTCCAGTGCGGTTCGGTCCAGGGTGACGCCGAGCCCGGGCCCGTCTGGCACCGCGAGCATGCCGTCGCTATCGAGATCCCATCCGCCGCTGACGAGTTCGTCGATATAGGCCGATCCGGTCTTGTATTCGACGAGGTCGGTCGCCGCCAGTGCCGACGCCAGATGCAGATCGGCGGCCAACCCGATCGCGGTGTTCCAACCGTGCGGGATCAGCCGCACCCCGCGGTCCTGGGCGGCCCACCCGATACGGCGTGACTCGCTCAAACCACCACCCTTGGTGCTGTCGGGCTGGACGATGTCGAATGCCCCGGCATCGAGGAATGGCAGGAACGTCTGGCGACGGGTCAGCACCTCGCCGCCGCTGATGGGCACCTTGGAATGGCGCCTCAACTCGACGAAACCGTTGACATCGTCGGGGGCCAACGCCTCTTCGAACCAAGCGATGCCGTACTCGGCCAGCATGTCGGCCGTGCGCTTGGCCCACGACAGCCCGCCAGGGAAGAACGCCTCAGAACCACCGGCGTCGACGGCCAGCACGTGGTCGTCGACGGCGTCGCGGGCCGCGGCCACGGTACGCTCGTCGGTCTTGCTGTCCACGCGGCCGAATTTCCACCAGCCGATCTTGAACGCCGTGAATCCCTGATCCACCAGTTCAGCAAGGTTTTCGGTCATAACTGGCGCCTCGTCCATGAGCACTGAGGCGTAGGGCCTCACCCGCTCCCGGTAGCGGCCACCAAGCAGCCGCCCTACCGGTTGACCGAGCGCCTGGCCGGCCAGATCCCACAGCGCGATATCGATGGCGCTGGTGGCGTGGGTGAGGGAGCCGCCGCGGCCCATCCAGAACGCACTCTGGTGCAGCGTCTCCGTCAGCCGTTCGGCCTCGATTGCGCTCTGACCGATCAGTTGCGGCGCAAGCACATCCACGGCGGCGGCGACCAAACCTTCGGTCGTGAAGGCGCTGCCGAGGCCGACCTGGCCGCTGTCGGTGTGGACGGCGACCAGGGTGTGCACGACGTCGTCGGGCCGCAGCTCGTTGGACCAGCCCCCCTCCGGGGTGGCGCCACGCAGCCCGCACGTCTGAATGTCGGTGATTTTCATGTGTTTCGGAGCTCCTCGGGATGATGCGGTCGTGTGGTCACGGCCGGCGGGTGAGCATGAGTCCGGGCCTGCGGCCCGTGTGGGTGGCGTCGGTGACGACGGGCACGCCGTTCACCCAGACATGTCGCGCCGCGTCGGCATATCGGGGCGGCAACGTCCAGGTGTCGGTGCGGCCGATGATCGCGGGGTCGAACGCGACGACATCGGCGAAAGCTCCCTCGCGCAGTTCACCCCGGTCGCGCATGCCGAAGTGTTCGGCGACCATGCCGGTCATCTTGTGGATAGCCGTCTCCAGCGACAGGGTGCCCGTCCGCACGTGGTGAGTCAGGTAGTGCGTATGTCCGTGGTAGAAGAGCGGATTGCGGGTGCGGCCGTCGAGGGCGCCGTGTCGGCAGGTGGTGAAGGCGTCGACCCCGAGCAGGAAGTGGTCGTGCGCGATTGCCTCGGCGAGGTGGCCCGCGGTAAACAATTCGCCGAGCAGCTGCACACTGCCCATGTCGGCGCCTGCCGCGGTGAGGATGTCGAACAGGCACTCCCATTCGTCGGCGCCGCGCTTCTCGGCGATCTCGGTGAAGGGCAGTCCTTCCCAGTCGGGGTGGGTCGGGCTGACTCCGAGCCGCACGCGGTGCCACTGGCCGCGGTGGACGAACCGCCAGTAGCGGTCGCTGTCCCGGCGCACTTGCTCCCGAACTTCCCGGTCCTTGAGCAGCTCGGCGGCCTCGGCGCCGGGACGTTCTGCCAACCAGGCGGGGAGTAACCCGGTGGCCATGCCGATACCGTGGGGGTAGGGGGTCATGTCGGCCAACACATCGGTTCCACGCTGTCGTTCGGTGACAACGCGCTCGGCCGCACGCTCCCAGGCGCCGGATTCGGCGCCGGTGTCATGACGCACGTTCAGGTGCGAAAGTTGAGCCCGCACCTGCCCTCCGTCGACGACGGCGAAGAACTCGTCCACGGCGCTGTCGAGATCGGCGTCGCGGTTTCGGATGTGGCTGGCATACATGCCGTCACGCCGGCCTGCCGCCTGGGCGAGCGTCACGAGTTCCTCGGTGGCCGCGAAGCGTCCTGAGCCGTACTCCAGTCCGCTGGAGAAGCCGATCGCGCCGGCCTCCATCGCTTCCTCGAGCAGGCGTATCTGCGCGCGCAGTTGGTCGGTGGATGACCGCGCGGCGCGGCGAATCGCAGTGTGCCCCACGAACCACATGAGGTTCTGCGCTGTCGGACCCGAGTGCACCCGCTGCACGAGCTCGCCGAAGCTGCGCCAGTCGACCGGACCGTCGTAGCCCATGGCGCGCAGGGCACTTGCGGTCGTGTCGACATCGTCCTCTTCGATCGGGGCATAGGTGACGCCACAGTTGCCGACCACCTCGGTGGTGACGCCCTGGTGGATCGTGCTGAACGCGTCGGGATTGCCCAGCACTGACCAGTCGCTGTGGCTGTGCGGATCGATCAGCCCGGGGGTGATGGTCATGCCGGTGCAGTCGAGGGTGGTGACCGCTCGGACGTCGGGCGACAACCCGACGAATGCGATGCGGTTCCCGCGCAGACCGACATCGGCTCGTCGCGCGGGCGTCCCGGTACCGTCGACGATTTCTGCGCCCGTCAGCAAGTAGTCCAGTACCGGCATCTCAGAGCACCTTGCTCAGGAACTCCCGCGTGCGGGTCTCCTGCGGGCAGGTGAACATCGATGTCGGGCTGGCGGTTTCGACGATGGTGCCCTTGTCCATGTAGATCACCCGGTCGGAGACCTCGCGGGCAAAGCCCATCTCGTGGGTCACCACGACCATCGTCATGCCCTCGGCGGCAAGGTCTTTCATCACCGCCAGCACCTCGCCGACGATCTCGGGGTCCAGCGCTGACGTGGGCTCGTCGAACAGCATGATCTTTGGATCCATGGCCAGCGCACGGGCGATGGCCACGCGTTGTTTCTGGCCGCCCGACAGCGAATCGGGATAGACGTCGGCCTTGTCTGCCAGACCAACTCGCCCCAGTAGGGTGCGGGCCCGTTCCTCGGCCTCGCTCCTGGTGCGACCCAGTACCCGCCGCGGCGCCAGCACAATGTTCTCGATGACGGTCATGTGCGGAAAGAGGTTGAAATGCTGGAACACCATGCCGACGTCGCGGCGTACCACAGCAAGGTCGGCGGTCTTCTCCTGGGGCCCTAGCGTGTGTTCGTTGATCACGATCGTGCCGTGCGACGGCCGTTCCAAACCGTTCATGCAGCGCAGCAGCGTGCTCTTGCCCGAGCCCGACGCGCCGATGATGCACACCACTTCACGCTCGGCCACCCGGCACGAAACGCCGTGCAGCACTTCGGTGTCGCCGAAGCTCAGCCGTAGTCCGTCGACCTCGATCATTTGTTCGCTCCTGTAGTGAGGGTGAGGGTGTCGCCGACATCGGGTGCCTTGACGTGAACGCCGAGCCTTTGTTCGTATCGGCGGCCCAGCGACGAAAGCGCGTAGCAGATGACGAAGTAGCCGGCACCGACGATGAGGTACGTGGTGATCGGATCGGCCGTCAGCGAGCTGACCACGTTGCCCGCGCGGGTCAGTTCGATGAGACCGATGACTGCGACCAGCGAGCTGTCTTTGATCAGCACCACCAGGAAACCGACACAGGGTGGCACGATCACCCGCGCGGCCTGCGGCAGGATGACCCAGCGCATGCGATGGGTGTAGGACAGCCCGAGTGCGTCGGCGGCCTCGAACTGTCCGCGGGGGACGGCCTGGATGCTGCCGCGCACGAGCTCGCCGATGTAGGCCGACGCGAACACCGACAGCGCGATCACCGCGGCCCAGTACTCCGAGAGGCTGCTGCCCGGGGCCATCAGCGGTATACCGAAGTAGACGAAGAAGATGATCAGCAACGCCGGGATGCCGCGGATCAACGCGACGTAGAGAGCGGCCACCCACCGCAGGGCGCGGATTGTCCCGGTGGACATCAGGCCGATGACGATTCCGAGTGCGCCGCCGAAAAGCACTGACAGTGTGCATATCTGGAGAGTCACGAGGGCCCCGTGCCAGATCAGCGAGAGATGTTGGGTGCCGAGTCCTTCGAACATCACGCCACCTTCCACTTGATGGACCAGGTTTCGACGATTCGCGACAGGCTCGCGATGAGGAACGCGACCGCGAAGTAGAGCAGGCCGCCGACGGTGAACGCCTCGATGGTGCGGAACGTGGTCGAGGTGATTCCCATCATCACGTGCATCAGGTCGGGCAGGGATACGACCGACGTGATCGACGAGGCGAGGAACAGCAGAATGGTCTGATTGGTAATGGCCGGCAGGACATTGCGCATCGCCGGTGGGAATAGCACCCGCCAGAAGGTGTCGCGCGGACTGAGCCCGAGTGCCGCGCCCGCTTCGCGCAGGCCGGCTGGCACGGATTGAAAGCCAGCGCGGAAGATCTCGGCCATGTACGCCGCGTTGTTGATACTGAGTGCGAGGATGCCCGCGGCGACCGGGTCGAGGTTCACACCGGCCTGCGGCAGTGCGAAGTAGACGAGGTAGAGCTGCAACAGCAACGGGGTGTTGCGGATGACCTCGATGTAGGTCGATGACGCGATGCGCCAGATGCTCACCTTGGATGTGCGCCCGGAGTACAGCAGGATTCCGAATGCGCCGCCGACTACCGCCGCGACCAGGCTCACGCCGATGCTGACCGCGAGGCCTTTGAGCAGTGGAACGAGATAGGGGATCAGGTCCCCGTAGTAGAGCTGCATGTGTTGTCCTGAGAAATGTTGGGATGCAGCGAGTTACTTGATGAGCGCGGGGACGTCCATGCCGAGCCACTTGTTGTAGGACTCATCGGCGGCCCTGCTGATGTTGTAGTTCATGATGAAGTTGTTCAGGTAGTTGAGCCAGAGCTGGTCGCCCATCTTGATGCCGAAGGACACGAACGAGGGCGCCAGTGGGGGCGCATCGAGCACCCGTACCGCATCACCCTGGCTCGCGCGGACGCCGGCGACCACCGCGGTGCTCTCCATCAGTGCGTCCACCTTTCCGCTGCGCAGGGCTTGGATGGAGTCGGCGACGGCTTCGAACAGGCTGGGCTTGGCCTGCGGGAACTCGGCTTCCAAGATGGTGGCGGGCACACTGCCGCGGGTCGAGGCCACGGTGCGGCCGGCAAGGTCGTCATAGCGCCGAATCGAACTGTCCGCGGGCACCACGACCAGCTGTCCCTCTGACGCATACGGCCGGGTGAGCGCGACCACCTGGGCCCGCTCGTCGAGGTTGGTCAGCGCGGCGATGATGACGTCGGCTTTTCCGGTCTCCAGCATGGGAATTCGGCTCGCATTGGTGGCGCTGACGAATTCCACGCTGACGCCGAGTGAGTCCGCGAGTGCTCTGGCCTTGTCGATGTCGAAGCCTTCGTAATCGCCGGAGCCGTTCATCACGCCATACGGAGGGGCATCCGCGAAGACACCGATGGTGATCTTCTTGGAGGTCAGCACCTTGGTCAGGACGCTGCTCTGGGTGGTGCCGGTCTGACCCGACGACGTACAGCCGGCCAGCACCAGCGCAGTGGTGGCGGCAAGGGCGACGAACACGGCGCGGAGGGCTCTACGCATGAATGTCCTTTGTTCAGAAGATTTTTCAGGTCGAGGCCCGTAACCGTCGCGCCCCGTTTGGATAAATCAGAGATTATCTATAATCTGTAATCTACGCAACAGTGGCAGGCGGCAGTGTCTGCGCCGGAATGGGTGCAGACAGCTGCATAGGATTGACGCCACTGGGCAACCCTGGCGACCTTTTGTGAAGGAGAACGACCATTGACGGAGGCGCTGGAACCACTGGCCGCAGTCGCCCCGTTGCCCGCGTCGCGACGGCATCAGATCGCGGACTGGCTGCGCGAGCAGATTGTGAAAGGCGGCCTGGCACCCGGTGCGCAGCTCAAGCAAGATGTGCTGGCCGCACACCTGAGCACCAGCCCCGGTCCCGTGCGCGAAGCCCTGCGGCAGCTGGAAAGTGAAGGCTTGGTGCATCACATCCCCAACCGCGGGGCATTCGTGGCGACGGTGAGCGCCGACGAACTGCTGGGGGTGTTGCTTCCGGTGCGGTTGTCCATCGAGCAGTTCGCCGTGGAGAAGGCAAGCCTCGATCCAGCCGTGCTGGCCGAGCTGCAGCGGCTGGTGGCGCTCATGGACGATGCCGCGGCGGCCGACAACCTGGATCTGCTCAACGAACTCGACGTGCTGTTTCACGAGACGATCGTCAAGAGCGCTCACTCTGAACACGCGATGCAACTGTGGGCCAGTGTGCAACCGCGCATCCGGATGCAGATCCACCGGCTCGCCAGGCGCCACGACAGCCCGTTCGCGATCCCCGAAGAGCACCGCGCTCTACTGCACGCGATCAAGACCGGCGGGCCGGACGTGCGCCGCTCAGCGCTCCATGCCCACATCGTCGCCAGCGCCCGCGAGTTGCTTTCCGTCGCCGAGCCCGACTGAACGCCAACCAATCTCCGCGTTCAGCTTGCGTTGGGCCACGGTTCACGCCACGGTGTACGCATGACAGCGGCTGAGCCCAGTACAGACGGTTCCTACCGCGACCGGATCGCAGCTGTCGAGCCGGGCGGTAACGAGCACATCGCCGAGGCCGATCGGCACGGCAAGCCCAGCCAGTTGTTCTGGACCTGGACCTCGCCGAACCTGGAGTTCGCCACGATCTTCCTGGGCGTGCTGGCGGTGTCCGTCTACGGCATGACGTTCTGGCAGGCGGTGGCCGGCCTGGCGATCGGCACGGGTCTAGGGGCGCTGGCGCACTACTTCCTGTCCAAGCGTGGGCCTTTGCACGGCGTCCCGCAGATGGTGCTGGGCCGGCTGGCGTTCGGCTTCAAGGGCAATGCCGTGCCCTCACTGCTGATGACGGTGACCGCGGGCATCGGGTGGTTCGCCACCAACAGCGTCAGCGGTGCGTTCGCACTCTCCACCCTGATCGGCATCGCGCCGGTGCTGGCGCTGGTGCTCGTCGTCGTGGTGCAGACCGCGCTGGCGATCTTCGGGCACAACCTGGTGCAGGCCTTCGAACGGTGGGCATTCCCGGTGCTCGCGGTCATTTTCGCGATCACCTCGGTCGTGATCCTGAGCAAGGCGGATCTGGGCGCGCCCGCGGTCACCGGTGGTGTCGGTGGCACGGGTGGCTTCCTGCTGACCGTGGGCACCGCATTCGGTTACGTCGCCGGGTGGGCTCCGTATGCCGCCGACTACACGCGGTACCTGCCCCGGTCCGAGGCCGGCCCGCGTACCGGATTCTTCGCTGCCGCAGGACTGTTCGTGTCGTGCATGCTGCTGCAGACGGTGGGCGCGGCGTCGGTGACCATCGGCCCCGCGGTCTCGGACAATCCGACCACGGCGTTCACCTCGGAGTTGGCCCCGTGGCTGGCGAGCCTGACCCTGCTGGCGATCGCGATCGGGGCCGTGGCCGCCAACGCGATCAACATCTATTCGGGTGCAATGGCTTTCGTGACCATCGGGATCAAGCTCCCGCATCACATCGCCCGGGCCTTGGCGACCGCGTTCTTCGGCATCGTCGGATTTCTCATCGCCTGGTGGGCGCTGGCCGACGCTGCCGCAAGCTACGAGGCTTTCCTGTTGATCATCGCGTACTGGATCGGCCCGTGGCTCGGGGTGGTGTTCGCCGACGAGTACCTGCGCGGCGACGCGCCCGTCGCGCAGTTCCTCTACGACCGGTCATACACGAACTGGCCGGGCCTGTTCTCGTTCCTGATCGGTCTGGTGGTGTCGGTGACGTTGTTCTGCAACCAGACGAAGTTCGTCGGCTACATCGCACGCGAGGTACCACAGTTGGGTGACATAACATTCTTCGTCGGTTTCCTCATCGCCGGTGCGTGCTATCTCGTGTTGTGCCGGTCAAAGCTCACCGCGGAACGTATGGTGCCGGCATGACCCCGGAGCAGATGCTCGACGTCGCTGTCGAGGAAGCACGAAAAGGATTGGCCGAAGGCGGTATTCCGATCGGTGCCGCCTTGTTCAGCTCGGACGGGGCGCTGCTGGGCGCCGGCCACAACCGTCGCGTGCAGAACGACGACCCGTCGATCCACGCCGAGACGGACGCCTTCCGGGCCGCCGGGCGCCAGCGCGGCTACCGGTCCACGATCATGGTGACGACGCTCTCGCCGTGCTGGTACTGCAGCGGCCTGGTCCGCCAGTTCAACATCGGCGCGGTGGTGATCGGTGAAAGCCGGACCTTCACGGGTGGCCATGACTGGCTGGCCGAGCACGGGGTGGCGGTTACCCTGCTCGACGATGAACGCTGCGTGGCGATGATGGAGGACTTCATCGCCGAGCGGCCGGACCTGTGGGCGGAGGACATCGGCGAATGAGCGCGATAGCAACGATTGACATGTCCCGGTGGTACGCCGGCGGGGCAGAGGCCGACGCGGTCGCCGCCGAGGTCGACGCCGGGCTGCAGCGCGCCGGCTTCATCGTCGTCACCGGCCACGGTGTGGACACCGCCCTGGCGGCCAAGGTCCGCGCGGCCAGCCGCGAGTTCTTCGCGCTACCCGACGACGTCAAGCAGGGCTACTCGGTACCGGTCGGCGGGCACGGCTGGATCGGGCCGGGCGCTGAGGCCAACGGCTACGCCGAGGGCACCGAGACCCCGCCCGATCTGAAGGAGAGCTACAGCCTGGGCGCCGAGACCGCGACCGGTGACCCTGAGGTGGACCGGATCTGGTTCGCACCCAACGTGTGGCCGGCCGAGGTGCCTGCGCTGCAGACGCTGGTCGACGAGTACACCGCCGCGATGCGGAAGGTCTCCGACGACCTGCTGGCCTTGTTCGCCCACGCCCTCGGGCTGGCGGCCAACCCCTTTGTCGCCCTGGCGGATCGGCCGACCTGGACCATGAACATCAACCACTATCCGCCGGTCAGCGTGGTGGGGGAGCCAGAGCCGGGCCAGTTCCGGATCGGCCCGCACACCGACTTCGGCACGGTGACCATCCTCGACCGCGAGCCGGGCGCGGGCGGACTGCAGGTCTACTCCGAGCAGGAGGGCTGGGAGGACGCGCCGTGGGAGCCGGGATCGCTCACGGTGAACATCGGTGACCTGCTGGAGTACTGGAGTGGCCGCCGTTGGCCCTCGGGCCGGCACCGCGTCCTGCCGCCGCAGGCGCACGCCCCGGAAGAGGACCTGGTCTCGCTGATCTACTTCTACGAGGCCAACCACGATGCGCTGGTCGCGCCGCTGGAACCCCCCATCGGCAAGATCGGCGGCCTGGAGCCCGTGACGTCATCGGCCTTCATCAAGGAACGCCTGGACGCCATCACCATCGGCTGACGCGCTACGACCTGGGCGTCGGGCCGGCGGGGTCGAGGGTGTAGAACCCCGTCGTCAACGGTTTCCGGGCGCCGCGATGTTCGGTCGCCACAATCTCGGCCATCGCCCCGGTGGCGTCCGCACCGAACAGAAAGAGCAGCTCGCGGTGTGGCGCCGCAGCCACGATGTCCTCGCCGAGAAACCGGGTCATGCGCTCGTAGAGCCCGGGAGCCACCAGTGTGGTTGCTGCCAGCCAACTTCCGCTCGCGACAACGGTCGGTGCTCCGGACGGCCCCCGATCGAAGAACTCCAGCGCGATCTGGCCCGCCGACAAGGCGGCGGACAGGGCCCGATCGGCGTGGCCGTAGGCCGTGGCCAGGTCGATCCCGGCGCCGGCCAGGCCGGCGGCTCCCACCGCGCCGAGGATCTGCGCATCAGCCGGGCCCGTCGGTGTCACCAGAGCCACCGAGAGCCCATGACCGATCCGGCGCTGAGACTGCGCGCCGGTCGACAGCGCGTCGGGATAGTCCTCGGGAACCAGGTATGGGTAGATCTGATCGACATCGATCGTCGAGGGTGCCGCGTCTCGCCGCCGACGGAGCCAACCGGTCATCTCCATACCGTCATCCTGCGCTATGGCCAAGCGGCGTTACTGACCAGTTAGGGTTACCGACATGCGCGTTTACATCGGTGCCGACCACGCCGGATTCGAGTTCAAGCAGACCATCATCGAGCACCTCAAGAAGACCGGCCACGAGCCGATCGACTGCGGTGCCTACAGCTACGACGCCGATGACGACTACCCGGCGTTCTGCATCGACGCGGCAGTCAGGACAGTCGCCGATCCCGGCAGCCTGGGTATCGTGCTCGGCGGCTCGGGCAACGGCGAGCAGATCGCCGCGAACAAGGTGCCCGGCGCCCGCTGTGCCCTGGCCTGGAGCGTCGAGACTGCCAAGCTGGCCCGCGAGCACAACAACGCGCAGCTGATGGGCCTGGGCGGTCGCATGCACACAGAGGAGGAGGCGCTGGCCATCGTCGACGCGTTCCTGTCGACGCCGTGGTCGGAAGCCGAGCGCCATCAGCGCCGCATCGACATCCTGGCCGAGTACGAGAAGGACCACGTGGCCCCGCCGGTTCCCGGCGCGCCCGCCTGACCCATGCCCGAAGGGCACACCCTGCACCGGCTGGCCCGGCTGCACCAGAAGCGGTTCGGCCGGGCACCGGTGATGGTGTCCAGCCCGCAGGGCCGATTCGCCGATGGTGCCGCCGCGGTCAGCGGCCAGGTGTTCAAACAGGCCGACGCCTGGGGCAAGCACCTGTTCCACCACTACGACGGTGGCCGGGTCGTGCACATCCACCTCGGCCTGTACGGCACGTTCACCGAGGCTCTCGTCCCGCTGGGGCTGCCGGTCGGCCAGGTGCGGATGCGGATCGTGGGCGCCGAGTACGGCACCGACCTGCGTGGCCCCACTGTGTGCGAGGTGATCGCGGAGCCCGAGATCGCCGACGTGGTGGCGCGCCTCGGTCCCGACCCGCTGCGCAAGGACGCCGATCCCGCCCTGGCCTGGGCACGAATCAGTAAGTCGCGCAGGTCAATCGGTGCGTTGTTGATGGACCAGTCGGTGATTGCCGGGGTCGGCAACGTGTACCGCAGTGAGCTGCTGTTCCGTCATCACATCGATCCGTACCGGCCGGGCACCCATATGGGGCAGGCCGAATTCAGCGACATGTGGACCGATCTCGTCGAACTGATGAAGGTCGGCGTGCGTCGGGGCAAGATCGTCGTCGTCCGGCCCGAGCATGATCACGGTGCCCCGTCCTACGGTCCGGGCCGGCCCCGCACCTACGTGTATCGCCGGGCGGGGGAGGCCTGCCGGGTGTGCGGCGCAGGAGCGCGCACCGCGGAACTGGAGGGCCGCAACCTCTTCTGGTGCCCCGACTGCCAGGTGTGAGCGCGCGGCGCCGGCGCGGGCACGGGACGATTCCCGGGTGGAATTGATCCTCGTCGTCGTCGGAGCCATCCTCGTCACAGCAATCGCGCACCGCCGTGGGATGGAACCCGCCCTGATCATCGTGGTGATCGGCAGCGCGGTGTCGTTCCTTCCGGGGTTCGAACCCCCCGAGCTGGATTCGCACATTCTGCTGACGGTGGTGCTGCCGCCGCTGCTGTACTCGGCAGCCCTGGACTTCTCCTTCCCGACGTTCTTCCGCAACATCCGCCCGATCCTCGGCCTTGGTGTCGGGCTGGTCGTGGTGACGGCTTTCACGGTGGCCGCGGTGTCGTCCTGGCTGGTGCTGGTGCCGCTGACCTTCGGGCTGGCCCTCGTGCTCGGCGCGATCGTCGCGCCGCCGGACGCCGTCACGGCCGTCGCGGTGGGCCGCAAGCTCGGCCTGCCAAAACGGGTGATGGCGATCCTCACCGGCGAGAGTTTGATCAACGACGCGGCGGCGCTGACCCTGTTCTCCATCGCGGTGGCCCAGGTGGCGGGCAGCCACACCTTCATCGAGAACCCCTTCCTGCTGTTCGGATACAGCGCCACGGTCGGCCCGGTGGTCGGGGCACTGCTGGGCTACGTGACGCTGTGGATTCGAAAGCACCTGGACAACCCTGGCCTGGAAACGGTGCAGGGCCTGGTGGTTCCGTTCGCGGCCTTCATCACCGCCGAGGAACTGCACGCCTCCGGTGTGCTGGCGGTGGTGGTCGCCGGCTTCGTGGTCGGCAACGGTGCGATGGGTGCGGGGTACCAGACCCGACTGCAGGAGCGCTACGTCTGGAATTCGGTGGACGTTCTGCTCGAGGCGTTCGTATTCGCCTACATCGGGTTGCATCTGAGGTTCGTGCTGCAGGACCTCAACGAAGCCCACGAGTCGCTGACCGTCGTCGCCGTCGCCTCGGTGATCGTGTTGCTGATCGTGCTGGTGATCCGCCCGCTGTCGGTGTTCTTGATGTTCGGCCGGAACAAGCTGTCACGGCACGTGGAGAGCAAGTTCAGCGTGCCGGTGCCCGACGGCGCCCGCGGCGCCCTCGGCCGGCGTGAGCGAAAGCCTGAGGCGCGGTGGCGCCGGATCATCGACCGCCGCTCACTGAGCTGGCGAGAGAACGTCGTCGTGTCCTGGACCGGGATGCGGGGCGTGGTGACATTGGCTGCGGCCGCCGCGATCCCGGTCACCACAGCTGCGGGCGAACCCTTCCCGGAGCGCGCCACCATCCAGGCCATCGCGTTCGCGGTGAGTGTTGGCACGTTGCTGATCCAGGGTTGGACCCTGCCCCTGTTGATCCGCCGGCTGAACCTGTCCCGGTTCTGCGACGATCACGCCGCCGACCGGGAAGAAGAACTCAAGGCCGAGCGCGTGGTGCACGATGCGGCCGACGAGGTGCTCGACGCGTTCGAGGTGGATCCTCCAGAAGGTCTGGATCCCCGTGTGGTGACCGAGATCCGCGCGGTCATCGCCCGGCATTCACAGGACGCGGACGAAATGCCCGATCCCGAGGCGCTCACCAAACGGGCCGCGGTGTTCTCGGGCCTCTACCGCGATGTGCTTGCCGCGCAACGCGGTGCGCTCATCACCGAGCGTGACGAAGGTCGCATCGAGGACGAGGCGGTGCGAGCCATGCTGGAGCGTCTGGACCTACAGGAGGCTGGTGTGTCGGCGCGTCTGGAGAGCCGCCTCTAGATTTGTGTCGGGTTTCGGCTTGACCTTGCCCTAGGTGGCAGTGTTTACAGTCTGGGCGAGGACTTGACATGCAGATTTCTGAACTGGCCCGCCGGACGGGCACGTCGACCAAGGCCGTGCGTTACTACGAACACCTCGGCCTGCTGACTCCGGCACGCCTGGGCAACGGATACCGGAACTACTCCGATGAGCATGTGCAGATCGTGGAAGAGATCCGCGCACTCGCCGCGATCGGTATCTCCCCGTCGAAGGCCGGCCCGTTCGTCGACTGCCTTCGCCACGGTCACGAGCACAGTGACGAGTGTCCCGAATCGCTTGCGGCATACCGGGACAGCATCGCCGTACTCGATGAGACCATCGCGTCGTTGACGCGTAAGCGCCAAGTCCTCACGGCGCGGCTGACCGAGGCCGCGTGTCGAGCATTCGATGAGGAGCACCGACCGTTGACCGAGTTCACGTCTCTTCCCGCCGACCTGCCCGCACCCGTTGACGACGGTGCCGCAGACCATTTGGTGGGCCGGCCGATTCCCGACATCACCTTGGCCGGCAGTGGCGGTGAGGACATCGGGCTCGAGAGCCTGCCCGCGGGACGCACGATCATCTACCTGTACCCGCTCACCGGTCGTCCGGGAGTTGACCTCCCCGAGGGCTGGGACGCGATTCCCGGCGCGCGCGGATGTACACCAGAGGCGTGCGGATTCCGCGATCACTATGCGGAACTGCGCGCTGCCGGCGCGCAGCAGGTGTGGGGATTGTCCAGCCAGGACGCCGACTATCAGGCGGAAGTTGTTCGGCGGCTGGGCTTGCCGTTCGGGATGCTCTCGGATGAGGCGTTCGTCCTGGCGGACGCGCTGAACTTGCCCACGTTCGCGGCCGCCGGGCACCCGCGTCTCTACACGCGTCTCACCCTGGTGGTTCGGGACGGTCGGATCGAGCACGTGTTCTATCCGATATTCCCGACGGACACGCATGCCCAGCAGGTGCTCGACTGGCTCAACAGCCACCCGGTCGACTAGGCACCCGGGAAGTCAGGAGTCTGCTGGGCGGGGTCAGAAGCCCCCGAAATCACCGCCGAAGTCGCCGAAGCCGCCACCGTCGAATCCGCCGCCGTCCCAGCCGCTGGCGTCCGTTCCACCCCAGTCGCCACCGCCGGCGTCACCGCCATCCAATGCGCCGGCGTCGCCTCCGGTGTCCTGGCCCGCGGCGAAACCGTCGGAATAGCCGTCACCGTAACCGCTTTCGAATCCCTGTGCGCCGTAGTTGACTCCGTGCATACCGGAGAACATCGCGTCGAACAGCAGCACCGAGCCCAGGCCCCAGGCGCCGGCCACCAGGGCCGGCTTCCACCACGGCTCGGAGTACCAGCCGGCGGGCACCGGGCGCCCGGCCACCCGGCCGCCGGGGTAGTAGTTCGGGGTGCGCTGCGACGGGGTCGGGGAGGCCTCGATCTCGCGACCCTCGAAGTTGATCCGGCGGTCCTCGGTAACCGAGCCGGCCGCACGTTGTCCGGTCAACGACTCCAACTCGGGACCGGGATCCATGCCCATCGCGGTACGGGCCGCGCGCACGTAGTAGAGCCCCTCGATCGCGCTCTCCTTGGCCAGCACGGCCTGCTTGGCGGTGGTGGCCTGATCGATCTGTGAGGACGCGGCGGTGTACCGCTCGGAGGCGTCGGCCAGCGCCTGCTTGGAGGCGTCGTCGGAGCCGGTCAGGTTGAGCACCTGCCCGCCGAGACGCTCGATCAGCCGGCGGGCGTCAGCCTTGGCATCGGCCAGTGACTCCGCGGAGCGACGGCCGTTGGCCTGCGACGAGCTGTAGACAGCGAACGCGATCGCGGCGATGACAAGAACGATGAGTACCAGCAAAACGCTGTTCATGGCGTCCAGCGTACCGACGGAAATCGGCGTTTCCGGGTCCTCGAAGAGAACTCAAATTACGCCGAGAGCGGAGTACACCTCGTTGGACAGCGCGACCGTGCGCGGGTCGGCATTGCACTTGGTGGCGTCGAAGTAGTTCATCACGTACGCGTAGCCGATCCGGTGCTCCAGGTCGACGAAGGCGAACGAACCACCCGATCCGCCGTGCCCGAAGATGCCCGTGTTCGGCCCGGCCACGCCGCGCTGGTTGAGCATGTAACCCAGACCCCAGCCGTGATCGGCGACCCGCGCGCCCAGCACCACGTCGGCGTCGAATCCGCCCTGGGAGACCCGGCAGCGCTCCATGTGGTCGCGGGTCAGCAGTTTCTCCTGGGCCAGTGCGTTGTAGAAGGTCGCCATGCCGAGCGCGGTGACGTGCGCGTTGGTGCTCGGGAACTCGGCCGCGCGCCAGGTGTCCAGGGCTTGCACGCCCAGTTCGTCATCCGGCACGAAGTCCATCGACACCGCCCAACCGGCCATCGGATGGTCGTCGAGGGAGGCCGGCGGTTCGTTGACCAGGTTGTCGGCCAGCAGACTGCGCACCGACGGCTTGTTCACCATCTCCGCGCACCGGTGATGGTGCCAGGCAGGCAGGCCGATGTGGATGTCGGCGCCCAGCGGTTCGGCGATCTCGGTGCGTAGGTACTGGCCCAGGGTGCGGCCCGTGACTCGGCGCACGACTTCGCCGAGGATGAAGCCGAAGGTCACCACGTGGTAGCCCTGCGCGGTGCCCGGGGGCCACCACGGCGTCGCGGCGGCGATCCGGGCGCACACCGCGTCCCAGTCGGTCACCTGCTGCCAGCTCATCGGTTCGCGCGGGCCGATCACGCCGGAGCGGTGGCCCAGCACCATCGCGATGGTGATGTTCTGCTTTCCGGCCTGGCCGAACTCGGGCCAATAGCGGGCCACCGGCGCATCCAGGTCGATCTCGCCGCGGTCGGCCAACAGATGGATGCAGGTGCTCAGCAGCCCCTTGGATCCGGAATACACACTGGCCAGGGTGTCCTGCTGCCATGGCCTGGTGCCTGCCGCGTCGACCGATCCGCCCCACAGGTTGACCACCAGGTCGCCTTCGACCCAGACCGCGACGGCAGCGCCGACCTCATTGTGGTGGGCGAAGTTGTCCGCGAAGGCATCGCGCACCCGGGAGAATTCGGACGTGCAGAAGCCATCGATCGCATCGATCGGCTGACTTCTCAACGGTCCTCCAGCGGTGGGCAACGGATGTTGGCGATGACCCGGCAGAACGCCGGTACACGTCACTGCCCGATGGTAGGGGCGGCCCGTTGACTGAATCGATGGGCGCGGTCGGATCGTTACGAGGTCGGCGTCAGGTCTGCGCCGATTCGACGCCGGATCGAGACCGGATGTTTCATCGTCCGCACAGGTGAGCCACGCCCGGACCTTGCAGCTGGTCGGCGACCGCCGGAAAGCGTCCCGTCATCGCCAGTAACAGCGCCTCGCCTGGTCCACGAATCTCAGGCCCGCGGCCGGCTGACCAGTCGAGGTCAGAGGCGATCAATCGCAGCCCCCGGGTGCGGCGGGCTCCGCCGATCACCGGGCTGATCCGCGCAAAGGTGAGGGAGGTCAGCAGTGCGTCGGGTTTGACAGTGCGCGGTAGTCCCAGCGGGCGCCGGATGTCCTGCTGGTGGATCAGGCATTCGATCAGCGCCACCCGGCAGCCGTAGAGTGCGCCCGCGCCCGACGGGTCGGTGCCGGCCCGCATCCGGGTGCGGAGTTCGTCAGGTCCGGCCCCGGTGTCGGCTCGCAGGGCACGGTCGTTGATCCGGTCCACCCGGCCGCGTGCCGCCAGCATCGAGGCCGCGAGTCCCAGCCGGGTCTGCCCGAGATAGGCGATGGTGTGGGCGGCGACGTCGCGGACATCCCAACCCGCGCACAACGTCGGTGCTTGCCATTCGTGCGGGGCCAGCCCGTCGAGCAGATCGGCGAATTCTTGGCGTTCCCGGCGGGCCTGGGCACGGACGCTGAGCACACCGACAGTCTCGGCGATCATCGGCCGCGCGGACAAAACCACTCACGGCCTGTGTGTTGATGTGTTACCCAGGCGCAATGATGAAAATCCCGCTTGTCGTCGGCTTGGTTGCCGGCGCCATGTCGATCGCGTCCCCGGTCGCTCATGCGGATCGAGTCGAGCCACCGCCGCTGTACGGGCACTACGACTTGTTCATCGACTTCTCGAAGCAGACGTTCAAGGGAATGCCGACACCGATGAATCCGATTACGGTGCCTGTCGAATTCACCACGCGGTGCGACGTGAACGGTTGTGTTGCGCGCATGGACAATTCGGACGATCACGCCCGCAATCCAGGCGCCCCGGTGGCCTATGAGTACAGATGGAACAACGGCCGTTGGGAGACGAGCGGTGAGTATCCCTACTTCTGTGATCGCAACAACCCCGGCAGCGCCGTGCAGGCCCAACGCTCGGACTACTGGGTCCCGAACCCCGACGGCAGCTTCTACGGAGAGCGCACTCTCGTCATCGGGGGAGTCGGATGCCCAGGTGAGGGACCCGGCACCCATTGGCTGCCGATATCGCTGACGCCCGTCGACCCACCACCCGGTGGATCGGGGCAGTGATCGGGGCCCGACATACAAAAAACCGCCCTATCAGGGCGGTTTTGTTGGAGCGGGCGACGGGAATCGAACCCGCGTAGCTAGTTTGGAAGACTAGGGCTCTACCATTGAGCTACGCCCGCATGTGCAGCATCAGCACTGTACCGGTGTGCCCCCGATCAAAGCCAATTGAATGCTCCGTGCCGTCAGCACGTAGTATCTCGCGTGGTCCGTTCGTGGGTTTTGCCGCAGCGGATCGACCACCACCACGGGGTGTAGCGCAGCTTGGTAGCGCATCCGCTTTGGGAGCGGAAGGCCGCAGGTTCAAATCCTGTCACCCCGACTCACCCGCCAGTACGACCAGGACTATCTAGGAGCAGGAAGAGTGAAGAGCACAGTCGAGCAGTTGAGCCCCACCCGGGTGCGCATCAATGTGGAGGTGCCCTTCACCGAGCTTGAGCCTGATTTCGATCGCGCGTTCAAGGCGCTGGCCCAGCAGGTCCGCCTGCCCGGCTTCCGCCCGGGCAAGGCCCCGCGCAAGTTGCTGGAGGCCCGCGTCGGCCGCGGCGCGGTGCTGGAGCAGGTTGTCAACGACGCGCTGCCGAGCCGCTACAGCGAGGCCGTCACGGCTTCCGACGTCAAGCCACTGGGTCAGCCCGAGATCGAGGTGACCAAGCTGGAGGACGGCCAGGAACTGGCGTTCACCGCCGAGGTCGACGTGCGTCCCGAGATCACCCTGCCCGAGTTCGACTCGCTCAAGATCACTGTCGATCCGATCGAGGTTGACGATGAGGCGGTCGACGCCGAGCTGCAGTCGCTGCGGGCCCGTTTCGGCACCCTGACCGGCGTCGAGCGCGGCGCCCAGGAAGGAGACTTCGTCTCCATCGACCTGTCGGCCACCGTCGACGGCACCGAGGTGCCCGAGGCCGCGACCGAGGGCCTGTCGCACGAGGTCGGTTCCGGTCAGCTGATCGAGGGCCTCGACGAGGCGATCACCGGCCTGAAGGTCGGCGAGTCCAAGGTCTTCACCACCAAGCTGGCCGCCGGCGAATACGCCGGCCAGGACGCCGACGTGACCGTGACCGTGAAGTCGGTCAAGGAGCGCGAGCTGCCTGAGGCCGACGACGACTTCGCCCAGCTGGCAAGCGAATTCGACACCATCGATGAGCTCAAGGAGAGCCTCACCGACCAGGTGCGCCGGGTCAAGAGCGTGCAGCAGGCCGAGCAGATCCGCGACAAGGCCATCGAGGTGCTGCTGGAGCAGACCGAGGTTCCGTTGCCGGAGAAGGTCGTTCAGGCCCAGATCGACGACACCCTGCACAACGCGATCCACGGCCTCGACCACGACGAGGACAAGTTCGCCGAGCAGCTGACCGAACAGGGCAGCAGCCGTGAGGAATTCGACGCCGACAACAAGTCGAACGCTGAAAAGGCCGTCAAGACCCAGCTGCTGATGGATGCCGTCGCCGACAAGCTCGACATTCAGGTGGGTCAGAACGACCTCACCGAGCGTCTTGTGCTGATGTCGCGTCAGTACGGCATCGAGCCCCAGCAGCTGATCCAGATCCTGCAGCAGAACAACCAGCTGCCGGCCATGTTCGCCGACGTGCGCCGTGGACTGACCATCGCCGCTGTGGTGCACGCCGCCACCGTGACCGATACCGACGGCACCGTGATCGACACCACGGAGTTCTTCGGTCCGGCCGAGGCTGCGCAGGCCGAGGGCGAGCAGGCTGACGAGGCCGACGACAAGGACGCTGACGCCGCCGAGTGACGCTGTGAGCGAACGCAGCCCCGTACGGGAGTGCGTGGCGCCCCAGTTTCGTTAGTGTCGTCAGTACCAATGCGTAAGAGAAAGCAGGTATCCAGTCGTGACTGACATGCGTTCGAACGGGAGCGGGTTCAGCCTCGTCGACTCCGTCTATGAGCGCTTGCTTGCCGAGCGGATCATCTTCCTGGGTTCCCAAGTGGACGACGACATCGCCAACAAGCTGTGCGCGCAGATCCTGTTGCTGTCGGCGGAGGATCCGACCAAGGACATCCACCTCTACATCAACTCGCCCGGCGGCTCGATCAGCGCCGGCATGGCCATCTACGACACGATGGTCCTGGCGCCGTGCGACGTCGCCACCTACGCGATGGGCATGGCCGCCTCGATGGGTGAGTTCCTGCTCGCTGCGGGCACCAAGGGCAAGCGTCACGCCCTGCCCCACGCCCGGGTGCTGATGCACCAGCCGCTCGGTGGTGTCACCGGCAGTGCCGCGGACATCGCCATCCAGGCTGAGCAGTTCCACGTCATCAAGAAGGAAATGTTCCGGCTCAACGCAGAGTTCACCGGCAAGTCCGTCGAGCAGATCGAGGCCGACTCCGACCGCGACCGCTGGTTCACCGCGCCGGAAGCTCTGGAATACGGGTTCGTCGACCACATCATCACCAGCGCCAACATCAACGGCACCGGACCGGGAGCAGGACTGGACAAATGACCGACCACACTGATCCCCGCCTTCAGCCGCAGGCTCGCTACATCCTGCCGTCGTTCATCGAGCACTCGAGCTTCGGCGTCAAGGAATCCAACCCGTACAACAAGCTGTTCGAGGAACGCATCATCTTCCTCGGCGTGCAGGTGGACGACGCGTCGGCCAACGACATCATGGCCCAGCTGCTCGTGCTGGAGTCGCTGGATCCCGACCGCGACATCACCATGTACATCAACTCGCCCGGTGGCTCGTTCACCTCGCTGATGGCGATCTACGACACCATGCAGTACGTGCGTGCCGACATCCAGACGGTGTGCCTCGGGCAGGCCGCCTCGGCCGCCGCGGTGCTGCTGGCCGCCGGTACCCCCGGCAAGCGCCTGGCGCTGCCCAACGCCCGGGTGCTGATCCACCAGCCGTCGCTGTCCGGAGTGATCCAGGGACAGTTCTCGGACCTGGAGATCCAGGCCGCCGAGATCGAGCGGATGCGCACCCTGATGGAGAGCACGCTCGCCCGCCACACCGGTAAGGATCCCGAGGTCATCCGCAAGGACACCGACCGCGACAAGATCCTCACCGCGGCCGATGCCAAGGACTACGGGATCATCGACACGGTCCTGGAGTACCGCAAGCTGTCCGCTCAGGCCTAGTAGTACAGCGGCAACCCCCAGCCTGATGACACACGCCCTGCCCGGTTACCTCCGGTGCGGGGCGTGCGTCGTCGTGGGGGAGTCTGAAAGATCCGCTGACCTGCGCTTCCGTAGGCGTCGGGGTGGTGCCGGTACCCTCGACCACGGCGAATGCCGCACAAGGACCAGGTCGTTCGACTACTCGTCCCCGCTCCACAACGACACGCCAAGGACACAGTCAGCGTGCCGACGGGTGACGGGCCGCAAGGAGAGATATGTTCTCCTGCACGTGAACAAATACCACCGGAGCGATTCGGCCTTATCGGTCGCACCGCGACGGAACGAACGGGTAGCGTCGGGTTTACGCCCGAGGTGACCCAGCAACTGGCGTAACGACCGACTGCAAACAGGAAGTAGGACCCCCCCACATGGCGCGCATTGGAGACGGCGGTGACCTGCTGAAGTGCTCGTTCTGCGGCAAGAGTCAAAAGCAGGTCAAAAAGCTCATTGCCGGTCCGGGCGTGTACATCTGCGACGAGTGCATCGATCTGTGCAACGAGATCATCGAGGAGGAACTCGCCGACGCTGACGACGTCAAGCTCGACGAGCTGCCCAAACCCGCGGAGATCCGTGACTTCCTCGAGGGCTACGTCATCGGTCAGGACACCGCGAAGCGCACGCTGGCCGTGGCTGTCTACAACCACTACAAGCGCATCCAGGCCCAGGAGAAGTCCCGCGATTCGCGCTCCGAGCCGGTCGAGCTGACCAAGTCCAACATCCTCATGCTGGGCCCCACCGGCTGCGGTAAGACCTACCTGGCCCAGACGCTGGCCAAGATGCTCAACGTGCCGTTCGCCATCGCCGATGCGACCGCGCTGACCGAGGCCGGGTACGTGGGCGAGGACGTCGAGAACATTCTGCTCAAGCTGATTCAGGCCGCCGACTACGACGTCAAGCGCGCCGAGACCGGCATCATCTACATCGACGAGGTCGACAAGATCGCCCGCAAGAGCGAGAACCCGTCGATCACCCGCGATGTCTCCGGCGAGGGTGTGCAGCAGGCCCTGCTGAAGATCCTGGAAGGCACGCAGGCCTCGGTTCCGCCGCAGGGTGGCCGTAAGCATCCGCACCAGGAATTCATCCAGATCGACACCACCAACGTGCTGTTCATCGTGGCGGGTGCGTTCGCGGGCCTGGAGAAGATCGTCTCCGACCGGGTCGGCAAGCGCGGTCTGGGCTTCGGCGCCGAGGTGCGGTCCAAGGCCGAGATCGACACCCAGGACCACTTCGCCGAGGTGATGCCCGAGGACCTGATCAAGTTCGGTCTGATCCCCGAGTTCATCGGCCGCCTGCCGGTCGTGGCCTCGGTGACGAACCTGGACAAGGAGTCCTTGGTCAAGATCCTCTCCGAGCCGAAGAACGCTCTGGTGAAGCAGTACGTCCGGCTGTTCGAGATGGACGGCGTGGAGCTGGAGTTCACCGAAGAGGCGCTGGAGGCGATCGCCGATCAGGCCATCCACCGCGGCACCGGTGCCCGCGGCCTGCGCGCCATCATGGAGGAAGTCCTGCTGCCGGTGATGTACGACATCCCCAGCCGCGACGACGTCGCCAAGGTGGTCGTCACCAAGGAGACCGTGCAGGACAACGTGCTGCCGACCATCGTGCCGCGCAAGCCGTCGCGGTCTGAGCGTCGCGACAAGACCGCATAGTCCAATACGCCCAAATTGCACTCAGGGTCGTGATCCCAGCCGGATCACGACCCTGAGTGCATTCGTGCTGGGGTTCGGGCGGTAAGGCCCTATACCGGCGTCACCGAACGCAACAGCTGCTGCGCGAACCAGAATTTCTTTGCCATCACTGCTGCACGCGGTCAGGGCGGGTGTAGACGTTCATCGAATCGCCCCGCAGGAAGGCCACCAGGGTCAGGCCGGATTGGCCGGCCAGATCGACGGCCAGCGAGGACGGCGCGGACACCGCGGCCAGGATCGGGATGCCCGCCATCACGGCCTTCTGGGTGAGCTCGAACGAGGCCCGGCCGCTGACCAGAAGGACCGTGGCGCTCAACGGAATCCGGTTGTGCTCCAGCGCCCAGCCGATCACCTTGTCGACGGCGTTGTGCCTGCCGATGTCCTCACGGACGACGAGCATGTCACCGTCGACGGTGAACAGCGCTGCGGCGTGCAGGCCGCCGGTGCTGGCGAAGACCTTCTGCGCAGCCCGAAGTTGCCGGGGCATCGCCGAGAGCAGCGTGGCGGGAACCGTCGACGGGTCATCGCCGGGACAGTGCTTGCTGCTCAACCGCACCGCCTCCAATGAGGCCTTGCCACACACCCCGCACGACGAGGTGGTGTAGAAGTTGCGGGTCACGTCAACATCGGGCTTGGGCACGTCAGGGGCCAAGGTGGCGTCCAACACGTTGTAGGTGTTGATTCCGTCCTCGTTGGCACCCCGGCAGTAACGCACCGACACCAGGTCCTCACGCTGCGCGATCAAGCCCTCGGTCAGCAGAAACCCTTGGGCCAGCTCGACATCGGCGCCCGGGGTGCGCATCGTGACAGTGATGGGCGTGCCGTCGACGCGGATCTCCAGCGGCTCCTCGACCACCAGCGTTTCCGGGCGGGCCTCGGCCGTGGCGCCGGTCAGGTGGTGGGCGCGTCGGCGGGCGGTGACCCGGCCCACTAGGCCCCCTCCAACCGGATTACGACGGCCTTCGACACCGGCGTGTTCGATTTCTTGGCCGTGTGATCAAGCGGCACCAGCGGATTGGTTTCCGGGTAGTACGCCGCGGCGTTGCCTCTCGGGGTGGAGTAGGCGACGATCAGGAAGTCCTTCGCGCGGCGCTCCTGCCCGTCGAATTCCGACACGAGGTCCACGCGGTCTCCGTCGGCCAAGCCCATGGCTTCGATGTCTGCGGGGTTGACGAACACCACGCGGCGGCCACCCTTCACGCCGCGGTAGCGGTCGTCCAGGCCGTAGATGGTGGTGTTGTACTGGTCGTGGCTGCGCAGCGTCTGCAGCACCAGGCGTCCTTGCGGTACCTCCACCCATTCCAGCGGATACACCGAGAAGTTGGCTTTACCTGTGGTGGTGCGGAATTCGCGGGAATCGCGGGGTGGATGAGGCAGCTGGAACCCGTCGGGCTGACGCACCTTGGTGTTGTAGTTCTCGCAGCCGGGTACCACGTCGGCGATGGCGTCGCGGATGCGGTCATAGTCGGCGTTGAACTGCTCCCACGGCACCGGATGGCCAGGGCCCAGTAGTGCGCGAGCCAGCTGACAGACGATCGCGACCTCACTGCGCAAGTGCTCGCTCGGCGGCGTCAGGCCGCCGCGAGACAGGTGCACCATCGACATCGAATCCTCAACGGACACCAGCTGCTTTCCGCCGGCCTGGAAATCTCTGTCGGTGCGTCCGAGGGTAGGCAGGATGAGCGCGGTGCGACCGTGAACCAGGTGACTGCGGTTCAGCTTCGTCGAAATCTGAACGGTCAGAGCGCAACTGCGCAAACCGGCCTCGGTGACCTCGGTGTCTGGGGTGGCGGAGACGAAGTTGCCTCCCATCCCGATGAAGACCTTGGCACGGCCATCGCGCATGGCGCGGATCGCATCGACGGTGTCGTAGCCGTGCTTGCGGGGGCTGGCGATGCCGAACCTGTTGTCGAGCGCATCCAGGAACTTCTCGGGCATCTTCTCCCAGATGCCCATGGTCCGATCGCCCTGGACGTTGGAATGCCCGCGCACCGGGCACACGCCCGCACCCGGCTTGCCGATCATGCCGCGCATGAACAGCAGGTTGGTCGCCTCGCCGATCGTCGCCACCGCGTGGCGGTGTTGGGTCAGCCCCATCGCCCAGCAGATCACCGTGCGCTGCGAGGCGATCAGCATGTCGGCGACGCGGCGCAGCTGGGTCTCGTCGATACCGCTGGCCTCGGTCACAGTGGCCAGGTCGACCGCCCGCGTCTGGCGGGCATAGTCGTCGAAGCCCGCGCAATGGGCCTCGATGAACTCCCGGTCCAACACCGTGCCCGGGGCGGCGTCCTCCGCCTCCAGCAGCAACCGGCCCAGGCCGGCGAACAGTGCCATGTCCCCACCGAGCCGGATCTGGACGAACTCGTCGGCGATCGGCACGCCGTGCCCGACAACACCGTGCACCTTCTGCGGATCCTTGAACCGGATGAGCCCGGCCTCGGGCAGGGGGTTGATCGCAACGATCTTGGCGCCGTTGGCTTTTGCCTTCTCCAGCACCGACAACATGCGCGGGTGGTTGGTGCCCGGATTCTGCCCGGCGATCAGGATCAGGTCGGCCTCGGTGACGTCCTCGACGGTGACGGAGCCCTTGCCGATGCCGATCGACTCGGTCAGCGCGGTGCCCGAGGATTCGTGGCACATGTTCGAGCAGTCCGGCAGGTTGTTGGTGCCGAAGCTGCGGACCATCAGCTGATAGAGGAATGCCGCCTCGTTGCTGGTGCGCCCGGAGGTGTAGAACAGTGCCTCGTCGGGGGAGGCCAGCGCATTGAGGTGTACGGCGATGAGGCGGTACGCGTCATCCCATTCGATAGGCCGGTAGTGCTCCTCGCCGGGTGTGAGCACCATCGGCTGGGTCAGCCGGCCCTGCTGAGACAGCCAGTACTCGGGCTTGGCCTCGAGTTCGGCGACGCTGTGGCGGGCGAAGAAATCCGGTGTCACGACGCGTTTGGTGGCTTCCTCCGCGACAGCCTTGGCGCCGTTCTCGCAGAACTCGGCCAGCTTGCGGCCACCGTGCTCCTCGGGCCACGCGCAACCCGGGCAGTCGAAGCCGTGCCGCTGGTTGAGCCTGGTCAATGCGGCGGCGGTGCGCAGCGGGCCCATCTGCTCGAGTCCGCGCTGCATGCTGACCAGGACCGCCTTGACACCTGCGGCCTCGTCTTTGGCGCCCGTGCTGATGATTTTGTACTCGTCGTAGTCGGCATCGATGTCCTGGGCGCGAGTCATGAAATTCAATCTAATACCCGAAAATCACGAGACACGCCGCTTGGCGGGCGTCGACATTCGATATTTCACATGCAGTGATAGATGATTTCTATCGAACTGCGACGAATGCGGGATCCATGGCGAGCGATGTGCTGCTACAGCAACTCGACTACCTGCTGGCGCTCGCGTCCGAGCGGCACTTCGGCAGGGCGGCCGCGCGGTGCCACGTGAGTCAGCCGACGCTGTCGGTGGGTATCCGCCGCTTGGAGCGCGAATTGGGCATCGTCATCGTGCAGCGGGGACATCGGTTCGAAGGATTCACCGAAGAGGGGCAGCGGGTCGTGACGTGGGCCCAGCGGATCGTCGCGGAGCGCGATGAGATGCTCGCCGATATCGACCGCATGCGCGGGCGGTTGACCGTCACGGCCCGGATCGGGGCGATCCCGACGGCGGTGCCCACCGGCCCGTTCATCACCACCGAGTTCCTGCGCCGCAATCCGGCGGCGTCGGTGCGCTTCGAGGCGCTGTCGTCGCGAGAGATCGCGCGGCGGCTGGCCGACTTCGAGATCGACGCCGGGTTGACCTATCTCGATGACGAAGCCCCGCCCGGAACCAGGTCGGTGGAGATGTACCGGGAGCGCTATGTCCTGGTGGCTCCGGCCGATGATGCACTGATGCGTCAACCGGAGATCGCGTGGTCGGATGCGGCCGGACTGGAACTCTGCTTGCTGACCACCACGATGCGCAACCGGCGCATCCTCGATGCCAACATGGCCGCCGAAGGGGTGCGCTACCGCCCAGTGGTGGAGGCGGATTCGGTCGATGCGCTGTATGCGCACCTGACGAACTCGCCGCGCGCGACCATCGCCTCCACCGCATGGCTGCCACAGCTCGGTGTGCCTCCGGGCTTTGCTGCGCGGCCGATGGTGCAGCACGGTCCGCACCCGGCGATCGGCCTGGTGGTGCTCGACCGTGAGCCCGCGTCGATCGTGGCCGCCGCGCTCGTCGAGGTGGCTGCCGATCTCGATCTCGGCAGCCGCATCGACGGCTGGGACGCGACGGGGCCCGCAAGCCCCGGGCTTGCGTAGAGCGTCAGGGACCGCGTACTGCTTTGCCGCTGAGGGCATGGTTGTTGTTGAGCAGTGTCCAGCCGGGTGGAAGCCTGGGGTCGAGTGGTTCTGGGGCGGATGGTTCGGGGTTCCAGAGGTGTTCGACATTGGGTGTGTTGGGTGTGGGTTGGTCGAAGTCGTTGTCCCAGTCCAGGTCCCATTGCGGGTGCCATTGCAGTTCCCCGTCTGCAGGCTGCTCGGGTTCATGGGTCAGGTCCCGTTCGGGGTCGTGTTCGGGGTGCTGCTGTGGTTCCGGTTCTGGTTGGTCCTGGGGTGGGGTGAGGAGTAGTTCGGGGCGGTGGTGGTAGTTGATGCGGTGTTGGCCGTGGTCCAGTTGTGGTGGTGGGTGCCATTCGACTTCGCCGTGGTTGTTGATGGTGGTGGTGTAGCCGCCGTTGGTGTGCACGAGGCGGTTGTCGGGGCCGCAGGCCAGGGCCATGTCGTCGACGTTGGTGTTGCCGCCGT
>NZ_JBSGAQ010000017.1:0-159358 GCF_053600815.1 Mycobacterium sp. NPDC004974 | reverse complement strand
ACCGGGGCGGTGTTCGTCTCATACCCGCCGGCGGTGCCGTCGTTCATCGCCTTGTAGGACAGGAAGCGGTGCTTGGGCACGAACGCGTCCTTGACCACAAGGGTGTTGCTGCCGGTGCCGCGCAGGCCGACCACGTTCCAGACGTCGTCGATCTCGTAGTCGGTGCGCGGGATCAGGAAGCTACCGAAGTCGACCGGCCGGCCGTCCTTGATCACCGGGCCACCGACGAAGGTCCAGGTGGCGTGCGCAGATCCGGACGACCATTGCCATTCGCCGCTCACGATGTAGCCGTCGCCGGCCTCGGTCACGGTGCCTGCACCCATCGGGGCATACGACGACGATATGCGTGCGGCCGGGTCGTCGCCCCAGACATCCTCTTGCGCCTGCTGATCGAACAGCGCCAGGTGCCAATTGTGCACGGCGAGAACGCCGGCCACCCAACCGGTGGAACCACAGGCACTGGCCAGCCGGCGCACCGCCTCACAGTAGATGGTGGGGTCGCACTGCAGGCCGCCCCACTGTTCGGGCTGCAGCAGCTTGAAGAGACCGATGTCCTCCAGCGCCCTCAAGGATTCTTCGGGAATCGTGCGCGTGTCCTCGGTGACCTGGGCACGCTCACGGAGCAGCGGCAACAACTCGTCGACACCCGCCAGAACCGATTGGGTGTCGCACACCGCTGGGGCATTGAGTAGCTGAACTGAAGTCATGGAACTACCTTCCCAATTGTATTGAGTACATACATTTCTGAATCCTCGGCCGCTATTCGGGGACTGCCGCCGCAGCGTGCTGCCGAAGATTCTCCGCGACTTCGTTGCGCCAATATTCGTTGGCAGCAGCGGTATCCACCTCGTACTCGAACCGATCGGTCATCTCCGGCGTGACCTCTGCGGCGTCGACGTAGAACTGCTCATACCATCGGCGCAGCTGGTAGACCGGACCGTCTTCCTCGACCAGAAGCGGATTGTCGATACGGGTCTTGTTCTTCCATATCTCCACGTCTTGCAGGAACCCGCTGCTGACACCTTCGGTGAACGCCTTCAGCAGCATTTCCGTGGCCTCGGGGGTCAGCCCCTGCGGCCGGCGCACCATGATGCCCCACTGCAGCACAAAGGAATCCGGTGTCACCGGGTAGTGACAGTTCACCAAGATCGCTTCGACTTCGTAGCCGCTGTAGCTGTTGTGCAGCCGGTTGATCATGAACGACGGTCCGAAGTAGGACGCCTCGGAATCGAGTACCTGTTCGCCTGCGTAGTGCGAACCACCCAAGTTGACGTCGGGCCTGCCGATCGTCTGAAGATACTGGGACGCGACCTGCCCTTCGAACACGTTCTTGAAGTAGGTCGGAAACCCGAAATGGATGTAGTAAAAGTGCGCCATGTCGACGATGTTGTCGACGATCTCCCGACAGTTGGAGCCGATGAGCTCAGTGCGCCAAGACCATTCCGTCCAGGTTTCGTCACCAACCTCCGGAATTTCGGGAATGTCGAGGTGCGGCGAGGGCGCGTTCCCCTCCGGGTCGTGCCAGACGAACAGGAGACCTGCACGGACACTTGATATCCACACACGTGTACGTGCGAGGCGTGGAGCACGTTTTGCATACGGGACCTGTGTGCAGCGGCCATTGCCCGCCCACCTCCAGTCGTGGAACGGACACGCGAGGGCATCGTCTTTGACCTCGCCTTGAGACAGATCGCCGCCGAGATGACGGCAGTACGCATCGAGAACATGCACCGCGCCCTCGCTGTCGGAGAAGACGGCCAGCTTCGTCCCGAACGCATTGATCGAATGCGGCTTTCCGTCCAGAAACTGCGAGACCAGCCCCAGGCAGTGCCAGCCACGGGCAAACCGTGTCGGCGGCTTGCCGACATCGATCTCACGCACGCCAGCGCTAGTCGAATCCTTACTCAAATCCGTCACCTCCAGCTACCACTCAGCAAACTAGAACACGTTCCTGATTCCACTGGATCGCTACGTTAAACCCAGGCTACAAAGGCCCAATAGGGACTAATGGCCCTAGTTGCGGCTCGCGCCTGAGCGCAAGGTGATGGGGCGTTGTCATCGCCCGTCCCTGAGAAGCCGAGGAGCGCTCGTCACATGACTCGTCCAAATCTGCCCGAAGGCTTCGATCCGCTCGACGCTGACCTGAATCTCGCGGGCCTTCCCGTCACCGAACTTGCGGAGTTGCGTAAGACCGAACCCGTGCACTGGGTCGACGTCCCCGGCGGCACCGGAGGATTCGGCGACAGGGGCTACTGGCTGGTGACCCGGCATGCCGATGTCAAGGAGGTGTCGAAGCGAAACGACGTCTTCGGAACCTCCCCGGACGGCGCGATCCCGGTGTGGCCCCAGACGATGACCCGCGAGGCGATCGACTTGCAGCGCAACGTGTTGCTGAACATGGACGACCCTCAGCACGCGCGGCTGCGCAAGATCATCTCCCGGGCCTTCACCCCGCGTGCACTCTCGCGGCTCGAGGATGAACTCAACTTCCGCGCGCAGCAGATCGCCAAGAACGCCGTGGCCCTGAGCGCAGGCGATTTCGTCGAGCAGGTGGCGTGTGAGCTGCCGCTGCAGGCCATCGCCGAGCTGCTCGGTGTTCCGCAGGACGACCGCGACAAGCTGTTCCGCTGGTCCAACGAGATGACCGCCGGCGACGATCCCGAGTACGCCGATGTCGATCCGGTCGCATCGTCGGTCGAGCTCATCGCGTATGCCCAGAAGATGGCCGAGGAGCGCGGCAAGAACCCGACAGACGACATCGTCACCGCACTGGTCCAGGCCGATATCGACGGCGAGAAGCTCAGCGACGACGAGTTCAGCTTCTTCGTGATCATGCTGGCGGTCGCGGGCAACGAGACGAGCCGCAACTCGATCACCCACGGCATGATCGCCTTCTCCCAATACTCCGAGCAGTGGGAGCTTTTCAAGCGGGAGCGACCCAAGACCGCCGTCGACGAGATCATCCGTTGGGCCACGCCGGTGTCGGCCTTCCAGCGCACCGCCCTCACCGATGTCGAGTTACACGGCGTGCAGATCAAGAAGGGGCAGCGGGTCGTGATGTCCTACCGCTCGGCCAATTTCGACGAGGACGTGTTCGACGACCCGTACAGCTTCAACATCCTTCGTGATCCCAACCCGCACGTCGGCTTCGGCGGCACCGGGGCGCACTACTGCATCGGCGCCAACCTCGCCAGGATGACGATCAACCTGATCTTCAACGCCGTCGCCGATCACATGCCCGACCTCAAGCCGGTCGGCGATCCCGAACGGCTGAAGTCCGGATGGCTCAACGGCATCAAGCACTGGCCTGTCGACTACACCGGCACATAGGTGCTGACTTTCTGGTGACGTCGACGACCGCCCGACTAGCTGTTGCGGGGCGAGACGTTGTTGACGGCTCTCGTCGCGGTTGACATTCAAGTTGGTTGAGGCCCGACGATGTTCGGGTGGCTGACCCAGAGTTGATGTCGATCGGCGTGTTCGCGAAGCTCGCCGGGCTGACCGCGAGCGCGTTGCGGTTTTATGACGACGCAGGCTTGCTTGATCCCGAGCAGGTCGACCCGCTCACGGGGTACCGACTCTATGGCGAGTCGCAGCTCGTTCGCGCCTCGCAGTTGCGTCAGCTGCGTGAGATTGGGATGCCGCTGCCCACCATCGGCAGGTTCTTCACCGCCAGCACCCAAGAGGCGGCGCAGTTGATCGACGATCAAGTCGCCAAGGTCGCCGCGGAGGCAGCCGGGATTCAACGAGCCGCCACGACGCTCAAGGCGTCTCTCGGGGAGCCGGCTCGCCTCAGTATTTGCGCGCTCTCGGGTCCGGTCCTCGCCGCGGCGATCGATCAGGTCGTGGCTACCACGATTCACGATCCCGAGTTCCCAGTCCTGAATGGTGTGCGCCTGGAAGCAGATCCAGACGCCATTTCGCTGACGGCGACCGATCGCTATCGCCTGGCCACGCGGACGCTTGTGCCCAACCAACCGCCTGCCGCTTGTTGGGCAGGAACTCTGGCCGCAGACGATCTCCAGACCACAGCCTCGCGACTTCGACGAACCCCGATCGTGACGCTGGAAGCGAGCGAACGGAGCCTGAGCCTGCGCATGGCCGACAGCGCCGTGCTGCACTGCCGCCTGCTGACCGAGACCTTTCCTGACTACCGGCTTCTGGTCAGTTCACTTCCCCCTGTGTCACATCGCGTCAGCGTCGAGAAGCAGGACGTGCTCAAGGCGCTGGAGCAGCAGGTGCCGGAGAAGGTCGGCCTTCGGATGGCGGCCGGCCGGCCGAGCCTCCTACTGCCCGACAGCGCTGTCGAACTCAACGGCACCGTGTCTGGCCCCGACCTGACGCTCTGGTTCGAGCTGACCACGTTGTACCCAGCGGTGAGCCACGCAATTGGCAACGACTTGATGCTCGACCTCCGCGGGCCCGACCAACCGGCCACCGTCCGGTCGGCCGACGACGGTGATTTCACCACGCTCGTCATGCCATGTCGGCATTCTTCGAAGTAGGCCAAGCGATCGCAAGGCGATGGGAGGTCCGGGCGATCTCGGCTGAGACCGCTTTCGGGTTCGCCGGCAGACGTCCCGAAACACGACGCAGTCGGGTCATCTGGGCAAATTTGCGACGGGGCTAATAGGCGTTGTTACAGTGTGCAAGCACTTTGTCGGCTACATCACACTTCGAAGGCGGCCCGCTCGATGTCACAGCCCATCCCTCCCCGTCTGCACAAGGCCAAGGCAGCTGCCACCGCGGCGGCGATCGTCGCCACCACGGCGGCGTTGACCGCAGGTGTTGCGTCCTCCGCGCCGGAGGCGCTCGCGGCCCACAACCGCAGTGTGCAAGCGGATGTCGAGCTGGTCGCCGATGCCGGGCAGATCCCCGACATCGTCGGAATCTACGGAGTGGGCCCGATCTTCTGGACCGCACAGATCCTCGGGATCACCCCCGAGAACGTGATCAAGGCCGCTGGGGGCCTGACCGGCAACACCGAGCTGGCCAACGTCGCCATCACGCTGCTGAACGTTCTGGACAAGATCTCGCCGATCGACGCCGGGGTCAAGGGCCCGATGCCCAGCGACGTGTACAACACCGTCAATGACCTGGACTACACCTTCACCGGGCTTTCCCAGATGTTCGGGCTCGGCGAGAACAATGCCTTCATCAACTGGATCGTCAAACACGCCCCGGTCCTGAATCAGCGCCGCGACATCATCCTGTCCGAGAGCCTGGGCGGTCTCACCACCTCGATGGCCTACCGCGACATGATCAATGCGGTCCAGTCGAATGACCCGAACTGGGACGTCGGGGTGACGGGTCAGTGGCTGATCTTCGTCAACAACGTCAGTCGGCCGGGTGGCGGATTGTTCGCACTGGCAACACCTTTCACCAACCTGTTCGGACTCGACCTCACCACTCCGGATGCGGGCAGCTACACCAATGCCGACAAGACCAAGGTCCTGAACACCTCGATCCTGGATATCACCTGGGCCTACAACCCACTGTCGGATGTGCCCACCACCCTGAACCCGCTGGCCTGGGCCAACTCTCTGGCAGCCGGAGTGTTCCTCACCTACCTGCTCCCAGACGAGGGCAACAACATCGGCAGCCATGTCTTGCCGAAGTTGGGTGCCGGAATACTCGACGGCGTCAAGGTGATGCTGGACCCGACCGGTGGCCAAGGTCTGCAGATGATCCCGGTCCTCGGTGACCTGCTGAAGCTCTTCAACGTGAACGTCCTCAACTACCCCGGCAAGGCCACGTACATCACCTACGACTCGGGCAACCTCCCGTTGCTCGAACCGTTCCGCGTTATCCCGCATCTGGCCAATCTTGTTCCGGGCGTTCATATCCCGACTCCATTGACCGACAGCGTCGAAGATGCGCTGCGGAAGATGGTCAACATGGGCTACCAGGACGTCAACCCCGACACCCTGGAACGCACGTTCGGCGAAGCCGGCGATCAGGCTTACCTGTGGCACTCTCCCCTCACCCCGACGCAGCAGCTGGCCGCCAATCAGGTTGTGTTCAACGCACTGATCGACGGCATTCAGGAGCACGCCCTGAACCCGGAAGCCTGGACCCCGGCGCTTCCGGGTGCCGACTTCAAGCCGATCGTGCAGAACGCGCTGACGGTGGCGGTCGCCAAGGCCATGAGGGATGCGCTCGAAGTCGTCCAGAACGGCGCCAATCCCATGTTCGACGCGGTCGAGAAGGGCCTGGCCCCCGTCACGCACGCGCTCGATGGCATCAACGCTCAGATGGAAACGGCCATCGACAACATGCTCAAGGTCAACGGATCCACGGCCAACAAGCAGTCCGGCAAGCAGGCCATCACGTCCGTCCCGTCGGGCGACAACGTGCTGAAGACGCTCAGCCTCGAAGCCCCCGCCGCCGACATTGAAGGCACCGACGCCAAGGCCAAGGACGCCGACACCGGCGCCAAGCCCGCTCCCGGCAAGGATGTCCTCAAAGCTCTTGGTGTGGACAAGGACTCGCTGCAGAAGACGGCGAGCTCCCGGACGAAGGCCCGCCACGCCGCTGACGCCGGCGATCCCGTCAAGAAGTCCGTCCAGGAGACCGTCGCCAAAGTGCGCGGTGCGGTCGACGATGCCGCCAAGGACATCAAGGACGCCACCAGCGGCATGAAGAAGGATTCGAAGAAGGCGAAGCAGCCCCAGACCAAGAAGGTCAAGGCCGAGAAGAACGAGAAGTCGTCCGACGCGGCCGCGTAATCGCTGACACCCCCGGTGACGCGTCGGTAGCGTGGCCAATATGCCACGCACTGTGCTCGTCACCGGGGCGACCGGCACTCTCGGCCACCACGTGGTGCCTGAGGCGACCGCGGCCGGTCATCAAATCCGCGCACTGAGCCGTCAGGACCGGGTTGGATACACGGGCGTGCATTGGCACCAAGCCGACTTGCTCAAGCCCGACGGTCTGGATGTCGCACTCGACGGCGTGGACGTCGTCGTCCATTGCGCGACTCAAGCCGCCGGCAGTAAGGACATCAGGGCGGCCCGGAACCTGATCGAAGCTGCGCGACGCAAGGGCGTCGGGCACCTCATCTATATCTCGATCGTCGGGATCGACGACATCCCGCTTCCCTATTACAAGACCAAGTTGCGGGTCGAGCAGGCGCTCGAGACGTCCGGTGTCGGGCACACGATCCTGCGCGCCACCCAGTTCCACGAGCTAATCGAAAAGACGTTCTCGGTGCAGCGGTTCTCACCCTTTTTGTGGACGCTGCGCGACGTCCGATTCCAGCCCATCGACACCCGCGATGTGGCCACCCGACTGGTTGCATTGATCGATACAGAGCCGGCCGGACGGGTGCCCGACATCGGCGGCCCCAGCGTCCACAGTCACCCAGAATTGGGACAAATGTATCTCTCAGCACACAACAGCGTGCGTCGCGTGGCCAGATTCACCCTCCCCGGCCGCATCGTCGGCGGTTACAGGTCGGGAGCCAATCTGACCCCGGAAAACGCGGTCGACGGTGCATCGTTCCAGGACTATCTGGGCGCCGGCGGATAGATCGCCTACGCCGAACAGGGTTCACTGTCGCAACCATGGCGACACAGTTCGGCCATCGGTCTTGCATGTGACAGCGATCGTCGTAGGCTCGACACCGATGAGCACTTCAGCGCCGCAGGGCAGGTCGATGCGCGCTGCCGACACCGACCGCATTCAGGTGGCGCAGCTGCTCACTGATGCTGCCGCCGCGGGCCGGCTGCCGATGCCTGAGTACGAGGACCGGCTGGCAAAGGCTTATGCGGCTGAGACCTACGACGATCTGGCGCGGCTGAGTCGCGACCTCCCCGGCGCCGTGAACTGTTCGGCCGGCCACTGTCGCCCCGCCCCCTCGACGGTGCTGCTGGCGATCTTGAGCGGGTTCGAACGCCGCGGCCGGTGGAACGTGCCGAAGAAGCTGACGACATTCGCACTCTTCGGCGGCGGCGTGGTCGATCTGCGCTACGCGGATTTCACCGCGCCCGATGTCGAGGTCCGCACCTATTCGATCTTCGGCGGACAGACCATCCTGGTGCCACCCGAGGTGAATGTGGATGTCGATGGCATGGGCGTGATGGGGAACTTCGATGACAGCGTCGACGGGGCGGGCACGTCCGGGGCGCCGCGTGTGCACATCCGCGGTTTCTCGCTGTGGGGCAGCGTCAGCGTCAAACGCAAGAAGCGCCGTAACCAGACCGATTGAGCGCGGCCCTCACGGGCCTGACACCAAGGCAATAAAGAACGGGCGGGCCCGAAGGCCCGCCCGTCTCTGTGTCCAACGATCAGTGGTTGCAGCTTGAGGCGGCGACGCAGGTCAATGACTTGTTGGCGTTGGAAGGCTTCGCGCTCGAGGCGTTGACAGCCGATCCCGAAATCGCCTTCGGCAGGGTGCCCGGCAGGTCCTTCTCGTCCGGGAGGATCTTGTTGCCGAGGTACTGGTTCGAGTACTTCTGCGTCTCGTTGTAGTAGTACTTGCCGGCGTTGACGTTCAGCTCGCCCTGGATCGCACCGTTGGTGCCCTTGCTGGGATCGGCGTAGTTCCCGGTGCCGAAGTTGGTGTGGTACACCTCGCCCAGCGGGCTGTCGTCGAGCGTCTTGTTGACGCCGGGCGTCTGGTTGAACACCTTGTCGCCGACGGCCTGGGCCGCCCGGACTCCCGGCGCGGGGTTGTCGAACGCGGGCCTGCCCACCGCGTTACCCGACGCGCTGGAGTCAGCGGATGCCAGCCCTGTCGGCAAAGCCACCGCCAACGCACCGCCCGCGATGACACCCCCAACCAACGTCCGCGTCCGCACCGACCGCTCGGACAACTTCCGATGTTTTGCCATGCCTGTTACCTCTCGTGAGTGGCGTTGCGCCGCAGCTAAATTCGGGCCGCGCAGCTGACATTGCCACCGGCCCGCCAGCGAACCTAAGGCACCTCGGGCGCCAGCGATAGGTAGTGGCGACGTTGTTCATTTGCTGTTCGGCACATGATCACGAGAATTCACAGCTCGTCCACAGTGGTCCTCAAGGTACGTGAAAACGCAACGGCCCCCTCCGTTTTGGAGGGGGCCGTTACGTGAACTCAGGCGCTACTAGTCCTTGTTGTCCTTGGTGCCCTTGTTGTCTTTGGTGTCGGTGTTGCCGGCCTTGGCTCCGGAGGAGTCGCTGCCGGTGTCGGACTTGGCGGTCTCCTGCTTGCCCGCACCGGCCTTGGTCGTGGGCTTGAAGGCCTTCTCGAGATTCTTCGTGGCATTCTCGACGAACTTCTCGCCGGCCGACTTCTTGCGCTCGGTGGTGCGCGACTTGGGAGCGAACTTGTTCGGGCTCTTGCTGGCGACCCCCGCCGAACCCGTGTCAGCAGACTTGGTCGAACCCGCATCAGCAGACTCGGTCTTACCGGCGTCAGCAGACTCGGTCTTACCGGACTGCGCCTCGGACTCCTCCTGCGCCGCAGTCTCTTTGACGTCCTTGACCTCTTTGACCGTGGTGCTGGGCGTCAGGTCCAGACCCAGGTCCAGCTTCGGCAGCTTGGGGAGCTCGAACTTCGGAGCGTCAGGCTTCGGCACCTCGACGGCCGGGGTGACGGGGTCGGTGGCGCCCTCGACGACGGTGTCGTCGACCGTGGTCTCTTCCTTGAGGTCGACAGCCTTGACGAGCTTGGGCTCGGCGGGTGCCTCGAGCTGCTCAACCAGCTTCTTGAACGGCGACTCGAAGTTCGTCGGCAGGCTCAGGAGCTTGCTGACGTTCGGCAGGGTGGTGGAGCTGACACCCGACTCGGTTTCCGTCTTTGTCGTTGCCTCGGTCTCATCCTGCGCCGACAGCAGGCTGAAGGTGTTGGCCTTTTCTTCTTCCGGCGGGGCCGTCAACGCTTGCACGGTTTCCACGACGTACTTGACGACGCCCGTGATGCCATCGGTGTAGAAGGTGCCGTTGAGCCCCTTGACCCATTTGCCCACGGCGGTGTCCGGCAGGTTGTCGTTGATCACGCTGTAGACCACATAAGCGGCCCCGCCCGCGAAGAATTCGTCCACTCGCTTCGACAGCTGCAGCCGTCCGGTGGGATCGAACCCGTCGACGACGGCAGCGGCGATCACTGAACCGAGATAAGCGAAGGCTGTGGTGCCGCCCTCGAAGAAGATGTTGTCCAGATCGCCCACCGGCAGGATGTTGTCGCTGAGGTAGTAGGCCAGACCGGTGAAACCGTCATGGCACGCCGCGCCGGTTGCAGAGCAGTTGCCGGGATCGTAGACGTTTTCCAGGGACTTGTTGCCGGCCGCGTCGTAGAACTGGACCTTCTCGCCCATGTCGCCGACCGTGGCGCGGACGAGGTGACCATCCTTCTCGACGTAGAGGGCTTTGCCATTCGCGTCGAACAGTTCTGTCCCAGCCGGGGTCTCGGCCTTCGGATCTACGAGCTTGCCGTCCACAACGACGTAGCCGGCGGTGGGGACGGGAACATAGCCCTGGTAGTAGTAGCCGCCATAGCCATCGCCGAACGCCCCGAGGGCACCCTGCAGCGAAAGCGCCACCAGGTTGATCTGTTCCGCCGTCAGAGTCTGTTGCGCAGGAGCTTCTATGGCCGACGATGCCACCGTGATCTCGTCGCGGGGAACGAACAGCGCAGGGGTCCCGGCAACAAGCGCGCCAGCGCTGAGGAGGGCGACGCCAGTGGTGACAAGCGGACGGACTGCCATATGGGTGTGGCCCCTTTATCTCGTGCGTGAGCTGGATCCGTGAGAATCCGTGCAGGTACCTGCGTAGAACCTTAAAAGTCCTTGAGAAGGGTAATTCCCGTCACGACCTCCCGCAACCTTCATCTGCGGGGGCAGGAGCCACGGACGCACCACCGCAAGCACTCCATTGGCGACGCGACTCTGACAAAAATTTCGATGCACAACGGGACATTCCCGACCGGTGCATCGTCAGCTAATTTCGAATCCCGTTGCAGCCGGGCTCACTGTGCGCAAAGGCGCGGGTTACCGCCTGAGGAATCCGTGGCACACCCACCGCACGTGCGACCCCGGCACACTCGCGGATACGAGCGTGCCGGTTCTGCGGAGACGCCGCGACGAGTCCACCCATTTTCCTAGGTCAGCCCACCCGAAGCCGGTACCGATCGTTGCCGATCGCATCGCCGCTCGACGCGAGCCCCGCCCGGTGTCGCGCCCGCGTCGCCGCTGCGGCAGACCACGCCCGCGGGCCGGCCAATTACCCCCGGGATGCCGCCTTCCCGCACGCCGCGAAAACGGTGACCGCGGCCGCCATTGATTCAAATTGGCACCGCAGGGAAAGGACGGCAACCGGGGATGGGGCGGACACCCCGTTACACATAAGTCAATAAACCGAGGTCACAGGCCCGTAGCGAACACCTCAGGCGCCTTCAGAGCATGAGAGAAACCTGAGATCGCGTTCAGCGGCGGGACCCGTTGACTGTCGTCGGTATCGACGCCGACTCGCGGAGACAGGGCTACTTGTCGCCGCTGTCTCCCTTGTCGTTGTCCTTGTCCTTGCCGGCGCCGGTGGCATCGTTGAAGGCCTTGTCGAGCTTCTTGAGGAACTTGCTGCCGTTGGACTCACCCTTCGGCCCGCCGTCCCCGAAGAGAATCGTCGGCGTGACCTTGTTGCCGCCCTTCGGGTCGGAGCCCTTGTTCGGGTTTTCTTCCGCCGCAACCTCTTTGTCCCGGACCGTGCTCTTGGGGGTGAAGTCGGGCTTCGTCTCTGGCGCCTTCAACTCGGGCGCTTTGAACTCGGGCGCCTTCGGTAGCTCGAACTTCGGAGGCTCCGGCGTCGGAAGCCCGGCAACCAATGGGGCGGCTCCGCCCTCGCCCGGGTTCTCGGTGCCATTGACCACGTCTTGTTCGGTGACGTCAAGATTCTTGACGAGCTTGGGCTCGACAGGGGCCCCCAGCTGCTCCGTGAACTTCTTCCACGGCGACTCGACGTCGAGCTTCGGCGTCGGCAAGCTCAGAAGCTTGCTGAAGTTCGGCAGGCCGGTGGAGGTGGGGGTGGACTCCGTCGTGGTCTTGGCGAGCATCAGGGTGTTCTCATTGACCGGGTCGAGAGTCTGAACCTGATCCCCTGCCGGTCCGAGCGGATTGATGGCGTTCGGGTCAGGCGTCGGAGTGCCCTGCACGATGGCGTCCACCACGTAGGTGAACGCTGCGTAGATGCCGGTGTTGGTGCCGTATCCGAAGAAGAAGGAGTTGGTCACGCCGTAGGCGTAACCGTCCTGCGGCAGGTTGTCGAGCAGCAGATTGCCGACCAGTTTCGTTGCGCCACCGTCGAAGAAGTCGTTGACTCGCTTCTCCAGATCTAGACGCGGCACGACCTGGTCGATTGCATGGGCCACCGTAGCCAGCGCAACCTGCGCGAGCTCGGTGAAGCCGCCCTCGAAGAAGATGTTGTCCACGTTGCCCAGCGGCAGCAGTTCATCGCTGAGGTAGTACGCCAACCCGGTGAAGCCCTTTTGGCAGACCGCTCCGGTGGCCGTGCAGTCGCCGGGTGCGTCCTGTAAGGCCGGGGCGCCGCTGTTGTCGTAAAACTGGATGGGATCGCCCGCTGGACTGAGATCTCCGGTCGTCGCGGGCGTCACCCCGTTTTGCAGGAAGAGCTGGTTACCCGCCGCGTCGTACAGCGGGGCGTTCCCGCTCGGGACGTATTGGGCAGGAGTTTGCCCATTCGGGTCGAGGTAGGCAGTTGCGGGGACTTGACCCGGGGGTGCGTAGCCGCCATAGCCCTGGGTAAATGCCTGCCACGCACCCTGCAGCGACAGCGCGAGCAGATTGATCTGCTCCTGCGTCAACTGGGTCGGCGCCAGCGCAGTCGGGGCAGCGACGGTGACCTGGTCACGCGGTACGAACAACGCCGGAGTCGCGGTAATGAGAGCTGCCGCGCTCAGGAGCGCGGCACCGGTCGTGACAAGCGGACGTACAGCCATGCGGTGAGCCCCTTAGCTAGAGGACGAAACGGCCGTTCCCGAGAATCCGCACCTGCGCCGGCGGCAACTTAGAAACTGCTGAGAATGCTATGGGTCAGTTTGCTCTCCTGCAACCGATAAACGCTGCCAAAAAATAATCAATCCGGCGGTCGCAGCCCGCAATCAAGATCGCCGGATCGCCACCCAATTGGGCGATATCTTCGGCCAGCCCGTTCCACGTATGTCAACACCCCGGGCGCCCGCCTCGCGGCGTTGGGCCGCACATTTCCGCCACTGACCAAGTTCGCAGGTCAGAGCGATATCTATCCAACGATTCCGGGCCGAACCGCTGGGCCCGGTCGATCACCAGCCGCCCAATTTATTGCCAATGCAATGAATTGAAGCGGCCACTCCGGCACGCCTGATCATTGTTGCAGTACGCAATAGTTGTAGCGCCGAAGGATGATTACACGCTCCACGGCGGCTCCGGTTATTGCCAATGCAAAGAAAAGGGGTTCCATTGGCCCTTTGAATAATTTGCGGGCGTGTTACGGCATTGTTCCGAGCCGGGTATTTCCTCAGCTGGGGGTTGAAGCGCCGTCGTCTTCCGACGGTTCTGGCCCCGGTGTGGTCGCCGCGCCTTCGCCGCGCAGTTTCTTGGTCCAGGCGCGCACTCCGTCGAACACCGGCTCGCCCGGCAACGCGCCTGCTCGCCGCGGACCCGCGGCATGGTCACGGCCCAGCGCTTTCGGGGAGAAGTCCGGGCTCTTGCGCAGCAACGGACGCGTCGCCGGCACACGAACCTCCGCCGGCTCGGGTGACGGCCTGGCCGCGGAGCCGCCGTCGCGCAGGATGTTCGCACCCTCCTCGACCCCGGCGGTGAAGTCGTGGACGAAGCGCTCGGTTTCCGCGCGCGTCGGGATCAGTCGGGCCGGGGTGTACTTCTGCGGGTTGGCCAACGGGTCGTTGTCGGGGTAGCCGTAATCGACCACGGCCCGCAGCGCGGGGGTGGCCGCGTCGGCCAGCAGGTTGCCCGGCTCCCCGAACGCCCGCAGCGGTGACACCAGCGGCAGGTTCTCGGACTCGTAGCCGACGTAAGTGGTGTCGTCGACCTTGCTGATCCGCACCGTGCCGTCGGCCGTCTGGCGCACGACCGTACCGCCCGAGTCCAGCGTTTCCTGGCACGTGGCGTCGCAATCACGAACGTTGCCCTCGGCGTCGATCGGGAAATCCAGGCTGTCCTGGTTGAGCCGTCGATCGAGATAGGCCATCAACGAGTTGGCCATCGCGGGTGCGTTCCACAAGTACGCCGGGATGTTGGAGTTGATGTCGTACTCGTAGACCACGTTGACCACGGGCACACCCGGGTCCGTCGGCGTCGGGATCGGGTTCACCCCGATTGCCGCGAAGAACGGCAGGCGCGTGCCGAATCCGCCGTTGGGGCTCGCCACGTTGTTGTCGAGGACATACAGCGCGGGCTGGGTGACCACCGGATCGTGGGTCAGCTTGCCGTATGTCAGCAGCAGGCTCGCGTTAGCCGCGCCCCAGCCCGAGGACAGCACCACATTGTTATCGTCACCGCTGTTTTCCCGGATGGCCTGATAGATCCCGAACGGGCCGGTGAAGAAGTTCGCGACAACCGGCTCGTCCCACCCCTGCCGGTACAGGCCGCCATAGAAATCCGCGACACCGTCACCGCCGGGGTTCGTCGAACTCGCACCGATGACGAGCGCCGACAATTGCACCGCGGTCATCGGCTGCGTGACCCCCAGCGCAGCCACCGTAGCCAATGCCATCCCGCCCAGAAGAGATGCCGGCAAAACACGTCCGCCCCAGCGTTGTGTCATGCCGTCGCCTCTCAGCCCATTTCGAATGAGCAGAAGCTACCCGACGGCAAACGACAACATCAGCAAATGCGGGCTAGCGGGGCATGGCTATGCGCATCCCGGCCAACATCACCTGAGCGTCGGCCATATAGGTCTCGTTGTTGGGTGCCGTGCTCTGCGCGAGCGCCACCACGTTCCACACCTTCGACCCGAGCGGCACCATCACCGTCACCGCGGTCACGTAGATCGTCTTGCCACCTTCGCCGGGCGGCACGGTGTAGTTGGCCATCAACGCCGGGAACCCACAGATCTCGGCAGGTACCTGGGTGATGTTCTGTCCGCCACCGACTTCGAAGCCCTGGACACTGTCGTTCAGCAGATCCTTGGGCGACCTGTCGCCGTCGGTCGCATCCCCGGTGGCCACCGACACGGCGGGATTCGTCACGCCGTCACTGAGCGACACATTGCGAAGCACCAATTTGACTGCGTCCTTGGCCAACTCAGGCACCGGTTCCCAGCCCGGCGGCTGCGCGATGCGCACCCTGGGCTCGTCGGGAGCGGTCCCCGATAGCTCGATCCAGCGATCCGAATGCAGCTGCTCGCACGCCTGGGCCTTGTAGCCGGGCGATCCGGGCGCCGTCGGGTCGGCCGAACCCGTCGAGTGCGCGGACGGTTCGAACCCGGCCGTCGCCGTGCCCTCCGTCGTCTGCGTACACCCGCTGAGAATCAGCCCGGCCGCCACCACGGCCACACCCGCGACTCGCTTCATTTCCCCCATCGCAAACTGAGACTACGCGAGCGCATTTCACGCCGAGTGCGACGCAGGGGTCGCTCCGCCACGTTGCCGGCGACATTCGCATCGCACTCGGTGCGGCGAGGGCTCAGCGTCGCCTCGAGTGCAGGTAGTCGCCGACCACCGCTGCGCCCAGGCCGTCGAGATCGGGCACCACCACACGGCCCTGCACCCGCCGGGCAACCTGATCGATGAACCGGGCCAGGCCGGGATCAGTGCCCAGCCGGAAGATCGTCACCTGTGCGCCGAGGCGGGCCACCTCGTCGAACCCCCGGACGGTGTGAGCGATCGTGCGCGGGTGCGGCGGGTAATCGAAGAAAACCGACGACCCTTCGCCGTCACCGAAATCCTCCAGGTGCGCGGTGGGCTCACCATCGGTCACCACCAGCACGACCGGCTGGGCGTTCGGATGACGACGCAGATGCCGGGTCGCCAGGGCCAGCGCATGGTGCAGATTGGTGCCCTGCTCGTACACACCCTCCAGCCCGGTCAGCTCACCCGCGGTCACGGTGCGCGCGTACCGGCCAAAGGCGATGATCTGCAACTCATCTGAGCGGAACCGGGTGCTCACCAGATGGTTGAGCGCCAACGCCGTACGTTTCATCGGCAGCCAGCGGTTCTCCATCACCATCGAGAACGAGGTGTCCACCAAAAGCGCCACGCAGGCCTGGGTGCGGGTCTCCGTCTCGGAGATCTCCACATCCTCGACCGCGAACCGAATGGGCCGTTCCACGATCCCGGTCCCGGCCTGGCGCAGCACGGCGTTGGTCACGGTGCGGGTGACGTTCCACGGCTCGGTGTCGCCGAACTGCCAGGGCCGGGTGGCCCCGGTCAGCTCCCCGGCCGCACCGGCCCGACGGGTGTCGCGTTCCCCGTGCCGACCCGAAAGCTGTTGCGCCACATCACGCAGCGCGGTCTGGCCGAGCTGGCGCATGGCCTTGGGCGACAGCCGCCATTGGCCGTCGGAGCCGCGGTCGATGAAACCCTGGTTCACCAGGGCCTTCTCGAGCTCGGACAAGGTGCGGGCATCGATCGCGGCGTCGTCACCGAGTTGACGGGCCAGCGCCTCGAGGTCGACGTCGTCCATCGACGCCCCGGAATAGCTCTGCGACAACGCGTCGGCCAACTGCTCCAACTCGGCGATGTCGGACAACGCCTGGGCGCCTTCCCCCATGCCCAGCGGATCGCCACCGGAAAAGCGCTCCGAACCGGTCCAATCCTCGCCCGGCCGGGCGTCCTGCAGGTGCGCGTCGAGCCGGCCCAGCGCATTCATCAACGACGGCGAACCAAAAGCCTGCTGCGCCAGAGAATCCAGCTCGGCACGCTGCTCGGCCGACAGGCTGTTGCGGAACCGCTGCGCGGCGGCGGCCCGCTTGGCCAACGAGTCCAGCAGCTCGTCGATGTTCTGCGGGCCCTCCGGGAAGAACTCGCCGTGCCTGTCCATGAAGTCTTGAAAATCCTGCGGGGTATCCTCACCGCGGGCGTGCTTGTCCAGTAGATCGTTGAGGTCGTCGAGCATGTCGTTGACCCGCTGCCGATCCTCGTCGGTGGCGTTCTCCAACGCCTCCTTCATGCCGGCGAAACGTTGATCCAGCATCTCCCGGCCGAGCAGATCCTTGATCTGCTCGTACTTCTGCCGCGCCTCGGGGCTGCGCCAGTCGTAGTCGGCCAGTTCCTGAACGGCTTTGGCCGGCGACGGCGAGAGCGCCTCCATCTGCAGCTCGCCGAACCGCGCGTCGTCGTCGAGTGCGCGGGCCAGCTCCTTGCGCTCGGCCAGCACGGCCTCGTCGAGCAGCTTCTTGATCTCCTGCAACGTGCCGTCAAGGTTGTGTCGCTGCAACAGCTCCCGGCGCTTCCGGTTGGCCTCGGCGGCCAGCCGGTCGGTGCCGCGCATCCCCTCGGTGCCGCGACGCATCAGCTCGGAGAGGGCGCGGCGCGGCGAGCTGCCCTCCATGACGCTCTGACCGATCTGCTCGAGGGCGTCACGCAGATCGATCGGAGGTGCCAGAGGGTCGGGGCCACCGGTGTATCGCGAATACCGCGAGGTGTGCCCGTGCGCCCGACCGGGATCAGCCATAGACCGTCTCGCCCTCCCCCGTCACCTTGTCCACACGCTTGGCCAGATACAGCGCCTCCAAGGCCAATTCGACCGCTGCGGCCCGCTCACCGACCGACACCGCCCCCAACCTGGAGGCGAGCGTATCGACGACGGCCAGATCCGGCAGCGCGGCCAGGACGTCCTTGGCCGAAACCCGCTCACCGGTGGTCACCGGCGAGCCCTCCTCGACCGCGGCCACCAGTGGGGCGACGTCGATGCCGCCCAGCAGCCGCTGTGCGGTGTCAGCGGTGGCACGTCGCAGCAGGTGCTCCAGCACCGCCTGCTCACGCCCCTCCTCGCCCGTCTCGAACTCCAATTTGCCGCGCAGCACGTCGATCACGGTGGCCAGGTCAACCACCCGGGCCACCGGATCGTCCTCGCCGAGGATCGCCGAGCGGTGCCGCGCCGAGGCCGCCACCGTCTCGGCCGCGGCGATCGCGAACCGGGCCGACACACCGGAACGCTGGTCGATCGAGCTCGATTCACGCAGATTGCGAGCGAACCGGGCCAGCACACCGAGCAGGTAATCCGGGACCTCGGCAGCCAACTGGGCCTCCTGGCGGATCACCCCGATCTCGTCCTCGATCTCCAGCGGGTAGTGCGTACGGATCTCGGCGCCGAACCGGTCCTTGAGCGGGGTGATGATCCGGCCGCGGTTCGTGTAGTCCTCGGGGTTGGCGCTGGCCACGACGAGCACGTCCAGCGGCAGCCGCAACGTGTAACCGCGGACCTGAATGTCGCGCTCCTCCATGACGTTGAGCATCGACACCTGAATACGCTCGGCGAGGTCGGGCAGCTCGTTGACGGCCACGATGCCGCGGTGTGCCCGCGGGATCAGCCCGTAGGCGATCGTTTCCGGGTCACCGAGGCTGCGGCCCTCGGCCACCTTGATCGGGTCGATGTCGCCGACCAGATCGGCCACGCTGGTGTCCGGGGTGGCCAGCTTCTCCGTGTACCGCTCACTGCGGTGACGCCACTCGATCGGCAGATCGTCGCCGGAATCGGCGGCCCGGCGGATCGACTCCGGTGTGATCGGGCTGTACGGGTGCTCGCCCAACTCGGACCCGGCGATCACCGGCGTCCACTCGTCGAGCAGCCCGGTCAACGCACGCAACAGCCGAGTCTTGCCCTGGCCGCGCTCACCGAGCAACACCACGTCGTGCCCGGCGATCAGGGCCCGCTCCAGCTGCGGGATCACCGTGTCCTCGAATCCCAGGATGCCCGGCCACACGTCGCGACGATCCGCGAGTGCAGACAGCAGGTTCTCTCGAATTTCGGCTTTGACGCCCCGCTCACGATGGCCCGAGGCACGCAGCTCACCGACGGTACGAGGCAGATCGCCGGAGCCGGCTGGCCGGCGACCATCGTTTTTGGGTTGGCTCACCACTCCACGCTACGACTGAACACGCGCGCGCACATCGCCACCCGCCAGAATCACGACCCGCCGCGTGCGGCCACAGCCGGACATAGTCGTTGTCCGAGCGGCGCGACCGGTAGTCTGCGCTCCATGCCGTTGGCTAGCGGTCAGGAATTCGCAGGGTTCACCATCGTCAGGTTGGTGGGCACTGGTGGCATGGGCGAGGTCTATCTGGCGTCCCACCCGCGGTTACCCCGCGAGGACGCCCTCAAAGTGCTGCCCATCAGCGTCAGCTCGGACAATGAGTTCCGGCAACGATTCATCCGCGAGGCGGATATGGCCGCCACCCTGTGGCATCCCCACATCGTCGGCGTGCACGACCGCGGCGAGTTCGAGGACCGGCTGTGGATCTCGATGGACTACGTCGACGGACACGACGCCGCCAAGCTGCTGCATGATCAGTACCCCAAGGGCATGCCGGCCGAGGACGTCATCGAGGTCGTCACCGCCGTCGGCGACGCGTTGGACTACGCGCATCAACGCAAGCTGCTGCACCGTGACGTCAAGCCGGCCAACATCTTGCTCACCAGCAAACAGGGCGCCAAGCGCCGCATCATGCTGACCGACTTCGGCATCGCGCGGCGCGCGGACGAGGTCAACGGACTCACCTCGACCAACATCACCGTGGGTTCGATGTCCTACACCGCGCCCGAACAGTTGATGGGCCAACCCCTTGACGGTCGAGCCGACCAGTACTCACTGGCCGCGACCGCCTACCGCCTGTTCACGGGTACCCCGCCGTTCGCACACAGCAACCCGGCTGTGGTGATCAGCCACCACCTGAACTCCCCGCCACCCAAGCTTGCCGACACGAAACCCGAACTGGCCGTGTTCGATTCGGTGATGGCGAAGGCACTGTCCAAGGACGCCAAGGACCGTTACGACACCTGCCACGACTTCGCCGTCGCCCTCGCCGAGGCGGCCACCGGAACCACCCCCGAGGTGCGCACCCCGGCACCCGCTCACGAGCCGGCGCCACCGACCACCCCGTTGATCATCCCGAAGCCGGCGAACCCGCCGGCCGCCCCGCTCTCGCCGTCGAACCCGCGGGCTGCATCCCCGTCGGAACCGCCGGTGTTCACCTCGTCGTGGGCGGGCAACGAAATCTCCTCCCGCAAACCCGTTGCGGGCGGTGCGCCAGTCGGGATGCAAGGCCCCGCCGGGCCGTCAGGGCCCGTTGGGCCGCCGGCAGGACCGGTCGGGCCGCCACAACAGCAGACCAACTTCGGACCGCCTCCGTTGCCGCACAACCCGATCCCGAAGAAGTCGAACAACCGGCGCAACATCATCGTGGCCGCCGCCGCAATCGGTGCGGCGGTTCTGCTCGTCGGCGGCATCACGCTGGCAGTGACTGCCGGCGACGACAACAGCAACGGCGGCGGGGGCGAGACCACCTCCGCGGTCGCCACGGATACATCCGACCCGGAAACCACCACCGCCCCGAAACCACCGGGGCACGCCTTCACCATCGCCGACTACATCAAGCAGAGCGGCATCGTCGAAACGCCCGTCCACCGCGGCGAGCCGGGCGCACCGGTGTTCACCATGCCGACTCCGCCCGGATGGATCGACGCCGGTCCCCGCACCCCGGCCTGGGCCTACTCGGCGATCGTGAACGACCCCGCGAACCCGACCGAACCGCCGTCGGTCGTCTCGCTGATCTCCAAGCTGGCCGGTGACGTCGACGCCAACAAGCTGCTCGAGTTCGCCCCCAACGAGCTGCAGAACCTGGCCGACTACAAGTTCAGCGGTGACGTGACCCGTGGCGAGATCAGCGGGTTCCCCACCGTGCACCTGGCCGGTACCTATGCCAAGGGCGGCCAGCGTCGCGCGATCACCCAGACCACTGTCGTGATCCAGGCACCCGGCAGCGTCTACGTGCTGCAGATCAACGCCGACGCCAACGAGCGCGACAAGACGACGTTGACCGACATCAACAAGGCGATCGAGGCCCAGGCCACCATCGTCATGCCGTGAGTCGGGTCTGAACCGGGTGCGTTCAGGTACCCGGTACCCTGGGTATCGTGAATTCGCTCGATTGGCTTAGCCGGCCCACCACCGTGCACTTCGGCCCCGCATCTTTGCAGTCCAGGGCACTCGGCTGGACCACCGCGATCTTCGTCCGCCCATTGCTGGGCCTGCTGACCCTGATCGGAATGGGCATCAACCGCGTCGCCCCCGCCCTGCTGCAGCGCGCACACCTCGACGTCATCGACCGGCCCCTGCGGATCATCAAGCCGCTGCCCGGCACCGAGGTGACACCGGTGGCGCTGCCCAACTGCCCGGCCGAATGGGTGATCGCCCCCGAGGCCCGCGACTCCGATCTGGTGATCGTCTACCTACACGGCTCGGCGCTGGTGACCCTTGGCCTGAACTCGCACCGCCGCTTCGTGTCGAAGCTGTCTGCCAGCACCGGGGCACGCGTGCTCAACGTCGGCTACCGACTGGCCCCCCAGGCCGACATCGACGATGCCGTCGCCGACGGGCTCGACGGCTACCGCTTCGCACTGTCGCTCGGGTTCGCGCCCGATCGGATTGTCCTGGCCGGTGATTCAGCCGGTGGCCTGATGGCCGCTGACACCGCGTTGGCCGCGCGCGACGCCGGACTGCCGGTCCCCGCCGGGCAGGTACTGCTCTCCCCGTTGACCTCGTCCGACATGGATCTGAAATACCGTGCCCTGCAAGAGCATCGCGACGTGCTGTTCCCGTTCATGACCGTGAAGTTCATCTACGACGTGTTCGCCACGGTCAACGGCACCCGGCCGACTCCGGTGATGCCGCCCGAGGCGGACCTGCACGGACTCGGGCCGTTCCTGTTCCAGGTCGGCACGCACGAGATGCTGCTCAACGACACCTTCGCCCTCGCCGACAAGCTCCAGGCCAGCGGTGTTCCCGTGTGGATTCAAGTGTGGGACAGGGCAATGCACATGTTCCAGCTGAGCTTCGACATCAACCCCGATGCGCGACACGCGGTCGAGGAGATCACGTCGTTCATCGAGTACGCGACCACCGAGGTCGAGGACGAAGCCAGCGCGTAAGGGGTTGGCGTCGCGGCCTGGCGTCGGGGCCTCCCCTGCGCATTCCCTTGCGCTTGCCTTGCGCTTTTCCCTCCACGCCGTTTTCTACGCCTGCGTCGTAGTCCGCGTGGGTTAGCGACCCTGATGTAGAAAACGGCGTCGGTGCCTTTTTCCCTCCACGCCGTTTTCGACGCCTGCGTCGTAGACCGCGTGGTTCAGCAACCCAGGTGTAGAAAACGGCGCCGGTGTCTTTCCCTGTGCGCCGCGCATTCCGCGCCATCCACAGCGCACGGTTCATCCACAGCCTCAGCTGAGACGCATGCCGGCGCCGTCAATCCGTCGGTCGCGCTGCTGATCGTCGTGGTCCATGAGCTTCCCATTCATCGGACCGGAAGCGGTCGCGGCCGGCAGCCTCACCCCGGGCCAACTGCGATGGCGATACGCCCCGGCGCATCCACGCGTCTACCTGCCGAAGGGCGCCGTTCGAACCCTGAAGGCCAACACCATGGCGGCATGGCTGTGGACTGGCCGTCGCGGGATCATCGCCGGCCGGGCAGCCGCAGCTCTGCACGGTGCGCAATGGGTCGACGACGATGCCCCGGTGGAACTGATCATGGAGCACGGGCGTCGCAGGCCCGGCATCATCGTGCGCGAGGAACGCATCAGGCCCGACGAGATTTGCCGGATCGGCGATTTCAGCGTGACCACACCGCTACGCACCGCGCTTGATCTCGCGCGTTTCCTTCCCCGTGACGACGCGGTCGCCCACCTCGATGCGCTGGCCATCGCCACAGCCGTCGACGCCGGGCAAGTGCCCGAATTGGCCGGCAGGTATCGCGGGCTACGTGGAATACGAAGCGCCCGAACAGCACTCGATTTGATGGATGCCGGTGGGCAATCTCCGCGGGAGACCTGGCTGCGGCTGCTTCTCATCGACGCGGGCTATCGGCGTCCGCGTACGCAGATCCGGGTGACCGACGGCTTCAACGAGGCGTTCCTCGATATGGGCTACGACGACGTCAAGGTGGGCTTGGATTACGAAGGTAAACACCACGCCACGGACCGTTCGCGTGTGGTGCACGACATCGGCCGCAATGAGCTCATCGAACGCGAAGGCTGGATAGACATCCGTGTCGTGGTCGAACACAGCAGGGCGTTCATCCTGCACCGGGTTCGAGAGGCATTTGCCCGGCGTGGTGGTTCACCGTTTTCTACCTCCGGGTCGTGACGACGTAATCATCACAGCCCAGGGGTAGAAAACGGCGAGCACAACTAGTGCGCGCGACGCCGCTTTCTACGCCAGGGTCGCTAAGCCACGCGACCTACAACCCTGACGTAGAAAACGGCGGGCCAAACAGGCGGTGCACCGGGCCAATCGATTGAGACCGAAGAAACTAGTGCGCGAAATGCCTTGCACCGGTGAGGTACAGCGTGATGCCAGCGGCCTCGGCAGCAGCGGTCACCTCGGCGTCACGTACCGAGCCACCCGGGTGCACGATCGCCTTGACGCCGGCATTCGTCAGCGTCTCCAAGCCGTCGGGGAACGGGAAGAACGCGTCGGAGGCGCCCACCGAACCGGGCACGCGGTCGCCCGCACGCTGCACGGCCAACCCGGCCGCGTCGACGCGATTCACCTGTCCCATACCGACACCCACGGTCGCGCCGTCCTTGGCGATCACGATCGCGTTGGACTTCACCGCGCGGCAGGCCCGCCAGGCGAACACGAGATCGCTCAGCGTCTGCGGGTCGGCCGGCTCACCGGTGGCCAGCGTCCAGTTCGCCGGATCGTCACCCTCGGCGTCGAGCGCGTCACGCTGCTGCAGCAGCACCCCGCCACTGATCTGGCGCATCTCGATGCCACCGACCAGCGGCTCCGACGCCACCAGGATGCGGATGTTCTTCTTGCGGGCCAAGATCTCGACCGCACCGGCCTCATACGCCGGGGCGATGATGACCTCGGTGAAGATGTCGGCGACGGTCTCGGCCATCTCGACGCTGACCTCGGTGTTGGAGGCGATGACGCCGCCGAACGCACTCAGCGGATCGCACTCGTGCGCCTTGCGGTGCGCGTCGGCCACCGACTCCGAGGAGATCGCGATGCCACACGGGTTGGCGTGCTTGATGATCGCCACGCAGATCTCTTCGTGGTCGAACGCGGCCCGCCACGCCGCATCGGCATCGGTGTAATTGTTGTAGGACATCTCCTTGCCGTGCAGCTGCTCGGCCTGGGCCAGTCCGGGCCACGCGGAGTCGTCGCGGTACACCGCGGCCTGCTGATGCGGGTTCTCGCCGTAGCGCAGGACCGCGCTGCGGTGCCAGGTACCGGCGAACCAGGCCGGCAGCGGCTGAGCGGGCTCCTCAGGAGCCAGCGTCGACCCCATCCAGCCGGCGACGGCCACGTCGTACTCGGCGGTGTGCCGGAATGCCAACGACGCCAGCTTCTTCCGCTCGTCGAGGGTGAACCCGCCGGCCCGGACCGCGGCCAGCACACCGTCATAGCCCAGCGGATCCACGACCACGGCCACGCTGGGGTGGTTCTTGGCGGCCGCACGAACCATCGACGGCCCACCGATGTCGATCTGCTCGACGCACTCGTCCACCGATGCCCCGGACTCCACGGTCTCGGAGAACGGGTACAGGTTCACCACCACGAGCTCGAACGCCTCGACCTCGAGCTCCTGCAGGGCCGCAACATGTTCGGGCTTGCGGGTATCGGCCAGCAGACCGGCATGCACGCGCGGGTGCAGAGTCTTGACCCGGCCGTCGAGCACCTCGGGGAAACCCGTCACCTCTTCCACCGGGGTGACCGGAACACCTGCGGCGGCAATGGTTTTGGCGGTCGACCCGGTTGAGACGATGGCCACGCCCGCCTCGTGCAGGCCGCGGGCCAGATCGGCCAGGCCGGTCTTGTCATAGACACTGATCAGCGCTCGGCGGATCGGTTTCTTCTCGCTCACCCTATGGTCGCCTTTCGTCCAGTCCAGGTCACGCCGCGGGTTGCCAGCGCGGCCAGCACATCCACCAGCAGTCGACGTTCGACCACCTTGATGCGCTCATGCAAAGTCTCTTCGGTGTCATCATCGAGCACCTCGACAGCCTGCTGGGCCAGAATCGGCCCGGTATCCATGCCGGAGTCCACGAGATGCACCGTGCAGCCCGTCACCCGCACGCCGTACGCCAACGCCTCGGGCACCGCATGCGCCCCGGGGAACGCGGGCAGCAATGCGGGATGGGTGTTGACCACCCGGCCGGGGAACCGGGAAAGAAATTGGCCGCCCAGAATTTTCATGAACCCGGCCGAGACCACCAGGTCCGGCTCATGTTCAGCGGTGGCCTCGGTGAATGCGACGTCCCAGGCGTCGCGGTCCGCATGATCACCCAGCCGCACGGTGTAGGACGGCACCCCCGCCGCCGCCGCGATGTCCACCGCGGCACATTTGCGGTCGGTTCCGACTGCCACCACACGCGCCGGATAGTCGTCTTCGGCGGCGGCCAGTAGCGAGGCGAGCAACGATCCTGTCCCCGAAGCCAGCACTACCAGCCGTGCCGGTGTACTCGGAGGCACATGTAACGGTTGCTGCACGCGAGCAGCCTAGTCGCCCGCACGGCGAGGGTTGTCGCCGGTCACTGGGCCGTCTGGCATGTCGTCGACGATGAAGTGGTCCTCGGGGTCCTCATCGAGGTCGTCATAGCGCCGCGGGCGGGGTTCATAGACGGTTTCCTGCACGTCCTCGTAGTCGTCGGGCTCGTCCGCCGCCGGCTCCTCGGCCGACCACGACACCAACGGTTGGTCGGGTTCGAGCTCGGGTTCGGGATCTGCCTCGGCGTACTCGATGTCCTCGTCGACGTAGTCGTCGCCCTCTTCGGACTCGGACTCGAACTCGGGTTCAGGCTGCGGCTCGACCGGTTCCGGTTTGGGCGGGAGTACCGGTCGGGGCTTGCGGGTCAGGCCACCGGACATCGCCACGGTCAGTCCGCCGACCCCGGCGAACCAGAGGAACACCGCAGGCGCGAACGTCGATTGATCCACCCCGACGTCGCCGAAATTGCCCAGCCGCCCGCCGCCGGCGTAGCCGAGCAGCGCCATCGTCACGGCCGCCAGCGCCGACGCCACCAGCAACTTGCCTGTGGCCGCCCCGATCGGCTGGGGACGCCGCGCACACTGCTGGCCCAATGCGACTGCCGAGGCCGCACCCACGATCAGGAGCGCCACCCAGATGGGGCCCAACGGCGGCGTGGGCACCGCGGCCAGCACCGGCACCGCAGGGATGTCACCGCCGAACACCGTGAATGAACTGAAGGCGGCCAGCCCGACATGGGCACTGGATCCGACCGCGATCGCCGAGGCACCGACGATCACGTTGGGGATGTAGAGGATCGACAACAGAGTCAGGCTGAGCTGGCCGAACAGGCTGTCGGTGATCGCGAACAGGTCGTGCATCGTGGCCCAGTGCACCACCAGCGACACCGCCGTCACCGCCCCGGAAAGACCGAATAGGGCCAGCACACCGGCGGTCGCGGCACGGAACGCCTCGGGCAGCCAGTCCGGCAGCGGCGAGGCGGCCAGCGTCCGTCGACCGACCTTCGAGCCGACGCCGATCAGGGCACCGATTGCGTGCACGATCAGCACGCTGCAGAACGCGCGCAGGGCGCTGGGAGTCTGAAGTTCGCTGATCACCGAGGCTGCGTCATGAATGACGGCCAGCAGGAGCGCCGCGATCAGAATCGGCCCGCCCAAGGCCGAGGCGACCACCCAGCGGGTGACGAACCAGGAGGAATTGGGGGCGGTGGCCGCGGCCGTGGTGCGCGCGGTGCCCCAGATCATCGCCAGCACCGGCAGCAGGGGCATCACCCCGAGCTCGCGGCCGCCGATCGACACCGGCACCTGGTGCACGCCGAGCCACATGCTGGCGATCGCACCGAGCGCGCCCGTCATGTCGCTGTTGGCGATCAGCAGTTGCAACAGCACAACCGCGGCGATGACCACCAGCGCGACGACGGACGGCCCGAACGCGACCCGGAGCAACTCACGCGCCTGGCGGGTGCCGACTGGCCGGTTACTCACTTGGTGGGCTGCTCCTCGCAATGATCGGCGCGTGCGCGGGAAGCGCACGCGCCGATCAGCTTACGACGGTGCAGTGCCAGATTGCTGTGAAGGCGACTGCTGTGCCTGCGGCTGTGCCGGAACGGCACTGGTGGGCGCTGACGAACCCGACTGCTGCTGCGGCTGGCCGTAGGTGGGGTAACCGGTCGGAGGGGTCGGCGGGCCGCTCGGCTGCTGACCCTGCGGGCCCTGCTGGCCCTGAACGGGGAAACCACCGGTGTTCGGACCACCGGAGTAGCCGCCGTACTGCGACGGGTAACCGGGACGCTGCGGCTGAGCCTGCTGGTAGGGCTGGCCACCGTGCTGCGGCTGGTGCTGCTGACCGTAGTACTGCGACGGGCCACCGTACTGGCCGTACTGCGGCTGCTGATCGAACTGCGGCTTGGGTGCCGGAGGCGTGATCACGCCGGCGTCGAACAGGAGCGCGGCAATCGCGGCACCGGCCTGGATCAGGGTGAGGGCCAACAGCACCCACAGCGTCCAGTCACCTTCTCCACCGCTGGATACCGCGGCGCCGATCACGAACAGGAACGGAATCGTCGCGGCGATTGCGGCGGCTGCCGTGTAGTTCTTCTGTTTGGGCAGCAGGCTGACGCCGGCCAACAGACCCGCCAACAGCGGAAGCGCCACGAGCAGGATCATCGCCTGAGCGGTCGAGGCGTCGAGGGCGAAGCTCACGAAGTAGATGAGCAGGCCGGCAACGGCAACGACCCCGAGCAGGATCTCGGGCAACTTGTTCTCACCAGGTGCGGCACTGGCCGGTGCGGCCGGGGCGGCGGGCACAGGAGCGGGGGCAGCCTTGGCGAACTGCTGGGTTGCATCGAACTGCGAACCCGACTGCGGCGGGTATCCGGGATTACTGGGCGGGTAGGTCATGACCTCTCCTGTGCTATCGAGCTTCGCGACGTGTGTTCACGCAGGCATGAATACCGACCACGTGAGCGATTCGAGCTTCCACGCTAGCGCACCCAGCTGGGTGCCGGGCGCTCGTGTTTGGTGTCGGAGCGGTCTCAAGCTGATACCAGGACGGGCGCGTCGGCGGAATCCGTTTCGGTGGACTCGATTTCGCGGACGAGCGGCAGCACCTTGGCGCCGAAGTACTCGATTTCCTCTTGGAAATGCAGGAATCCGCCCAGGATGAGGTCCACGCCACGTTTGCGGTATGCGGCAATGCGTTCGGCGATCTGCTCGGGTGTGCCGATCAATTGGGTGCGGAAGCCGTCGTTGTACTGCACCAGGTCCTCGAAGCTGGAATCGGCCCACATGCCCTTCTTATCCCCGGTGGAGTTGCCGGCCTGCTGTACCGCGCCGCGGAAGCCCTCGACCGCGGGCTTGTTGGCCTTCGCGACGATCTCTTTGAGCGTCTCCTTTGCCTCTTTCTCTGTGTCGCGCGCGATGATGAACCCGTTCAGCCCGAACTTCACCTCGCGGCCTGCGTCACGGGCATGGTCGCGCACCTCGACGACCTGTTCGGTGATGCCCTCGAAGCCTTTGCCGTTGGAGAAGTACCAGTCGGCGTAGTAGCCACCGTTGCGCCGGGCGGCCGTCGAATTGCCGCCCTGGAAGAGCTCGGGATTGGGGCGCTCGGGCGTGTTGAGCGGCTTGGGCTTCAGGGTGAAATCGTGGATGCGGTAGAAGTCGCCGCGGAAATCCACGTCGTCTTCCGTCCATATCTTCCGCAGGACCTGGAGGAACTCCGCGCTGCGGCGGTAGCGCTCGTCGTGTTCGAGCCACGGCTCGCCCAAGTGGGTGAACTCGTCCTTGAACCAGCCTGAGACGACGTTGACGGCGAAACGGCCATTGCTGAGGTGGTCGGCGGTGGCGCCGAGCTTGGCCAGCACCGCCGGCTGCCACAGACCAGGGTGCACTGCGGCGATGACCTTGAGCCGCTGCGTGGCGAGCAACAGCGCGAGGCTGAAGCTGGTCGATTCATGCTGGTACTCCGCGCCGTAGCTGGCCTCATAGCGAACCTGGCTCAGGGCGTATTCGAAACCGTTGTTCTCCGCGGTCTGCGCCAGCTTCTTGTTGTAGTCGTAGTTCCAGTCGGTGCGCTGCTCGATATCGCTGGTGACCAGGCCGCCACTGACGTTGGGCACCCAATAGGCGAACTTGACGTGGTCGGCGATGCGTTCAGTCGTCATGTCGGTGATCCCAGCAAACGTGCGCGCACCCGTCGCGGGTATCACTCGCGGTGAAGTTTTCTCGCGGTCGGGACAACTAACGAGACGCACCGTCTTGCTACTCGGACTGAAACACGTTCTAATTCTGGTCATGGACTATGGGCTCGTTCTCTTCACCAGTGACCGCGGCATCGCCCCGGCCAAGGCCGCCAAACTCGCCGATGATCACGGCTTCACGACGTTCTATGTGCCCGAGCACACCCATATCCCGATCAAACGCGAGGCCGCTCACCCCACTACCGGTGACGAGTCCCTGCCTGACGACCGCTATATGCGCACCCTGGATCCGTGGGTGTCACTGGGCACCGCGTGTGCGGTTACCTCGCGGGTGCGGTTGTCGACGGCCGTCGCGCTGCCCGTCGAGCACGATCCGATCACCCTGGCCAAGTCCATCGCCACCCTGGACCACCTGTCCGGCGGGCGGGTGTCGCTGGGTGTCGGATTCGGTTGGAACACCGACGAACTCGCTGACCACAACGTTCCCCCGGGCCGCCGCCGCACCATGCTGCGCGAATACCTGGAGGCCATGCGTGCGCTCTGGACCGAGGAAGAAGCCTCGTACGAAGGCGAATTCGTGAACTTCGGGCCGTCGTGGGCCTGGCCCAAGCCCGTGCAGTCACACATTCCCGTGCTCGTGGGTGCGGCCGGTAACGAGAAGAACTTCAAGTGGATCGCCAAGTCCGCCGACGGCTGGATCACCACGCCGCGCGACTTCAACATCGACGAGCCGGTCAAGCTGCTGCAGGACACCTGGGCCGCGGCCGGGCGTGACGGCGCACCGCAGATCGTGGCGCTGGACTTCAAGCCGGACCCAGAGAAGCTCGCACACTGGCGTGAACTGGGCGTCACCGAGGTGCTGTTCGGGCTGCCGGACAAGTCCGAGGCCGAGGTGTCGGCGTACGTCGAGCGACTCGCGGGCAAGCTGGCCTCGCTGGTCTAGTTCTGGCTTCGCCTGGTTGAGCCGGTTCACGCCGGCCTTTCGCGCCGAGATCAACGCCAGGGTCGTGAATATTCGATGAGAACGACCCTGGCGTTGATTTCGTCGTTACGCTGACGCGGGTGCGCACCGCTGGACGTGGACGGGGCTGTTCTGAGGAGGGTTCACGTGAACATTCGCGCCGCCATGACGAGTGCCGCACTTCTCGCAAGCATCACCGCCTGTTCCGATCAGACGGCGACGCCCGATCCCACCACCACGCATGCCCTCCCGGCGATCAACGTGACGATCCCGTCGACCACACCGCCGCCGGAGTACCTTGAGGACTGTGGCGTCGTACATCAATACGGCCCGACCGAAGAACATGCGGTGCGTGGCAGCGCGAACATCGACTGCGCCGAGGCCCGTCGGGTCGGCAAACTCTGGTACGCGACGCCCTCAGGACGGTCTGCCGGCTACTACGTGACATTCGAGAACTGGGAGTGCATTGGCGGCAACGCCAACGAGTACCTGACCCGTTGCGTCCGCTCAGATTCCGCAGTGGTTTACCTACGGATCCACACCGCCGAGTGAGCGGGTCGGGATCCGCGCGGCCGCGCTACGCCAGCGTCGCGGTGTTCCGCTTCTCGCCGGACTGCACGACGATCGATGCGCCAAGCGGCTCACCGTCGGAGAGCAACGTCACCAGCGCCTCGTCGGTCGTCGTCGCCAGGAACCGGCTGCCGTCGGAATCCAGACGCCCGATGATGATGCCGGTGCGCGGCGTCCAGTCGTAGCGGACCGTATAGGTCTCGATTGTGGCTGGGCCGTCGGCCTTTTCGACGATCGTCACACGCTCTTGCGCGTTGAACTCGTCCTGCAGAGCAGCGCTGCCGTCGGCCACCCAGTCCGCCGCCTCGGTCGAGTAGATACCGACCGAGTACTTGCTCGCGATACCGCCATTGCCGCCGACAAGCGCGAATTGGCCCGGCTTGTCGCGCATTTCATTGACAGCCTCGGCGATACCGTGCATCGAGTAGTTGTTCCCCGGGCCACCGAAGAAGGGCAGGCCACCGGTGAGCGTCAAGCCGCGTTCGTCGTCGGGCGCCAGGCCGGTACCGTCGCAGATGTTGAGCACCGGGAACGGGAAGCAGCTGTAGAGGTCGAAGGCCGCGACGTCGTCGAGCGTGATTCCGGCAACCCGCAAGGCCTCATTGACCGCGATCACCGCAGCCTCGCTGTAACCGAGTTCGGTGCGCTCAAGGAGCTTGATTTCCTTCATGTCGGCGTGCCCGCGCAGGTACACCCACTTCTCCTCGGGCACATCGAGTTTCCGGGCGGTCTCGACCGACATCAGCAGTACGGCCGCGCCCTGGTTGACCTGATCGCGCGCCACCATCATGCGCGGGTACGGGTCACAGATCATCCGGTTGCTCTCGGTGACGGTGGCCAGCTCCTGGGCCGAGCGCTCAACCGGGGCAGACGAATACGGGTTCTTGGCGGCCACCTTCGAGAACGGTGCGAACAGTTCGGCCATCTGGGTGCGATAGTCGGTCACCGACAACCCCTGCCGGGCGCGGCGCGCGTTCTCCAGCAAGCCGTACTGCACCGGGGCTCCGATCAGCCCGTGCTTGATCGTGTACTCGTCGAAGATGCCGTCGTAGCCGTAGCCGCGGTCCTCGAGCTGACCGTCGATGGTCTCGGAGTGGTCCGGGTTGTCGTCGCGCTTGGAGAAGTGGCGCAGCGTCGAGGTGTTCTCCGAGCCGAACAGCAGCACCACCTCGGCCTCGCCCGCCGCGATGGCCGCCGAGAACTCGGTGACGAGGTGTTGGGGGCTCTGACCGCCGATCACCTCGAGAATGGCGCGCGCCGGCTCGGCTCCGACGTTGCGTGCCACCGAGCGCGGGTAGTTGTCAGACACCCCGAGGGTTGGCGTCTGCGGGCCGGAGATCTCGAACTGCCGCGTACCCGCCACAGTGTCGATTGCCTGCGCCACGGCGGCAGCGTCGGCCCCGCAGTCGTGCAGCGCTGCCTTGGCTGCCTCAGTGGCCAACTCGACCGAGGACATCCCGCGATACCCATCGAGGTCGATGCGTTCGGTGAACTGTCCGACGCCGACGATGACGGGGGTGCGCGGATCGACCATGACAATCTCCTTGACGGGTGTTAATTCGCGAGGCTAACCGATTGGGGTTTCGCGAGTGAAATCGGTGCATATCTGCCCTCATCAGGGGCGTTGAACCTTCTGGATCCGTCGCTTTCGACACCCGGGTCGCTCGCCGAAACTCACCACGACCGTGGTGCAGAAAACGGCGACGAAAACCCCGCTCACCAGCACACCTTGACGACCCTGTCACTTAGTGACACATTAGAGCTGTCACTAAGTGACAAGTACTGGAGGTGAGGGCGATCGGCGAAAAACAGGACCAGGCGCGCCTCGCGGTGTCACGACATGCCTGCGCATTGTTCTGGGAACGCGGCGTCGCCGGCACCAGCGGTGACGACATCGCCGCGGCCGCAGGGCTTTCCACCCGTACGATCTGGCGTTACTTCCGCGCCAAGGAAAGCTGCGTCGAACCGGTGCTGGCCAAATCCGCGGACCGGTTCATCGACATCCTGAACCGCTGGCCGCATGAGTTGTCATTGGCCGAACACCTTGCCGCCGATGGGATTTCGCATCCATTGGCACCCCAGGACGTCGAGGACGAGATCAGCGCGATGCGGATCGCCACCATGACCCCGTCCGAACCCGCCCTGCGCACGGCTTACCTGATGGTGCATGACCGAATGGAGCAGGGCTTCATCCCGGTGATCGCCGACCGCCTGGGGCTGCCCGAGACAGACCTCACCGTGCGTCTCTGCGCGGCCGCCGTCACCGGGGCGTTCCGTGTCGTCGACGAGGACGTGAGCGTGGCGGTGATCGTCGAGGGCAAGAAAGTCACCGAAGAGCAGGCGCTGGCCCTGATCGACCGGGCGATCCGTGACGCCACCAACGGGCGGTTGGGCGGGCCAGTCGAGTCCTGATCACAACCCGAAAGAGCTTGTCCGCACCCGCGAAAGGAGCGTCATGGCGTTGCCCGAAATGATCTCGGTAGAGGATTTCTTCAGCCCACCCGAGCGCACAGCCGCCAAGATTTCACCCGACGGCACCAAGATCGCCTACCTGGCGCCGTGGAAGAACCGCCTCAACGTCTGGGTTCAGGATCTCGACGGCGACGCACCGCCGCAGTGCGTCACCGCGGACGAAACCCGCAGCGTCTACCTCTACTTCTGGACCGACGATCCGCGCTGGCTGCTCTACATGCAGGACTCCGGCGGTGACGAGAACTGGCACATCTATCGCGTCGACCTGGATCACCCCGAGGCCGCGGCCGTCGACCTCACCCCGTTCCCCGGTGCCAGAGCAGACCTCGAGCTGCCGAAGGGCCGCCCGGGAAAGGCCATCGTCCAGATCAACAACCGCACGCCGGAACTGCTCGATGTCTACGAACTCGACGTCGCCACTGGCGAGCTCACGATGCTCGCACAGAACCCGGGCAACGTGGTCGGCTGGCTGTCCAGCCGGACCGGTGAGCTGTTCAGCTCGACACTGACAGCTGACGGCGATGTCGAACTGTCGCAATGGGATCCGGCGACCAACTCGCTGCGGACGATCATCACGTTCGACGGGACCGACTACCCGCTGGGCATGCACCCGATCACCATCACCCCCGACGGCACCGGCATCTGGCTGGGCGCCAACACGGGCACCGACCGCACGCGCCTGGTCCGGATCGATGTGGCGACAGGTGAGGAGACCGAGGTGGACAGCCACCCGACATTCGACCTGGCCGCCCAGATGGTGCTGCCGTCACCGATGATCCTCAGCGAGCGCACGGGCGAACTGATCGGTGCCCGCTACTACGGCGAACGTCAGGTGATCCACGCCCTGGATCCGAATTTCGCTGCGGTACTGGAGAATCTGACCAAACTGTCCGACGGCGACCTCGGCGCCATCTCTTCCGACGACAGCGGACAGCGCTGGGTGGTCAACTTCACCCATGACCGCGATCCCTGGGCCACCTACTTCTACGATCACGCGACTGGCGAGAGCCGGCTGCTGTTTCAGCCATACCCGAATCTGAATTCAGATTCATTAGCACCGATGACCCCGGTGACCATCACCGCGCGCGACGGACTGCAGCTGCACTCGTACCTGACCCTGCCCGTCGGGGTCGAGCCGACCGACCTGCCGATGGTGCTGCTGGTACACGGCGGCCCGTGGGCGCGGGACTGCTGGGGCTTCCAACCCGACGTGCAGATGCTGGCCAACCGCGGATATGCGGTGCTGCAGGTCAACTTTCGCGGCTCGACCGGCTACGGCAAGGCCTTCACCAAAGCCGCTATCGGCGAGTTCGCCGGCAAGATGCACGACGACCTGATCGACGCGGTGGACTGGGCCGTCAAACAGGGGTACGCCGACCGTGACAAGGTGGCGATCTTCGGCGGCTCCTATGGCGGCTACGCCGCGCTGGTGGGCGTGACGTTCACACCGGACGTGTTCGCCGCGGCGATCGACTATGTCGGGATCTCCAGCCTGGCCAATTTCATGCGCACGCTACCGACGATCGCCCGGCCGTTTCTGGCCAACAACTGGCACCTGTACGTGGGAAATCACAACGATCCCGAGCAGGAAGCCGACATGCTGGCCCGCTCCCCCATCACGAAGGTCGATCAGATCCGCACGCCACTGCTTGTGGTCCAGGGCGCCAACGACTCTCGCGTGGTCCAGGCCGAATCCGACAACCTCGTGGAAGCGCTCCGTAAGCGCGGCGTCGAAGTCGAATACATGGTCAAGGACGACGAGGGGCACGGATTCCTCAACCCGGACAACCAGATCGACATGTACCACGCCGTCGAGCGGTTCCTGGCCGAGCACCTCGGCGGTCGCGTCTAGCCCCCAAAAACGAAACTGCGCACAGATCGTGAATATCGACGAAAACCCGATCTGTGCGCAGACTCGACGCAGAAGAAAAGGCCCCCGCCGCAGCGGGGGCCTTTCCGTTGAACAGACTTACAGGTTGGCGAGCAGCTCGCGCGCCTTCGCGGCGGTCTCGGACGGCGTCTTGCCGACCTTCACGCCGGCAGCCTCCAGGGCCTCCTGCTTACCGGCCGCGGTGCCCGCGCCGTCGGACACGATGGCGCCGGCGTGGCCCATCGTCTTGCCCTCCGGAGCGGTGAAGCCCGCGACGTAGCCGACGACCGGCTTGGTGACGTTGGCCTTGATGTAGGCCGCGGCCTTCTCCTCTGCGTCGCCGCCGATCTCACCGATCATCACGATCAGCTTGGTCTCGGGATCCTTCTCGAACGCCTCGATGGCGTCGATGTGGGTGGTGCCGATGACCGGGTCGCCGCCGATGCCGATGGCGGTGGAGAAGCCGAGATCGCGCAGCTCGTACATCATCTGGTAGGTCAGCGTGCCCGACTTCGACACCAGGCCGATCGGGCCCTTACCGGTGATGTTGTTCGGCGTGATGCCGACCAGCGACTCGCCGGGGGTGATGATGCCGGGGCAGTTCGGACCGATGATGCGGGTCTTCTGCCCCTTGTCGACGTTGTAGGCCCACGCATAGGCGCTGTCCTGCACCGGGATTCCCTCGGTGATGACCACCAGCAGCGCGATCTCGGCGTCGATGGCCTCGATGATGGCGTCCTTGGAGAAAGCCGGCGGCACGAAGGCGATCGACACGTCAGCGCCGGTCTCCTTCATCGCCTCGGCGACCGAGCCGAAAACGGGCAGCTCGACGTCGTTGCCGTCTTTGTCCTTGTGCGACACGGCGGTTCCGGCCTTGCGGGCGTTCACGCCGCCGACGACCTGGGTGCCGGCCTTGAGCATCAGAGCGGTGTGCTTGGTGCCCTCACCACCGGTGATGCCCTGGACGATGACCTTGGAGTCCTTGTTCAGAAAAATCGACATGTCAAGTGTCCCTTACTTGTTCGCCAGCTCGGCGGCCTTGTCGGCACCGGCGTCCATGGTCTCGGCCTGGACAACCAGAGGATGGTTGGCCTCGGCGAGAATCCGCCGGCCCTCTTCGACGTTGTTGCCATCCAGGCGGACGACCAGCGGCTTGTTGGCCTCGTCGCCGAGGATCTGCAGCGCCTGCACGATGCCGTTGGCCACCGCGTCACAGGCGGTGATGCCGCCGAACACGTTGACGAACACGCTCTTGACCTGGCTGTCGTTCAGGATGACGTCCAGACCGTTGGCCATGACCTCAGCCGAGGCGCCGCCGCCGATGTCGAGGAAGTTGGCCGGCTTTACGCCGCCGTGCTTCTCGCCCGCGTAAGCGACCACGTCCAGCGTCGACATCACCAGGCCGGCACCGTTACCGATGATGCCCACCTCGCCGTCGAGCTTGACGTAGTTGAGGTCGTTCTCCTTCGCCTTGAGCTCGAGAGGATCGGTCGCGTCCTTGTCCTCGAACTCGGCGTGGCCGGGCTGACGGAAGTCGGCGTTGGCATCCAGGGTGACCTTGCCGTCCAGTGCCAGGATCTGGTCGTCAGGGGTGCGCACCAGCGGGTTGACCTCAACCAGGGTGGCGTCCTCCTTGACGAACACCTCCCACAGCTTCTGGATGGTCACGGCCGCGGCGTCGAGCACCTCGGCGGGCAGGTGACCCTGCTCGGCGATCGAGCGCGCGAAGGCGAGATCGACACCCTTGACGGCGTCGACGGGAACCTTGGCCAGCCGCTCGGGCTTGGTGGCGGCGACTTCCTCGATCTCCATGCCGCCCTCGACCGAGCACATGGCCAGGTAGGTCCGGTTGGAACGGTCGAGCAGGAACGAGATGTAGTACTCCTCGGCGATGTCGCTCGCCTCGGCCACCAGCAACTTTTTGACGACGTGACCCTTGATGTCCAGACCGAGGATGTTGGTCGCGTGGGTGAACGCGTCATCGGGGGTGGCTGCGTACTTCACACCGCCGGCCTTACCGCGGCCGCCGACCTTCACCTGTGCCTTGATCATCACGGGCTTGCCGATTTCGGTGGCGATCGCCTTGGCGTCCTCGGCCGAGTCGGTCACGCGGCCCGGAGTCGTGGGGACGTTGTGCTTGGCGAACAGCTCTTTTGCCTGATATTCGAAGAGATCCATGTGCTTCCTAGATAGGCGTTGTCTGTCTGCGTTGACTTAGAAACTGCCCGGCCTGTACTTGCCGGACGGGCCCGCTGGCACTTTATCCACCACCGAGTGATGGATTAGCATCGCCTCCGGCTCATGTGGTAGATCTCACCGCCCATGGGAGGTGATACGGATCACATTCCGGCGCGGAATAGACCCATAAGTTGCCACCATCATTGGGATTTGGTTAACGTGCCTCTGGTCCAGATAACGTTCAGGTCACGACGAAGAAGGATTCTCGAGTCTTGCCGCAGCATCGTTCGTCCGCAGCTCCGCGAGGGGTGCCGACGGACGCGCGCCGGCACAGGCACCGTGTTTCACCTGATGAGCTGGACGCCGCAGAGGTCACCGACGTCATCCCGTTCAGCGCTTTCGAAGCGTTCGACGATCGCGCCGACGAAGATCACGGCGACTCAGATGACCGCGAATCAGGTGTGATCTACGCCCCCGAACTCGACGACATGGACGACACCGACGATCTGGTGCCCGTCCGCCTTGCCGTCCCCTCACGCTTCCGCCCCGACGCGGGCAGCGAGCGCAACCCTCGGTATGCCTACCGCGACAGCCACACCGATGTGAGCGACGGCATCGCCGCGACGGACGTGATCAACATGTCCGGTCGCCGAGGCGCCCACCGCAAGGAGCACGCCGGCGCCGTCAAGAGCCGCCTGATGATCGCCGCCATGGCCGCGGGAGCCACCGCCGCAGGCGCCTACTCGTTGGGCAACCCCACCGAGACACAGGCGGACGACACGATCCTGGCGTCCGAGGGCACCCGCGTCGAAGGTGCGTCCGTCACCGGCTCGGTCGACGGAATGCAGATCGTCTCGGTCTCCTCGACCGCCGACACCTCGGTGCATGCCGAGGAGATCACCAAGGCCGCCGCCTTCGCACAGGAACGTGCCGAGCGCGAGGCCCGGCTGTCGCGCCCGCTGTTCGTCATGCCCACCAAGGGCTACGTCTGGACTTCGAACTTCGGCTACCGCTGGGGCGTGCTGCATGCCGGCATCGACCTGGCGAGTCCGATCGGTACCCCGATCGTGGCGGTCTCCGACGGCGTCGTGATCGCCGCTGGCCCGACCGCGGGCTACGGCGCCTGGGTCAAGCTGCGCCACGCGGACGGCACCGTCACGCTCTACGGTCACATCAACACCTGGCTCGTCAGCGAGGGCGACCGTGTGATGGCCGGCGACCAGATCGCCACCGTCGGTAACCGGGGTTACTCCACCGGCCCGCACCTGCATTTCGAGGTTCTGCAGAACGGCACCAGCCGCATCGATCCGGTGCCGTGGCTGAACAAGAGAGGTCTCAGCCTCGGCAGCTATGTTGGCTGAGTGAGCGACGACGGGCAGTTGGCAGCCGATCACCCCGACGAAGACGACGACCGCACTCGCATCATCAGGCGTCAGCCGCAGGAACCCGTTTCCAAGCCTGTACCGGTCGGCGACGAACCGCAGACCAGCATCATCCGGCGCCATCCGACGGGCGCCATTCCCACCGCAGCCGGCGCGGAACCCCAGACCAGTCTGATCTCCGGCGTCACCGGCAATGAAGCGCAGACGGGCCTTATCGGCCGTGCGGAAGACGACGCCAGGACGAGCTACGTGCCCCGCGTCCGGGCCGTGGCCATCCCCGACACCTCGGTGGGCACCGACCCCCGCACGGCGATCGTGGCGGCTACTTTCGCGGTCCTCAGCGGCTGGGCCACCGGCGTCATCGCCACCGATCTGATCGCCGGCTGGTGGCGCACCGACCGATTGTTCTGCGTGGCCATCGGTTTCCTAGCGGCGATTTCGGCTGCAGCAACCATCGGCGGGCTCATCGCATTGTTGCTGCGGCGGCGCATGGGCCGGCTGCTGGTCATCGTCGGCGCCGTCATCGGTCTGCTGATCTTCGCCAGTCTGTTCATCGCCGGGGCCCGACTGCATCCGGTCGTCTACGCGATGCCGGCGCTTCCGCTGACCGCCATCCTGTTCACGGCGCTACCCTCGACCGGGCGCTGGAGTGCGCGGAGTCAAGTGTGAAGGCGTACGCCCCGGAGAAGTCCCCTAGAACCTGACCGGCAACCTCGCCCAGCCGCGAACACTGGACGTGTGGGCGCGAAAAGCATTGGGATAGTCGACTTCCCAGTCCGTCCACCGCTTCAGGACTTCCTCGAACGCGACCCGGGCCTCCAGCCGGGCCAGCGCCGAGCCCAGGCAGAAATGCAGGCCCTGGCCGAAGCTCAGATGACCGCCCGTGCGGTGGATGTCGAAGCGGTCGGGATCGGTGAACTTCGACTCGTCGCGATTGGCCGATCCGTTGAGCAGCAGCATGTATGAGCCCTCGGGGATCGCCTGCCCGTAATGCTCGACATCCTGAGCGACGTACCGGGCCTGCACCGGTGACGGCGGTTCGAAGCGCAACGTCTCCTCCACCGCACCCGGGATCAGGCTCGGATCGGCCACGAGCTCGCGCCGTTGGTCGTGATGCTCGCCGAGCAGCTGCCCCATGAAACCGATGAGCCGAGCGGTGGTTTCGTTGCCCGCGCCGGCGATCATCGCGGTGTACGCGAGCACCTCGGTGCGGGTCAGCAGCCGCTGCCTTCCGGCCCCGTCATCCACCTCCGCGGTGAGCAGATCGGTCATCAAGTCATCGGACGGATGGGATGCCCGCCATTCGATGTACTCGGCGAACATCGTGATGGCGTCCTGGAAGATCGTCGGGCTGACCCCGTCGGCACTGGCATCGACCGAGGCGACCGTGATGGCCTTGTCGTTACGATCCCGGATGCTCTGCTGCTCTTCCTCTGGAATGCCCAGCAGATAACCGATGGTCCGCATGGGCATGAACGCCCCGAGGTCCGCGACGAAGTCCAGACCGTCCTGCCCGCGCAGGGGGTCCAGCGCTTTCGCGCAAAAGTCACGGACCAGGTCCTCGACCGCCAGCATGCGGCGTGGCGTGAAGACCCGGGACAGCAGCCGACGGTGCAGATCGTGCAGTGGCGGGTCCTCGAACAGCAGGATGCCCGGCGGGACCTCGATTCCGCTGAACAGGATGTCGGCCGTGGTGCCGCGCCCCGATCGGTACGCCTGCCAGTTGGGCAGCTCCCGAACCACATCGTCCCAACGACTCAGCGCATAGAAGTTGTACTTCTCGTTGAAGTAAAGCGGCGCCTCGCTGCGCATCCGCTTCCAGATCGGATACGGGTCATCGTCGATGTCGTTGTCGAATGGGTCGTAGTAGAGCTCCACCGCCTGTTGCGTCGTCACCGATCCACTTCCCCGTCCTCCGTACCAAATAGTTGTTCCAACGTACTTTGGGACGCGTCCGCCGGTCAATCACCCGCTCACAGCGAGTTAACAGTCAGCCTGAGCCAAACCGTCGACCCGAAATCGGGCCGGGAGTCTACTGGGGCGGATTCGCGTGTGTGCTCACGCATTGACACCCTTCGGAGGCCCGCTCCCATGTTCAACCGCTTGTTGCGCACCGCCTTTGCGCTCACCCTCATCACCACGGCGATCTCCTGCAGCAGCAACGACGACAACGCCGCGGGCTACACGCTGCGGGTCGGCGCCACGTCGGTGACCGGGACTCCCGCGGGCTCGCTGGGCTGGGGTGACAAGCAGGGCATCCTCACCGAGCAGCTGAAATCCGCGGGCGTCGGCAAGATCGAGTACTCGTTCTTCCAGTCCGGCAGCGATGTCGCCTCGGCCCTGTTCGCCGGCGCCATCGACGTGGCCGCCATCGGCGACAACCCGGCCCTGCGCGCCCGCAGCCGAGATCCGAAAGTGGTTCTGCTGTCGCTTGATTCGATCAACGGCGACGCGTGGCTGGTGGGCGCCAAGGGCGGCCCCACCGAGATCAAGGGCTTGGTCGGCAAGGACATCACCGCCCCGCAGGGCACCATCCGTGACCGCGCCGCCCGCCAGCTGATCGATGCCGCCGGCCTGACCGACCAGATCCACGTGCGGGACGTGCCGACGCCCGAGTCCATCGCCGGGCTGAGTTCCGGCAAGATCGACGCGGCCATCCTGACCGGCGCCAGCGCGGCTGAGCTGGAATCCAAGGGCTTCCCGATCATCGACAGCCTGTCGCGTCACGGCTTCGGCAGCACCGGCACCAACATCGCGCTCACCTCGTTCACCGACGCGCATCCGGAGTTCGTCGGCGCCTGGCAACAGGCCGTCACCACCGTCAACCGCGACATCACCGAGAACTTCGACGACTACCTGGCCTGGGTCGCGAAAACCGACGACACCGACCTGAAGTTCGTGCAGAAGTCCACGCAGGCTGACGAATTCAATACCGAACCGTTCCCGGCGGCCGGTGTGGACCAACTCGAAGCCGCATACAAGTTCCTCAACGCCGACGGATCGTTCGACAACGAATACTCGGTCCGCGAGTGGGCCGGAGCCAAGTCGTGACCGCAGCCGTCACCAGCACCACGGCAGTCCGGACAGCGGCCACGCCCCTGGAACTCGTCGAGGTCGTCGGCGGCAGCAGTCGGCGAAAAGGCCTGTGGGCGCGCCTCCCCCGACCGGTACGCCGGCTGATGGGCCCGGCACTGATCCTGGCGGCCTGGACCATCGGCTCGACGACGGGGCTCCTCAACACCGACCTGTTCCCACCCCCGACCGAGGTCGCGGCCACCGCGTGGCGGCTGCTCGGTGACGGCCAACTCGCCACCCATGTCGGCGCCTCGGCCGTCCGCGTGCTGACCGGCACGGTGCTGGGCATCCTCATCGGCGTCCTGCTCGCGGTCGTCGCCGGACTCACCCGCACAGGCGAGGACCTGCTCGACTGGACCATGCAGATCCTCAAGGCCGTACCGAATTTCGCGCTGACACCACTGCTGATCATCTGGATGGGTATCGGTGAGGGTCCCAAGATCGTGTTGATCACCACGGGTGTGGCGATAGCGATCTACATCAACACCTATTCGGGTATCCGCGGCGTGGACCGGCAACTCGTCGAGATGGCGCAAACCTTGGAAGCTTCGCAGCGGACACTCATCTCGCAGGTAATCCTGCCCGGGGCGATGCCGAATTTCCTTGTGGGCCTGCGGCTCGGGCTTTCCAGCGCGTGGCTGAGCCTGATCTTCGCCGAGATGATCAACACCACCCAGGGCATCGGCTACCTGATGTCACGGGCCCAGACCAACCTGCAGTTCGACGTCTCGCTGCTGGTGATCGTCATCTACGCGGTGGCAGGACTGCTGTCCTACACACTGGTGCGGGCCTTGGAACGGCTGCTGCTGTCGTGGCGTAACGGATTCGAGGGACTCGGAGCCGAGGGATGAGCACCGTCGTCGAGGTACACGGCCTGCAGCGCGCATTCGGCGATCAGCAGGTGCTCAAGGATCTCGAATTGCAGATCGAGGACGGCGAATTCGTCGCGATGCTGGGGCGGTCCGGTTCCGGCAAGAGCACCTTGCTGCGCGTGCTGGCCGGCCTCGACAGCCAGGTCACCGGATCGGTGCGGGTCCCCCGCTCCAGGGCGGTGGTGTTCCAGAACCCGCGGTTACTGCCGTGGCGGCGCGCCCTCGCCAACGTGACCTTCGCCCTGCCTGACGCCGGACCCGACGCCCCCAGCCGGGCCGCTCGGGGACGCGCCGCACTCGAGGAGGTGGGTCTGGCCGACAAGGCCGTCGACAAAAGCAGAGCCTGGCCCCTCTCTCTTTCCGGCGGTGAGGCACAACGTGTTTCACTGGCACGCGCCCTGGTCCGCGAACCCGACCTGTTACTGCTCGATGAGCCGTTCGGCGCGCTCGACGCGCTGACCCGGCTCAAGATGTACGGGCTGCTGCACGAATTGTGGTCACGCCGGCACATGGCAGTCCTGCACGTCACCCATGACGTCGACGAGGCGATCCTGCTGGCCGACCGGGTGGTGGTGCTCTCGGGCGGACGGGTCTCACTCGACCGCCGCGTCGAGTTGCCCTTCCCCCGCACCCGCAGCGATGACGGATTCGACGACCTGCGCCGTGCGCTGCTGGCCGAACTCGGCGTCCGAGAAGAGGTAGGTCATGACCGCTCCCGCTGACCCCGACGCCCTGAGCACCGATGTCCTGGTGATCGGCGGCGGCCCCGCAGCCACCTGGGCCGCCATCTCGGCCACCGAATCCGGGGCCCGGGTCATCCTGGTGGACAAGGGGTATTGCGGCACCAGCGGGGCGACCGCCGCCGGCGGCAACAACCTGTGGGCGATCGGGCCCGGCCCGCGGCGCGAGGATTCCGTACGTGAACGCGAACTGGCTGCCGGCCGGATCACCGACTCCGAGTGGATGTTCCGGGTACTGGCCACCTCATGGGACCGGCTCGGACACCTCTCCGAGTGGGGCTACCCGTTCCCGGTCGGTGCCGACGGTCGCGAGATGCGCAGCAGCCTACAGGGCCCCGAGTACATGCGCCGCATGCGCCGCAAGGCCCATCGCAGCGGCGTACGCATCCTCGATCACCACCCAGCGCTGGAACTGACCGCCGACCGCGACGGCGTCATCACCGGCGCCACGGGCATCGCGCGCCAGGACGGCGGCCGGCCGTGGCGGATCACCGCGGGCGCCGTCGTGCTCGCCACCGGCGGAACCGCCTTCCTGTCCGGGACGTTCGGCACCAACGTCGACACCGGCGAAGGTCTCCTGATGGCCGCCGAACACGGGGCGCACCTGTCCGGAATGGAGTTCTGCACCGCCTACGCGCTGGCGCCCGAATGGGGCGTACACACCAAGGGTCGAATGCTGCAGTGGGGCAGCTTCTATGACGAGCACGGCCGTCCGTTCACCACCCAGCGCGGGCTGAGCGGACGCCAGGACGCCCAGCGGGCGCTGACCCGCGGCGAGCGGGTGTTCGCCCGCCTGGACCGGGCACCCGAACACCTCCGTCAGACCATGCGCGACGCCCAGCCGAACTACTTCCTGCCGCTGGACAAGGCCGGCATCGACCCGTTCACCACCGCCTACCCGGTCCGGATGGTCTACGAAGGATCGGTGCGCGGCACCGGTGGCCTGCGACTCGTCGGGCCCGATTGTGCGACAACGGTTCCCGGCCTGTATGCGGCAGGTGACGCGGCGACCCGCGAGCTCATCACCGGCTCGCTGTCCGGCGGCGGCAGCCGCAACGGCTCGTGGGCGATCGCCTCTGGCACCTTCGCCGGCCGCGGTGCCGCCGAGTTCAGCCGCACCCGGCGCGGGCACGTGGCCGGGTCCGCCTCGATCACCCCGCGCTCACGGATCGGCGCACCCTCCGTCGAAGAGGTGGTGGCTGCCGCGCAGTCGCACGTCCTGCCACCCCAGCGCAGCTACCTGAAATCCGAACAGCGGCTTCAAGAGTCCGCCAATGCGCTGGAGACCCTGTGGCGCGACATCGCCGGCGGCCTGGCCCCGCTGCCGGCCCGCGACGTCTACAAACTGCGCCAGGCGGAGGCCATGGTGGCCGCGGCGCGCTGGATCACCGCCGCATCCCTGGCCCGGCCCGAAACCCGCGGCCTGCACCGCCGCGAGGACCTGCCCGATTCCGATCACCGCTACGAGCACCGCATCCTGGTCGGCGGCCTGGACCAGGTCTGGACCGTGCCCGATCCCGTTGCCCCGCGGCTCATCTCCTCGGAGGCAGTGGCGTGATCGAAATCGTCAGTGAGACGGCCTGTATCAAGTGCGACGTCTGCATCAAGGTGTGCCCCACCGATGTGTTCGACCGGAGTGCTGACGGGATACCTGTCATCGCGCGCCAGTCCGACTGCCAGACCTGCTTCATGTGCGAGGCGTACTGCCCCACCGACGCGCTGTACGTCTCGCCGGTCTCGGTACCCGTCGGCGCCGACAGCCCGCACGCTTCCGAATCCGCGGTCAGCGGTGCGGGGCTGCTCGGCGGCTATCGGGAGATGGTCGGTTGGGGCGGCGGCCGCACACCCGGATCGCGCCTGGACCAGAACCCGGTGCTGACCTCGATTCCACCGCTGGCCGAGCCACGCCTGGGTGCTCCTGCGGTGCTGGCGGAGGGGCCCTGGAATCACCGCCAGGTGTGCGAACGCTAGAGCTTCTGCACCGGAGCGTGGTTGTGCATCAGCTTGACCCGACCGGCACTGCCGAAGTCGATCAGTGACATCGCCGTTTCGCCCATACCCGTGACTTCCTCGACGCGGCCCAGCCCGTACTTGTCGTGGGTGACCCGGTCGCCCGGTTCCAGCGTGATCACCGGACGGTTGCGGGCGGGCGCGGGCCGCGACGGCGACGGGCGTGGGCTGCCATAGCTGCCCGCGTTACCGACCGGCGCACTGAACGAGGACGACGGCTGCTCGATGCGCCGCCAGTTGATCAGGTCCTCCGGAATCTCGCGCAGGAACCGCGATTCCGGGTTGAGCATGGGCTGCCCCCACGACGACCGCACCTTGGCCCGGCTCAGATAGAGCCGTTGGCGTGCACGGGTGATGCCGACATACGCCAGCCGTCGTTCCTCAGACAACTCGTTGGGATCACCCAGGGCCCGCATGTGCGGGAACATGCCGTCCTCCCAGCCGGTGACGAAGACCACCGGGAACTCCAGCCCCTTGGCGGTGTGCAACGTCATCATCGTCACCACGCCCGCACCGTCTTCGGGGATCTCGTCGGCGTCGGCCACCAGCGACACCCGCTCCAGGAACTGGGCCAGCACCCCGGTGTCGGGGATGTCCTCGTCGACCGGCTCCCCCTCGCCCTGTTCGGCCAGTGCCCGGGCGTTGGCCAGATCGGTGCTGAACTCGTGTGCGACGCTGACCAATTCGTTGAGGTTGTCCAACCGGGCCAGATCCTGCGGATCGCTGGACGCCTCCAGCTCCCGGCGGTAGCCCGTGCGCTCCAACACCGCTTCGACCAGGTCCCCCAGCTCGTCATCGAGCTTGCCGCGCAGCGAGTCGAGCAGCTGAACGAACGATGCGATGGCCTTCTCCGAGCGGCTGTTGAGCATCGGCACCCGCCCCTCGGCGGCGGCCTGCAACGCATCGTTGAAGCTGGCGCCGGTGTTCTCGGCGTAGACGGCCACACAGGCCTCGGCCCGGTCACCGATGCCGCGGCGCGGGGTGTTGAGGATGCGGCGCATGCTCACCGAGTCACCCGGATTGTCCAGCACCCGCAGGTAGGCGACGATGTCGCGGATCTCGCGGCGCTCGTAGAACCGCACGCCGCCGACGACCTTGTACGGGATGCCGGCGCGGATGAACACTTCCTCCAGCGCACGCGAGGAGTTGTTGGTGCGGTAGAAGACCGCGACGTCACCGTATTTCACGCCCTCGCTGTCGGCGAGGGCGTCGATCTCCTCCGCGACGAAGCGGGCCTCGTCGTGCTCGTTGTCGGCCACATAGCCGACGATCAGCTCGCCCTCGCCCTCCTCGGTCCACAGCCGCTTCTCGCGGCGGCCCGCATTGCGGGCGATCACCGAGTTGGCCGCGTTCAGGATGGTCTGGGTGGAGCGGTAGTTCTGCTCCAGCAGGATCGTCGTCGCGTCCGGGTAGTCGCGCTCGAAATCCTCGATGTTGCGGATGGTCGCACCGCGGAACGCGTAGATGGACTGATCGGCGTCACCCACCACACACAGTTCCGATGCCGCCACCCCGTCGTTCTCGTCGAGATGGTGACCCACCAATTCACGCACCAGCACGTACTGCGCATGGTTTGTGTCCTGGTACTCGTCGACCAAGATGTGGCGGAACCGGCGGCGGTAGTACTGCGCGATCTGCGGGAAGGCCTGCAGGATCCCGACCGTCTCACCGATCAGATCGTCGAAGTCCAGCGCATTGGCCGCGCGCAGCCTGCGCTGATACTCGCCGTAGACCTGGGCGATGATGCCGGCCATCTCCTCGGCGGCCTCCGAAGCCTCGGCCGCGGCCTGCTCCGGCCCGATCAGCTCGTTCTTCAGATTGGAGATGCCGTTGGCCAGCAGCCGCGGCGAATACCGCTTCGTGTCCAACCCCATGTCCTTGCCGATCATCATCAGCAGGCGCCGGGAGTCGTCGGAGTCGTAGATCGAGAAGTTGGAGTTCAGGCCCGGCAGCAGCGAGGCCTGGTTCCGCAAGATCCGCACACAGGTCGAGTGGAACGTGGAAACCCACATATTCCGAGCTCTGGGGCCCACCAACTGGACCACGCGCTCGCGCATCTCGGCGGCGGCCTTGTTGGTGAACGTGATCGCCAGGATCTGCCCCACCCCGACGTCACGCGCGGCCAACAGATAGGCGATACGCCTGGTCAGCACCGCCGTCTTACCCGACCCCGCGCCCGCGACGATCAACAGCGGCGAACCATGGTGCAGCACCGCTTGGCGCTGCTGAGGGTTCAAGCCGTCAAGAAGGTCATCAACATCTGCAGCAGCCGGCGGTGCCATGTGGGAAGTAGTGGTCATCTTGCGTTCAAACTTACCGCTGAGCGGGGACAGTTTTGCGCTGGCACGAGCCGACTGGGACTATCAGCTTGTGCCTGAGATCGATGACCTGCGTCGGGAGATCGACGAACTCGACGCCACCATCATTGCCGCCATCCAACGACGCGCCGAGGTCTCCAAGGAGATCGGCAAAGCCCGGATGGCCTCCGGCGGCACCCGGCTGGTGCACAACCGCGAGATGCAGGTCATCGAGCGCTACAGCGTGCTCGGCCCCGAGGGCAAGGACATGGCGATCCTGCTGCTGCAGCTCGGCCGCGGCCGGCTGGGCCACTAGAGCCTTATCGGCCCGCGAGCTTCGCCGGCTCCTTCAGCGAATCCAACAGCCAAGGCGTCAACCACTGCACCGCCTCGGACGTCGGGTGCACGCCATCGCTGCGCATCCTGACCCCGTTGATCTTCGCGGTGTACTTGCCGTCCGGGTTGAGCTTGTCATTGAAATCCAGCACCGACACGTTCGGCCGTTGCGCGGCCACATTCCGCAGCATGGTGTTCCACGCCTGCACCCGGCCGGGCTGGTCCTCGGGGTACAGCGTGCCGTCCGACCGCTCACCGCGCCGGTTATACGGCGCAGTGGTCACCACGACGCGGGCCCCCGTCGAGCTGAGAATGTCGAGCGCACGCTGTAGCTCACCCTTGAGATAGGCGTCGAAGGCGTCGTTGCCGATGTGCGTCCACCGCCCGCGCCACATACGGTCGACGGCCTCCCAACGCCCGATCATCAACAGCACGGTTTCCGGGCGGTCGTGGGCGATCCGCTGCGCCCAGCGCTCCGGCCAGGAGTCGCACTCCGGCTTCTGGTTCAACGTCTCCCCGGCCGACCGGTACGGGCCGCCGCGGGCGATGCCGCAGCCGATCGTCGTGTAGTCGCTGAAGTGAAAACCCGGGCTGGCGGGCAGATACCGCATCAGCGTCCACGCCACCGAGTCACCGAACACCGCGACCGTCCGCGTGCCGGGCGGCAGCGCCGGCGGCGGTCCCACCGGGACGGGCCGCTCCGCGCCGACGTCCTGCTCGGACGCGGCCGCGGCCATCACGTCTGGGCCCGCGGGCCGGGTCGGCACCCCGACCGGAACGACCGTCATGGTCGCCACCGCGGCGGTGGCCACCGTTGCCGCGGCCAGCCGCAGCATCGGGACATGCTGCGGGCGCCAGTGCCGGACCGGCTGCTCGATCGCCCACCACGACACCCACGACACCGCGATCGTCACGGCACACCGCAGTGCGAGCAGCGACCAGCCCTGCAGGCCGGTGCGCTCGCCGTTGAGGATCTGGAAGATCGGCCAGTGCCACAGGTAGACGCCGTAGGAGATGACGCCGAGCGTGACGAGCGGATACCAGGCCAGCGCGCGGGCGACGTAGCCGTCCTGGTCGAGTGCGACCGGGGCGACGACGAACACCGCGCCCAACGCCACGATGATCAGCAGACCGTGGTGGAACTCGTCGGCGCTGCCGGTCGCCAGGTGCGCGGCTGCCGCCAGGACCGCCACCCCGATCACCGGCAGGACCCAGGCGATCCAGCGCCGCCACCGGGCCCGGATCAACGTGCCCGACATCGTCAGCGCCGACCAGTCACGCACGAGCAGTGCCGCGGCGGCCGCACCGACCAACAGCGCCTGGGCCCGGGTGTCGGTACCGAAGTACACGCGGTTGAGCTCACCGGCATCGCCCGACATCCAGATCGCCGCGACCGCCGAGCCGACCAGCCCGAGCACCGCGAGCACGAACACCGTCACCCGCACCGCGCCGGCAGAGCGGCGACGCACCAGCAACGCGGCGGCCAGCACCAGCAGCGGCCAGATGACGTAGTACTGCTCCTCGACCGCCAGCGACCAGGTGTGCTGCAACGGCGACGGAGCACTGCCCTGACTGAAGTAGTCGGTGTCGGTGGCGACGAACATCCAGTTCGCCATCCAGAAGAACGCCGCGACGGCGTCCTCGCGAAGCGTGGTGACCGCATCCGACGGGAACAGGGGCCGGGCGATCACCACGGCCAAGGTCATCAGCACCATGGCGGGCAGCAGGCGCTTGGCCCGGCGGATCCAGAACCCCTTGAGGTCGATGCGCTCGGTGCGGCGGTACTCGTCGAGCAGCAGTGAAGTGATCAGGAATCCACTGAGCACGAAGAAGACGTCGACGCCGATGAACCCCCCGGCCATACCCGGCACTCCGCCGTGGCCGGCCAGCACCAGGGCCACCGCGATGGCGCGGATGCCGTCCAGTGCCGGGATGTCACGGCGGATGGAGGCACGCCGACGCCGGCTGGCAGCACGGACTGGCGCCGCAGTCACGTCATGCCCTCCCGTCTTGGCGTCCGAGCCCCAGAGTTTAGGGGGCATCGGGCGCCGAGTCGGGAAGGCGCGACGGGGCGCTAACGGGTTAGCGCAATATATTTCGTATCGAGGTACTCCTCGATGCCCTCGGTGCCGCCCTCACGGCCGAAGCCGGATTCCTTGATGCCGCCGAACGGTGCGGCCGCATCTGAGATGACACCGCGGTTGACGCCGACCATGCCGGACTCGATGCCCTCGGCCACCCGCAACGCGCGGTCCAGCGACTGCGTGTAAACGTAGGCAGCCAAGCCGTATTCGGTGTTGTTGGCGGCGGCCACCCCCTCGTCCTCGGTGTCGAACCCGGTGATCGGGGCGACCGGGCCGAAGACCTCCTCCTTGAGGATGCGGGCATCGGCGGGCACATCGGCCAGCACCGTGGCCGGGTAGAAGTTGCCCGGCCCGTCCGGCGCGACGCCGCCGACCGCGACGGTCGCACCGCGCGACACCGCGTCGGAGACCAGTTCGGTGACGGTGGAGACCTGCTTGGAATTGATCAGTGGGCCCAACGTGGACGTGGGGTCGATGCCCTTGCCGAGGGTGAACTCGCTCATCCGTTTGACGAGCTTCTCGGTGAACTCCTCGCGCACCGAGTTGGCCACGTGGAAGCGGTTGGCCGCCGTGCAGGCCTCACCGCCGTTGCGCATCTTGGCCAGGATCGCGCCGTCGACCGCTGCGTCGACGTCGGCGTCGTCGAACACGATGAAGGGGGCGTTGCCACCGAGCTCCATCGACGTGCGGAGCAGCTTGTCTGCGGACTGCTTCACCAGAGCCTTGCCCACGCCCGTCGAGCCGGTGAAAGTCAGCTTGCGCAACCGGCCGTCATCGATCAGCGCGGTGCTCACCGCGCCCGGGTTGCTGGTCGGCAGCACCGAGAGCACGCCCTTGGGCAGGCCCGCCTCATCCATCAGCTTGGCCAGCAGCAACATGGTCAGCGGGGTTTCCTGCGCGGGTTTGACGATCATGGTGCAGCCCGCGGCGAACGCCGGGCCCATCTTGCGAGTGCCCATGGCCAGCGGGAAGTTCCACGGGGTGATGGCGTAGCACGGGCCGACCGCCTGCTTGGTGACGAGAATGCGGCCGGTGCCCGCCGGTGCCGGGGTGTAGCGACCGGCGATGCGCACCGCCTCCTCGGAGAACCAGCGGAAGAACTCGGCGCCGTATGCGACCTCGCCCTTGCTCTCGGCGAGCACCTTGCCCATCTCGAGGGTCATCAGTGCGGCGATGTCGTCGGCACGTTCGGTGATCTTCTCGAACACCGAGCGAAGTATCTCGCCGCGTTTGCGCGGTGCGGTCGCGGCCCACTCGGCCTGGACCGCACAAGCGGCGTCCAATGCGGTGACGGCATCGGCGGCGGTCGCGTCGGCCACCGTGGCCAACACCTGATCGTCGCTCGGATCCAGCACATTGAACGTCGATGCGGCCTGGCGTTCCTCACCACCGATCCACAGACCCGTGGGCACGGATGAAATCAAGTCTTCAATGGCCATACATCCATCATGTACACCCATCAGCCAAGCGCCACACTAAGGTCAGCGGAATGAGTGCTGACATCACCGCAACCCCGGCATGGCAGGCATTGTCGAAGCACTACGACGAGATCCGCGACATCCATCTGACGGAGCTTTTCGCAGAGGATCCGAACCGCGGCACCGAGCTCGCGCTGACGGTCGGCGACCTTTACATCGACTACAGCAAGCACCGCATCACCCGCCGGACCCTGGAATTGCTGGCCGATCTGGCCCGCGCTGCCGGGCTGGAAGCCCGCCGCGACGCGATGTTCGCCGGTGAGCACATCAACACCTCCGAGGACCGCGCGGTACTGCACACCGCGTTGCGGTTGCCTGCGGACGCATCGTTGACCGTCGACGGCCAGGACGTGGTGGCCGACGTGCACGAGGTGCTCGATCGCATGGGTGGGTTCACCGACCGGCTCCGGAGCGGCGAGTGGTCCGGGGCCACCGGCGAGCGCATCAAGACCGTGGTGAACATCGGCATCGGCGGTTCGGACCTGGGGCCGGTGATGGTGTACGACGCACTGCGCCACTATGCCGACGCCGGCATAGTGGCCCGCTTCGTGTCGAACGTCGACCCGGCCGACCTGGTGGCGACGCTGGCCGACCTGGACCCGGCCACAACGCTTTTCATCGTCGCATCCAAGACGTTCTCCACCCTCGAGACCCTCACCAACGCGACGGCCGCGCGTCGCTGGCTGGTCGATGCACTCGGCGAGGACGCGGTGGCCAAGCATTTCGTGGCAGTGTCCACCAACGCGAAGCTCGTGCAGGAGTTCGGCATCGACACCGACAACATGTTCGGGTTCTGGGACTGGGTGGGCGGGCGGTACTCGGTGGACTCGGCGATCGGGCTGTCGGTGATGGCCGTGATCGGCCGCGAGCGGTTCGCCGAATTCCTGTCCGGATTCCATCTGGTCGACGAGCACTTCCGCACCGCGCCGCTGGCCGAGAATGCTCCGGCACTGTTGGGTCTGATCGGGCTGTGGTACTCGAATTTCTTTGGTGCACAATCGCGTGCAGTGCTGCCCTACTCGAACGACCTGTCCCGGTTCGCGGCCTACCTGCAGCAGCTGACCATGGAGTCCAACGGCAAGTCCGTGCGCGCCGACGGCTCCCCGGTGACCACCCAGACCGGTGAGATCTTCTGGGGCGAGCCGGGAACCAACGGCCAGCACGCCTTCTACCAACTGCTGCACCAGGGCACCCGTCTGGTTCCCGCCGATTTCATCGGCTTCTCGGAGCCCACCGACGACCTGCCCACGGCCGACGGCACCGGCAGCATGCACGACCTGCTGATGAGCAACTACTTCGCCCAGACCCAGGTGCTGGCGTTCGGCAAGACCGCCGAAGCCATTGCCGCCGAGGGCACTCCGTCCGCGGTGGTCCCACACAAGGTGATGCCCGGAAACCGACCGACGACGTCAATCCTGGCAACCAGGTTGACGCCGTCGGTGGTGGGGCAGCTCATCGCCCTCTACGAACACCAGGTGTTCACCGAGGGAGTCGTGTGGGGGATCGACTCCTTCGACCAGTGGGGCGTCGAGCTGGGTAAGACCCAGGCCAAGGCACTGCTGCCGGTGATCACCGAATCGGAATCACCAGGCAAGCAGTCGGATTCATCTACCGATGCGCTGGTGCGGCGTTACCGCGTCGAGCGCGGACGCTCGGTCTAGGACTCAGGCCCTACTGCCCCGGGATCGTCGCGCAGCCCACGTTCGGGATGCAGCCACTGACACCGCCGGGACCGGCCGTACCGACAGGTCCATTCGGGATACCGCCGGTGGCCCCACCGGGCCCCGCGGTCCCACCCGGGCCATAGGGAATCTCGCCGGTGGCGCCGGCCGGTCCGGCCGTTCCGCCGGGGCCGTACGGAATCGAGCCGCTGGCACCGCCCGGGCCTGCTGTACCGCCGGGGCCACCGGGAATCTCGCCGGTTGCGCCGCCGGGGCCGGCCATGCCCGCATCGGCGCATGCCGTCCCGTCGGCGTTGACGCACGGCGGCGGAGCCGGAGGATCAGCCGCGGCAACCGGAACGAATGCGACGGCCCCAGCCGCAGCGCCTGCAAAGAACATCGAGGCAATCAGTCTTGAGGTCATGAGGGTGGGCTACCCAGGTTCCCTCGGTGCTGAAACACGGCCCCGAAATTAGCCTCACGGGCAACACTGCCCTCTGAGGCACCAAGGCCACCTCGCGTACGCCGCGGTTTGGGCTGCCTATGACACCGAGACTGCAGTCAGGGACAAAATCGGCGCGATTTCTGTCCCTGAGTACAGTCTCGGCGACCGACCTACCTGCCCCGGCGCGCGCCGACCCCGAAATCAGGCGAAACGCTTGGTGTACTTCGGCGGCAGCAACCGAAGTACCTGAGTCAGCGGCGCCCACGGCCAGCGCGGCACCACGGCCCGGCCTTTCTCCTTCTCGATGGCCTCGACCATCGCGCGCACACCGGTCTCGTTGTCGACCATCAGCATGGTCGTCGCCGATTTGGCCGTCATCTCCGACTCGATGTAGCCCGGCTCGATCACAGTCACCCGGATCGGACCCTTGTCGTACTCGGCGCGCAGCGACTCGCCCAGCGACGTCATACCGGCCTTCGAAGCGCAGTAGGCAGCCTTGCCGCCGGGCACACCGGTGTTGCCGAGGACCGACGAGATCAGCACCAAGTGACCACTTCCGGACTTCTTGAACATCTCCAAAGCCGTCTCGATCTGCACCAGACCGGCGATCAGATTGGTTTCGATGGTGGCCTTGTTCGCCCACGGCTTGCCCTCGCCCAGCGGCCAGCCCTTACCGATGCCGGCGTTGACGATCACGCGATCGATACCGCCGAGTTCCTCGGACAGCTCACCGAACACCCGCGGCACGGCCTCGTGGTCGTTCACGTCCAGCGCAGCGACAGCCACCTTGACGTAGGGGTGCCGGTCGGCCAACTCGGCCTTGAGCTCGTCGAGCCGATCGGTGCGGCGGGCACACAGGGCCAGGTCACGGCCCTTGGCCGCGAATTGACGGGCCATTCCCGCGCCCAGCCCAGAGCTGGCACCGGTGATGAGGATCTTCTGACGGGTCATCGCTGCAGGATAACCGAGTTAGACAACTGTCAAAAATGCGGCCGCTACTTGAGCAGCCTGGACATCCGCCGGTCGGCCAGCACCTTGCCGCCGGTCTGACACGTCGGGCAGTACTGGAACGACTTGTCGGCGAAAGACACCTCCCGCACGGTGTCCCCGCACACCGGGCACGGCAGCCCGGTACGCGCGTGCACGCGAAGACCAGAACGCTTCTCCCCCTTGAGCGTCGCGGCCTGCTGTCCCACCGAACGCGTCACCGCATCGGTGAGCACCGAGATCATCGCGTCGTGCAGCGCACCGAGTTGGGCATCGGTCAGCTTGCCCGCAGTGGCGAACGGCGACAGTTTGGCCACGTGCAGGATCTCGTCGCTGTAGGCGTTGCCGATCCCGGCGATCACCTTCTGATCGGTGATCACGGTCTTGATCCGTCCGCCCTGCCCGGCCAGCACACCCGCCAGCCCGGCTGAATCCAGCGACAGCGCATCAGGTCCCAGCGCGGCGATCTGCGGTACATCAAGGGGATCGGCGACCAGCCACACCGCCAACCGCTTCTGAGTCCCGGCCTCGGTCAGGTCAAAGCCCACGCCCTCCCCCAAATGCACCCGCAGGGCGATCGGGCCCTTGCCGGGCTTGAGCGGCGTCGTCGCCAACTTGTCCGACCAACGCAGCCAACCCGCCCGCGACAGATGCGTGATCAGGTGCCAGGGACCGACTTCGAGACCAAGGTACTTGCCCCAGCGGTTCGCACCCGTCACGGTCTGTCCGTGCAACGCCGTCGGCGGCGGATCGAACGTCTTGAGCACCGACAACGCGGACACGTCGATCCGGGTGACCACCCGGCCCGTCGCGTTCCGGCGCAGATGATCGGCCAACGCCTCCACTTCGGGCAGTTCAGGCATGGCTCCAGTGTGTCAGCGAAATGCCGAGCATGCTGTAGACATGTCCAACCGGCCTGCCCCCGGAGCGACCAACCCGATACGCAGTATCTTCGTGATCAACAGCGTGCCGCGCCGGTGGCCGTTCGCTCTGCGGGCCGGAATCTGCATGGCCGTACCTGTTCTGGTGGGCTGGCTGGCCGGCGACACCACTGCCGGATTGATCGCCACCATCGGCGGATTCACCTCGCTGTACGGCAGCGGCCGGCCCTACCTCAATCGCGGCGGATACCTGGCGGTAGTCGTGGTGTGCTTCGCCGCCGCAGTGGCACTCGGGGATTGGGCATCATCGGCACCATGGCTGGGCGTGCTGACCGTGACGATGATCGCCGCGGTGGCCACCCTGGTCTGCCACGCCCTGAGCATCGGACCGCCCGGGGCCTACATGGTGGTGCTGGCCTGCGCGGCCGGGACCGGCACCCCGACGACTCTGCATCTCAGCCCGGGCCATCACGCCGCGCTCGTTCTGGCCGGCGGCTCGTTCGCCTGGCTGGTGCACATGTCCGGCGCACTGATCCGACCCCGCGGGCCGGAGAAGGCCGCGGTGGCTGCGGCTGCCGCCGCCGTGGCGGCCTACATCGACAACATCGAGGGTGAGCCGGCCGCCCGCGCAGCCGCCCGGCACCGGGCCGCGCTGCTGCTGCACACCGCGTGGGTCACCCTGGTCACCTATCAACCGGTGCAACCGAAACCCGACCAGACGCTGTACCGGCTGCGGGTGGTCAACCGCCGGCTGCACGTGTTGTTCGCCGAGGCCATGCGCGCCGCCGACGCCGGTGAGACGCTGGCATATGACGGCGCGGCCCTGGCCCGGCACCTGGCCACCGTGCCCGCCGATGCGGTCACCGATGAGCATGGCGCCGAAGGGATTCCGCTCGGCCGGCCGAGCGCGTTGCAACTGCTGCGGCGGGCGCTGACGCCGGGCTCGGTATCACTGCAACTGGCGCTGCGCGTGGGCATCGCGGTCGCGATCTCGGGTGTCATCGCCGTGCTGATCTCACAGGCCCTGACGATGACGCATGCCTATTGGGCGATGGCGGCCGCGGTGCTGATGCTGCATCAAGGTTTCGACTGGCAACGCACAGTGGCCCGGGGCGTGGAACGAACGCTGGGCACCTGGCTCGGCCTCGGCGTTGCCGGCGCGATCCTGGCGCTGCACCCGCAGGGTCTGTGGCTGGCACTGGTGATCGGAGCGCTGCAATTCGCCATCGAGATGTACGTGGTGCGTAACTACACCCTGGCCGTCGTGTTCATCACGCCCGCCGCACTCACCATCGCCTCGGGAGGACAGCCCGTCGACAATCTCGGCGAACTGCTGCTCACCCGCGGTAGCGACACCCTGATCGGATGCGCGGTGGCCCTGGCCGTCTACTGGGCGACCCAGCGTCTCCGCCACCCGAGGGGCCTGCGCACTGCGATCACCACCACGCTCGACGCCGTCTCCGCCACCCTGCCCCACCTGGCGGCCGACGACGCCACCTCCCCGGCGGCCCGCACCGATCGGCGCGATCTGCAGTTGCGGGCCATGGAACTGTTGCCCGCCTATGACGCGAATGTCGGCGGATCAGCAGCGCAACGCCTTGGGGCCGAACGCATGTGGCCGACGGTCGTGGCCACCGAACAACTCGCCTACCGCACACTGGCGGCTTGTTGGGGCGCCGAGCGTGACCGCGATACGGAGTCAGGCGCCGAGGCGGCCGCAGACACCGCGGCCGCGTTGAGCGAGCAGGCCGCCGCCCTACGCGAGGGCCTTGACGAACGACAGTAGCCAGCTCACCAGCGACAGCACGATGGCCGCCCAGATGGCGGTCCACCAGAACTGGTCGATGTGCAGACCCCAGTGCGTGGTGTGGTCGGTGATCCACGACGTGATCCACAGCATCAGCGCGTTGATCACGATGTGGATCAGCCCGAGCGTGAGGATGTACAGCGGGATCGAAAGGATCTGAACGATCGGCTTGACGAACGCGTTGACCAGACCGAAGATCACCGCGACGACGAAGATGATGCCGACCCTGGCGATGGTCGAGTCACCTCCGATGAAGTAGATCCCCGGCACGACGAGAGTGACCACCCAGAGCGCGAATCCGGTTATCGCGGCGCGCAGGAGAAATGAGCTCATGGCGGTCTAGTCTGCCGACCGCAGCAGGTATGTGTCCATGATCCAGCCGTGGCGCGTCCTCGCTTCGGCACGCGCAGCAACGATCTCGTCTCCGATCTCACCCACCGTGCCCGCATACAGCAACTCATCGGGCGTGCCCAGATAGGCACCCCACCAGATCCGGGTCTGCGGCGGGCACTGCTGAAACGAGCAGTCCGCGTCAAGCATCACCACGGCGCTACCGGTCAGCCCGTGCTCGCGCAACTGGCGCCCGGTGGTGATCAGCACCGGTTCGCCGACGTCGTTGAGCGGGATGCGATGCCGAGCCGTCAGGACCTGGATCGCAGTGATGCCGGGGATGACGTCATAGGTGAACTCGACGTGCTCGCCCACCATCTCCAGGATCCGCAGCGTGCTGTCGTACAGCGACGGATCCCCCCAGGCCAGAAAGGCTCCGACACCGTCGGGCCCGAGTTCGGATTCGATGGCCGCCGCCCAGATCCGGGCCCGCTCGGCATGCCAGTCCGCCACGACCTGGCGGTAGCCGGGTGCGTCGCCGGCCGCGGCGCGCGGCGGGTCGACCAATTCGACGAAGCGGTAGCCGGGCTTGCCGGGATCAGTACGAATGAAGCGATCGCAGATCAGCTTGCGCACCGCGACCAGATCGTCGGCCGCACCTCGGCGCGGCCCCTTGTCCATCGCGAAAAACACCTGCGTGTCATTGAGCGCGGAAATAGCCTGGGCCGTGACGAAGTCCGGATCACCGGCCCCGATTCCGATGACATGGATGCGACGCACTGTCGAAGGTTAACCGAACCGAAACCAGGTACCCCAAGTATCCGGTACCCGGGGTATTGACATCACGCATTGTCGGTACCTACCGTCGGGAAGAGGGGACCACAAACGAAGGGAACGTCAACGGTGACAACTTCGGCCAGACCCGGCGGAGGCTCGACCAACGCCGCGCGGCGGGATGCATTTTCCGAACGCCTGCTCAAGGGTTCGGTACGCAAGTCGTATGCGCCCGTGGTGGACATCGACTGGCACGCGCCGCTGGATCCGGACAAGTTCTTCCTACCGCCGAGGATCGTGTCGCTATACGGAACCCCGTTGTGGGACAGCATGTCCCGCGAGGAGCAGATCGAGCTGTCACGCCAGGAGCTGGCCAACACCCTCTCGGCGGGCATCTGGTTCGAGAACATCCTCAACCAGTCGCTGCTGCGCAAGATGATGCACCAGGACCCCACCTCGAACTCCACGCACTACGAACTCACCGAACTCGGCGACGAGACCCGCCACATGGTGATGTTCGGCAAGGCCATCGACAGGATCGGCGCGAAGCCGGTGCGCCCGCGGCTGTACCAGCGGATGATCATCAACTCGCTGCCGTTCTTCTTCCGCGGCTCGGTGCTGTGGGTGGCCGCGTTGGTCGGTGAGGAGATCTTCGATTCGCTGCAGCGGCAGATGATGGACGACCCCGACCTGCAGCCGATGGTGCAGCGCCTCATGCGTATTCACGTCACCGAGGAGGCCCGCCACATCCAGTTCGCCCGTGACGGCCTGCGTCAGCGCACGCCGTCGATGCGCTGGTACAAGCGGGTGTGGGTGGCCAACCTCAACGGTGTCGGCGGGTTCTTCTTCCGCTACCTGTTCACCAACAAGATCCAGTACGCGCGCGTCGGCCTGGACGCCCGCGTCGCGCGCCGGATGGCCCGGGCCAGCGCCCACCGTCACGAGGTGCAGATCTCCGGATTCGCCCCGCTGGCAGCCTTCCTCGAAGAGGTCGGACTGATGGGCCGAATCGGACGGCGCATGTGGCGGCGCTCCGGTTTCCTGCCGGCGAAGACGCCATCGCGCCTCACCGCGGCCGCGGTATCTGCCGCGAGTTCCGACGCCGGCGCCACCGACGAGGTGTACGACGGATTCGCCGTCCTCGACACCGGTGACGGCGATCGCCGGGTACACGTGCGGCTGGCCGGTCACCTGGATCCGATCGACGGCAAGTACCACTGGCGCGGAACGATTCTCGATGCGCCCAGCACCGTGGCCGCCGGGGCGGTGCGGCTGAGCATCGGCACCCGTACCGTCGACGCCCGCATCACCGAGCGCACCTCGCAGGGCACGCACTCGGTCTCCGGGATCGGTGAACCGCCCTTCGATCTGGACTCCGCCGACGGGCCCGAAGTCAGCGCCGCCGGCTGAACAGCGAGCGGCCGAGCAACCCGGTCGCGAACAGCGCCCCGCCGATCCCGGAGATCAGCAGCGGCAGTTGGCCGGGCTGACCTGGAACAGCAGTCCAGAGCAGCCCGGCCCATATCCCGGCGCCCAGCACGGCGAATCCGCTGAGGCCCTGGAAGACTCCCTGCGCACTGCCCTGCAGGTCGGAACCGACCAGCGAGGACACCCAGGCCTTGCTGACCCCATCGGTGCAGCCCGTGAACAGGCCGTAGGCCCCGATCAACAGCCAGGCGAGCAACGGATCGGTGGTCAACCCCAGCCCGACGTAGCCGATCGCGAAGAACACCAGGCCGATACCGAACACCGGCAACCGGCCGATCCGGTCAGCCAGCAACCCGGCCGGGAAACTGGAGATGGCGTAGACCGCGTTGTAGGTGACGTAGGCCAGGATCACCTCGACCACCGAGAAGCCGATCTCGTTGAGCCGCAACAACAACAGTGCATCGGGGAAATTCACCAGACCGAACGCCACCAGCACGGCCGTCACCCGCCAGTACTGCCCGGGCAGTTCCCGCACTCGGGCGAACACCGGCTGACGCTCTCTGACGGGCTGGAACTCCTCAGCGCGTTTCGCTGTGCCCTTTTCCGAGACCAGGAACACCAGCGCCACGCTGAGCACGGCGGGCACCACAGCCACCCACAGCAGTGGCGCGATCTGGTGGTCGAGCAGTTCATAGCCGGCCAAACCCAACAGTGGACCGACCACCGCGCCAAAAGTGTCCATGGCACGGTGGAATCCGAAAACCCGGCCGCGGGCGGCGGCGTCGGTGTCGGCGATCAGCAGGGCGTCACGTGGCGCGCCGCGGATGCCCTTGCCCAACCGGTCCACCACGCGACCCGCGAGCACGCCGGGCCACCCACCGGCGGCCGCGACCATGACCTTGCCCAGTGCCGCCATGCCGTAGCCGGTGGCGATCAAGGGCCGCTTGGAGAATCGGTCGCCGAGCGGGCCAGCGGCCAGCTTGGTCATCGCCGCCGCGCCCTCGGCGGCGCCCTCGACTGCGCCGACCACGGCGGGTGGGGCACCGAGCACGGCCGTCAGATAGATCGGCAGCAGCGGATAGAGAAGTTCACTCGCGGTGTCCTGTAGGAAGGACACCGCAGACAGCACCCGGACGTTGCGCGTCAGCCAGGCAGGCACTCGGTCATCATGCCTGCCCGATCGCCCCCATAGAACTAGAACACGTTCTAGTGTGTACGGCATGCGGTTCACCTACGCCGAAGCCATGACCGATCCCACCTACTACATCCCGCTCGCCCAGGCGGCCGAGGCGGCCGGTTATCACGCCATGACGATCGCCGACAGCGTCGCCTACCCCTTCGAATCCGACTCGAAGTACCCCTACACCCCGGACGGCAACCGCGAGTTCCTCGACGGTAAGGCATTCGTCGAGGCCTTCGTGATGGCCTCGGCCCTGTGTGCGGTGACCACCACGCTCAAGTTCAACTTCTTCGTGCTCAAGCTGCCGATCCGTCCGCCCGCTCTGGTGGCCAAGCAGGTCGGCTCGCTCAACGCGCTGTTCGACAACCGGCTGGGGCTCGGGGTCGGCACCAGCCCGTGGCCCGAGGATTACGAGTTGATGGGCGTTCCGTTCGCGCGGCGCGGTAAGCGCATGGACGAGTGCATCGACATCATCCGCGGCCTGACCAGCGGTGACTATTTCGAGTACCACGGCGAGTTCTACGACATCCCCAAGACCAAGATGACCCCGGCGCCGTCGAAGCCGGTGTCCATCCTCGTCGGCGGGCACGCCGAAGCCGCCTTGCGCCGCGCGGCCCGCAACGACGGCTGGATGCACGGCGGCGGCACCGACGACCTCGACGTCCTCCTCAAGCGCCTCAAGGAGATCAGGGCGGAGGAGGGCCAGACCGGGCCGTTTGAGATCCACGTGATCTCGGCCGACGCGTACACGCCCGACGGCATCAAACGACTTGAGGACAAGGGCGTCACCGATGTGATCGTGGGCTTCCGCCTGCCCTACGTCATGGGCGAGGACCCCGAGCCGCTGGATCGCAAGATCCGCCACCTGGAGAAGTTCGCCGAGAACGTCATCGCCAAGGTCTAGTCCCGCTTCGCGGGTAACTCCCTGCGCCGATTTCTACTCCTGGGTTGTGTCCGGCGACGACCGACAGCCCAGGTGTAGAAAACGGGGGCCGTCGATCCACGGTTTGAGGGAACACTCCCCGCCCCGTTAGCGTTGCACCCGCCGTTCTCGCCCAACGCTGCCCGAGAGCTCAGTCCGGCCACCCCGGAACAACTCAGAACACTCGGAAAGCCTGCGAATGACGACCTCTCTCGAACGCCCGCGTGCCGTTGTCGCACCTGACCCCACGGTGCGCTCGCTGGCGGTGTTCGCCCTGGCCCTCGGCGGCTTCGGTATCGGCACCACCGAATTCGTCGCGATGGGGCTGCTGCCCGACATCGCGACCGGCTTCGGCATCAGCGAACCCACTGCCGGCCACGTCATCTCCGCCTACGCGCTGGGCGTGGTGATCGGCGCGCCCGTCATCGCCGCACTCACCGCGCGCTGGCCGCGCAAGGCCCTGCTGCTCACGCTGATGGCGGTCTTCACCCTCGGCAACGTGGCCAGCATGCTGGCACCGACCTACCCGACCCTGGTCGTCGCCCGGTTCGTCGCCGGCCTGCCACACGGCGCGTTCTTCGGGATCGCCGCGCTGGCCGCCGCCCATCTGATGGGTCCGCAGAACCGGGCCAAGGCCGTCGCCTATGTGCTGTGCGGCCTGACCGTCGCGACCGTGCTGGGCGTTCCGCTGGCCTCCTGGCTCGGCCAGGCCCTCGGCTGGCGGAGCGCGTTCGGTCTGGTGGTCGGCGTCGGGCTGATCACGTTGGCTGCCCAGTGGCGGTGGCTGCCCAAGCATCTGAAGTCCATGCACGTCACCAGCCCGCTGACCGAACTGAGTGCGTTGCGCCGACCTCAGGTGTGGCTGGCGGTGCTGGTCGGCATGATCGGCTTCGGCGGCATGTTCGCGGTATACACCTACATCAGCACCACGATGACCGATGTGACCGGCCTACCCCGGTCCATGGTTCCGGTGGCGCTCATGGTGTTCGGCCTCGGCATGGTCGTCGGCAACCTGATCGGCGGCCGGTTCGCCGACACCTCGGTGATCCGCGCGCTGTACCTGTCCCTGGGCTCCCTGGCGGTGCTGCTGGCCGCGTTCTCGCTGGGGTCGCACAGCCCGTGGACCGCCCTGCCTCTGCTGTTCGGCGTCGGCGTGGCCGGCTCGGCCGTCGGTCCGGCGTTGCAGACCCGGCTGATGGATGTCGCCCACGACGCCCAGACCCTGGCCGCCGCGCTCAACCACTCCGCGCTCAACATCGGCAATGCCACGGGCGCCTGGGTGGGTGGCCTGGTGATCGCGGCCGGCCTCGGTTACACCGCGCCGGCCGCGGCCGGCGCACTGCTGGCCGTCGGCGGGCTGCTGGTCTTCACCGTGTCGGTGGCACTAGAACGACGGACCGCCATCCGGTGACGACGGCGGGATGATGTGGACGGCGGCTTCTTCAGCTGAGGCCGCACCACCGTCGATGCCGACATCGGTCCCGAGCAGCTCCGCCTCTTCGTCTGCACCGAAGCCCGCATTGGGGGCCACCAACCGGCCCGACCGTCGGTCTCCGACCTCGTCATCGCCGCCCTGCTCGTCGAGATAGTCGCGATCGTCGAGCTGCATCGCGGGATCAGGCTCTTCCTCGGCCAGCAGCTCATCGAGGGTCTCGTGGTCCCGCGGTTCCCGCCACCGATCCGGCGGCGAGTAACCCTCGTCGAGCAAGTCGTCGACACCCCGATCGATGAGGGTGTCCTCCTGAGTCAACTGGTCGTCGTCATCGACGCTGTACCCGTCACTACTCATTCTTCAACGATGGCACAGGTCGCGCCTACCTGAGCGCTGGCACCCCCGGTGGACGTGGTGTGGGATCGCGTCGACAGCTCCGACGCCGAGCACAAGCCGCCCCTGCGGATCACCGTCGAGGAGAGCTGAACCCCGATCCTGAGAAATTCCGCATTTTAAGCTGAGAATTCTGGAATTTTCGAACCCGATTCCTAATTAAACGTTGCAGGAAGCAACCGGAAGTAGAGGGACTCCCGGTGCAGCCTGCAACGGAGGGTTGGGAAATGAAGTCATATGCCATCGCCACATTAGCCGCCGGCACGCTGGCCGCAGGAACATTCCTCGGCGGCATCGCCGCCGCCGCCCCGACCGGACAGTCGGCCGAACAAACCGTGAAAAGCCTTCAGACCAGCGGCTATCACGTCATCGTCAACCGCACCGGCGCTGCACCACTGACCAACTGCACCGTGCTCGGCGTGCGCCAGGGACAGACCATTGCCACCAATGACTCCAGGGGCGGCAGCTCGATCAATACCACCGTCATTTCAAAGACGGCATATGTCGACGTCGCCTGCTGAGTTGGGAATAAAACAGGGCACACATTTGTTGGAGTCGCCAAACCGGATATAGCGGTTTGGTGAATATCGGATACCTGAAATCGGCCGCACACTTTGTGCGGCCGATTTTCTTTTGCCGCGGAGGTCGCGCGTCGACTCGGCTTGTCGGTGGGTCGGCGTACGGTACCGAACATGAGTTCGATATTGGCATCCGATAGGGATCTCGAGCGGACGATCGTCGGTGAGGCCCTCGATCACCTCAATGCCGCCTGCAAGGAAATAGACGCGTTGTCGGTGCACGCCCTGACACGGTCGGAACTCCACGAGGTCTTGAGCCGGCTCGACGCCGGGGAGAGACGGTTGGCGACCGCGCAACAACGGCTGCTCGGACGGATGGTGGCCACCCAGACCGCATCGCCGCCTCGGTTCGACCCGGCGGCCGTGCTGGCCCGGAGGCTGCGGATTTCGCCGGCCGAAGCACGCCAACGGATCGCGGCCGCCGGCCAAGACTCCGACTGAGGTCGACGCGACCGACCGGCGGGACGGATAGATTCGACGTCCATGACCGTCACCGTCGACGAGATCGAAGTCGCTGACCCACCGGACGCCTGGACGCGAGCGGGATTCAGTGTTGATCCCGGCGGAGACGCCGGGACGGTCTGCCGGGTCGGAGACGTTCGCATTCGACTGGTCGGCAGCGACCGCGGCACCGGCATCATCGGGTGGTCGTTGCGCGGCCTGCCATCTGATGGCCCGCTTGACGTCGACGGCATCCCGACAGCGCGGTCGACCACCGCCACCTCACCGCCGGCCAAACATCCGAACGGCGCCACCGCAATCGACCACCTCGTGATGTTGTCCCCCGACTTGGGGCGCACGATCTCATCGCTTACCGACATCGGCGTGGCCCCGCGCCGGGAACGTGACACCGAACTCGGCGGGCGACGAGTCCGTCAGGTCTTCTTCCGGTTCGGGGAGGTGATCCTCGAGGTCGTCGGTTCACCGGAGACGACGAGTGACGGTCCCTCGAGGCTGTGGGGAATCACGTACATCGTCGACGACATCGACGCGAGCGCCGCGTTCTTCGGCGACCACACCGCTCCGGTCAAGGACGCCGTGCAGCCGGGCCGCCGGATCACCACGGTCCGGCACAAGGACTTCGGTGTGTCGGTCCCGACGGCGGTGATCTCGGCTACTCGTGACGACTGACGTGTGTCGGGGCGCCGACCGCCCCGAGCGGTTGCCTATCCTCAGCGCATGACCGACGCCGGAGACCTGAGCAACGACGTTGTCGTCATCCATACCGACGGCGGGTGCCGACCGAACCCCGGCCCCGGCGGCTGGGGCGCGGTGCTGCGCCACCGTGAGCGCGTACGCGAGATGCACGGCGGGGATCCCGGAACCACGAGCAACAACCGGATGGAGCTGACGGCGCCCATCATGGCGCTCGAGGCGCTGACGAGGTCCATGGTGGTGCACCTCCACACCGACAGCACCTATGTCCGCAACGGCATCACCAAGTGGGTGCTCGGCTGGGAACGCAACGGCTGGCTGACCGCCGCCAAGCAGCCGGTGAAGAACGTCGACCTCTGGCAGCGGCTGCAGGCGGCCTGCGCGCGGCACCAGGTCGAGTGGTTCTGGGTGAAGGGACACGCAGGAGTGCCCGATAACGAGCTGGCCGACGAGCTGGCGACCCGGGGGCTGCAGGAAGCGGTCGACGGTTCCCGCGTCTAGTTCCCTGACTCCCCCACAACTGGCGGAGATGCACGTACGCCGTCATCCACGAGATTCAGAAAGACTCCTGGAACGGTGATCACTGCCGCGCTCCTCGTCCATCCGCGGAAATAGAGGCGCTCCCCGCAGTGGGCGGTAGTCAGCGGCTGCAAAAGCTGCTGCGGCTGCCGACATCAACGCCAAGATGAGGGCCGGCTGGTGGCCGGCCTGAGCGGGGAAATCGCCAAACAGCAGCCAGGCCAGCGTCAGTGTGGTGATCACCCCCAGACCATCAGTCGCGCCGACAATCGAAACATCCGGCCGGTTCAGGCCGATCCGCCCGCCCGTGATCGCCGTGGTCAACGCACACGCGGCCAAGACCACGCAGAGCGGAAAAGTGAGCTTCCATAACCCCCACGCGGCGCGATCGGCGTCCTGAACCTGATCCCACGGCAGAAACAATGCGACCACCATCAAGGCGCCGGCTGCGCCGCAGACCAGCCGTCGAAGCAAGTTAGTCATTTCGTCCTCCTGACCGTCATACCAGTGATGGTTGAGGTCAGAGGTCGTGCTGTCGATTACCTAGAGGTAATGGAGCAGCGAACCCGATGCAGCTACAGTCGGTGCGAATGGCGACCACCAGCTCCGCTCCTCAGGTCGGGCCGCTGCTGCGGGAGTGGCGGCAACGGCGTCGACTGACCCAGCTCGAGCTTGCACTCGACGCAGGCGTGTCGGCGCGCCATCTGAGCTTCGTCGAGACCGGCCGTTCCAAGCCCGGGCGAGACATGCTGCTGCGCCTTGGAGAACGACTCGAAATCCCGTTCCGCGAACGCAACCGGCTACTGCTCGCCTCTGGGCATGCTCCCGCATTCCCCGAGCATCCTTTCGGCGCACCCGAACTCGCTCCGATCCGCGAAGCGCTGGAGCGGATTCTGAAAAGTCACGAGCCGTATCCGGCGGTCGTCTTCGACCGCAATTGGAACCTGGTCGCCGCAAACGCCGCCATACAGCCGCTGATCGCGACCATCGACCCTGCCCTGCTGAACCCACCTGTCAACGTCCACCGCGTCGGCCTGGAATTGATGTCGCAGATCATCAACGCCCACGAGGTCATGTCCTACTTTCGTGATCGGATTCAGCGCCAGCTCGCCGCCACCGCCGACCACCAGCTCGCGCAGCTCCTGGAGGAGTTCGAGAACTACCTGCCCGACGAAGACCAGGGTGCGGCAAGCGAATCCGACTTCACGCAGAATCTCGGTCCGGTCAGGGTCCGGGCACCCGACGGTGGCGAGTGGTCGTTCTTCGGCATGTTCGGCACCTTCGACATGCCGTTCGAAGTCACGATCTCCGAATTGGCCATCGAGTTGCTCTTTCCCGCCGATCGCGCGACTGCCGATGCGTTTGAATCGCTAGCTCGATAACGCAAAGAGAGTCTGCGTTGCGTCTGTTCCTATGATTCCCAGACCACGTCATCCGGCGACTTGTCCGGCCGCAGACCGCGCCAACTCGGCTGGCGCAGCCGGTGATCCGAGGTGCGCTCGCTATAGCGGACCTCCCCCACCAACTCGGGCCGCACGTACGTGACCCCTTTGGCGTCGAGCTTCGGCAACGGCTTGTCGAAGGGTGACTCGTCGGCGTGCAGCGGGGTCAGCATGCCTTTGAGCTTGGTCAGTTCCTTCTCGGTGAACCCGGTGCCGACGCGCCCGGCGAACTGCAGGCCGTCGGGGCCGGGCACGCCGAGCAGCAGCGCGCCGATGCCGCTGCTGCGCCCGCCCTCCCCCTGGCGCCAGCCGCCGATCACCGCTTCCTGCGTGTTCCAGATCTTGTCCTTGATCCAGGAGGCCGACCGCCGGCCCGGCTGATATGTCGAGTCCCGTTTCTTGGCCACCACGCCCTCGAACCGGTGCTCGCGGGCATGGTCCATGGCCTCCGGTCCGTCGCCGGGCAGCGGCTCGGGAACGATCAGACCGCCGCCGGCGGCCAACGCGTCCAACACCTTTCGGCGATCAGAGTATTTGGCGCGTAGCAAGGAGCGGCCGTCGAGCCACAGGATGTCGAAGGCCCAGAACTCGACCCGGGTGGAGCGGGCCCGGTTCTGCATTTCACCAAAACTGGGCACCCCGGATTCGTCGAGCGCCACCACCTCGCCGTCGAGCACCAGGTGGTGGTCGGCGAGATCGGCGGCCAGCGCCTGTAATTGCGGGTACTCGGCGGTGACATCACGTCCGCGGCGTGAACGCAGTTGCAGGCGGCCATGTTCGGCCTCGACCAGCAGCCGGTAGCCGTCCCATTTGCCCTCGAACGCCCATTGCGTGGCCTTGAGTTTCGCGACGGACCCCTCGGTGGCGAGCATCGGCGCGAAATCCCGGGGTTCTGGTGTGGCAGACTTCTGGTCCTTCATCCGGTGTGCCAGCCAGTTCTTGCCCTCGGTCTGGATCAGGGCATAACGGCCATCGATGCGGTTGCCGCTCAGGGTGAAGATCACCTCGCCGTTGCGTGCCTCCGGATCGTCGGTCACCCGGAACTTCTCGGCCTCATAGGTGCCCGAGTCCCAGATCTCCATATGCCCGGCGCCGTACTCCCCCTTGGGAATCGAGCCGTGGAAGGTGAGGTATTCGATCGGGTGGTCTTCGGTGTGCACCGCAAGGTGATTCACCGCGGTGGTCTCAGGTAGGTTCTTCGGAACGGCCCAGCTGACCAGCACGCCATCGCGTTCCAGTCGCAGGTCGTAGTGCAACCGTCGGGCGTGATGCTCCTGGATCACGAACCGGTCATTGTTGCCGGTCGCCGGAATGTCCTGCGGCACCGGCTCGGGAGTCTTGGCTGCATCGCGCATGCTGCGGTAGGCGGTGAGCTTGTCGGGGCGCGGGGCATCCTCGTCCAGCCCCGCCAGCAGGTCGCCTTCCTCGGAAACCCGTTGCAGCACTTCATCGAATCGCAGATGCCGCAGATCCGGGTCGTCGATCTCGTCCCATGTCCGGGGTGCCGCGACGGTCGGAAACTCCCGCCCGCGCAGCGAGTACGGCGCAATCGTGGTCTTGGACCCGCTGTTCTGGCTCCAGTCCAGAAAGATCTTCTGAGCACGGACACTGCGGGTCATGGTGGCGGTGACCAATGTGGGCATCGACTGTTCGAGTTGCTGGGCCACCCGCTTGGCCAGCACCGAGGCACCACGGGAGCTGATCGGCTCGGCCAGAGGCACATACAGGTGCAGGCCCTTGCTACCGCTGGTCAGCGGATACGTCGTCAGCCCGATGTCGCCCATCAGGTCGCGCACCGCCTGGGCCACCTCACACAACTGCGACATGGTGACGCCCTCGCCCGGATCGAGATCGAACACGATGCGGGTGGCCGGGCCCGGATTCCCGTCGGCGCCGAACCGCCATTGCGGCACATGCACTTCGAGTGCGGCCTGTTGCGCGATCCAGGCCAGACCCTCGCGGCTGTTGATGATCGGGTACGTGGTGGTGCCCGACTTGTGCGCGATGGTGCTGCGCTCGAGCCAGCCCGGAGCCGACGACGCGAGCTGCTTTTCGAAGAACGATGCCTCCGAGACGCCGTTCGGCCAACGCTTTCGGGTCACCGGCCGCCCGGCAATGTGCGGAAGCATCACCTCGGCGATGCTCAGGTAATAGTCGAAGACCTCAGCCTTCGTGGTACCGGTGGCGGGATAGAGCACCTTGTCTGGATTCGTCAGCCGAACCCGCTCATAGCGCTCCATGACGCCTGCCATGAGGCAAACGTATACCCACATCTGAGACACAGACCGTGTCAACGTGTGAGCATGGGCGGATGGCACTGAATCGCGTGCGCAGTTTGCTCCCCCGATTGGCCGTGGTCGTATTGATGCCCGTGGCGGTCGTTTTCACCGGCCCGACGCCTGCGGCGACGGCCGACCCCTGCGCGGACGTCGAGGTGGTGTTCGCCCGCGGCACCGGTGAGCCGCCCGGGATCGGCCGGGTGGGGCAGGCGATGGTCGACCGGCTCGGAGCTCTGATCGCACCACGCAGCCTCGGCGTGTACGCGGTCAACTATCCGGCTGGGCTCAACTTCCTGACCACCGCAGACGCCGCGAACGACGCGGCCGGGCATATCGCCTGGCTGGCCGACCAGTGTCCCGACACCCGGGTGGTGCTCGGCGGATTCTCGCAAGGAGCCGCGGCAGTGTCGATGCTGGCGGGCGTGCCGCCGATCGGTGACCGGATCGGCACCATCGGCTCGGCTCCCGCGCTGCCGCCACCCAGCGCCGACCGGGTGGCGGCTGTCGCGGTATTCGGCAATCCCGGCAACCGATTCGGCACCCCGCTGTCGAGCACCGGGCAATTCGCCGGACGCGCCATCGACCTGTGCAGCCCCGGCGATCCGATCTGTGTCGAGGGCGGCCGCGTCCGCGCGGCGCACAGCGCATACGAACTCCCGCCGTATCCCGACCAGGCGGCCGGCTTCATCGCCGGACGGGTCTAGCCGATGCCACCTACCATGGAGCCATGAGCCGGGCCCTGGTCATCGGCGAGGCGCTGATCGACGTCGTCGAAAGCGACGGCAGGATCAGTGGCGAGTACGTCGGCGGCAGCCCACTCAACGTGGCCGTCGGCCTCGGCCGGCTGGGCCGCGGCGTCGACTTCCTCACCCACATCGCCGAGGACGACCGCGGCAAGCGCATTGCCAAGTACGTGGAACACTCTGGGGTGCAACTGGTTTCAGGCAGCACGACTGCCACCCGAACACCGACCGCAATGGCCACCCTGGACGCCGCAGGATCGGCCCACTATCGATTCGACATCGACTGGCAGTTGACCGGCACGCCCGAGGTGGCCACGCCGCTGCTGGTCCACACCGGCTCGATCGCCACCGTGCTGGAGCCGGGGTGTCGTGCGACCGCCGCGCTGCTGGATGCCTACCGGATGTCGGCGACCATCACGTTCGATCCGAATGTCCGGCCGGACGTGATCCAGGACGACGACATCGCCCGCGGGCGCATCGACCGACTCGTCGAGCGCGCCGACATCGTCAAAGCCTCCGAGGACGACCTGCGCTGGATGGACCCCCGGCACTCCCCCGAACAGATCGCCCGGGCCTGGCTGGAGGTCGGCCCGTCGATCGTCGCGGTGACGTCCGGTGACCGGGGAGCCTTCGCGGTATGCCGGGCCGGCACGGTGTCGGTTACGGCGCGGCCGGTGCAGGTGGCGGACACCGTCGGTGCCGGCGACGCATTCATGGCGGGCCTACTCGATGCGGTGTGGACGTTGGGGTTGCTCGGCGCGGACCGCCGCCGCGATCTCGGGCGGATCAGCATCGAGGCCCTCGAACGTGCCCTGAAATCCGCGGCGCTGTCGGCGGCGTTGACAGTGGCCCGCCCCGGCGCCGACCTGCCGGATCTCGCCGCACGAGATGCCGCCGCACAGGCCTGAGCACCACTCAGGGTTGACTGATCGCATCCGCGACGAGCTCGGCCACCGTGTCAGCCTGGGTCTCGGGCAGGCGCGCATATCCGCACACCAGTCCCCGGGCGCCGGCGACGCCCGCGAAGAACGTGGACAGAGGCGACACGGTGACACCCCGATCACGCAGCGTCGCAGCGATCGCGATGTCGTCTCTCCCGTCAGCCAGCCGCACCACCATGTGCAGACCCGCCTCGACCCCCTCCAGTTGGAGGCCCGCGCACCGTCGTCCAAGCGCACCGACGAGCGCCGACCGCCGAGCCGAGTACGTGCGTGCCGCCCTGGCGAGGTGGCGAGTCAACGCACCCGACTCGATGAACCGCGCCAGCGCGAGAGTGGTCACCCCACAGACTGATTCACCGCTGTTCTCCAATGCGTCGGCAACCGCGTCCCGCAGCCCCGGCGGTGGCAGCAGCCAGGCCACCCGCAGCGCGGGCGTGAGGATCTTCGACGCCGTCCCGATGTAGGCCACGCAATCGCGGCCGCCCTCGATGCCACGCAACGCGGGCAGCGCAGACACGTCGTACCGGAACTCGCCGTCGTAGTCGTCCTCGATCAGCAGGCTGCCGGTCCGAGCTGCCCACTGCACGAGACGCGCACGACGCGCCACCGGTAGCCGCGCCCCGAGCGGATACTGATGTGCCGGAGTGCAATACACGGCTGCATCAGAAGCGCGCAGCGATCCCGGATCGAGGCCGTCGCCGTCGACCGCTACCGCACGCGTTCGGGCGCCGGACATTTCGAAGGCCCGCCGCGCCTCGTCGTAGCCGGGTTCCTCCAACGCGATATCGCGGCCGACCAGTCCGGCCGCGGCGGTGACGGTGCGCAACGCCGAGGCCACGCCGGGCACGATGATCAGTTCGCCCGGGTCGGCGACGATGCCACGGGTGCGACGCAGATGACCGGCCAGGGCCAGGCGGAGCTCAGCATGCCCATCGGGCCCTGCCGCGGTGGCGGGCACGGGTGCGGCCGCGGCGGCTCGCCAGGCACGCCGCCAGTCGGTGGTCGGGATCAGTCCAGGATCAGGGTGCCCGGGGGTGAGATCCCACGCGGGCGGCTGTTGACGGGGAGCGATCGGGGCCACTGTGGTGACGCCGCCCAAGGTGACGTGGGACGCTGCGCCCGCGTGGGCCGCGGTGTCTGCACCGGCGGCGATCCGTGTGCCCGATCCGGGCCGAGAGGTGATGTAGCCGGCCGCGGCAAGCTCGTCGTACGCGTCGACCACGGATGAGCGGGCCACCGCGAGTTCGGCAGCCAGGCTGCGGGTCGACGGCAGCGCGTCGCCGGGACCGAGCCGGCCGAGGCGGATCTGCTCGATGATGGCCGTTGCGATGCGCTGCCGCAGCGGCGCCTCGTCGGCGGGGAGCTGCAATGCCAAGTGCAGCTCGGGTGCATGGCGCGCCATGCCGCCACAATAGTGGTCTGGACTTCCCTGCCAGTTCTGGACCTTCTGGACATGCCGGAATTCCCCCAGAATTCGTTCCGTGAAGCAGATCAGGAGAGAACGCGAGCTCGCCCGCACCGACCGTCCCGACCTCGACTCGGTACTCGACGCCGCGGCGGTGGGCACGCTCGCGACGGTGGTGGACGGACAGCCGTGGGTCGTGCCCATGCTCTATGCCCGCGACGGCGACCGGATCCTCCTGCACGGGTCGACGGGCGCGGGTGCACTGCGGCATGTCGCGGCCGGGGCCCCTGCCGCGTTCTGCGTCACGCTGCTGGACGGAATCGTGGTGGCGGACACGCTTTTCGACTCCACGGCCAACTACCGATCCGCCGTCGTACGTGGACACCTGACCGTCATCGACCCGGCCGACGCGGCATACGCACTGGATCTGTTGAGTGACTCACTGATCCCTGGCCGCAGTTCCGAGGTGCGGTCCAGCACGAAAAGAGAGCTCGCCGCGACACTCGCGGTCGCGCTGCCGATCACGCCCGACGGCTGGACGGTCAAGGTGCGCAATGCCCCGCCGGCGCCGCCGGACGACGCGGCCGACTCCGGCGGATGGGCCGGCGTGGTGCCCCTTCGGACCGTGGCCGGCGAGCCGATCGCGGCGCCGTGGGTGGGCGCCGACGTCGACACACCCGAGTCGGTGCACCGCCTCGTCAAGGGCAGCTGACCCGACGCACCGATCCGGTGGTTCTTCGCGCACTCGCCGATATCAAGCCATACTGGGCAAATGCGATCCATCTGGAAGGGTTCGATCGCCTTCGGCCTGGTGAACGTGCCGGTCAAGGTCTACAGCGCCACCGAGGACCACGACATCAAGTTTCATCAGGTCCATGCCAAGGACAACGGGCGCATCCGCTACAAGCGCGTCTGCGAGGTGTGCGGCGAAGTGGTCGAGTTCCGCGACATCAACAAGGCGTTCGAATCCGACGACGGACAGATGGTGGTGATCACCGACGAGGACATCGCCACCCTGCCCGAAGAACGCAGCCGCGAGATCGAAGTCGTCGAGTTCATCCCGGCCGACCAACTCGACCCGTTGATGTACGACAAGAGCTACTTCCTGGAGCCCGACTCGAAGTCATCGAAGTCCTATGTGCTGTTGGCCAAGACGCTCGCGGAAACCGAACGCGTGGCCATCGTGCACTTCTCGCTGCGCAACAAGACGCGCCTGGCCGCCTTGCGGGTCAAAGACTTCAGCAAGCGCAACGTCATGGTGATCCACACCCTGCTGTGGCCCGACGAGATCCGCGATCCGGATTTCCCGGTGCTGGACAAGGAAGTCGAGATCAAACCGGCCGAGTTGAAGATGGCCGGTCAGGTGGTCGAGTCGATGACCGACGACTTCAAACCGGACCAGTTCCGCGATGACTACCAGGAACAGCTGCGCGAGCTGGTCCAGGCCAAACTCGAAGGCGGAGAGGCCTTCTCGGTCGAAGAACAGCCGACCGAGCTCGACGAGACCGAGGACGTGTCCGACCTGCTGGCCAAACTTGAGGCCAGCGTGAAGGCGCGCGGCGGCGCGGCGCAAGAGCCCGCCAAGCAGGCACCCGCGAAGAAAGCCCCGGCCAAAAAGGCCCCCGCCAAGAAAGCGGCGGCCAAGAAGTAACTCAGCGGCGGCAGTCCAGGTCCACGTACACCGTCGTGTACTGCAGATTCTGTCCGGGGTTGAACGACGTGATGCTTGCCGCGCCCGGCGGCACCTGCGGTGCGGTGACCGAACGACCTTGACGAACGGCACTCACGGTGCAGTCGTCGATGGCCCTGGTGCCCACCTTGCTCAAGATCACCCGGTAGCCCTGACTTTCCAGGTCACTGATGGTTTGACTCGCGGTCGACTCAGTGGGCGCGGCAACAGCAGGCGGGGCCAACGCCGCCCCCAGCCCACACAGCCCGGCGCCGGCGACACACACGCTTCTCAAGTTCCGTTTCACTGGGTGCAGCCCGTCCTCTCGGTTTCGGTAAGTGGGCTAAACCTAAAACGCCGAAATCCGTTGTCGGACAATCTCATACCGAATCCACACCGGTTCACACGCAGAGAACGCCGCCGAAATACGGCGTTAACATGAGCGCTCTCGGAGCGCCGTCAGGCAGGCACGTCGACGCGCAGGGCCTCGTGTTCGTCCAGGATCCGGCGCAGTGCGGCATCCATGGGATGAGCGGATTCGAGGTCATGGCTGCAGCGACGATCCACCACGACCACCGAGCCCAGGCTCAGGGGTGTGTGCTCGATCTGGTCGACGAACGCGTCGAACACCGTGTGCGGGGTCGCCAGGTAGTACAGACCGTGACGGGCGTCGGCGAAACGCGCGCCGTATATCAGGCCGCACTGGGTGATGACGAAAAATTCCGATGCCGGGTGCACGCGATGGCCGGGGTGACCCAATTCCTCCTCACCCCACACCTCCGCTGCCAGACGGGCCTGAGCCAATCGGTCCTGCAGGTCGTCGGTACAGGCCAGCAGGCGGTGGACAAGGGTGCCCGCCGCCGACGGGTACTGATCGATCGCGGGCCTGAAGTACCGCGCGAAAAGATCGCCGAAGAAGTCATATCGCTGCTGGGTCATCGCGGCTCCCACCTTGAACTGACTCCTCCAGTGTGCGCCCGTCACCGCCGCGGCGGAGGTCCTTTGACGCGCTGGGTCAGATGCGCATCGTCGTGCGCCCGTTCGGCCCCGACCTCCCAGGCCACCACCTCATACTTGGGGAATGTTGCCGAGGGCCAGGGCCGTCGCGGTCGTATTCGCCCTAGCCGGCACCGCCTATGCCGGCGCCGCTGCGCCGCCCGCGGGCGCCGACGGAGCGGATGCCGTCGTCAGGGATCTGGAGGCGGAGGGATACACCGTCAACATCAACTGGCTCAGCGGGTTCAACACGCAGCAGCTGTCGGATTGCACCGTGGTCCGGGTCAACAACCCCTCGTCAAGTCCCGAGCCGATGCCGGGTGACACCGTCTATGTCGATGTCACCTGCCCGAACAACTTGTACTAGCGTTCCCCGCCCCTAGGGAGATTCCGATTCGCGCGGGCGAGCGCCACAGGACAACTAGAACGTGTTTCAGAAACCACCCACGGACGCTGTCGTGCCCTGCTAGCGTGGCGCCGAGCTAGGGAACGGAGCGCACGTGATTCTGGATAGATTCCGACTCGACGACAAGGTTGCGATCGTCACCGGGGCAGGGCGTGGACTGGGCGCGGCAACCGCGCTGGCATTCGCGGAAGCGGGCGCCGACGTGCTCATCGCGGCCCGCACGCAAGCCCAACTCGACGAGGTGGCAAGTCAGATCGCCGAGACCGGGCGGCGGGCGCATGTGGTCGTCGCCGACCTGGCGCACCCTGAGGCCACCGCCGAGCTCGCGGCCGCCGCGGTGGAGGCGTTCGGCAAACTAGACATCGTCGTCAACAACGTCGGCGGCACCATGCCGGCGCCGCTGTTGAACACGTCCACGAAGGATCTGCGCGACGCGTTCACGTTCAACGTGTCGACCGCGCACGCGCTGACGTGTGCGGCCGTGCCGTTGATGCTCGAACACTCCGGCGGCGGCAGCATCATCAACATCACCTCCACGGTGGGGCGCCTGGCCGGGCGGGGATTCGCCGCCTATGGCACCGCGAAAGCCGCCCTCGCGCACTACACCCGGTTGTCCGCACTGGACTTGAGCCCCCGCATCCGCGTCAACGCGATCGCGCCCGGTTCGATCCTCACCTCGGCCCTCGACATCGTCGCCTCCAACGACGCCCTTCGCGACCCGATGGAGAAGGCCACCCCGTTGCGCCGGCTCGGCGATCCGACCGACATCGCCGCCGCCGCGGTGTACCTGTCCTCCCCGGCGGGTAGCTATCTGACCGGCAAGGTGCTCGAAGTCGACGGCGGCCTGAACATGCCCAACCTCGACCTGCCCATCCCTGACCTCTGAGGAGAAGAATGCCCATTCGCGTAGCGGCAGTCGGCACCGGAAACGTCGGCAAGCACGCACTCAAGCAGCTCGTCACCAATCCGGACTACGAACTCACCGGCGTGTGGGTGTCCTCATCGGCCAAGGCCGGCAAGGATGCCGGAGAGCTTGCCGGCCTTGATGTTTCGACAGGCATCCTGGCCACCGACGACCTGGACGCGATCCTGGCCGACAAACCGGACTGCGTGGTGTACACCGCCCTTGCCGACAACCGGCTGCCCGAGGCCCTTGAGGACTACCGGCGCATCCTGTCGGCCGGGGTCAACGTGGTGGCCAGCTCCGCGGTGTTCCTGCAGTACCCGTGGCAGGTGCTGCCGGCTGAGCTGATCGAGCCCATCGAGACGGCGGCGCAAGAGGGATCTTCGACCCTGTTTGTTAATGGCATCGACCCCGGCTTCGCGAATGACCTTCTGCCCCTTGCCCTTGCCGGCACCTGCCAACAGATCGAACAGATCCGCTGCATGGAGATCGTCGATTACGCGACCTACGACAGCGCGGCGGTGATGTTCGACGTGATGGGCTTCGGCAAGCCGATCGACGAAACTCCGATGCTGCTGCAGCCAGGTGTGTTGACCCTGGCCTGGGGTTCGGTGGTCCGTCAGCTGGCCGCCGGCCTGGGTATCGAACTCGACGAGGTGACCGAGGAGCACACCCGGGTACCGGCGCCGGAGGACTTCGACATCGCGGCCGGCCATATCCCGGCGGGCACCACTGCCGCATTGCGTTTCGAGGTGCGCGGTATGCGCGACGGCAAGGCAGCCGTGGTGCTGGAGCACGTGACACGGCTTCGCGACGACCTGTGCCCCGAGTGGCCGCAGCCCGCGCAGGAGGGCGGCTCATACCGGGTCGTGGTGACCGGTGAACCGTCCTACCACCTGGACCTGCGCCTGAGCAGCCCCAACGGCGACCACAACCACGCGGGGCTGGTCGCCACGGCGGCGCGGGTGGTCAACGCGATCCCGGCGGTGGTGGACGCCAAGCCGGGCATCCGGACCACTCTCGATCTGCCGTTGATCACCGGCCGGGGTCTGTACGCTGCCGGATAGATCCCCGCTGGAAGGAGCGCCGCGATGAAAAATCTCCTCAGCACGGTTACCGGTTGTCTGATGGTTGGCGGCGCTTCCGCGGCGATCGCCCTGGCCCCGCTGGCCTCGGCCGAACCCAGCGCTCCCAGCGAGCCCCGCCTGCTGCCGCAGTGCGAGGTGACCGGCGGCAGCTCGGTCGAGGGTGGACAGACCACCGAATGCGCAACCGAGGGCAACGTCCAGATCGACTCGACTCCGCCGCAGCCCGGCTACGGGATGTTCCCCTGGGACGACGATTTTTTCGTGCTCTGACCAGCGCTGACAGCGCCGTTCAGACGTAGACTTGCTCCAGGATCGGAGTAGGTCATGACGAACATAGTTCGGTACCTGGCTGCGCTGCTGGCGGTGCCGTGTTTGGCGATTCTGACTGCTCCGGCCGGCTCGGCCGCACCGAAGTGCACCAACACCTCACCCAACACCACGCTGTGCCAGACCAATGGCAGCACTCAGATCGTGACCTCCCCGCCCGCCATGAGGAACTACGGCCCCGGGTACGGCTGGATGTTCGGCTTCGGCGGCATCGTCGTCGGTTGGTGACACCCCTGGTGACCACCCCCCGACGTGGCTTCGCCGGAAAGTTTCGGCTACCCTAACTTTTCTATTCGCATACCCGGATAGAAAGCGGAGCCGTTGTTAGAGGACACCAAGGCGCGCACGACGCCGAGCTGGATGCTGCTCGGGCCGGCCTTCGTCGCCGCGATCGCCTACGTCGACCCCGGGAACGTCGCCGCGAATGTCAGCGCGGGCGCGCAGTTCGGCTACCTGCTGGTCTGGGTCATCGTGGTGGCCAACGCCATGGCCGGCCTGGTGCAGTACCTCTCGGCCAAGCTGGGCCTGGTCACCGGCCGCTCGCTGCCCGAGGTGATCGCCGACCACACGCGCACCCCGTCCCGTATCGCCTACTGGATACAGGCCGAATTGGTAGCCGTCGCAACCGATCTCGCCGAAGTCGTGGGCGGGGCGATCGCCCTGCACCTCCTGTTCGACCTGCCGCTGCTACTCGGCGGAGTCATCACCGGGGTGGTGTCGCTACTGCTGCTGAGCGTGCAGAACCGCCGGGGTCAGCAGGTGTTCGAGCGGGTGATCACCGGACTGCTGATGATCATCGCGATCGGCTTTCTGACCAGCCTGTTCGTCGAGACTCCCCCGGCGGCCGAGGTCGCGGCCGGGCTGATCCCCCGGTTCCAGGGCACCGAAAGCCTGCTGCTGGCCACCGCGATGCTCGGCGCCACGGTGATGCCGCACGCGGTCTATCTGCACTCCGGCCTGGCCCGTGATCGGCACGGCCACCCCGAACCGGGCCCCCGGCGACGACGTCTGCTGCGGGTGACGCGCTACGACGTCGGGCTCGCGATGCTGCTGGCAGGCGCGGTGAACCTGGCCATGCTGCTGGTCGCGGCAATCAACCTGCAGGGGCGCGACAACACCGACTCCATCGAGGGAGCCCACGCCGCGGTCCGCGACACCCTGGGCCCGACGGTCGCCCTGCTGTTCGCGATCGGACTGCTGGCCTCCGGCCTCGCGTCGACCTCGGTCGGCGCGTATGCGGGCGCGATGATCATGCAGGGGCTGCTACGTCGCTCCTACCCGCTGCTGTTGCGTCGCGTGGTCACCCTGATCCCGGCTCTCGCCGTCCTGGCCATCGGCGTCGACCCCAGTCGCGCCCTGGTGCTGTCCCAGGTCGTGCTCTCGTTCGGCATACCGCTGGCGCTGATCCCGCTGGTGCGGTTGACCAGTAACACGACCCTGATGGGCGACGACGTCAACCACCGCGTCACCACGGCCCTCGGCTGGGGTGTGGCCGGATTGATAAGTGTGCTCAACGTGGTGTTGATCTATCTGACCGTGAGGGGCTGAATGCTTGCTTCCGCACGCCTGGATCGAGTTCCTGCGGCGCTGGGCAGCGCTAATCGCTGATCACAGCAGCCGCCAATTCGCCTATCACATCAGCGATTTCACCACGACGCCGCCAGGCCCGACGCTGCCGCATCGCACCGTTGCCCTCGGCGACGACGCGGCCTAGCTCGCCACGGACCATGTCGTAGTCGCCCAACTGCAACAGGGCCGGCCGCACCGTTTCGACGAACCGGCCGAGCAACTCCCGCGCCGGGACGGGCGACTGGTCTCCGAGCAGATCGATACAGTCGCCGTTCAGGCCGTCGTGAGCGGCTTCCCAATGTGCCGCACGGATTTGGTAGTCCGCCAGGTGCGGAACCGATTCGCCCGCGTCGTACGCGTGCAGCGCCGTCATCACCCCGGCGCGGATCAGCGTGGCGACCAACACGGTCTCAGCGACGGTGGCCGGCACATCGCACACCCGCACTTCCACGGTCGGGAAATTCGCCGACGGCCGGACATCCCAATAGATCATGCCGTCGTCCAGCGCAACGCCCGCTCGTTCCAGCATGCTGACGGCGGCGTCGTACTGTGCGGCCGAATCGAAATGCGGCGGAGGTCCCGAGTTCGGCCACCGCGTCCACAGCACGTTGCGGAAGCTGGCATACCCGCTGTCGGTGTTGCGGTAGATCGCCGAGTTGGCGGTCAGCGCCAACAACACATGCAGCCATGGCCGTAGCCAGTTGCTGACGTGAATCGCGGCCTCGCGGTCGGGCACTGCGACATGAACATGACAGCCGCAGATGCCCTGCTCGTGGGCGAGCATGCCGAACCGGTGGGCGATCCTGCGGTAGCGCGCGGTCGGTGTCACCGGGAATTTGTGCGGCACGGTCGGCGGCAGCGCAACGGCCAACAGCTGCGCCCCATTGGCGGCGGCGGCCTCGGTGGCAATCCGGCGCAACCTGGTCAGTTCGCAGCGCAGCGCGCCGCTGGTGTCCATCACATCCGTAGTGGTTTCGACCTGGCAGCTGGTCAGCTCCAGTTGCAGATCGACCCCGTGCTGGGCGGCGCATGCGGCGACCTGTTTGTTGCGGGCGATCGGTTCGCCGCTCTGTGGGTCGATGAGCAGGAACTCCTCTTCCACGCCCACCGTCGGATGACTCGTCACGGCTCAGAATTGCCCACAGCAGACGCCCCCAAACCTGCAACCGCCGTGCCTAAGATCGGGTGATGCCCAACGATTTCCGCTTTGGTGTCAGCCTGCGAACCGTCGAATCCCAATCACAGATTGCCGACGAGGCCCGGCGTGCCGAAGACCTCGGCTTCGACGTGCTCAACGTGCCCGACCATCTCGGCGCGCCCGCCCCGTTCCCGACCCTGACCGCGATCGCCGCGGCGACCAGCACACTGCGCGTCGGGACGTTCGTGCTCAACGCGGGCTTCTACAAGCCGGCGCTGCTGGCGCGTGACGCCACCGCCCTGCGGGATCTGTCCGGTGGCCGGTTCGACCTCGGTCTCGGCGCGGGGTACGTGCGCGAGGAGTTCGACGCCGCGGAGCTACCGTTCCCCAGCGCGCGCGACCGTATCGACTATCTGCGCCACACCACCGAGTATCTACGCGAGCATGCACCCGACATTCCGATCCTCATCGCGGGCAACGGCGACCGGCTGCTGACGGTGGCTGCCCAGACCGCCGACATCATCGGCCTCACCGGTGGCGCTCATGTCGACGGCGACCCGCTGGCCGACCGAATTTCGTTCCTGCGCAACACCGCCGGCGATCGGTTCGACGAGCTGGAGCTCAATATCGCGGTCACCGCGATGCCAGCTCCCGGCAGTGAAATGCCCATCCTCAACGTTCCTCGTCATTTCCTGCCGGGGCTCAGCGACGAAGAGCTGCTGCGGCACCCCGGAGTGCTGTCGGGATCGGTCAGCGCGATGGCCGACCACATTCGTGGGCTGCGCGAGAAGTACGGCATCACCTATGTCATCGTGCAGATCGCCCACGCCGAGACGTTCGCGAAGGTGATCGCCGAACTCCGGTAGAACTTCTCTCCATCCGAACCCCATCCGGCTCCGAATACCGGGTGTGGAGCACATTCATCCTGGTGCGCGTTCGGTAGCGGTGATCGGCAGCGGCGTCGCCGGCCTGACCGCCGCGTATGTCCTGTCGGCCCGCGACCGGGTCACCCTCCTGGAGTGCGACGACCGCTTCGGCGGACATGCGCATACACAGCATCTCGCCGAGGACGGCCGCACGGTCGCCCTGGACACCGCTTTCCTGGTGCACAACGACCGCACGTATCCGACTCTGTGCCGGCTGTTCGACGAACTCGGAGTCCGTACGCAGAACACCGACATGTCGATGTCGGTGCGCGACGACGGCAGCGGTTTGGAGTACGCGGGCGCACGTGGCCTTGGCGGCCTGTTCCCGGCCTGGTCCAACCTGACGCGGCCTCGTTATCTGCTGATGCTGGGCGAGATCACCCGATTCCACCGCCTGGCAACCCGGCTACTGAGCCGGCCCGCCGGCCGGGACGAGGAGACCCTGGACGAGTTCGTCCGGCGCCACGAGTTCTCCCAATACTTCATCGACCGGTTCATGACCCCACTGGTAGCCGCGGTCTGGTCGTGCCCGCCGGGTGACGCGCTGGGTTATCCGGCCCGCTACCTGTTCGTCTTCCTGCAGCACCACGGCATGCTGTCGACCTTCGGCTCACCGACGTGGCGCACGGTGCAGGGCGGGTCGGGCACCTACGTCGACGCCATCGTGTCCAGAGTGCATGAGGCCGTCACCGGCGCACACGTGCGATCCGTGCGGCGATGCACCGACGGCGTCTCGGTCACTGTGGACGGCCACGAGCCCCGGCAGTTCGACGCCGTCGTGATCGCCGCACACCCCAGCGAGGCTCTGCTGATGCTGGCCGAACCCACCGTTGCCGAACGATCCGTCCTCGGCGCCATCCCCTACCACCTCAACCAGGCGCAACTGCACACCGACGAGTCCCTGCTGCCACGCCTACCGCGGGCGCGAGCGTCATGGAACTACCTGATCGATCCCTTCAATCGCGCAGTCACCGTCACCTACGACATCACCAGGCTGATGCGGTTGGGCGGCCCCCGCCGTTACCTGGTCACGCTCGGCGGGGCCGATCGGGTCGACCCCTCGGCTGTGCTGTCCGAGATGATCTACAGCCATCCGGCCTACACAGCTGAATCTGTTGCCGCTCAACAGCTCCTGCCTTCCCTCAACGATGACCGGTTGGTGTTCGCCGGCGCCTATCACGGCTGGGGATTTCACGAGGACGGCGCCCTGTCGGGGTGGCGGGCCGCCCAACGACTGGGAGCCCGGTGGGCCGGCCAGTCGGCACCGGAGCCGCTGGCATGCTGACTCCCGCCATCTACCGCACCCGGATCACCCATCTCCGCCAGGCACCGGTGCGTCATCGTTTCACCTACCGTGGGTACAGCTGGTACGTCGATCTGGACCGGATGCCGCGCCTACCTCGCTGGCTGGGTCCGTTCGCCCGGTTCGAGGTCGGCGACCACTTCGCCGGTACCCCGAAAGACTCACTGCGTCAACGCGTTGACGCGTTTCTGCAGTCGCACGATGTGGACCTCGAGGGCGGCAGCGTGACCGCACTTCTGCAGGCGAGGGTGCTGGGATATGTGTTCAACCCACTGAGCCTGTACTGGTGTCACGATGCCGGCGGCACGTTGCGTTTCGTGGTGGCCGAGGTGCACAACACCTACGGCCAGCGTCACGCCTATCTGCTGCCCGCCCACGGTCGCGCCCGAGTAGCCAAGCGCATGTACGTCTCACCGTTCAATGCCGTCGACGGGCACTACCGGGTCCTGGCTCCCGAACCCGCTGAGCACGTAGACGTGACGATTTCCCTTCACCGTCAGGGCCATCCGGCCTTTGTCGCCACACTGCGGGGTGACCGCAGGGCGGCGACCACCGCGGAGGTCCTCCGCCTTCAACTGGCCGCGCCGCTGGCCCCGCTGGCAGGCGCCATCGCCATCCGGATCGAAGGGATCAAGTTGTGGCTGCGCCGGGTTCCCGTGATACCCCGAGAAAGGTCGCTGTGAGCATCCAGATCGAGACGCGCTCCACCATCGACGCGACGCGCTGGCCCGACGTGGCGCGGCCGCCGGGCGGACCGGCCGCCGCCATCGCCGGCGCGGTGGCCGCACGGCTGCTGGAGCGGGCCGCCGCCACATTGCCGGTACGTTTGACGCTGCCCGGCGGAACCGTCATCGGGGCGGCCGACCCGACGTTGCCCACCATGGTCATCGACCGACCGGAGGCTCTCACCCGCAGAATCGGGCGGTACGGCCTGATCGGCTTCGGTGAGTCATACATGGCCGGTGAGTGGCATTCCACCGATCTCGTCGGATTGCTCACCGAGTTCGGAAGATCGATGGGTGACCTGATTCCCGCTGCACTGCAACGGTTCCGGAGCGTGGCCCTGCCTCGGCCACCACGTTCCCAGCACAACGAGCCCGCGCAGGCCCGGCGGAACGTCTCGGCCCACTACGACCTGTCCAATGAGCTCTTCTCGGAGTTCCTCGACGAGACGATGACATACTCCAGTGCACTGTTCGAGCACCTGCCTGCCACTCCGGACGTACTGGCAGATGCCCAGCGCCGCAAGATCGACCGGCTGCTCGACGCGGCCGGTGTCGGGCCGGGCAGCCGGGTCCTGGAAATCGGGACCGGGTGGGGCGAGCTCTGTATCCGTGCCGCCGCGCGCGGCGCGCAGGTCCGTTCGATCACCCTGTCGTCCGAGCAGCAACGGCTGGCCCGGCACCGGGTGGCGGCCGCCGGCCTGGCCGATCGGGTCGACATCGACCTGCTCGACTACCGCGATGTCGATGGCTGCTACGACGCCGTGCTTTCCGTCGAGATGATCGAGGCGGTCGGATATCGATTCTGGCCCACATACTTTCAAGCCCTCGACCGCCTTGTCCTCCCGGGCGGTCGCATCGCGATCCAGGCGATCACGATGCCGCACGCCCGCATGCTGGCCACCCGCGACACCTACACCTGGATACAGAAGTACATCTTCCCGGGCGGGCTGCTGCCCTCGACCGAGGCGATCATCGGCCTGACGGAACGCGGTACCCGGCTGCGGACGGTCGACATGATGTCGCTGCGTCCGCACTACGCCGAGACCCTCCGGTTGTGGCGTGAGAGTTTCCTCGCGCGCCGCGACGCGCTGGCATCACTGGGATTCGATGATGTGTTCCAGCGGATGTGGGAGCTGTACCTGGCCTACTCCGAGGCGGGATTCGCCGCCGGCTATCTCGACGTCTACCAGTGGACCTTCGCACCGACGGGAGGACACCGGTGAACCTGCTCGTGATCGCCGCGGTCTCGCTGGCCGCGCTGGCCGTCGTGCACGGATCTACCTTTCTGATCGGCCGAAAACTCGGGCGGTACAACGTCGTCGACGTGGCGTGGGGTATCGGTTTCATCGTGGTCGCCTCGATCAGCGCTGTCCTGGGCACCGGCGACCCCTTCCGCCGCATCCTGCTGCTCGTCCTGGTCGGGCTCTGGGCGGGACGGTTGTCCTGGCACATGGTGCTCAAATCGGCGGGAAAGGGTGAGGATCCGCGCTACCGGCAGCTGCTCGGCGGCGACTTCTCGGCCGGTCACGTGCTGCGCAAGATCTTCGTGATCCAGGCGGCCGCAACGTGGTTCGTCTCGCTACCGGTGCAGCTGTCGGCCACCCTCGGACCGACGCCCACGGCCCTGCGGCCGGTTCTGATTGCCGGCGTGACGGTCTGGGCGGTCGGGCTGGCGTTCGAGGCGATCGGCGACCACCAGCTGCGCCGGTTCAAATCCGACCCGGCCAACAAAGGCGCGATCATGGACCGCGGCCTGTGGGCCTGGACGCGCCACCCCAACTACTTCGGGGACAGCTGCGTGTGGTGGGGGCTGTGGTTGGCGAGCATCTGCGGCTGGGGATCGCTGGTGACAGTGCTGTCCCCGGTGTTGATGACGTACTTCCTGGTGTATGCGACCGGTGCGCGACTCGCCGAGAAACACATGGCCGGACGACCGGGATTCCCTGAATACTGCTCGCGCACTTCATTTTTCATTCCCGCCCCGCCGAGATCCGGATAAGCAGGACGATGCCGGCCCCAGTGGCTAGGCTGCTGTGGGTGACCGCCGAACTCGACGCGTTGCTACACCGGGTGGCCCGACACGACGTCGACGCCTTCGCGGCTCTGTACGACCAGACGAGGTCAAGGGTGTTCGGTCTGGTCACCCGGGTTCTTCGGGATCCGGGATACAGCGAGGAAACCACCCAGGACATCTACCTTCAGGTCTGGCACGCCGCGGACACCTACAACCCGGCTGCCGGTTCCCCGATGGCCTGGCTGATGACGCTGGCACACCGGCGCGCGGTGGACCGGGTGCGCGCCGAACAAGCCGCCAGCCGGCGTGAGTCCCGCTACGGCGCGAGCAACGTCGAGCCGCCCGTCGACCACGTCGCCGACTCGGTGATCACCCGAGACGAGCAACGCAGGGTGGCCGACTGCCTGTCCTCGCTGACCGAGGACCAGCGCGAGTGCATCCACCTCGCCTACTACGACGGGCTGACCTACAGCCAAGTGTCGCAACGGCTGGCAGCCAATCTCTCCACCATCAAATCCCGGATGCGGGACGCGATCCGCGGCCTTCGCAATTGCCTGGGGGCCGCATGACCGAACCGATGGACCCCGAGCTGACCACGCTCGCCACCCCGTACGCACTGCACGCGGTATCCGACGCCGAGCGCACCGATATCGAGCAGCGCCTGGTGGCGGCACCGCCGGAGGTCGCCGTGCAGTTCGCGAATGAAGTACGGGACGTGCGCGAGACCATGGCAACCGTGGCGGCGAGCACCGCGCTTGAGCCGCCCGCCGATCTGCGGGACCGGCTGCTGGCGGCGGTGTCGGCAGGTGAGCTGCGGACCACCCGGCACCGCTGGCGCACCGCTGCACTGGCCGCGGCGGCCGCCGCCGTGGTCGCCATCGCGGGCATAGGGATAGGCATCGCGATGCGGCCGGCCCCGACACCATCGACTGCCGAGCAGATCTTTGCCGCCCCCGATGTGCGGACCGTCTCCGGCGCCATTCCCACCGGCGGCACCGCAACGGTGGTGTTCTCCCGCGAACGCAACGCCGGCGTGCTGGTGATGAACGGTGTCACGCCCCCGGAATCCGGCACGGTCTATCAGATGTGGCTGCTACGCGAGGGCGGGCCGGAATCGGCGGGCACCATGGACTCGGAGGCCGTCGCGCCGTCGACCACGGCGGTGTTGCCGAACCTCGGTGACGCGTCGGCATTGGCCTTCACCGTCGAGCCGGGTCGTGGTTCGACGGCACCGACCACGCCGATCTTCGCCGAGTTGCCCCTGCGGTGATGTGGCATGCATGGGGCGGGCGGAACCGGGGTATTGCTGAGACGACCGCGAGAATTGCTTACGGAAGTAGGTGACACGAGATGTCACAAGACTCAGACAACCTCAGCAAGGTGCCCAGCCCCGATCTGGCCGAGGACAACGCCTACTTCCCGTCGCCCTACTCGTTGAGTCAGTACACCTCAGCCAAGACCGACTTCGCCGGCGTCGAACACAAGGGCGCCTACACCGAGGGCCGGTGGAAGGTGCTGATGATCGCCACCGAAGAGCGCTATGTGTTGTGCCAGAACGGGAAGATGTTCTCCACCGGTAATCATCCGGTGGAGATGCTGCTGCCGCTGCACCACCTGATGCAGACCGGATTCGACGTCGACGTCGCGACCATCTCCGGGTACCCGGCCAAGCTGGAGTTGTGGGCTCTGCCCCACGAGGACCCAGCCGTGATGTCGACCTATGAGGCCCTCAAACCCAAGCTCAAACAACCTCTCAAGCTGTCCGACCTGGTCGACAATCTCAGAGCCTCCGACTACCTGGCGGTCTTCATTCCCGGCGGCCACGGTGCCGTCGTCGGGTTGCCGGGCAGCGAACCGGTGGGCCAGACGCTGAACTGGGCCCTGGACCACGGCCGGTTCATCATCACCCTGTGCCACGGTCCGGCGGCACTGCTGGCCGCCGGCCTCGGCAAGTCCCCGTCACCGCTGGCTGGATATTCGGTGTGCGTGTTCCCCGACTCGCTCGACGAGGGTCCCAACATCGACATCGGGTACCTGCCCGGGCACCTGCAGTGGCTCGTCGCCGATCTGCTGGCCAAGCAGGGGCTCACCATCGTCAACGACAAGATGGCCGGCACCGTGTATCAAGACCGCCGACTGCTCACCGGTGACAGCCCGCTGGCATCCGACGCACTGGGCAAACTGGCCGTCAACTGCCTGCTCGATGCGCTCGGGGTGGAGCGTCAGGCCTGATCGGATCCGACCTGACGGCGTTCGGCGCGATGATCCTGGTCGGCGTGACGCGTCTGGTCTTGACCTGACCGTCACGCCGCGGGTCAGTGTCATCAGCCGAGCGGGAAAGACCCGAACCGGCCCCAGGCAACGAACACCGCCAAAGCGAACAGCACGACGTTGACGACGATGTTCGCCCATTCCTTCCTGCGGGCGTGAACGGTGGCCGCGCCGACCATGACGAGTGCCAGGCCGACGGCCGCCAGCGGAACGAGCACCGGGGCGATGTGTGTTACTGCCGGCACGATCAACCCGACCGCGCCGAGGATCTCGACAGATCCAATGGCACGAATGGCGGCCGGGCTCACATCCTGCGCCCAGCCCTGCCCGGAACTGACCAGCTTGTCTTTGGGCACAGCCAGTTTCATCAACCCGCTTCCCACAAAGCCCGCAGCCAGGACGATGGCGGCGGTCCACAAGGCGATGTTCATGGTGCTCTCCTCAATTGTCGGGTGGAGCTCAGTGCCAATAACAGCCCCACCTCGTCAGCAATGACTTGAAGTTTCACATTATTCCGCCCGTCTGCGCACAGGAAACATCAAGTAAAGGGATTACCCTCAATCCCGTGACCGACACGTCCGACCGAGCGGATACGCACTGGCTCAGCGAGGCGGAGCTCGCGGCATGGCTACCGTTCAGCGCGACGATGATGGCCCTGGCGAGCGCCCTTGAGACGCAGTTGCGCCGCGACTCGAAACTGTCGCTCTTCGGCTATTTCGTGCTTGCGGCCCTGAGCGAGGCACCCGATCGCACCCTGGCAATGAGCCACCTGGCGCTACTCGCCAGCGGATCGTTGTCACGGGCCTCGCACGCCGTATCGGCTCTGGAAAATCGGGGCTGGGTAACCCGTGCCCCAGACCCCGACAACGGCCGCGTCACGCTGGTGACACTCACCGACGAAGGCCACGACAAAGTGGTGGCGAGTGCACCGGGACACGTGGATGCCGTGCGGCGGCTGGTGATCGACCCACTCACCTCACAACAGTTGCGCCAGCTCGGGCGCGCGTCGGAAGTCATCCTCGAACAGCTCAACACGACCGGCGAGCGCCCGCCGTGGGAGGACCGGGCACGTCGCGGCTGACGATGCCGTCGGAAATACTGGGCGCCCCGCCACGGTTACGTGAGTTGAATCTTCAATCGTCACCAGGAGGAGACCATGCGATTCGGAACAATCGGCGGGGGGAATATCGGACTCGCACTCGCCCGGCATGTCGTCAAGGCCGGATACCCGGTGACCATATCCAATAGCCGTGGGCCGCAATCGCTTGCCGCCGTCGTCGACGATCTCGGTCCGTTGGCCACGGCCGGGACCGCGGCCGAAGCGGCGCAGGCCGACATCGTCTTCCTGGCAACACATTGGTCCGTGGCGACCGACGTCCTCGACTCCCTGCCGAACTGGGATGGTCGCATCCTGGTCGACACCACCAACATTTTCGAGGTTGTCGACGGCGCACTGGTTCCCGCCGAACTGGGCGACCAGACCGGCAGCGAGATCATCGCCGCCCACGCGCCGGGCGCGCGGGTCGTCAAGGCATTCAACACGTTGTACGCCGCCTACATCGACGCAGATCCCCGCCACGAAGCCGGCCGCCAAGTTGTCTTCTACGCCGGCGATGACGACGACGCCAAGGCCACCGTCGGTGCTCTCATCGATGAATTCGGGTTCGCCGCAGTCGATATCGGGCCCCTGCGCGACGGCGGTCGGCTCATGCAGATCGACGGAGGACCCCTGTCCGGCCTGCATCTGCTGAAGCAGGACTGACCCCCTCGACCCAGGGAGAAATTCAGTGATCGACGACATCGAAGACTTCCGTGCACTCGATCCGTTCTTTCGGATCATCGAGCAGGGCCTCGCGGGATTGGTCGACGGCGAGCACTTCTTCGACCTACTGGCCGAGGACGTCGTTTTCGATTTCATCATCACGGTCCCCGGCTACCCACGCCATGTCGTGGGCCGCGACAACCTGGTCGAGCTGTACCGGGGCTACGGCGACACCTTCTTCCTCGACCGCTGTTACGACCTGCGGACGCATCACTCACCATCGACGTCCACTGTCGTACTCGAATACTCATCGGCAGGCCGCGTGGTGGCGACCGGCAAGCCGTACGGCAACAGGTACATCTCGGTGGCCACGGTCAAGACCGGAAAGTCACCCACTGGCGTGACTACCTCGACCCGCTCCGGGTCTCCGCAGCACTTGAGGGACGCACCTTCGAACCTGACGCCACCGACCCGAGCTGATCTGGGTTGACATGTCCGGATGCCTCCGGGAGCCGTTCTCGGTACTCGCAGGGCAACTCCGCCAGCAGGCGCCGTTCTCAGACCCCCGCCTGCCCGTCGATACGTTCGCGGATCAGATCCGCGTGCCCACAATGGCGGGCGTACTCGGCGATCATGTGCGTGTAGATCCAACGCAAACTGACCTCGCCGTCCATGAATGCGGCGGTGTCATCGAGCCGACGCTCGGCACAGTTGAGACGTGCCTGCTCGACCTCGTCGTTCCAGATCTGGGCGGCAGAGCGGAATGACGATTGCGCGGATACCTCAAAGCCACCGTCATGGCCGTTCGGATCCCGGGGTCCGAAGATCGGTGGCGCGTCTTCACCGGTGAGCACTCTGCGGAACCAGTTACGTTCGACTTCCGCCGCGTGCTGCACCAGCCCCAGCAAGGTCAGCCCGGACGGCGGCACCGACGCCGAACGCAGCTGCGCATCATCCAGGCCGTCGCATTTCAACATCAACGTGGCGCGATAGAAGTCCAACCAGCTCTCCAGCGTCATGCGCTCATCAGCATTCAGTGGCGGCATCGGCCGCTGGATCGACGTCATGCCCCGTGATGCTGCCATCGCACTCCGACATCGCCACCGCCGCCGGGACGGTAGGCCTTGTGCTGACGCCGGTGCATATGTTGCGCTGGATCGAACGCGTTCAGGGTGTCCGGGAGGGGAAACCATGGCCATGGAAGGCTCGGTCACGGTGCGGATGTCCGCGCCGGCGGACCGCATCTGGGACCTCATCTCCGACGTCCGCAACACCGGGAAGTTCTCGCCCGAGGTAATGGAAGCCGAGTGGCTCGGCGGGGCGACCGGGCCCGCACTCGGCGCGCGGTTCCGCGGCCACGTGAAGCGCAATGAGATCGGACCCGTCTACTGGACCACCTGCAAAGTGACGGCCTGCGATCCCGGGCGTGAATTCGGCTTCGCGGTGATGATGGGTGACCGGGCAGTCAACACCTGGCACTACCAGTTGGCACCGGCCGGAACGGACACCGATGTCACCGAGTCCTTCCGGATGCCGCCGGGAGCGTTCACCGCCGTGTTCTCGGTTCTCGGCGGTCAACTCCGCCAGCGCCGCAACGTCCGCGACATGCGCAAGACGCTGGAACGGATCAAGGCCGTCGTGGAGGGCTCGGGGCAGTAGGCGCCCAAAGCCCGGTGCCCCTGTCGATCGACCTCCCCCGAGCCGGCCAGACGCAACTTCCTGTGCGCACCTTTGCGCAAGCTGTGTATTGATGAGAATTCCGCCAGGGCCCTGGTCCGTGTAGCGGCCCGGCGTGACATTTAGTTATGCTTAATATTGCGTAGGCATACATCTTGGCGCCCACCATTGGCACTTGTACATCTGGAAATCACGCGGTCGGGAGTGATGTGACCAGGCACCGGTCATCATCGAGGAGGTCGGAATGACTGCTCTCAGCCCCCCACCCGTCGACTTGAGAACTTTGCGGCCCGTCGAGCCGCTGCCGCCGCGCCGCCGGCTCATCCCCCGGTCACGCCGAGGCAAAGCCGCCATCGCCGGTGGATTAGTCGTGTTGCTGGTCGCCGGGCTACTCGGCGCGACCTACACGACCTCGCCGGGAGGCACCTTGTGGGGTGTCCAGAAGGCGATCTTCCCCGAGCACGCGCAAGGCGTTGCCCTGACCGCCGTCGTCGATGATCTGAAGACGGCGCAGGACATCCTCGGAAGCGGACAGCAGCCGACCGCCGATCAGCTGACCGACGCGCGCACGGCACTCAATGAGGCCAAGCAAGGCCTGGACTACGTCTCCCCGTCTCCGCAGCGCACCAGTCTGCAGAACCTCTATCTGCAACTGACACAACAACTTCTGCAGTACACCCCAGATTCGGTGCAACAACTGGTGGCTCTGCCCGCACCAGCTGCGGCACCGCAAATTCCCGACGCGACACTGACAAGCGGGGCCGCGCCGACAAGCGGGGCCGCGCCGACATGGGGGTACACGGGCGCTGGTGGCGACGACTTCATCCCACCGCCACCCGGCGTTCCGGTCGAGCCTGTAGCCGGCTGGGCCCAGCCCGCGGATCCTCCGCTGACTCCGAACCTCGGGTACCTCGGTTACTACGACCCGTCCTGGGGACAGCTATACGGCTACAACCAAACTGGCTGGTACAACTACGACCTCAGCGGCTACAACCAGTACGGCTTCGATTTCCTCGGCTACGACCGCTGGGGCTACGACCGCTGGGGTTATGACCGGTGGGGCTATGACCACTGGGGGTACAACTGGGGCGGCTACAACTGGGCCGGCTACGACCGCCACGGCTGGGACCGCAACGGCTGCAACGAATGGGGCCAGCGCCGCGACCATCCCGGTGACCCCCGCAAGCAAGACTGGTACGACCGCCACCACCCGTACAAGCAGTACTACCAGTGGAAGTTCCAGAACCACGATCCGGTGTACCGCCGGGCGCAGTGGAACCGGGCCCACGGATTCAACCCGGACAGGTACCAAAACTGGAACAGGAACCGGGATTGGCACAATCCGCGTAACCGCGACTGGGCACGGCCGGCCACCCCCAATCCAGTCATCAAGGTGGACATCCGCGTCTCATCTCCGGTGGTGAACCTGAATGCCTCACTGGCGCAGTTCATCTCAAACGACAAGACGACCCGCAGCTCCGCGGCGCTGATGAAGAACCTCGCGGACAAATCCACCCGTGACTTCACCAGAGAACTCGCGCCGCGGCCGACCATCCTCACCGAGCAGGCGCCGGCGTCCCCCCTGAAAAACTGGCCCGCCGCACCCAAGGCGAGCCACGAAACAACTTTCGCACCACCGGCATTGACGGCAGCCACGCCGGCTACGCCACCGTCCAAGGTGTCACCCGAGTTTTCCGCACCCAAACTCCCGCCGGCGCCCGCCGACACACCGCCGACGATCGACAAGCCGCGGGAAAAGCCAGAGCCCGCACCGGACAACATGGCGCCGAAAACGGACCCCGATCGTTCCGCTGAGCAGATGCCGACACCCCCGAAGGGGGACGCACCAGACCGTGCCGGGGCTCCGCCGGCCGAGCCGAGACCGGACACCTCATCCAAACCTGAGTTGACACCTCCGGCCGAACCGAAAACGGACAGCCCGTCAGACCCTGTGGTGACACCGCCCCGCGAGGACTCAACACCGCACCGGGACAACCCTGTTCGTGAGGCACCCGCACCGGAAGCGCCAGCACAGGAAGCTCCGGTACAGGAGGCGCCGACGCGGCAAGAGCCACCGCAAGAGCGCACCGCACCGGAACGACCCACCCAGGCTCCGGAGCCGCCGCGGCAGAAGCCCGCACCAGAACCACCGGCCCAAGCACCTGTTCCTGAGACCCCGGTCCAACAAGCGCCAGTCCGGGAGGCACCGGTCCAACAAGCACCAGTCCGAGAGGCACCGGTCCGGGAGGCACCGCCCCAGCGTGAGGCGCCCGTTCGGCAGAAGCCCGAGCGGCAGGCACCGCCGGAACGTGAGGCTCCGCGATCCGATCCGGGCCCACGTCAGTCGCCCGAACAGCCAAGGACAAAGGGACCCAAGTGTTCATCATTTCCGATGTGCTGAACATCGGTGTCCCGCACGGTCACTGACGCCTGCGCCACAACAGCAGGTAGACCGGGCGCCCGACCAATCCGAGCGTCGTCATCACGACCATCAAAGCCGCCACGACCGGGCAAACGTACCTGACGCTGCCAGCTTCACCCGGCGGCACATTCGTCAATCGCATGAGGCTCGTGGGCCCGCGCATGGACCCCTGACCTCGCGCTCGCTATGGTCCGATGCGGATCGGCGCCGGGTTCCACAGGCCGCTGCGGGTGGCGGTGCCGAGGTCCAGGTGGGCCTCGGAAGCCTGCACGATGGGGTCGAATCGGCGCAGCGAGCCCCAGTCGCGTCCCCAGTCCCGGGACAGGTAGGTGGGCATGACGTGGGCGCGCAGCAGGAGGTCGGTGATGCCCAGCGGCCCGCCATTCTCGCCGCTCTGCCAGGTGTCGGGCATCTCGATCTTCGCCGGATAGTCCGGGGAGATCCGGTATTCGGGGACTTGGGCGACGCCGTTGGCATGCAGCATGGGCTGTTGACAGGGGAACACCAATCCCACGGCCCAGTCGAGCAGAACCGGCTGCGTGGAGCCCAGATACTCTTGCACCGAACGTAATTCGGGCATCCGGGGCGGAGTGACGGCCACCCAGTCACCAACGTTGAGCGAACGGTCTTCGGCAACTACCCGGACGAAGCGGGCATCGGCGGGGATCTCGGCGCGGGGGAAACGGAGGTTGCGCCAAGCAGGTTGGGGGCCGATGTCGTAGGGGGTGAGCCGGCCACCGGGCACGAGGGTGCCGTCGGGGCCCGGTGTGCCGTATTCGAGGGCGACGGTCTGGGCTGCGGTGTGCCCGGACAGCACACTGTTCCCGGTGATGGTGCCGGCAGCGGTGATCACCACGAGCGGGTGGTCGTTGTCCGCAGCAGGGAGTCGATACCACGCCGAGGTCAATGTGCTGACTTGTTGAGGCCCGGCGGTGAAGCTACCCGCCATCGGCACCCGCGCGGGGTCCAGGCCGTAGGGCAGCGCGACGCTGGAACCGTTGGCCCCAGGTTGGTCCAGGGCGGTGGCAGCTTCCCAGTCGTAATCGGTTCCGGATTTGGGTTGGCTCTGCCAGATCGCCTCGGCCAGAGTGTGTTCGGGCACTCCGTTGGTGCCGAAGCCGACGGATTCACTGCCACCCAATGGGCCCAGCGGACCGTAGCCTCCGGGTAGCGGGGCCAGGAATCCGGTGTTCGGGTCGGGTTCGACGAGGACATCGTCGGCCAGCCCGCACCCGCCAGCCAGCTCGCGCAGGTTGGCCCAGCCGTTGGAGTAGCTGGGGTACTCCTTGATCACTCCGGTCAGCATCGAGCCGGCGCACACCACCACCATGAACCCCGCCGCCACCGGCACGGGTGCGGCAGTCAGCACGCGGGTCAATCGAGGCTCCGGCCGCGTCGGTGAGGCCAGGTGCAGCCAACCGGCGTAGCCGGCGGTCAGTAGGCACAACGCGAAGAGGATGGCGCTGGCGGTGACCGGCCCCCAGTGCGGGCTACTGTCGTTGAACGGCACCCCGTAGCTGGAGACGTACCAATAGCCGTTGGTCGACGCGAAACACAAAGCGAGAACAAAGAATACGGTCGCCAAGAAAGCGACCCGGTTGCGTGCCGACTGCAATACCGTCGGGCCGAGCAGCACGGTGGCCACCGCGGCCATCGCCGCCCCGGCTGCGGCGAACAGCCCGAAATGGTGGATCCACTTCGTCGGCGCGAACGTCAGCAGGAACAAGGTCGCGAAGATGACACCCATCAGCCGCCACACCGGGCCGGTGGCAATCCCCGGAATCCGCTTGCGCCGCAACAACACCAGCATCGACGGGAACAGACACGCCATCGTGATCAGAATTCCGAAACGACGCGACAGGGCAGCGTCGGTCGTCGACAGAACCAGGTAGAAGTAGCGCAGGTTCTCGGTGTACCAGGGCTGAGCGGGTCCGATAGCCGTGCGGACCTCGGTGGCCTCGCGCACCGCGGCGATGGTCTGATCGGCGAAGATCACCGTCAGCACCACGACCCCGGCCGCCGCCAGCGGCAACAGCACCGGCCAGATCCCCACCGTTTTCGCGCGGGCGACGATGATGCGCAGGATCGGGCGCCCGCCTGCCAGCAGCACGGCTACCGCGATGATCCCGGTCGGCTGGATACCCAGCGTGAATGCGGCCACGACGATCGCCAGCCCCACCGGGGTGACGCGGCGGGTGACGATGGCGCGTTCGACCAGGACGTAGGTGATCAGGGCGCCGGTGGCGATCTGACCTTCGGGACGCAGCCCGTTGTTGAACGGCATCCACGCCGCGATGAACACCAGCGCCGCCGCCCACACCGCGGCGCGGTTACCAGCCACTGCCGGACCGAGCCGGGGCAACACCTCACGTGAGAGCAGCAGCCAACACACCAACGCGCAGATCAGGTCCGGCAAGCGCAGCCACAGACTGGCGTGGCTGACATGGGTCATGGCGGCGATGAGCTCGTAGTACCAGCCGAACGGGTCCTCGGGGCTACCGAACCAGCGGAAGTAGTTCGCCATGTAGCCGGCATGGCTGGCGGTGTTGGCCATGCCGAACTGATAGCCGTCATCGGACGATCCCGCGCCGGCGATGAACCAGAACACCGACACCACGACGACGGTCGCGTCCACCGCGGTGAAGTAGCGCCACCGGGCCGGAATGCGCCGTTGCGCGCGGCGGCCATCGAGCCGGTCCAGCCGCCACAATGCCAGCAGCCCAACGACGGTGCCCAGGATTCCGGCGAGCATCGCCGCCATTTTCAGCGGTGACGGGGAGCTGGTGAAGCGAGTGTCGATCGTCGCCGACAACGACAGCCCGGGCGGGGCCGGACCCGTCAGATCGGTGAACACTCCGACGATCTGTGGCCGCAAGTTCGGGTCGGCGAACCCACTACGCAGCGCGGTGCCGGTCTCGGGATCGATCAGGCCGGAGACGGAGGCGAACGTGCCCGCCGTCGATGAGGACACCTCCAGCTGCCGGCATGCCGGGTCGTCCATCCGGGCGCGGGGCACGCTGAGGACAACCACGTTGCGGGCGATCACGTCGACGCGCTGTGCGGTGGCCGTCACGAACAATCCGTTGAGCATCGCCTGCTTGCCGGCCGCGGGCGCCGTCCCCAGCACCAGCTCAGCCGCAGTTGGCATCTCGCGAATCACGGTGCACGGCACCGATGCCGTCAACGAAATCGGTGTCAGCGAGACGAGCGGCGCGGCGACACTATCCAGCTGTCCGTTTTGAGGCCAATTCAGTGTCGCCGTGGTCTGCACCACCGGCAACACCGGAATGAGCGCACTGGCCACGAACCCCACCAGGCCCGCGATGATCGCAACGAGCCGGGTCACCCGCAGCGGTCGGCCCGATCGCGCCACCGACTCCTCAGCGGGAGCGCCCCCGGCAAGAGGGGTGGTGTCGCGCACCAAGCTCATCGGGCCTCCCCGACTGTCGTGTTCGCGCGCATCGCATCATCAGTATCCGAAGCAACTGTTACAGTCAAGCGTGCCACGGCCGGTCGACCACGCTAAACGCGAGGAACTACTGGCCACTGCGGGCGCGATCTTGGCGCGCACCGGAGTGGTCGATACCTCGCTGCGCGAGCTTGCTTCCCAGATGGGAACCAGCGCCCGGATGCTGGTCTACTACTTCGGCAGCAAAGAACAACTCATTCTCGAAGTCCTGAACCGTCAGCAGCGTGCGGCGATACCCCGGACCGAGGAGTTGGATCTTCCGGAGTCGATTGCGGCACATCGTGAATGGTGCTTCGAGGACTGGTATGAGTGCACCCGCGGGGAACGTCAGCAGAGCCTGCGTGTGGTGCTGCAAGTCTTCGGCGCCGCGTGCGGACTCGACAGCCCTTATCGCGAATACACCTGGGACACCCTGTCCTTGCTGACCCGCAACTCCAAGGCCCGCCTGCAGGCGCTCGGCATGCCCGACCATGTCGCCGAAACCCGTTCGCGCATCGCGCTGGCAGCCTTCCAGGGCTTCATCATCGAGTACTTCACCGCTCCCGACCCCGCCTTCGTCGACGACACCTTCGCCAGGTTCGTCGATGAGTTCCTGCTCGCACCGTTCACTCCCGCCGGCCCGGCCGGCTCTGAGGAAACGCGTTGACGGCCAACGACACCGATCCCGAGCCGGCACCGCCACTGAGGCGGTCGAACCTTCACGCGACGCGGCGCAGATGCACTGGGCGGCTTCGCCGACCTGCGTCGCGGCGTGATCAGTATGGCGATCGGCTTCGCCACACATCCGCCGGGCAGTCACTCACAACCCACACAGCACATCAGACGCGCCCGCAACACAAACACCACTCCGCGACGGCCCCGATGCCGCCGATTGACGCTTGGCCAACTACCATGAGTCGTCCCTATGGGTTTTCGACGCCTATTTCGGTAGGTCCCCGCCCCCGTAGCTCAGGGGATAGAGCACGGCTCTCCTAAAGCCGGTGTCGCAGGTTCGAATCCTGCCGGGGGCACTTAACTGTCAATCCAAGACCCGCAGCTAGCGGGCCATTTTGAAGGTAGCTAGCGCGAACCGCGTGCTCTGCGCGTGCTTTCAAGCTCCCACAACCGGGCCGGTGAACCGTTAGCCATGCAGTCGGCCCCGACACCCACCCCGGCCCCAGCGACACCCCCAGCGGGATTCAGTTAATAACAGGATATGCACGTTTCCTACCAATTCGGGTTAGCATATTCATATGGCCTAGCCCGCCGAAACCGCGCCCCGATAAGCGCCGAATTCAGCACGCAGGGATTCAAATTATCCGAGAACGCTACCCCTAGAGCGTTGGCTATCCATTCCGAATATCCAACGCATCCAAAGGGATTGATCATGTTGAAGTACCGCAATTCGTTGTCATTCAACGAAGCCGCCCAACGCTTGGGCATCTCGATAGATCTACTGGAAAGAAACCGTCAACTGAACAATCTTTGCATGTACCGTATGCGCGGAGGTTTTCGTTTTGACCGGGCAGATATCAACAAGTTGGCGCGGCACGGCTTTAGGATCGATCAGAATGCCTGAGAAACTACTGTCGCTGAAAGAAGCAGCCGAATACCTTGGCGTCAGCTCAAACTCAGTGCGCAATTACATAGCGCGGGGCAGGTTGAAATCTCTGCGAGTTGGGCCAAAGCTGATCAAGTTCCGTAAAGCCGACTTAGACAAGTTCATTGATCAGTGAAAGCGACAGCATAGGTTTGACGTACTCGGTAGGATCGTGGCCGTGGACACGGGATTCAGCACAAACACGCTCTACACAGCATGCAGACTTTCTTTAACGCATCACTACACACATGGGGACACGCGCACGTCAGGTTTTGGCACAGGCTTTTTGGTCGAGTTTCCCAGTCCCGATAACAGAGTTGCACTTGTCACAAACCGACACGTAGTCGATCTTGGGTGGGCTGATCCTGCAAAAGAAGGCACTCTAGTCGAAGAAATCAAGCTGCAGTGGTGGCAGAGCACATCATTGAGACTTGAGCACACGATCACAGAACCCGCTCCGTTGTTCCACGACGATCCATCCATCGACGTCGCAATCATTCCGATCGCGTCCAAACCCGATACACCTATAGAAATTTTCGGAACGTTCTACGGCGATGTTTCCAAGTGGGCCGCAGGAGCGGACGAAAATACGTTGACGTTCTACCATGCGCTTAGTTGGGAGTACTTGCTCGAGTGCGAACAACTTTGGCCGCAGATCCAACCGGGAGATTTTGTCGCCTTTCCCGGGTATCCGATCTGGTATGACCGGCTCCAAATCAGACCGGTACTGCGATCAGGGATGATAGCCAGCGACCCGCAGACAGACTATCGGCTTACTGAGGGAGATCCGAAAGTCCGTGACGGGAATCAGCAGGTTCTCTTTGATGCTTTTTCAACGGGCGGTAACTCAGGAAGCCCTGTATACGTGGCCCAGCAGGGCTTGCCGCCTTTTGAGGTGAACATCCCCCAAGGAAGCGAGAAGCCGCCTGCGAAGGGAAAGATGAGTTTTACGAACTACCGGCGCTGCTTTCTCATCGGAATCAACATGGGCCACATCAACGATGTGGAGAGCGAGCGCCCAAACGACCATGCGGGATTGTCTCGGATGCACAAGCTGTCAGCGATCATGGATATCTTGCGGGCGAACGCGACCCCGCACAGCTCCGACGCGCGACGAATCAATGTTCGCATACCAACCGAAACACCCACACAGCCAGACCAGGAGTGAGGCAACGCCGTTGCCGAACCAAAACCAACGCAACAGCCGCCCCGGCACCTAGAGCCAGCCACGAACCAACACCACACGGCGGGCTAGTACCGGGAACTGTTCGGGCTAGATGATTCAAGGGGCATTCATTCCTTAGTGAATGTTGGTAGACCATCGCACACCCGTTCGATACGACCTGACCGCACCGTCCCGACCGACCTGCCGAGATGCCCCGTCGTGAGGCTGTGGGCCACGCTGGCAGACCCGCACCGCTAGGCCGTCCACTCACACCGTGCAAGCGGGCAAAACGACGCACGAGACACCCGCCCCGGGCATTCATTCACTGGAGAACGAATCGGCTAGTTTTCCACCGTGTCCATCCGACTTGCGGCAAACAATCGGTTGTAGCGTCGGTACCCGTGAACTTGGCTGATTGGTTGACGGCGACTCTGTCCCCCGCCACGTTCGCGCTTGTCGTTATCGCGGAACTTCGTTTTCGGCGACGGTACAGGCCGGTCCAGTGGTGGCTGCACTACGATCACGCCGAAAATGACCCAGAAACAGACGAACCGAGATGGCACCACTACAAGCTCATGAATCTCGGTTCAGAATCCGCTACCAGCGTAAGTGTTGAAACAACAAGCGGCATCCAGTCGAGTGGAATCTACACCGCCGTAGTGAAATCGGGCGAGAACTTTCATGACATGCGCATAGAGGCTGCGAACTTCGATCAAGATTGGATGTTGGTCGATTGGGTGGTGGCAACGGATCGTAGATACGTCTGTTACCAATGGTTTCCGATGAACCCCTATGGTCCACTAGGGGATATCCAATCGGAGCAGTATCGCGCTCTCCTCACCAAACGGTGGTTCCGACGAAAGTGGATTCGTAGGACCCAAGCTGTAGGCCCGGGTGCAGGAGCCTATTGGACCTCCGTCCGCGCCACTGCTCCACACGCCAAGTACATGCAGAACGTCGCAAAAGCACGTCGCCTACTGGTAGTTACGCGGGAAAACCACACCGGAATCGTTCTGCCACAGGACCGCTGAGTGCCTTTGAATTAGCTTGTGCTGTATACGCATTGACCAGCCGTTGAGCGAGCGCATTGATATCGGGCCATGCGTTCTCTAGCTCCCGGCTCCAACCGTTAAGCCAGTGCGCGAACGGTGCGGTTCGACTATAGGTCTCGAAATCGGTTGGGTTAGACGCCAGTTCGTCAAGCACTAGATCGGTGAATCCGTTCGCGCTCAGGGGTTTACGGCTGCGCACACTTGCCCAGCAACCCGCGTAGGCCACGAAACCGTAGGATTCTGGTAGACGGTCCGAAATCGGTTCATCCGTTCGGATACCGTTGATAAAGAACCGTTTGCGTTCCCGGGGCAAGCGGTAGGTTACTTGCCCCGGTCGCAACGTAATACCGGTAACGGTGCCACCACGCAGTTGAACGGCCATCGCATGGCCCGCTTCGTGTATCGCGGTTCTAGATACGCGGGTCAATGCTCACCTGAACCGGTGCAGTGCAAGCAGTTTGGCTGGCAATCGTGCCCCGGTACTGTGTCGGGTCAAAATACCCCTCAGGCAAGCCAAACTCACTTTCTTGCGGGTCTGATGCAAGGTCATACGGATCAAGTGGTTGCGGTGTCCACACCATGTGAGTCCTTTGGGAGTGATTCAGGTTCGATTGCCGCGCCAGCTTGAGCCAGCGCAACGATCACCTGAGTTAGATTGGCAGATAACCACTCTGAGGGATTCATTTAGCTCAGAATCTCCGGTGCGGTGTACGGGCCTGCGCCCAGCTTGTAGCACACAGCCGCGCCACGATGACGAACGCCAACACCAAACGAACGGGTATAGAACGATTCGATCAACGGATATCCGCCAGTGTTGCCGGGCAGATGCCTCAAGCCCTGATAGGTAGTGTTCTCGTGCTGGCGCACGCCAATGCAGTTTGAAGGGTTACCCGGTCCAGCAGTGGCGACAATCGAAAAGTAGCCCTCAGGCACGAACGATGATTCGACCACAAAAACCGGGCCGTACTTACCTACGGTCTGCAAGTTGAAAATCTGACCTTCGGGTTGTTCGCCGATCAACTGACCCGCACCCTGCAAAGTAAACGCTGGCTGGCTCTTTGACGGAATGAAGTCCCAACGGCTCACAGCACTGTTGTTGTTCTCCACGTTGGCCCGGAAGCTTTGAATTACTTCTGACTCAGCTTCATTCACCAGTGCAATGAGAACCTGATCAGAGTCAACAAGCCCGTATCCGTGCTCACGGATAGCTTTGATGCCCTCAAGCAGATCCGTCGAATCGATCTCAGCGTTTCCCGTTGACCTGTAGTGAGTGTGGTTGGCGTCAAACGATTTACCGAGCCAGTTTGGCGGGCGCATTCCGTCGGCAGCCCAAAGCCCGTAGCAGGTGTGTCCGAAGCTGTTGGACTCGGGAACCGGCGAAAACAGCCGGTTCAAAATCGTTTTCGTGACTAGGCTGTTGTCAGCGTTGAGCGCTTCGTTGTGGACTGCCAAAACTTGGCGTTGATCCATCTCCCGCAGTGCCCGCCATGAATACCGGGCCGCACGGTCATAGTCCTCAAACGTAAAGCCAAGCAGGTTATAGGCACTTGGGGGCCGCAGGCTTTCAGGCTCGCCCAGCTCCGTCGCCAGCTCAAACTCATCTTCGTTGCGGCCTTGTCCAACGGCCTCAGCGGGTGCGGTAGTCCAGTACGAAAGCAGATCGGTCAACGCGGTTCGATGAGCGTTCCACGTAGACGTCGCATTCTGCATGGTCTGCCAAATGGTGTTGAGGTCAACACCATCTGCGGTATGCGTAACACGCGCCAGCACATCACCTTCGGTGAGTAGGCCATCATCTGAACCAAACGGGATGACAGGCCAAACCCGCGTATCGAATCGGGGGCTTGTAAAAGTGCTCACTTGCAAAGCCTTTCGCCAAAACTAGGAAACCGCCCAGGGCTTTGCGGAAACTCAGGGGAAATGAGGTAAGCCCGAGAATCCGCAAAGCGGCGGCGGCGCTGGCGTGGTGCTCTGGCCTCAGGTGTGTAGACGACCTGTAGCCGTAGCATAGCACCGTATTACCTTGCAGCCCAGTCCATTTCGGCGTACAGTCGGCGTTTGTCCAGGTCAGAGAGGGTTAGCCATGCTCCGCGAACAGTTGTGCCAAGTGTTGGAGCGGCAACGCCGCAGTTACGTTGAATTAGCCTCCACCACAGAGAATTCCGAGATTCGTACGGCTGCTACCAATGCCGCCAGATCGATTGCGCTCACGATTGAACGGGTGAGAAATCCCCATGAGAGATACCAACAGCGGCACCCGGCAGACTATGCCCTAAAACGGTTGGTAGACATACAGACACGATTCACTTCTCGATTGCCGGTTGATCTAGAGCAATCACAACGCCAGCGCCAGATTGAGGCCATGCGCAACGTGACAATCGATCTACGGCGCGCAATCTTGGAAGAGTCAGCGTGACCGCGCCGGTCATCGCCGTGATTCTGGCTGAAAACGGCGTACGCACGGCAGAAATCGATTGCCCGGTGTGCGGACTGATCCACCGGCTGAACTGGCCTGCAGGTAGGTCCAAGATCGGCAAACAAGTCACGGCCTGCGGTGCAGTAGTCAACGTATCGGTACCCAGTTGGGCACATGGCCCCCTCAGTTTCGCCAAAAATCAACGAACAGTGATTGGAGCTTGAATTGTCTACCGAACCGTACGAAAGCCATCTAGACCGCGTTCTACGTGAGGCCGGTCTACCGCCCGCAGATCACAAGGTGGTTGATCAATTGGTTGATCAGATGGTCGCTGTTGGCGACACAGTTCGGCAATGGGACTCGCCGTGTCTGTACCTACAGCCCGGGGCACGCAAAAAGTGCTTGTCCGTGCTGCAGGCACACAGGTTCATCGGTACCGAGAACCTGCGGTTTCACTCCGCCAGCTGGGATGTGCTGAGGGGCGGTGTTGGCCCCGAAGATTCCGTGCTGATTGATCTGCCAGCGTTCGATCCTGATGACCCGACACAAGCCAGCGTTCCCAGGGTGATCTTTGCGGCCAACCCGAAAAGTGTCCGAGTGGTTCGGGGCACCCTGTATGACACTCTCAGCGGTGTCATGTGCTCCATCGCAGCTCAAACGGACTGGCCTTGCGATTGGGGCAACCACCCCATCAAGCCGCAAACCGAAGGGTCTGAGGTTGTGTGGTCTAAGCCGTACCTAGTGACCAAAGCGATGGGTGAATACCTGCTTGTGTTTGTGGTCTGCACACAGTGCCTAGAGGATTTGATCGGTTCCTCGACCGGCGCGAACGATTCTGACCGTGAGTTGATCGATGGCCGCTGGCAGCCAAGATGGACGAACCCACGTCCAAACCCCAAGGTGGAAGGGTTCACGATGTGGGATTCCACCGATTACCCCGATGATCAAGTACCCGCCGCGTTCCTGATCAATGGAATCCGCTTCGTGATCCCGCAGGGTTCCAACGGCTGGCGCAACGATGATGCCTCTACGTATGACGGGCTGCCGTATTAATCAATCAAACACTCGCCCGCTGTTGCTGTTGGTCTGCGGGTCGGTGCTGGTGGCAGGCTCGCGTTAGGTGGTTGGTGGTTCCTGCGCGGCAACTGACGTTGCCTTGCTGTAGCTTTCGACTACCCAAAGGCAGGCCGGCAAAACCCGTTCAAAATCGGCCGGCGTAGCACTGTCCCACTGAATTAGATTGTTATACACCAACGTTCATTAGCAGAACCATTTTGGAGGCACAGAAAACCGGCTAGGTAGAGGATGGCCTAGCCGGTGATCTGCTGAACAGAAAGGAAAAGGCCGATGGCATGGCCCAGTGTCCTCGCGAAAGGAACAACCTCATGGTAGCTCGAACCGAGTTGCCGCGCAACGGTATTCCTGTTGACCCTGCGATTGACTATTCTCACCCGCTTCTGCGGGATCCGCGTGATTGGACTGAATCGGAAGATGAACCCGCGCATGAACAATCGAACTCGTGGCTTCCGGTGGATATGGCCGCCGCGATGGTACGCGGCGAAATCGTGCCGGATTTGGGTATGCGCGCCGATGGTCAGCTCATGTTGTACAAGGGCAAGATTCATTGGTTTTTCGGGACGTACGAATGTGGAAAAACTTGGGCTGCGCTGTTTTTCGCCGCTCAGACCTTAGCCGCTGGGGGCCGTGTGCTGTATCTGGACTTTGAGGATGATGCACGTGGAATCGGTTGGCGGCTAGTTCAAATTGGCGTAACCAAGGCTGTGATCTACAACCCCGCACGGTTTGCCTACATTCGGCCAGAGGAATCGCTGACGTCCGCAGAGGCCCGAAGCAGCTTTGAACACAGTCTGAGTCAAGAGCCACCGTTTGACTTGGTTGTTCTTGATGGCGTCACCGAATCGATTGCGCTAGAAGATCTCAAAGACAACCAGGGCGGCGATATCGCCAAGTGGCAGAAGCTCTTACCCAAATCGGTCGCGCAGCGCACTGGTGCTGCCGTTGTGTGTTTGGATCACGTTCCCAGAGACAGCGACAATCACGCCATGCCGATTGGCTCGCAGCACAAGATGAGCGGTTTGGATGGCGCTGCGTACCGGTTCATTTCGGTCGAGAAGTTCGCCAAGGGCAAGATCGGCAAGTCAACCGTGCGCGTGAGCAAAGATCGCCCCGGCGGCGTTCGCGCCTACGGTGTTGCGTATGAGCCTAAGGACCAATCGCATTGGGTTGGTGACTTCATCATGGATGCTCGCGATTCAGACAACTATGCCGTCAAGATTGCGGTTCCCAACACAGAAGAGAACCAACAGGATTCACAGGAAAAGACGGCAAACGAGCGGCCGACGTGGTGCATGGAGCGCTTGTTAGATCGCTTACTTTCAGACATAGGCGATTCATTCCGCACGCAGAACGCTGTGGTGAACTACATGCACGACAACGTTAAAGGCAAAGGTCGCAAGGTAATCGGTAAGGATCGCTGGCGTGAATCGTTGCGCGACTACCTAGTGGAACAGGGCTACGCTTTTCAGATCGAACGCGGGAAAGCACTGCTGCACTATGGGTTTGCATCGTTCTCTGAGTTGAAAGACTTACCCCAAGATCTGCGGATAGCTCGCGCCAAGCAAGCGCGGGCCAAAATGGAGCTACAACGTATGGGTGCTGAATCAGATGACTAGGCAACCGGTTTCACTGTTGAATCGCATGTGTGTGGGTGTGTTTGGGTGTGCGAGAAGTACACCCCGACCGGGCATCTCCGGTAGGTGTATGTGGGTGTGTGTGTATGTGCTGCCTGCACCTTTAGGTGCGGCACACACACTCACCCGCACACCGGATAAAAAATTTTTCACACGGCATATCCGAACATGCGGCCCAGCAGGCCACACACATTCACCCCAAAAGTATTCAAACTGAAACAGCTGTTAGATCAACGAAATTGGAGATTGACATGACTATGAACGATTCCGACAGCCCGCGACGGATCAAGAACAAAGATCGGCGGAACGCGAAGATTCGATTGAACCGGAAGCTTGATGCTTTGCAACGGATCGAGAACCGGCAGGCAGAACTAGACGGAAGAGAGCCGGTTGATGTAATCACCGAGTACAAGCGGAAGCGGGCCAAAGAGCGTGAAATCATTGACGCTGAGGTTGTTGAGGATGAATCGAGTGAAAAGCGTGACCCTATAGGGGGTGGGGATTCCGCGAGCCATCTACCGGTACCCCTTCCGAAAATCGCAGTCACAGAAGAGGAGTCAAATCCGCCCAGAAAACACCCACAGTTTTCCGAACAGTGGTGGAACGCACAGCCTTACAGCGTCCAGATCACCCGTTGCCGTGCAGAAGTATCAGACGGTTCGGGCCGTTGCAAAAGGCCGGTGCGCAATGGGTTTCGAGTCTGTGACGCGCATGGAGGCCGCGCACCACAGGTTAAGCAAGCCGCCAGAGTCCGTCTCGAAATGGCAGCCGATCAGTTGGTGCAACAGTTGTTGAACTTCTCAACAGATGACCAGATCAAGCCGGAAACACGACTCAAGGCAACAGATTCCGCACTAGATCGAATCGGATTGAAGGCACCAACCGAAGTTGTCCTATCGCCCGGCAGTCAGCAACCTACCGGTTTCGATGAAGTTTTTGAGGGCATCTATTCCGGCCCCAGAACACCAGCGACGCAAGATGGTTCGAACGGTTTGGGTATCGAAACAAACGATCTGATAGACAGCGTGATCGGTTCTGGTGATTCTTTCGATTACAGCCCCGAAAACCCTGCGCAGCAGGGGAATTCGGAAACCTACGGAACGAAGCCCCCGCTACCGAATCCGGCAGATATACCAACACCGGCGGGCACCCGTTTGAGTGCAGATGAGCGTTGCGACCCCCTGGTGTCGTCTTCGACGGTCGAACCTAGTTCGGCTAGGCCATCCCACCGGCCCGACCTGCAAAACGGCGCAGAGGGTCACTCAGGCCCCCGCGAGTACGGCAGGCCAGCTCGGCCGGGTGCCACGGTCAGCGGGTTTGAAGCGATGAGAATTGCACGTGAGGCCCAAGAAATCAGTAGACGATTGGCGGGGCTGGAAAGCGGGCTAGACGATTAAGAGCACGTGGAAAGCACGATTTTGACCGTCGAACGTCCTACCTGTGTAGATGGGTTCACCCCGTCAGGTTGCAGACCTGCCACAGGGCATTCAACAGGTGCTTTACGTCAAGAGTTGAAGGTGGTCCATCACCACGGGCGCACCCTCTTTGACTGCTTGCGTAAGCACTGCGCTGCCAAGTGCAGTACCTACGCGCTCAAGCAGTCCCCAGCGACGTTTGATCTTGTCCGGCTTCGGATCATCCTCCGATACTGACTCTTCAAAATCGGCTATCGCCTGCTCTGCATCTGCTCGTTTCTCATCATCAGTGATTTTCGGCAAGGTAGCCCGCAACGTGCCGATCAAATCAACCAGTTCCTTTGGTACAGACTGGTTTTGAATCTGCGTAGAACCTGCACCCTGTCCGATGATGCCAGAGTTCGAACCACTTACGTTCACTTCGTACTTATCGTTTGAACCAACGTGCACTTGAACCGCCGAATCAACTTGGGCCTTGTTAGGCAGTTTGTCTAGAGGAACATCTTTGGTCAGGTCAATCACTATCTCTAGCAACGCAGTTCGCACCGTATCTACGATCCCGCCGATAGCTGTGGTCGCAACACTGAAGTAGATTGCGTTGACGCTCTGGAACATCCCCAGCTTCTTTGTCCATTCAGCCGCCACCAGGGAAAATGACCCGTACCCCATTCTCTGATACTGCTTGGCTGAGGTAGCCATCTGCGCCACCTCTTGAATGGGCTGTCTGAACGCTAGAGCTTCTGGGACACCGCCGCGCAAATCTTTCGGTATCTGTAAGTGATTGATCTGCTGGCCTTTTGAGACAAAATTTCCACTGATGGTGTCGATGTACAGCGGTGCGGTAATTGAGCGGTATGGCGGTAAGGGAGCATCATCGGGATAGCCCTTGAGTTCGTTGTTCGCCCACGTTCGCAGTTCATCTGAATCTGTTAGAGCACCAAGCGCTAGACACTTGCGTAGTAGCCCGGCAATCGGTTGATCGTCGTCTAGAACTTGGTCGCGCAAATCCTTAAGAATGTCCCCGTCGCCCACGGCGAACATATTGCCATACGGCCCCGTCAATACTGCCCGCTTGCCGCCACTACGCAGTTTCGGCCAGTTCCGACATGCGCTGCGCTAGAAGCGTCCGACGTTCGTCCGTGGCGGCTGTGTACTGCATAGCCATGTGGGGAGTCGAATGGCCTAGGAACGCCTGGACCTCAGCCGCACTTGCGCCAACGTGAGACAGCATCGTTGCACCGAAATGACGCAAGTCATGCAGATGGACACCAGGACGGTTGGCCTTGTCCAAAGCCGGTTGGTACCACGTCTCTGCGAAAACCTGATCGTTTACGTGGCAGCCGCCACGAATCGGCACGAACAACTGACCATCACGCGACGGGTCAGCCCACTCTTTGATGTGCGCTTTGATCGCCGGTTGGATCGCAGCCGGAATCAGCACCTTGCGCACCTTGTCTGATTTGGTGCTGGCTACTCGACACTGGCCCTTGTGGGTCACACCGCGTGCAATCGCGACCATTGAACAATCGGCTTTGAAATCCTTGGCCCGAAGCTCTGTGACTTCACCCCAACGCATACCGCACCATGCAGCCAAGAGCACCAGGGCTTGAAGCCGTGCGGGAATCTCGCCCACCACGATTGCCAGTTCTGCCGGTGTCAGAATCTCAGGCTCACGTTTGCGCCGCGTAGTCATCGCGCCGTCAATCTGGCAGGGGTTGCGCTGGATCAGCTCATCTTTGAGCGCGGTTTTACAGATGCCATGAAGCAATGCGTAGGCGTGCTTGCGCCTGGTTGGTTGGTCAGACCCCAGACCCGCATACCAAGCGCGTACCGCTTCCGCAGACAGATCGGCCAGCGCGATTGAACCCAGGGCAGGTTCAATCAGGTTGTTCCACTTGCTGAAGTATTCGACCCGCGTGGTTTCCTTCAACGGTCGCTGTTCGATCCACTGCCTGCCGTAGTCGCAAAGCAACAGAACCGTTGCTTTCGATTCCTCCGCACGCTGAGCGGGAGATTTCCACGCCTCACCGGTCATACGGCAACGCTCCATGTAGGCCGATTCATTGGCTAGCCAACCTTCGGCATTCATCTTGCTATCGAACGTGCCGTCAGCCTTATGACGCATGTTGTCCCTGCCGACATAGGACGCTTGATACTTCCCGCTAGGCAGCTTGCGCACCGTCCCCCAACCCCGGTGGCCCTTTTTGGCCCCTTTGTACTTAGGGTTGCGCGGCTTGGTCACAACGTCCGATTGCTCATGTGCGTCTAAATCTTGGACGCTGCTTAGTTCCAACACGTTTCGGTCCCTCTGATTCAAGATGTGAAATTGGTTCCTGACACACTGCGCGCTGACCTGCGGGTTAGCCACCAACGTGCTCTTAACGTGCTTTCCATGCTATCAGCAAGGGTGATCAGTTGCGTGTGTTGGTATGAAACAAACAAGCCGTAATCGGCTGTGCCCCAACGTAATTGCAGGTCAGTCAGCAAGTTGGCCCTACCCGCGTCTGTCAGGTTCGAATCCTGCCGGGGGCACCACAACTTTTTGCCTTGCCTCGGGTGAGGCTTCGCGAGTCCCCGATCTTGTCGGCAGGCGCCAGTAACGTCAGCGGCAGATCGACCATTCAGGGGGATGACAGAGTGAACCGCACGGTGCAGTACTGGCGGCTTTTGCAGCCGGACGGTGCTCCGCTGCCCGGTGAGTTTCCGGCCGAGCAGGTGGTTCGGCGGCTCACGCGAGCTGAGGCCGACGGCCTCAACCGCTACCGCCGCTGCCCCGACGGGATGCTGCTGATCGCACACGGCACGCGTGATGATCGGATGCTGATCCTCGACAAGGTGCGCCGGGAAAACCTGCCCAGCATCGGCAGCGCCGCCGGCGCCCGGCGTGCGATCGGGCTGACTCCCGATGAGGGTCTGCTGGAACCGACGTATTGCCTGTTCGGTGAGCGCAACATCGTTGCCATGCTGACAAGCGGTGACGGTCCCCGGTCCCGGCGGCTGGTCGACTATCTCGAGCACAAGCTCGAGATAGAAGTGGGCATCGAGCCAGTGCTTACCCAGAACCTCGACCAGGCACTTGACGAGATGAGCGTGTCGAGGGTGGACGTCGCAATCCCGGCCAATCGCATCAATCGGGAACTCGTGGGTGGTGACTGGGTCCAGGCGCTCGACGGCGCCCGCGCGCTGGCCCAGGACGGCGTCGTCCGCATCGGTATCTCGGTCGGCCGTCGCGGCACCGGAACACAGAAGGATGCGATCCGCCGGCGGATCCGCGAACTGATCGACACCCTGCGAGGTTCCGGCGCACTGTCGGAGTTCGAGAGCGCGCGCGTCGTCGGATCGATCAGCGGCACCCCACAATCGGTCGACCTGCTCGAAGACAGGTTCGTCGAGAAGACCCAGGTCGATGCCGACCGGTTGAACGATCCGGAGCGATCGACCGCATATGCGCGAGAGCTGTTGCGGCAGTCGCTGACTCGCAACCGCGAGTATCTGTTCTCGGCCGTGGCTGAGGTTCCCGGCAACCCAGCGCCGTATTCCGACGCATTCATAGAGATACCCGACGATGAACGCGAATAAGCGCCCGGTGATGCAGTTCAGCCTGCGGGAAAGGCTCCAGCACAACTGGGTTCGTCATCAATGGACGGACTGGTTGCTCGCCCTGATCGTCGTCGGCGTGTGGCTGACACTGGGCAGGGCCGGTTGGCTGCCGTGGGCCCTGACCGAGGTTCCCCACGACACCCGCCGAACCGCCTACCAGATTCTGGCGACGGTGGCGGCGACGATGGGCGGGTTCACCCTGACCAGCATCTCGATCCTGGTCAACCTGCTGCGGGCGCCGATGACCACCGTGGACAAGCTGTTACCCGCCGACGACAAACGCCGGGTGGGCACCGCATTCGTGTCGGTGCTCCCGGCCCTGTTCACGTTGTTCGTGGTGGCGATTGCCGGGCTGATGACCGACGCCAATCTTGATACCGGTTACTGGTGGCTCCAGACGGCGATCGTCGGGGCAGCCGTCGCGGCCGTCGCGTCGCTCGCGCGGGTCGTGTGGATCCTGCGGCGCCTGCTCACCCTGTCCTCGGACTGATACGTCAGTTCAATTGCTGGAGGCTCAGTTTCCGACGAGGGGACGACCACTGGCCTGCCAGGCCTTCATTCCACCCGCGAGTTCGACCACGTCGGTATAGCCCAACGACCTCAACGTTTCGGCGGCAGTCGCGCTCATGGGTCCGGTTCGGCAGTAGATCGCAATCGTGGCGTCGCGATCACCAGGTAGCCGGTCGGATTGCTCGGCGACCCGATCGAATGGAATCGACAGGTCGGTGCCGGGAATGTCGCCTTGGTAGGGCACGTGGACGTTGACGGTCAGCGTGTCGGATCTTCCTATAGCGGTGGCGAATTCGTCAGCACCGACCAGCCGATGATGCTCAACGTTCACCGTGCCGGATTCGATGGTGGCGGCTGACGGCGGGCCGGCTGATGCGCCACATGAGGCCAGAGACATCGAGGCGACGACGGTCAACACTCCTACGCACATCCGCTTGAGCATGGCCACAATGATACCCCTAGGGGGTACTTGCGCACCGCACTTCACCACTGATACGGTCGCCTGGTCACATACCCCCTAGGGGTATCAACAGAAGGAGCGAGATCGATGACAACTTCGTCGACGCAGGTCGATTGGCATTTGCGCGGAGAATGGTTCGACGTGTGCAGCTGCAAGCTGCCTTGCCCGTGCAGCTTCGCCCAGGAGCCGACGCATGGAGATTGCTTGTTCACCCTGGTGTGGCACGTCCGCGAAGGACACTACGGCGACACCGATTTGGCGGGTCTGAGCGTGATCGCACTCGGTGAGTTCGCCGGCAACATGTGGATCGGCGACCCGAACGCGACGATGAAGTTGATGTTCTACATCGACGAAAAGGGCGACGCCGCTCAGCGTGATGCACTCGAGCGCATCTTTACCGGCAAGGAAGGCGGCTGGCCGGCCGAATTCGGCAGCCTGATCGAGGAACTGCGCGGCATCGAATACGCCCCGATCAACTTCGACGCCGCCGAGGACCTCGCCTACTGGCGCGCCGAGATTCCCGGCAAGGTCGACCTGCGGGTCGAGGCGCTGACCGGTCCGACAGCTGACCCGAACCGCCGGGTGACCACCACCAATGCGCCTGGCGCGGAGGTCGGTCCGGGCCAGGTTGCCACGTGGGGAGTGGTCAAAGAGGACCACGCCGTCGGCTTCGACTGGTCACATGAGCACAGCGGTGGCTCAAGCAAGCACTTCCCGTTCGACTGGCGTCCCGGGTCCGAGGGCTCGGAGTCCGGTGAGGCCACCGAGGACGCGGAACTTTCGTCGTCCTGCAGCTGCGGCTGCTGAGTCGGTCGCCGACGCCGGGCGGAAGCATCTGAGCCTCCGCCCGGCGTCGGCCCGGGTCAGTTCAACCCGTTGGACAAGACCATCGACTCCCCGGTCTGCAGCCGGCCCCGATCCGACACCAGGTACAGCACGGCATCGGCGACGTCTTGTGGCTCAAGCAGACCCGGGCGCGGCCGCCCCTGGGCGAACATCTCCTCGACGTCGTCGAGGCCCGGGTTCTCCAGGTCCGGCCGGATCACCTTGTAGGTCGCCGGGTTGTGGATCATCGGCGTGTTCACCCCGGACGGCAGCACCGCGTTGACCGTGATGCCGTACTCGGCGACCTCGTATGCCACCGACTTGACCAGGGCCACCACCCCGGCCTTGGCCGCGGCATAGTGACCGGAGTTGGTGGCGCCCGTGCCCGCCACGATCGACGACGTGGCCACGATGCGCCCGGCCCGGCGCTCGATCAGATGGGGCAGCACGGCCCGGAACGTGTTGAACACGCCGGTCAGGTTGATGTCGATCATGGTCTGCCACCGCTGCTCGGACATGGTCGCGATCGGCTCGCTGCTGGCGATCCCGGCGTTGGCCAGCACCACGTCGATACCTCCGAACTGGGCGACCGCGGTGTCCACCGCCGACTGCATGGCCGCCAGGTCGCGGACATCGGCGATCACCGCCAGACAGCGCCGGCCGAGCGCGGACACCTCCTCCACCGTCCGCCGCAGGTCGGCCGGCGTGGGCAACGGATAGTCGACCGATTCGACCGGCGCCGCGATGTCGCACACCACGATGTCGGCGCCTTCACGCGCCAACGTCGTGGCGTGCGCACGCCCCTGCCCGCGCGCCCCTCCGGTCACCAGAGCCGTCTTGCCGTCCAGCGCTCCCACGAATACCCCTCCTGTAGTTCGGTCCTTGAATGGAGACCACCGGCCTCGGCAAAACTCGTCGAAGGCCCCTGCCACACCACGCGACCCAGGCGTCACAGCAGGTGGCTGGCAACACCCCGAGAAGCCATCCGACACCCCTATTTCCCTTGGCAAATGAATTCAACGCCGTGACCGGGGAGAGCTTCCGGAGAGCAAATTGGCTGCATGGCAGGCTCCCAGGCAATTCCCGGGAACATCGTGAGATGCACTAATGTTATCTACAGTCGGGGGTTCTGAGCTCCACCACAGCAAACAACCCGGAGGTGAAAATGATCCGTTCGAAACTAATGAGGGCCGCTGCAGTCGGGCTGGGTGCGTTGGCGGTGCCGGTCGGAGTGGCAGTCGCTGGGGCCGCTCCTGCATCGGCCGGTCCCAATATCTGCGCGACCGGACCGTACGGCTACGTACAGGCTTGCGTGGAGGGTCCCGGTTGGGGCTGGTACGACAACGGGTGGCACGGCCGCGGCCGCGGGCATGGCCACGGTCACGACGACTAAGTCGGCTTAACCACGGGTAACGCCGTGGCGGGAATCCAGGCATGGATTTTCGCCACGGCGTTATTTGTTTCAATCGCCCGAGTCACTCTCTTAGTTGTAGTAGCTTCGGCTTCATGGAGGACGTCTGGATTCTCGGCGGTTACCAGAGCGACTTCGCGCGCAATCTCTCCCGCCAGGGAATCGACTTCGCCGAGCTCACCCGCGAGGTCGTCGACCACACCTTGAGCAGCGCCAGAGTCGACGCCACCGGCGTCGGCGTCGTTCATGTCGCAAACGCCTTCGGTGAACTGTTCGCCGGCCAGGCCCACCTGGGGGCGATGCCGGCCACGGTGCATCCGGACCTGTGGGGCACCCCGGCCTCCCGTCACGAGGCCGCATGCGCGTCAGGCAGCATCGCGATCCTCGCGGCCATCGCCGACCTACGCTCGGGCGCCTACGACAGCGCCCTGGTCCTCGGGGTGGAGCTGGAGAAGACAGTGCCCGGCGATACCGCCGCGGCCCACCTCGGCGCCGCCGCCTGGACCGGTCATGAAGCCGACGATGCCAAGTTCGTCTGGCCATCGATGTTCTCCGAGGTAGCCGACGCCTACGACCAGCGCTATGGCCTGGATGCCGAGCACCTCCGCGCCATCGCCGCGCTGAACTTCCGTAACGCCCGGGCCAACCCGAACGCCCAGACCCGCGACTGGACGGTGCCCGATCCGATCGGGGACGACGATGCCACCAATCCGGTGGTGGAAGGCCGGCTGCGCCGCTTCGACTGCAGCCAGATGACCGATGGCGGAGCAGGGCTGGTGCTGGTCAGCGACACCTATCTGCGCGCGCACCCGGACGCCCGGCCGATCGCCCGCATCGACGGCTGGGGCCACAGCACTGTCGGGCTCGGCCTGCGGCAGAAGCTCGATCACAGCGCCACAGATCCGTACCTGCTGCCGCACGTACGCCACGCCGTGCTGGATGCCTTCGGCCGTGCCGGCGTGGGGCTCGACGATCTCGACGGGTTCGAGGTCCACGACTGCTTCACTCCCAGCGAGTACCTGGCCATCGACCACATCGGGCTGACCGGCCCCGGTGAATCCTGGAAGGCCGTCGAGAACGGCGAGATCGAGATCGGCGGGCGGCTGCCGATCAACCCCAGCGGTGGGCTGATCGGCGGCGGCCACCCGGTCGGCGCGACCGGGGTCCGCATGCTGCTCGACGCCGCCAAACAGGTCAGCGCCACCGCCGGGCCGTACCAGGTCGAGAACGCAAAGAACTTCGGCACCTTGAACTTTGGCGGCAGCACCGCAACCACCGTCAGCTTTGTCGTGTCGGCGAGCAAGGAGTAGACATGCACACCGAGATCGTGACCAAGTTCCTGTCCACCCTGCCCGAGGACGACAGCCACCCCTACCGCACCGGGGCGTGGCGGCCGCAGACCACCGAATTCGATGCCGACGATCTGCGGGTCGTCGACGGCGAGATCCCGACCGACCTCGACGGTGTCTACCTCCGCAACACCGAGAACCCGCTGCATCCGGCGTTTCAGACCTACCACCCCTTCGACGGGGACGGAATGCTGCACATCGTCGGCTTCCGCGACGGAAAAGCGTTCTACCGCAACAGGTTCATCCGCACCGACGGCTTCCTGGCCGAAAACGAGGCGGGCGGGCCACTGTGGCCCGGTATCGCCGAGCCCGTCGAACTGGCCCGGCGCGACCACGGCTGGGGCGCCCGCACCCTGATGAAGGACGCCTCGAGCACGGACGTGACGGTGCACCGCGGGGTCGCGCTCACCAGCTTCTACCAGTGTGGCGACCTGTACCGCGTCGACCCGTACACCGGCGACACCCTGGGCAAGGAGGACTGGGGTGGGGCCTTCCCCGCTGATTGGGGTGTGTCGGCACATCCCAAGGCCGACAATGCCACCGGTGAACTGCTGTTCTTCAACTACGGCAAGCAGGCGCCGTACATGCACTACGGCGTGGTGGACGCTGACAACCGCCTGGTGCACTACGTCGACGTCGAACTGCCCGGGCCCCGGTTGCCCCACGACATGGCGTTCACGGAGAATTACGTGATTCTCAACGACTTTCCGTTGTTCTGGGATGCCGAGTTCCTCAAGAACAACGTGCACCTGCCAAAACTGCACCGCGACATGCCATCCCGGTTCGCCGTCCTCCCCCGCCGCGGTGCCGCCGGCGACGTCAAGTGGTTCGAGGCCGACACCACTTACGTCCTGCACTTCACCAACGCCTACGAGGACGGTGACGACATCGTGCTCGACGGGTTCTTCCAGGGCAACGCGGCACCGGCCCTGGCGCTCGACAAGATGCAGACCAGGCTGCACCGCTGGCGGTTCAACCTCGTCACCGGCCAGACCCGCGAGGAGCAATTGTCCGACAGCATCACCGAATTCGGCATGATCAACCCCGGTTATGCCGGACGCGACTACCGCTACGCCTATGCCGCCACGGGTAAGCCGGGCTGGTTCCTGTTCGACGGATTGGTCCGCCACGACCTGTTCACCGGGTCCGAGCAGCGCTATGCCTTCGAGGACGGGGTGTACGGCAGCGAGACCGCGATGGCGCCCCGGGTGGGCAGCCGCGGCGAGGACGATGGCTACCTGGTCACCATCACCACCGACATGAACGACGACGCGTCCTACTGCCTGATGTTCGAGGCGGCCCGGGTCGTAGATGGGCCGGTGTGCAAACTCGCTCTGCCGGAACGCGTTTCCAGCGGAACCCACTCCACCTGGGCTCCGGGTGACGAGCTGCGCCGATGGCTGGTGCGTGACTGACACACCCGCCGGGGGCACCAACGCCGTCGGCCAGATGCTGGGCCTGGTCGGCGACGAGTGGACGCTGCTGGTGATGCAGCAGGCCCTGTTGGGTGCCACCCGCTACGGACAGTTCCAAACCCGGCTCCCCATCTCCAACTCGGTACTGACCCGCCGCCTGGGTTCCCTGACTGAAGACGGTCTGCTGCAACGTCACCGGTATCAGGAGCGGCCGCCACGTGACGAATACCTGATCACCGAGCGCGGTCGGGCACTGTGGCCGGTGCTCGTGTCGATCTGGGAATGGGAACGCCACTGGGTGTCCGAACATCGTGAGCCACTACCTCGGATGCGGCACTTGGCCTGCGGTGCCGATTTCACGCCGGTGCTCAGTTGCGGCGCGTGCGGGATTCCAACGGCTGCCGGCGAGGTGACCGCCGAGTGGGGGCCGAGCGGGGGCTGGTCGCGGTCGCTGCCGGAGGTGACGACCCGCCGCCGATCCGTTGACGATCGGCGTGACTCTCCCTCCGGCCTGTTCCCGCAGACCATGAGCGTGCTCGGCAACCGCTGGGCGTTCGCGATCCTGGTCGCTGCCTTCACCGGCACCACCAGGTTCTCCGCCTTCCAACGGATACTGTCCGCCCCGCCCGCATCGATCGCCGACCGCTTGCAGACCTTCCGGGCCAACGGCATTCTCACCACCGCCGACGAGGACCCGCAGTACCGGCTGACGCCGAAGGGCGCCGCATTCCTGCCTGTGCTGGTGACGGCGCTGGCCTGGGCGCAGCGGTCATTCCCCGGCGTCGAAGGCCCCGCGGTGATCCTCACGCACACCGACCGCGGGCACGGTTTCTCCTCGGTGCTGAGGTGCGATCACTGCGGCGATCGGCTCACCGGGGCAGCGGTGTCCGCCGTCGAATCGTGATGGCCAGCACCGTCAGTAGGGCAATCCCGGTGAGCGCGACAGCGACCCACACCGGCCCGAGATTTCCGGCCGGGCCGACGAGCGCCGCGGCGGCCAGCGCCGGTCCGCAGGTGGCTCCGATGTTCAGCGCCGCCGTCGCGTACGAGCCGCCCATTGTCGGAGCCCCGGAGGCCGCGTAGAGCACCCGCGCGATGAGGGTGCTCCCCACCGCGAACGCCGAGATTCCTTGCACCAGGACCAGAATCAGCAGCACCACTGGATGAGCCGCCAAGGCGGCCAACGCAATCCAGCCGGCGAACAACAACGGGCCGCCCACCCCGATGACGAGGCGGGGACGATGATCAGAATACCGGCCGGCCACCGTCACACCGATGAACGACCCGAACCCGAAGAGCACCAGCACCACCGGCACCCACAGCTCCGGCAAGCCGGCGATGTCGGTGACGATGGGCGCCAAGAACGTGAAAGCGGCGAACGTGCCCGCATTGACCAGGGCGGCGAGGAGCAGGGCCGATGCCAGTCTCGGCGATTTGAGTTGAGCGAGCTCATCACGCAGCGGAGGGTCATCGCCCGCGGGGGCCGAATTCCCTTCAGAGCGAACGGGAATCCCGTGCAGGATGCCGAGTGCGGCGGGAAGGCACAGCAGTGCGATCGCCCAGAACGCTGACCGCCATCCCAACAGTGCACCCAGCACCGCGCCGCCGGGCACACCCGCGATGGTCGCCACTGTCGTCCCGCCGAGCAGTACCGACAACGCGCGCCCCTTCCGGTCCGCCGCTACCAGCGCGGCGGCCGTGCTGAGCGCGACCGCCAGGAATCCGGCGTTGGCGAGTGCGGCGACGACACGGGTGCCGAAGAGGACCGGGAAGTTCGGTGTCAGCGCGCCGACGAGGTGGCAGAGCGCAAAGACGATCACACAGCCGAGCAGGCTGGTCCGGGCCGGCCACCGGCGCGCGAGCACGGCCATGGCAGGCGCACCGATGACCATTCCGATTGCAAAGGCGGAGGTCAGTAGGCCGGCAGCGCCGACCGTGACACCGAGACTGGCAGCGATATCCGGGACGAGCCCGGCAAGCATGAATTCCGAGGTGCCCATGGCGAAAACCGCCAGGCCAAGAAGATATAGAGCGAGAGGCATCGAGTACTCCGAGGCAAGAGAACGAACAGGAGACGTCTCGTCACCACGGCCAGCACCCCGAGAAAGGAAGCTGAAGTGTCAGTGATTCAGGGGGCTGACGGCGTGACCGAAAGCCCCCAACTTGTGCGCTTCAGGACTCGACATGCCGCCACCCTACTAAAGGCCCGCACCCTGAACGCAACCGAATTCACCCGGCACAGGCTACCGCGACCTCCCGGGAAGAGATTGCTGATGGCTGGGTCAGTCTCCCCCGCCTATCGACAGAGACGCCGGCGTCATGCCCCCTGTCAGGGGCGCGCGGCATTCCCGCTCGAGTCTGCAGCGCTACGGAAGCGCCATGCCGCCTCAACCGCCGCTATGAAAACCTCCCACCGAATCCCACGTCTTTGACATGCAACAATCATCGAAAAATGGCCAGAAAATGTCTGGCACTCATCCTGGTCGAGTGCTAATATCGGCGGTGCACAGTGATTGGCTGCCTGCCAGGGTGGCGGGCTCTGAGACGTTACGGGAGGTGAGTTACTGTGCTTCGTTTTGATCCGTTCAGCGATCTTGATGTTTTGACCAGGAGTTTGCTGTCAGGTGATTCCGGGTCAACTCGCACACCGCGGTTCATGCCGATGGACCTCTGCAAGATCGGTGACCACTATGTTCTGACGGCCGACCTTCCGGGCATCGATCCGGGCTCGGTGGACGTCAACGTCGATAACGGCACCCTGACCATCTCGGCGCGTCGAACCGCACGCACCGAGGAGTCCGTCCAATGGCTGGCGAATGAGCGGTTCTTCGGCAGCTACCGACGCCAGTTGTCGCTCGGCGACGGGATCGATACGTCGGCCATCTCCGCCACGTACGAGAACGGTGTCCTCACCGTCACCATCCCGGTGGCCGAGCGCGCACGGCCTCGTAAGATCGAGGTCGCGCACGGCGCCGACCGCAAGTCGATCGAAACCACTGTCGACGCGGATTAGCCGGTCTCGCCACGGCGGTCCAGCCTGAACTTCAGGCTGGACCGCGCCGCGGGCCATTCGATATCCAGGATCGAATAGACGACGGTGTCACGACGGGAGCCGTCGGGCGCCAACTGGTGGCTGCGCAGCACACCGTCGAGCTTGGCACCGAGCCGTTCGATGGCCGCACGGCTGGCGAAATTGAAGAAGTGGGTGCGGAATTCCACTGCCACACAATTCAACTCGTCGAAGGCATGGCCGAGCATCAACAGCTTGGTCTCGGCGTTGACCCCGGTGCGCCGCGCTGCAGCGGTGTACCACGTGTGCCCGATCTCCAACCTTCGGTTCGGGCCGTCGACATGCAGGTAGCTGGAAGACCCCACCAGTTTGCCGTCGAGGTTGCGCACCACGAAGGTCACGCCGTGATCGGCAGCTCGCAGCTCGAACATGCGCTGCACCCACTCGGCGGCACCGCCGGGCCGCGGCGTCATCGTGTACCAGAGCGTCCCCAGCTCACCGTCCGCAGCGGCAGCGTCGATCTCCGGGATGTGCCGGGTCGTCAATGGCTCCAACGTCACCCATCGTTGCCCGGCCATCTCCAACGGCGTCACGAATTCACTCACGAGCTATCCCATTCTCTTCGCGCGAGCGCTCATCGGACCGAACGTCGACAACAGCGACCACACCGAACACAACCCGGCCAACACCGCCATGGCGCCCCCGACGTACAGGCCGTAGCCCGCCGCCACCGGCCCCTTCACGTTGAGCGTGTAGTACCACACCGTCACCGCTACCAGCGCCAGCGAAATCACCAGTCCCGCAGCCGAAGCCCACCGCTGCGACAGGCCACGCCCGGCCATCGCCCCGGCCACGATCAGGCCGGCCCCCAGCAAAACGATCAGCTGCCCGGCGCCGAAACCATGAGGCAGCACGATGCTGCCCACCGCCCCGCCGATCGCATTCGCACGGCCGCCGCCGTTGGCACTGGTGGTCAGCCACGGCAACCAGGCCACGACCACCAGAACCGCAGCACACAGTGCCACCAGCCAACCTGGACGAAGACGAACCATAGCGACGAGACTATCGGGTGTGACCGAACTACCCGACTGGGCCAGACAGCTCGATCTCGCCCCTCACCCCGAGGGGGGCTGGTACCGCGAGACCTGGCGCAGCGAACTGACGGTGAGCCAGGCCTCGCTGCCGACGGGCTACTCGGGGCCGCGCAGCGCCGGCACCGCGATCCTGTTCCTGTTGATGCCCGGCCAGCAGTCGGCCTGGCATACGGTCCGTAGCGCCGAGCTGTGGTTCCACCATCGAGGTAGTCCGCTCGTGCTGGAGATCGGTGAGGAAAGAGACACCGCGACAAGCCTTCTGCTGGGCCCGGACATCGCCGCCGGACAGCACCCGCAACTGCTGGTGCCGCCCGGCCACTGGCAACGCGCCAAGCCTCGTGATGCGGAGCCCGCCCTGGTCAGCTGTGTCGTGGTGCCCGGCTTCGACTTCGCCGACTTCGCGCTCGGCGCGACTGAATGAGCATCGTTGCCGCACACCGCACTCTGCTGAGCCATCTGCTACCCGACGACAAACCCGACGACCTTTCAGTACGTCACGGGCAATTCCACGTCGTGGTCATCGGATCAGATCGCGTCGTGTGTCTTCCTCGCACTCCGGCAGCAGCTGAGCGGTTGCCCGGGCGGGTGACCTCACTACGCGCACTCGCGGGCCTCAACCTCGGCTTCCGCACACCCGAGCCGCTCCTCCAGGGCGGTGCCCACGGCACTGATGAGACACCATTCCTACTGCTCACCCGGATCCCCGGGGAACCGCTGGAAAACGACGCACTCAACGATGACCGCGTGGTCGAAACGGTGGCGGCCCAGTACACCACGCTGCTGTCTGATCTGGCCCGAGCCGGCACCGACGAGACGGTACGAGCAGTGTTCCCTCAGGTCCCGGAAGACCGGTGGCACCAGTTCGCACGGAGCGTACGCGCGGAGCTATTCCAGCTCATGTCCGACAACGGGCGCCTACGCGCGGAGCGAGAACTCGCAGCACTCGACAACCTCCCCCATCTCACCCAAGCAGTGGTGCACGGCGACCTCGGAGCTGAGAACGTGTTGTGGGAGTGGCGCGACGGCCTGCCGCACCTCGCTGGGGTCCTCGACTGGGACGATGTCACCCTCAGCGACCCCGCCGAGGACCTCGCAGCGATCAGTGCCAGCTATAGCCCCGAATTCCTGGAGCGAGTACTCGCTCCAGGTAACTGGTCAAGCCACGCACTCCCTGCACGCATTGCCACGATCCGCGACACATTCGCTCTGCAGCAAGCCCTCTACGCAATCCGCGACGGCGACGAGGAAGAACTCGCTGATGGCCTAACCAACTACCGCTGAAGATCCGGGGTACGCCGCGCACCCCGGATCACACGCGATCAGCCCTGCAACGACGACAGATTGAACCCGGCACCGGTCGGATCGGCCACCGCGGCCAGCCGCCCGTAGGGGGTGTCCTCGGCCGCACGCACCACCGAGCCACCGTTGGCGACGACCAGCTCGATCGTCTTGTCCACGTCATCGGCACCGAAGAACGTGGTCCAGGCCGACGGCGCACCCTGGGGGATGAACGCTGAACCGTCCATCACGCCCACCAGTTCCTCGCCGTCGAATGATGCTGTGCTGTACCGAAATTCGTCGGTGTCCGAAACGGTCTGGGTGGTCCAGCCGAACACCGTCCGGTAGAAGTCCAACGCTTTGGCGTAGTCGCTGGTGGTCAGCTGGTGATACACCGGCGCGCCGGCCTCGTTGAACACTGCGAAGCCCTCGTGCCCGCCCGGCTGCCAGATCCCGAAGAACGCGTTGGCGGTGTCGGTCATCATCGCCATCCGGCCCTTGGCCGGGATGTCCATCACGCCGCCGCAGTTGCTCCCGCCGGCCGCGATAGTCGCCGCCACCGTGGCATCGGCATCGGCGGTGTGCAGGTAGGTGGTCCACGCATCCGGGGCGTTCCACTGCGGGTCATTGCGCATCAGACCGGCGACCACATTGCCGTCGACTGATGCGGTCACGTAGCCGCCGTACTCGGGGCCGCCGGTCTCATACGTCCAGCCGAAGACCGCACCGTAGAACTGCTGGGCGCGCTCGACGTCGGACGTGGTCAGGTCGATCCAGTTGGGGGCGCCCAGCGGCGCGCTCTGACGGGTAACCACGATATTTCTCCTTAGCGGTGAGTGGTCGGTCATTCGTATCGACCGGCGCCGTGACGGAAACTCATCGCCGATTCAGCAGCTGGTTGTCTGGTCCGGCCGCCCGGCGTCATCCAGCACGATGGTGATCGTCCCGCCGCGCGACAATTCGATGCGCACCGTCCGCGGACCCGTCCATTCGACTTCTTTGAGCCCGTCGCGTTTACCGTTGAAGCAGCCCAGATAGTTCTGCCGCGACAGCAGACCGTTGTTGGTGTACACCCGCACCGACGTTATCGGGTCGATCGTGAACCCGCCGCCACTGAACACGACCAGCTCCATGCCGCCGTCCGGTGACGGGAGCCGTTTCACCTCGCTCTCGTGTCCGCCGGCAAGCAACAGCGCAAACAACACGGTGCCGCCCCAGCCCAGGCCTGCCAGGACCACCAGAACGACGGCCGACCACTTGAGCACCCGATGGCGGATCAACAAACCGAGTGCCGCGGCCAGTGCCAGACTGCCCGCCACACCGAATATCACGGGATGAAACAGAAACGGACGCAACCGGTAATAGTCGGACAACCCGAACCCCGCCGCCACCAGGAGCCACAGGCAAACACCGATCGCGGCGGCAACGCCACCCATCCCCCGCACGCGGCTACTGTACGCAGCTCACCGGTAGCGCTGCGCGATCCTTCTGCGGTGTTCGGCGGGCGAGCCGAACAGCGAACGGTTGAGCGCGGCCCGCTTGAGATAGACGTGCACGCCGCTCTCCCAGGTGTAGCCGATGCCGCCGTGCAACTGCATGGCCTTGCCCGCCACCTCGACGGCCGCCTCGGTGGCGTTGGCCTTGGCCATGGACACCATGAGCGGTGCCGGCGCCATGATGGCCGCATTCACCAGCTGACGGGCGACCGAGATTCGCACGAGCATGTCGGCACAGGCGTGCTTGACGGCCTGGAACGAGCCGATAGGACGGCCGAACTGCTGGCGAACCCCGGTGTAGGACACCGTCGCGTCGAGCATGGCCTGCGCGACGCCCAGGCTGTCGCAGGCCACCGCGAGCGCGGCACGTTCGGTGAGCGCACCCAGCACCACTTCTGGGTCCCCGTCGAACCGCCACACCGCGTCCTCGTCGACCTCCACCCCCTCGGCCGTCACGGTGGCGAGCCTGCGGGTCTCGTCGAGCACGGGCTGCTCGGTGACCGTCAGCCCCGGTGCCTCCGCGGCCACGTCCACCAGCACCGGGACGCCGTCGGCGTCGCGGGCGGGCAGCAGCAGCCGCTGAGCTCCGGCCGCATCGGACACAAAGGCGGCCCGGCCGTGGACACGCCAGCCCAGCCTGGTGGTGGCCAATTCGAAAGGCGCCGGCTCGCCTGCCCCGGGCAGGGTCAGTGCGGCACGGGAGTTCCCGGCCACCACCGCCTGCAACAATGCGTCACGGCACTCGTTGGGTTGCAACGCGTTCAGCGCACCGATGGCCAGCACCGCACCGCCCAGGTAGCTGGTGGGTGCCGCAGCTCGACCGATCTCCTCGCAGATCACCGCCACTTCGGCGAATGTCGCGCCGGCACCGCCGACCTCCTCGGGGGCGTCCAGTCCGACCCACCCCGCCGAGACCAGCAGTGGCCAGTCAATGGTGTCCTTGGCCAGCAGATCAGCTGCTACCGAACGCAGTTCGTCGTGCAGCTCGGAAAACTCGCTCATCACACCGCACTCGGTTCTCGGGGCAGGCCCAGACCACGCTCACCGATGATGGTGCGCTGGATCTCGCTGGCTCCGCCAGGGATGGTCCATTCCCACGATCCGATGAAATCGCGCATCCAGGCACCCGACTCCCACCCGCTGGAGGCCGGTTTGGCCAGCACGGTGTGGGCGTTCAGGCCACCGATCTCGGCGCCGAATCCGGTCATCTGCTGCAACAACTCGCTGTAGTACAGCTTGACGATCGAGGCGTCGGCCGGGCCGGCCTGCCCTGCCTCGGTGCGTTCCACCAGATCCCGGCACAGCCCACGCAGGCCGGTCAGTTCGATCTCGAACTGCGCCAACCGATCCGCCACCACCGGATCCTCGCCCGGCGCGGCTTCGAGCAGCCAGTTGAAGCCCGCATTGCCCAGCCGTTCGGACAACTCCAGCATGGTCATGCCGCGCTCGGCGCCGAGCGTGGCCTGGGCCACTTGCCAACCTCTGTTCACCGGGCCGATCAGATTGGCCGCGGGGACTGTGACGTCGTTGAGGAAGATCTCGCAGAAATGCGAATCCCCCACGGCATTGCGGATGGGCCGCACGTCGATGCCGGGTGTGGCCATGTCCATCAGGAAGTAGGAGATGCCGTGCCGTTTCGGCGCTTCCGGATCGGTGCGGGCCAGCAGCAGACACCAGTCGGCGTGCAGAGCGCCACTGGCCCAGAGCTTCTGCCCGTTGACGATGAAGTTGTCACCGTCGGCGCGGGCAGTCGTGCGCAGCGCGGCCAGATCGGATCCGGCCTCCGGCTCAGAGAACCCCTGCACCCAGATCTCACCGTCGAGGATCGCGGGCAGGTGACGGCGCTGCTGTTCCTCGGTACCCGCGGCGAGCAGGGTGGAGGCGGCGTGATGGATGCCGACGAAGGCCAGCACCAGCCGGGGCGCATCGTGCGCGGCCAGTTCCTGATACAGCACGATCTGCTGGGCCACCGACATGCCGCCGCCCCATTCCGCGGGCCAATGCGGCACGGCGTATCCGGCAGTGTGCAACTGCGCGAACCAGGACTTCTGGAAGGAGACGAACTCGTCGTCGCCGACGCCGGTCTGGTTGGCGCGCCAGTCTTTCGGGACGTGCTGTGCACACCAGTCCCGCACGGTGGCCCGGAACTCGTCGAGGTCGCTCACGAGAACAACCCGGTGAGTCCACGCCGGCCGAGCCGGGCGGTCAGGGTGTCACGGGTCTTGGACACCCCGAATGGCAAGCGGCGCAACGGCTGGCTGTAGCGCGACAGCCAGGACAGCGTGGTCTCATCGCAGAAGCCGACGGCCCCGTGCAGCTGATGACACACCCGGAACACCACCTCGGCCGCCTCGATCGCGGCCAGGCGCAATGCCAGCGCATCGTTGATCGCCTCATCGGCTGGGTTTGTGACCACGCTCCACAACGCGTACTTGGCCAGGATGTCTACACCGCTGCGCTCCACCTCGGCATCGGTCAGCTGGAACTGCACGCCCTGGAACGACGACAGCGGCTGACCGAACTGCTTGCGCAGGCTGACGTGTGCGACCGTCAGATCGATGGCCCGGTCCAGCATGCCGAGCAAGGTCCACGACGGCAGCGCCAGGGCCAGCGCCACGTCAGCCAGGCCCGTGCTGTCCACAGTCGAGAGCTCGAGCGCGGTGGCGAACGACGGACCGGAGGCACCGGTGGCGGTCACGGTGCTGCGTGTGCCATCCAATGTGACTGCGGCCCAACGGTTGTCCAGCCCCTGCAGCGCGGCCTCGGGCGCAGCGGCGTCGATGACGACCAGCCCGTCGACGTCGAGATCCGCCGGGCGCGCCAATCGCTCGGCCACCGGATACGGCAGCGCCCAATATCCGGCACTGCGGCACACCGCAGCCGCGGCCTCCAGTGAGTCCGCATCGCTGCGTGGTTCGAGCTCGAACACACCAAGGCCTTCCAGCACAGGCATGACCAGCCCGGCCCGGGTGCCCGGCTTGGCGTCGGCCTGGGCCAGTAGCTGATCGCCACCGGCGGACTCGAACGCCTTCAGGGCCTCGCGGCCATACTCTTTGGCGTCATCGCTGAGATCCAGAATCATCGCCGTCACGCCTTTCCGGCCAGCATGGTCCGCGACAGCAGGATCCGCTGCATCTCGATGCTGCCCGAGGACACCGTGGAGGCCTGCGAGTACCGCCAGTGGTCCTCGACCTCGGCGCGAAAGTACTCGGCACGGTTGTCCTCGCCGCGCGGCAGGGCTGCGGCAATCTCCATGAGCACCTCGGCGCTCTCCTGATCCAGCCTGGTCACCGCGATCCGATAAGCCGCGGAGTCACCGGGATTCACCCGCCCGGTGGCCTGCATCGACACGACCCGGTAGGCCATCAGCCGGGCCCGGCGGCAGTGCGAGAGCATCCGCGTCCACCGGCCCCGCAGTTCGGCGGGCAGCTGTTCCCACTTGTCTCCGAGCACCTCTGGCGCGGCCTGCAGCAGTCGCTCGCAGCGCGCGTAACGGGCGATGCCGACGCGCTCGAAGGACACCACGTCCTGCACGATCGACCAGCCCTGGTCCACGGTGCCGAGCACATCGGCCTCGGTCACCTTGAGGTCATCGAAGAACACCTCGTTGAGGTGATGCGGGCCCATCATGGTGCGGATCGGGCGCACCTGGATTCCCGGGGAATCCATCGGCACCAGGAAGATAGTCATGCCCTGCTGTTTCTTCTCGCCCTTTGAGGTGCGCGCCAGCAGGAAGATCCACTGCGCCATGGTGGCGTAGGAAGTCCAGATCTTCTGACCGTTGACCCGCCAGCCGTCGTCCTCCCGGCGGGCGAACGTGCGCAGCGAGGCCAGGTCGGACCCGGCCTCAGGTTCGGAAAAGCCCTGGCACCAGATCACTTCACCATTGGCGATCGGCGGCAGGTGCTTACGCTGCTGTTCCTCGGTGCCGTGCCGCATGATGATCGGCCCGACCCAGTTGACGCCCATGTACTGGGCACCGCGCGGCTCGTGGTGCGCCCACATCTCCTCACGCACGACGGTCTGCTCCCAGACCGAGGCGTCGCCGCCGCCGAACTCCTTCGGCCACGACATGCACAGCAGATGCTGCTGTGCCAGCGTCCGGCAGAACTGCTGCGCCACCGCCAGATCGGCGGGGTCATCGGTGAACGCGCCGAGAAAATCGGCGGGCACCTGGTCGGCGATCAGCGCGCGCAACTCACCCCGCAGTGTGTCGGCCGCCTCGCCAAAATCGAAATCCACTCCTGGCCTTCCTGTTCCTGCTGTGTCCGCCCGTTATCCGGCGATGTCGCGTGGGCCGAGCTCGGCAAGCACCGAGGCGGTATCGGCGCCCAGTTCCGGTGCGTACCCGGCGACGTGGCCCGGGGTCCGGGAGAACCAGGTGGGCACACCAGGCATCCGGACCGGGCCGTGCGGGGTGTCGATGGTCTCGAACAGTCCGACGGCGTTGAGGTGCTCGTTCTCGAACAGCGCGTCCGGGGTGAGCATGGGGGCCGCGGGAATCTCCAACTCCGCGAACAGATCCAGCCACTCCGCGGTGGTGCGTTCCTTGAGGGTCTGGGCCACGAGCCCGTATACCGTGTCGATCTGCCTGGCCCGCTGCTCGAGGGACGCGAACTGTTCGGTGTTCCAAGCGGGTTGCACCCGGTCGATGAAGGCGTTCCAGTGCTTGTCGTTGTAGATCAGCGCCGCGATGTGACCGTCCTTGGTCTCGTACGGCTTGCGGTTGGGGGTGACCGCTCGCGGGTACACCGCAGGCCCCAGCGGGGGGTCGAACATGGCGCCGTTGGCATGTTCGACCAGCATGAAGGAGGCCATGGTCTCGAACATGCTGACCTCGACCTCCTGCCCCTCGCCGGTGCGCTCCCGGTGGAACAGGGCCATGGTCGTGGCGTACAGCGCGGTCAGCCCCGCCACCTTGTCGGCGATGATGGTGCCCACGTAGGAGGCCTCACCGGTCAATTGCTGTTGCACCGCGGGCAATCCGCATTCGGCCTGGATGGTGTCGTCGTACGCGGGCCGGTCGGCGTCTGGGCCGCGCCGGCCATACCCATAGCAATTGGTGTAGACGATGCCCGGGTTGATCGCCGCCACCTCGTCGTAGCCGAAGCCGAGCTTGGTGATGGCCTTGGCCCGCATCGAGTGGATGAACACGTCGGCGTCGGCAATCAGGGCGCGCAGGTCGGCCTTGCCCTGCTCCGATCGCAGATCCAGCACCACGCTGCGCTTGCCGCGGTTGACGTTGATGAACACGCCGCTCATGCCGGGAGCCGGGCCCACCGAGATGTAGCGGGTGTTGTCGCCCGCCGGTGTCTCGACCTTGATGACGTCGGCACCCATGTCGGCCATGATCTGCGTGCAGTACGGCCCCATCACCATGGCGGTGAGGTCGATGACCCGAACGCCCTGCAGTGGACCGGATGTCATGAGCTGACCCCTTCTGCTGATCGTCCGAAGCTGTACCGGATGTGATCGGCGTGGCCGTCGGGAACCACCGGGAAGATCACCGGGTCGCTCGCATCGCGGATGCGGTCCATCTGCTCACCGACTTCCTCGACAGTCCACGACGGCTGGTACACGCCTGGCGATTCGGCGACGACGGCGCGGGCGATCCGCCCGGCGATCGCGACCAAGAATTCGCCGGTGACCGAACAGGATTCATGTGACAGCCAACCCACGGCCGGTGACACCAGGTCCGCGCCCATCGGCGGATACGCCGAAGTGTCCAGGCCTTCGGCCATCCGAGTCACCGCGCCCGGCACGATCGCGTTGCACAACACGCCGTCGGCGGCGCCCTCCAGCGCCACCACATTGCACAGCCCGAGGATCCCGGCCTTGGCCGCCGCGTAGTTGGCCACCTCATGGTTCCCGTACAACCCGCCGATCGACGAGGTCAGCACCACGCGGCCGTATCCGGCTTCGCTCATGAGTGGAAATGCCGGGCGCACAACGTGAAATGCGCCGCGCAGATGCACGTCGAGCACGGCTTCAAAATCGTCGTAGCTCATCTCCTTGAGCGATGCGCGCCGGACGGTGCCCGCGTTGTGAATCAGGATGTCGACGCGACCGAAGCGCTCGACGGCCGCATCGATGATGGCCTGGCCGCCTTCGGGTGTTGCCACCGAATCGGTGACCGCGACGGCTTGCCCGCCGGCTGAGACGATTTCGTCGACGACGTCCTGCGCCGGCCCCGAGTCGGGGCCATCCCCGGTGAGAGCGCCACCGGGATCGTTGACGACGACCTTCGCGCCCCTCGACGCGAGCAGCAGGGCGTACTCGCGGCCCAGTCCCCGGCCGGCGCCGGTAATGACTGCGACGCGCTCGTCGAATCTGAGGGTGCTCAAGCGAAGGGCTCCTCGCCCTCGAGCTTGGTGCGCTGCAACAGCCGCCCCGACGTCGGGTCATACGGCGTGGCCCGGTGCATGGTCCCGGTGTTGTCCCAGATCACCAGGTCGCCGACAGTCCACTTGTGCCGGTAGGTGAAGTCCGGCTGGGTGGCCCAATCCCGCAGCCGTACCAGCAGTTCGGCGCTCGCGCGGAAGTCGATCGGGCCGTCCGCGTCCACGATGTGGCGCGCGGTGGCACCGAGAACCAGTGATTTACGGCCGGACCGGTGGGTCCACACCAACGGCAGTTCACGGTCACCGATCGCCATCATGCGGCGTAGGGCCTTCGCGCTGGGCTCCGGGTCGTAGTAGAACAGCGTGTTCCACGCCGAGTGCATCGCCCGCAGACCCTCGATCTCGGCCTTGTCCTCGTCGGACAGGTCGTCGTACGCGGCGTAGGTGTTGCAGAACTCGGTGTCGCCTTCCTCCGGGTTGCCCAGCGCCACGCTCTGCAGCAGCGAGGCCAGGATCGGCACCTCGTTCATCGTTCCGTCGATGTGCCAGTACAGCGACCCCTTGAGATAGTCGGCCTGCTTGTTCACCTCGGTGTCGAGGGAGACCTTGTAGAGCTTCTCGCCGTGGTGCTCCGGGGCGAACGTGCCGAGGGTCTCGGTGAACGCGATCTGCTCGTCGTCGGTGAACCCGATCTGCGGGAACACCAGCACCCCGCGCTGCTCAAGCAGTTCACGGATCCGCCCGGAGTGTTCACCCGAGAGCAGCGTGGCCTTGTCGGCCCGGATCTCGGTTCCGATGCGCGGCTTGATATCCCGGGTCTGCAGGGCAGTTGTCGTCGTCATGTGGTGAGCTCTAATCCATCCAGGTCGCCATTCGCCCGCCACTGCGCGATCAGATCGTCGAAGGCATAGAACCCTGGCGAGTAGAAATCTCCGAGGAACGCGCCGTTGCGCTCTGCGCCACCGCGTCCCTCGTTGTTGTAATACCCGGGCGTGCACGACAGTTCGAAAGCCGAGTTGTCGATCGAGAGTTCGCGCACCGTCGAGACCCAGGAGTCCTGGCCCTCCTGGGTGGGTTCGACCGTGGTGGCACCCCGGTTCTGGGCCTCGGCGATGATGTAGGCGATGTGCTTGGCCTGCTGTTCGAACATCGCAGTGGTATTGGCCGAGACGCCGCCCTGGATGAAGCCCATGAAGAACTGATTGGGGAATCCGCGGCTGGTCATCCCGTGCAGGGTCTTGTAGTCGTTCTGCCAGTAGTCGAACAACGACAATCCGTCGCGGCCCACGATGCGCTCGATCGCGAACCGGCGGCTGATCTCGGTGGAGATCTCGAAGCCGCTCGCAAAGATCACGCAGTCGACCTCGTACTCGACACCGTCGGCAACGATCCCCTTCTCGGTCAGCCTTTCCACACCCTTGGATGCCGACACGTCGACGAGTTTCACGTTGGGACGGTTGAAGGTAGCCAGATACTGCTCGCTTGAAGTCGGCCGCTTGCACATGAATCGGTAGTACGGCTTCAGCGCCTCGGCGGTCGCGGGGTCCTCGACGATGTCGGCCACCAGACGCCGCAGCCGCTCCATGATCTTGAAGTCTTCTTCTTCACGGAACGCCATGATCTGCTCGATGGTCACCGATGCCGGGTCACCGCTGGCCGCGATCCGCGCCGTCAGATTGCGCCCGAGCTCGGTCCAGAAGTCACAGACCAAATCCGGCTCGCCGAACACCACCCCGACGAACGGCGACCAGTTGTGGAAGTTCCGCTTGCGCTCTTCCTGCCATCCCGGCTGCAAGGTCGCGGCCCAGGCCGGATCGGTGGCTGGATTGGAACGCTGGTCGACCGACGACGGGGTGCGCTGGAAGACAAAGAGCTGCTTGGCGTCACGGCCCAGATGCGGCACGAGCTGGATACCCGTCGCGCCGGTGCCCACGAGGGCGACCCGTTTGTCGGCCAACTTGTGCAGGCCGCCGTCGGCGTCCCCGCCGGTGTAGTCGTAATCCCAGCGCGCCGAGTGGAACACGTGGCCACCAAAGTCCTTGATGCCCGGGATGCCCGGCAGCTTCGGACGGTTGTAGGAACCTTGGGCCATGACGACGAAGCGGGCCCGGATGTCGTCGCCCCGGTCGGTGCTGATCCGCCAGCGCTGAGTGTCATCCTCCCAACGCAGTTCGCGCACCTGGGTGGAGAACAGCGCACCGTCGTAGAGGCCGAAGTGTTTACCGATGTTGCGGCAGTGCTGGAAGATCTCGGCGCCGTCGGCGAACTTCTTCGACGGCATGAAGTCGAGCTCTTCGAGCAACGGGATGTAGCAGTAGGCGTCGTTGTCGCACTGGATTCCCGGGAAACGATTCCAGTACCACACCCCACCGAAGTCACCGGCCATCTCGATGACGCGGATCCCCTCGACACCGGCTTTCTTCAAATACGCTCCGGCCAGCAGGCCGGCGAAGCCACCTCCGAGGATGACGACGTCCGCGTCTTCGACGATCGGGTCTCGCTCGGTCACCGTCGTGTACGGGTCGACCTCGTAGAACCCCGCGAAATCACCTTCCAGTTCCAGGTACTGGTCGGCACCCTCGGGCCGCAACCGCTTGGCCCGCTCGGCGGCGTAACGCTCCCGGATTGCGTCGATGTCGAAATCGGCGGGAGTGTCGGTGGGGCCACAGGTGTTCGGCTGGCTCATACGTTGGCCTTCTCCGGAAGCGCGGCGGCGTGCAGCGGGGCGGGCATGTCGTGCACCGCGGGAAGAACCTCGGCGGCGAACAGCTTGACCGATTCCATGGCCTTCTCGTAGGGCATGGTGCCGAACTGAGGAACGATGGTGACCTCGGAGAACGAGCAGGCCTCCTGCGCGGCCTTGAGCTTGGTGAACACCGTCTCGGGGGTGCCGATCAGCAGGTTGGACGCGTGGTATCCGGGCGGGCCGCCCTTCTTCTGGTTGCCGACCTCGGATGCCAGCACGGCCGTCGCACTGGCCTCCCGCGCGGCGTACGCCTCGTACCCCTTGACACCCTGGAAGTTGGATGCGTCGGCAAAACCGTAGTGCACGTTGACATCCCGGTTGGCGGTCCAGATCCATTCCTCGGTCTGGGGAACCTCATCCTCGGAGCCCACGCAGTACATGAACATCACGTTCTTGGGCTGACAGGGACCCAGGCCCTCCTCGGCGCGGAAGGTGTTGACCTTGCGCACCTCTTCACCGGCATCGGTGATCGGCTTGTTGCCCACGAACAGCGGCACCATGCCGCGCCGGGACAGGATCTCCAGCGACTCAGCCGTCGAGGACGAGCTGTAGATGCGGTCGAACAGGTCGGTGCTGATGGGCTCCGGGCGCAGCGACATCTCGGGGAACGAGAAGATCTTGCCCTCGTAGGAGAACCGCTCACCGGAGAAGGCCAGCTTGAGGATGTCGAGCGTCTCGTTGAAGCGGTCGCGGCTCTCCTCCCGCGGAACGCCCACCGCGGCGAACTCGCCCTTGGACACCCCGCGGCCCAGGCCGATCGTGGTGTAGCGACCGTTGGAGACGATGTCGAGGTAGGCGATCTGGGTGGCCAGCCGGATCGGGTTCCACCACGGCACCACCGCCACGAAGGTACCCAGGCTGACCCGCTCGGTGCGTCCGGCGAAATAGGTGAGGGCCTGAATCGGGTTGGGCGTCATGCCATATGGCGTGCCGTGGTGCTCCGGGAACCAGATCCCGTCGAAGCCGAGCGGCTCGGCGAGATCGCCGAGGGCGAGCGCGGCCTGCACACACTTGTAGTCCGGGGTGGCCGGCGGGGTGCTGAAGTCACCGGCGAGCACGCGCTCCCAGTCGTGGGAGTTCTGCGCTCCCGTACCCAGATTGACCTTCATGTTCGCTCCTTAGTGGGCGATTTATGGAGTGTTGGCCGTGTCCGCGACGGCTGAGACTCCACAAATCACTGGATGTCGGTGGGCTCTCCGGTGCCCATGTACTTGGAAAGTTGGTAGTGCAGGTTGACGGTGCTGCGTTCGCGGTACGGATTCGGCTTGGTGCCCGGGAACCCGGCCGACTTCATGCCCTGCTGCACCGCGGCCATGTTGGAGAAGTCCTGCGGCAGCACCGAGCGCCAGTTCGGGCTGTCGGACGGGGTGTATTCCCATTCGGTCTGCGGCTCTTCGCCTTTGGGATAGAGCTCGAACACGCTCACCTCGAAGATGCACTTGTCCGGGTCGTAGCTCGGATCGGGCCGGGCGCTGTAGCACAGCGCGCTGGTCAGGCCCTGGCCGATCTGGAAGTTCGGGAAGATCTGCCAGGCGGTGCCGCTCTGCCCGAGGATGTCGGGCGGGATCGTCGGCCAGACCACGCCGCGGGCCTCGTCGTCGCGGCGGGCCGAGGACAGCCAGTGCTCGAGCACCTTGTCGGCGGGCGTGCCCTCGGGCAGCTCGTCGACGAGCCGCTTGGCCGCGTTGACCAGTGTCTGCGTGGTCGTCGCGTTGGTCTCTTCCATGGTGTAGACCTGCATCTCGGCCGTGGAGATGCGCGGATCACCGGTGCCGAGCCGGATCTTGGACTTGGTCTCCTCCATGTCCTTCGGTGCGTCATAACCGATGTTGGAATGCCTGCCCTGCGCCTTGGCCCAGCCCTTGAACTCACCGAACTGGTTGAACTCGGGGTGCGTGGTGAACACGTGGTAGGTCTCGTTGAAGGCCTCCATCGCGACTTTCCAGTTGCAGTCGAACTTCAGCCATTTGCGCCACTTGTAGCGCATGTTCTCCAGACCGAACGGGTCGAGGATCTTGGCGGCCGGAAACAGGAAGTCCGCCAACGGTTCACAGTCGGGGTCCATGTTGATGAACAGCCAGCCACCCCAGGTGTCGACCCGGACTCCGGACAGGTGGGTGTTCTCCGGTGTCAGTGCGCCCTGCCAATCGTCCTGCTCCCGGATGTGGGTGCAGGTCCCCTTGAGGTCATAGGTCCAGCCGTGGAACCCGCACATGAACGACTTGCGGGTGCGCGCGCAGGCATTCTTGGCGCCGGCCGGGGTGTCGACGAGCCGCCGCCCGCGGTGCATGCACACGTTGTGATGGGCGGCGAAGGATCCCGCCGACGAGCCGGGCGCGGTGCGTACCACCAGGACCGAATCGTCGAGGATGTCGTAGGTGAGGTAGCTGCCCACCTCCGGCAGATCCTCGATCCGGCCGACCTGCTGCCACACCTTGCGCCACAGCCGATCCCGTTCATTGCGTGCGTATTCCGGTGAGATGTAGGCATCGACCGCGATGGTCATCGGGTCGGACAGTTCTTCTGGTTCGGTCACTAATGCCTCCTTATGGCCGCGCGGAAGTCGTCGTCCTTGAGGAACAGCGAGGTGTTGTCGGCGCCGAGATGGGTCCAGCGCAGGTTGAGCCCGCCGTCGACCAGGATGGTCTGGCCGGTGATGTAGCTCGACAGATCCGAGAGCAGGAACAGGATGGCCCCCGCCTGCTCCTCGGGGGTACCGCGCCGGCCCATCGCGATCGCCCGCTGGTCACGGTCGGGGTCGGCATCGACATAGGTTGCCGAGGCGGCGGTTTCGGTCACCCCGGGAGCAACGGCATTGACCCGGATACCTTCGGCGGCAAGCTCTGCGGCCATCGTGCGGGTGGCCGCCACGATCGCGGCCTTCGCCGTGCCGTAGGCGACGTGATAGGGCGCGGTGTTCATCCCGCTGATCGAGGACACCGACACGATCGAGCCTCCGGTCCCCTGGCCGCGGATCTCTTCGGCCACGGCCTGACTCATGAAGAACATGGTTTCCAGGTTCGCGGTGAACAATTCGCGCCAGTCGGCCCGTGACACCCGGGTGGCGGGCATCCAGGTGGACGGCGCCGCGCCGCCGGCGACATTCACCAGCCCGTACAGCGTCCCCCGCCCGTCAGATTGAACGCGACGCACCGCATTCAGCACCGTCGCGATGCCCTCATCGGTGGAGGCGTCGGCGGCCACCGCCACCACGTTCAGTCCCTTGTCGGCCAGCGGTGCGACGTGCGTGTCGAGGTTGTCCCGCGATCGGCTCACCGCCACCACCGTGGCCCCGGCTTCGGCCGCCATCCGCGTGACGGTGGTGCCGATGCCGCCACCACCGGCGCCCGACACCACCACAACCCGGCCGTCCAAGCTCAGGGAACTGTCCATTCGCAACCCTTGCCGACTCGATTGTCTTAATTGTCCGGACAACAAATGACGATCTTCATATTGGAGAACACTATTCCGCAGCAGTTATTCAACCGTCAAGGGTGGATCTGAGGTTTCGATGGCTATTGTCTGGACTACGGCAAGTTGCTAACGTCCGAGGTCATGAGCGCCCTATCGGCAAATCCCGGCATCGCCAACGCGAGGTACACCGCAAACCCGTCCGTGGACGAGAATTGGACGCTGGAGCAGGTCACGGGCCCCAGCCGACTTTTCGGCGCGAACGGCCTGCGCACCGGCCCGGACGGCCGTATCTACGTCGCCCAGGTCACCGGCAGCCAGATCAGCGCGCTCGACCTGGGAACCGACCGGCTGGAAACCGTCAGTGCCAAGGGCGGCGACATCATCGCCCCTGACGACGTGGCGTTCGACTCGAGCGGCAACCTCTACGCCACCGAGGTAATGGACGGCCGGGTCAGCGTGCGCGCAGCCGACGGCACCACCCGCGTGCTGCGCGACGACATCCCCTCGGCCAACGGCATCACCGTCCATCAGGGTCGGCTGTTCGTCGGAGAATGCCGCGAGGGCGGCCGGCTGATGGAGTTCGACCTATCCGGCGGCGCCCCGCGCATCCTGCTGGAGAACGTGCCCTCGCCCAATGCCATGGAGGTGGGCCCCGACGGGCTGCTGTATTTCCCGGTGATGGGCGCGAACGAGATCTGGCGTATCGATCCTGACGGGGGCTACCCCCAGGTGGTGGCCGGCGGGCTCGGAGTACCGGACTCGGTCAAGTTCGACGCCGACGGCTTGATCGTCTCCACCCAGGTGGCCAGCGGCCAGGTGCTGCGCATCGACCCGCGCAACGGCGAGCAGACGCTGCTCGCCCAGCTGAACCCCGGCCTGGACAACTGCACCTTTGTCGACGGCCGGCTGTTCGTCTCGAACTTCACCGGCGAGATCACCGAGATCCTGTCGGGCGGCGGCACCGAGGCCCTGCTGCCGGGCGGGCTCAACTGGCCGCTGGATCTGACCGTCGGCTCCGACGGCGATCTCTACGTCGCCGACGGCACCTACTTCTACCGGGTGGGCCCCGACGGTGGCCTGCAGACCGTCGCAATGCTGTTTTCCCCCGGCTATCCGGGCTTCCTCCGCGGGGTGATCGCCTCGGGGCCAGGAGAATTCATCGTCACTACCGCTGCGGATACGGTGGCTCGGTTCCGCCCGGGCGGCGCCGAAGATGAGGTGAGCCAGGTACTCGCCAGCGGTATCGACCAGCCCTACGGCGTGGCACAGGCGCCCGATGGCTCGGTGGTCGTCGTCGAACAGGGTGCGGGACGGCTGCTTTCGGTGCACGACGACTCGGTGAGCGTGCTGGCTTCCGGCCTGGACACCCCGGTCGGGGTGGTGATCGGACCCGACGGTGCACCGCTGGTGTCGGTGGCCGGTGCCGTTCTCCGGGTGAGCGGTGGGAGTGCCGCGCCGCTCGTCGACGGATTGCACACGCCGCACGGCATTCTCGTGCGCGACGGCGTGCTCTACATCGTCGACTCGGGCAGCAAAGAACTGATCGGCTACGACCTGAACGATGCGGGCCGCACCACGATCGCCACCGGGCTGCCGGTCGGCCCGCCGCCCGGAGTGACCCCCAAGCCGCTCAAGGGCATGCCCCCCTTCTCCGGCCCGCAGGGCCCGTTCGCCGGGATCACCGCCGGAGGCGATGGAACCCTGTACATCTCGGCCGACGGCGACGGCAGCGTGCTGGCGCTGCGCAGGGGCTGACACCCATGACCGTCACTCCCGCCGACCACCGTTATCTCCAAGTCGCACGCACCCTACGCAAGGAGATCGTCGACGGGGTGTACCCCGTCGGCTCACAATTGCCCACCGAACACGAACTGTGCGAGCGCTTCGAAGTCAGCCGCTACACGGTGCGCGAGGCGCTGCGGCGTCTGCGCGACGACAACCTCGTCACGTCGCGGCCGCGGGCCGGCACCACGGTGGCCCAGCGGGCCGCGACCAATACCTATGCCCAGGACGTGGTCTCGATCAACGACCTGCTGGCCTTCGCCACCGGCGCCCAGTTCACCATCGAGTCCAACGCCATGGTCACGATCGACGGCGAGTTGGCCGAACGCACCGGACTCCCGCTCGGCGAGCAATGGCTGGCGGTCCGCGGCTACCGGCAAGCCGATGGCGATCCGGCACCGGTGTGCCGCACCGAGTACTTCATCAACCGCAGCTTCGCCGCCGTCGGGCGGCTGTTGCAGCGACATTCCGGTCCGATCTTCCCGCTGATCGAGGATCTGTTCGGGGTCAGCATCGTCCAAGTGCACCAGGAGATCTCAGCGATCGTCACGTCGCCGGAGCTCGCCGCGGGCCTCAAGGTCGCCGCAGGCACCGCGGCCCTGCAGATGCAACGCACCTACACCACCTCCGACGGGGAGATCGCCCAGGTCACCGTCAACACCCACCCGTCGGACCGGTTCCGCCACTCCATGACGATGCGCCGGGTCAAGGGCTGAGGCACCGTGCGGAATCTGGTGCGACGGGACGAGGCGCGTGCGGCGGACGCCTACGCCCGAGGGTTGTGGGTGTCCACCACGTTGGCCGACGCCCTCGCCGACGCGGCGCGTGACACCCCCGACCGGGTACTGGTGGTCGACGGTGACATCACCCTGACGGCCCGCGAATTGCACGACCGGGCACGGGCACTGGCACTGCAGCTCACCGATTGGATGCCGGTGGGCAGCGTGGTGTCCTTCATGCTGCCCAACTGGCACGAGGCCGCGACCATCTACCTGGGCGCCACACTCGCCGGCATGACGGTCAACCCGATCCTGCCCTCACTGCGCGACCGGGAACTGTGCTTCATCCTCGACGATGCGCACAGTCGCGCAATCTTCATCCCCGCCCAGTTCGGTAACCACGACTACGCCGCGATGCTCACCCGGGTGTGCGGTCAGATGGACACACCTCCGCAAGTGGTGGTGCTGCGCGGGGATCCGGGCCCGCACCGCGCATTCGACACCCTGCCCGCCGCGCCCGACCGGGACCTGCCCAGGCTCGACCCGGACGACGTCCGGATGATCATGTACACCTCAGGCACCACCGGGCGACCCAAAGGCGTGCTGCACAGCCACAACTCGATCAACGCACTGATCCTGCAGCTGCGCGAGCACTGGATGATCGATCCCGGGGACACCTTCCTGGTGCCGTCCCCCATCGCCCACATCGGTGGCTCCATCTACGCCTTCGAATGCCCCTTGTTACTGGGCAGCACCGCCGTGCTGATGCAGCGCTGGAACGCCGAGGACGGCGTGGCCCTGCTGACCGAACGCAAGTGCACCCACATGGCCGGGGCCACACCGTTTCTGGAGCAGCTCCTGGGGGCCGCCGAACGATCCGGCACCCGGCTGCCCGATCTCGAGGTGTTCATCTGCGGTGGCGCATCGGTGCCGCCCTCGCTCATCCGGCGGGCCTCGGACTACTTCGAGCGGGCCGCGGTCAGCCGGGTGTACGGCTCCACCGAGGTTCCGGTCACCACTGTCGGCTCATTGATCCCCGGGGGCACCGAGCACGCCGCGGAGACCGACGGCCGTCCCGGCATCGCCGAGATCCGGCTGGTTTCCGGCGAGATCCGGGCCCGAGGCCCGCAGATGCTGCTCGGGTACCTGCACCCAGAGGACGAGATCGAGTCCTTTGACGAGGACGGCTTCTTCCGCACCGGGGACCTCGGGCGATGGGTCGACGGCGACTACCTTCAAGTGACCGGTCGGACCAAGGACCTCATCATCCGCAACGGCGAGAACATCTCCCCCAAGGAAGTCGAGGACCTTCTGATCGGTCACCTCGGCATCATCGAGGTGGCCGTGGTCGGCCTGCCCGACGACCGCACCGGGGAACGTGCCTGCGCGGTACTGGTGACCGCCGACGGTCCGCGCCCCGACGTGACCGACCTGGGCCGGGTCCTGGCCGAGCATGGTCTGGCCCGGTTCAAAACACCCGAGCAGGTGGAGATCTGGGATGCTCTGCCGAAGAACGACGCGGGCAAAGTACTGAAGCATCAGATCCGAGCACGGTTGAAGGGCGAATAGAATGCAGGTCGCGATCGTCACCGGAGCCAGCAGCGGCATCGGATTCGGCTGTGCCACCACGCTTGCCGACGCGGGCATGGCCGTGCTCGGAACCGGCCGAGACCAGGACCGGCTCGCCGAACTCGAACGAGCGGTGGGTGACCCGGACCGGATCGCGACCCTGGCCGTCGACCTCACCGAGGATGACGCACCACAGCGCATCGTCGAGGCGGCGTTGTCCCGCTGGGGCCGCATCGACTTCCTGATCAACAACGCCGGCATCGGCAGCCCCAAACCCCTGCACGAGACCGATGACGAAACCTTGGACCGCTTCCTGGGGATCATGTTGCGGGCGCCCTTTCGGTTGGCGCGAGATGTGCTGCCCCACATGGGACCTGGCTCGGCCATCATCAACGTGACCTCTACCTTCGCCATCGTCGGTGGGCTGCGCGGCGGAGCGTACTCGGCCGCCAAGGGCGGATTGACCGCACTGACCACCCACATCGCGTGCCAATACGGCGCGCAGGGCATCCGGTGCAACGCGGTGGCCCCCGGCGTCACCGTCACCCCGATGGTCGAGCGACGTCTCGACGATCCGGGCTTCCGCAAGATGCAGACCGAGATGACCCCGCACACCCGGCTGGGCCGGGTCGAGGACATCGCCGCCACCGTGGCGTTCCTGTGCTCCGACGGCGGCAGCTTCATCAACGGGCAGACCATCGTCGTCGACGGCGGCTGGAGCTCGACGAAGTATCTCTCCGATTTCGCGCTGCGCGCCAAATGGATTGAGGATGGGTCTCAGTCATGAACGTTTTCGCGGTGCTCGATCAGGCCGCCGCCCGGTTCGGTGACCGGGGCGCGGTCTTTCTGGGCGAACGTCAACTGCTCACCTGGGCACAGTTGCGCGACCGCGTGCTGCGGCTGGCCACCTCGCTGAAGTCTCTCGGCGACCTCGGCACCCGCGTCGCCGTCGCCAGCGAGAACCGGCCCGAGATCGTCGAGCTGATGTTCGCCATCTGGGCGGCCGAGTGCGTGTTCGTGCCGATCAACTACAAGCTGCATCCCCGCGAGATGGCCGACATCCTGGCCGATTCCGGTGCGGCGCAGGTGTTCGCGTCGGCCAAGATCGCCGACGGCCTGGCCACGGTAACCGACGTACCCGTCGAGACCATTGGCACCGACAGCTACTCGGCCCGGTTCGGCGCTGAGCCGGCAGACCCGCCGACCACTGCCCCGAGCTCCCTTGCCTGGCTGTTCTACACCAGTGGTACCACCGGAAAGTCCAAGGGCGCCATGCTGTCCCACCGCAACCTGATGGCGATGACGGTGGCGCACCTGGCCGATTTCGACGACCCGGACGATAACTGCAGCCTGATCCACGGCGCCCCGATGTCGCACGGCTCCGGCCTGTACATCCCGCCCTACGTGCTGCGCGGCGCCCGCCAGGTGGTGCCCGAATCCGCGGCGTTCGAACCCGACGAGTTTCTGGATCTGTGCGGCCACCACCCCGGCAGTAGCGCCTTTCTGGCACCGACCATGGTGCAGCGCCTGATCCAGACCGGCCGGCCCCGGCCCGAGAACCTGAAAACCGTGGTGTACGGGGGCGGACCGATGTACGTCGACAGCCTCAAGAAATCGCTGGCGGCCTACGGCCCGATCTTCGTGCAGCTCTACGGGCAGGGCGAAGCGCCGATGACGATCACCGGGCTGCGCCGTCGCGACCACATTGATGCCGACGATGCGACGCTGGGCTCGGTGGGGTATCCGCGTTCCGGCGTCGAGGTCGCCGTGCTCACCGCAGACGGCACCCCAGCTGCGGTCGACGAGATCGGCGAGATCGTCTGCCGCGGGGACGTCGTCATGTCGGGTTACTGGAACAACCCGGTCGCCACCGCCGCCACGCTCAAGGACGGCTGGTTGCACACCGGCGACATGGGTTCCTTCGATGCGCGCGGCTACCTCACCCTGCGCGATCGCTCCAAGGACGTGGTGATCAGCGGGGGCAGCAACATCTATCCCCGCGAGGTGGAAGAAGCACTGCTGGAACACCCCTGCGTGGTCGAGGCCGGCGTGGTGGGGGCACCAGATGCGGACTGGGGTGAGGTGGTGGTGGCGTTCGTGGTCGCCGCCGGAACCGGCGAGATCGACGCGGCAGCGCTCGACGCTCACCTGCTGGAACGCATCGCCCGGTTCAAACGGCCCAAGCGCTACGAGTTCATCGACGCGCTGCCCAAGAACAGCTACGGCAAGGTGCTCAAGCGGGAACTCCGGGACCAGTTGAAGTAGCCATGGACGGGTGGGTTGCGACAGGCATACCCTGAGGTGATCTGGATCACTTACGCCGGACCCGAGGAGGCGGGACGATGACCGCCACAACGACGCATTTCCCCAGCCAGAAGGCACCCTGTGGACGAACCACACAGGGCGACCACCACATCGAGAATGACGACGACGGCCTGAGCTTCGACGACTTCACGTTCGCCTGCGGCTGCCGCGATATTCGGCACACCTACCACGACGGCTGCGTCAGCATCCGCACCATCAGGCACGACGGCAAAGTCCTGAGAGACGAGCGCTGCGGCGAACATGAGGCTTTCGAAGTCTGAGAACCGCCGATGACGGCCTCACACGACATAGTGGTGATCGGAGGGGGCGGCGCCGGTCTGCGCGCCGCGATCGCCATCGCCGAGGCGAACCCGCGTCTGTCCGTTGCGATCGTGTCGAAGGTGTACCCGATGCGCAGCCACACGGTGTCGGCAGAAGGCGGTGCGGCCGCCGTGGCCGGAGCCGACGACAGCATCGACGAGCATGCCTACGACACGATTTCCGGCGGGGACTGGCTCTGCGATCAGGATGCGGTCGAGGCGTTCGTCGCCGAGGCACCCCGTGAGCTCATGCAGCTCGAGCATTGGGGTTGTCCGTGGAGCCGCACCCCGGACGGGCACATCGCCGTCCGCGCCTTCGGCGGCATGAAGAACCTGCGCACCTGGTTCGCCGCCGACAAGACCGGATTCCACCTGCTGCACACCTTGTTCCAGCGGGTGCTTTCTTATCCGGGCATCGCACGTTACGACGAATGGTTCGCCACCACATTGCTGGTCGACGACGGCGCGGTACGCGGTCTGGTCGCGATCGAGTTGGCCACCGGACGCATCGAGACCATCCTGGCCGACGCGGTGATCATGTGCACCGGCGGATGCGGCCGGGTGTTCCCGTTCACCACCAACGCCAACATCAAGACCGGCGACGGAATGGCGTTGGCGTTCCGGGCCGGAGCACCGCTCAAGGACATGGAATTCGTGCAGTATCACCCCACCGGGTTGCCGTTCACCGGCATCCTGATCACCGAGGCCGCCCGCGCCGAGGGGGGATGGCTGCTCAACAAGGACGGCTACCGGTACCTGCAGGATTACGACCTGGGCACGCCCACACCCGAACCCAAGCTGCGCAGCATGGAGCTCGGTCCGCGCGACCGGCTGTCGCAGGCGTTCATCCACGAGCTGGAGAAAGGCCGTACTGACGAAACCCCCTACGGTCCGGTTGTTTACCTGGACCTACGACACCTGGGGGCCAAGCTCATCGACGCCAAGCTTCCGTTCGTCCGGGAACTGTGCCGCGACTATCAGCACATCGACCCGGTCTCCGAACTGGTGCCGGTGCGACCCGTCGTGCACTACATGATGGGCGGGGTCCACACCGACATCAGCGGCGCCACAACACTTCCCGGTCTCTATGCGGCCGGTGAGACCGCGTGCGTCAGCATCAACGGGGCCAACCGGCTGGGTTCGAACTCACTGCCCGAGCTGCTGGTGTTCGGCGCCCGGGCCGGATGCGCCGCAGCCGAGTACGTGTCTCGGGCCGGTGCCGCCTCCGCCTCGGTGCAGACCCAGGCCCGCACCGAGGAGCAGCGCCTGGAACACGACCTGAGCCGGCGCGCCGAAAGCGGCGGTGAACGCATCGCCGACATTCGCACCGACATGCAGAGCGTGCTGGAGACCGCGGCCGGTATCTACCGCGACGGCCCCACCCTGACCAAGGCGGCCGAGCAGGTGCGGGAACTGCAGGCGCGCTTCGCCAATGCCGGCATCGACGATCACAGCCACACGTTCAACACGGAGCTGCTGGCGTTTCTGGAGCTGTCGGGAATGCTCGACATCGCCCAGACGATCATCGAATCGGCCTCACACCGCACGGAATCCCGCGGCGCTCACCAGCGGACCGACTTCCCCAGCCGCGACGACGAGCAGTTCCTCGCCCACACCATGGCCCATCGAGAGCCCGACGGCTCAGCGCGGATCGACTATATGCCGGTCAAAATCACCCGCTGGCCACCGGGCGAACGCGTCTACGGGAGATGAGATGGCTGACCGAATTGTCATGGAGGTGGCTCGATATCGACCCGAAACCGATACCGAGCCGGTGCTGCAGTCCTACGATGTTCCGCTCACCCGGGAGTGGGCGGTCCTGGACGGACTGAACTACATCAAGGACCGGCTCGACGGCACGCTGAGCTTCCGGTGGTCCTGCCGGATGGGGATCTGCGGCAGCTGCGGCATGACCGTCAACGGTGACCCGAAACTGGCCTGCGCCACCTTTCTCGTCGACTATCTGCCCGGGCCGGTGCGGGTGGAGCCGATGCGCAACTTCCCGGTGATCCGCGATCTCGTCGTCGACATCAGCGACTTCATGACCAAACTCCCCCGGGTGAAGCCATGGATCATCCGCGACGGCGACACCCCGGCCGAGGATGCCGAATACCTCCAAACCCCAGCCGAAATGGAGGAGTTCAAGAAGTTCAGCATGTGCATCAACTGCATGCTGTGCTATTCGGCGTGTCCGGTCTACGCGCTGGACCCGGACTTCCTGGGGCCGGCGGCGATCGCGTTGGCCCAGCGGTACAACCTGGATTCCCGCGACGAAGGCGAGGAGGACCGGCGCGATGTGCTGGCCGCCGCGGACGGAGCCTGGGCGTGCACCTATGTCGGTGAATGCTCGGTGGCCTGCCCGAAGGGTGTCGATCCGGCCGGCGCGATCCAGCGCTACAAGCTCACGGCCGCAACACATTCGGTGAAGAGCCTGCTTCTCCCGAGGGCCGCGCAGTGACGACGTATCGACAGCCGGTGCCCGTGTTGTGGTGGGTCAAACGACCGTCCTACCTGCGGTACATGCTCCGCGAGGCCAGCTGCAAAGCCGTGGCCTGGTCGGTGGTGTATCTGGGATTGCTGGTGTGGGCGCTCGGCACGGGCCGCTATGACTGGTTTCAGGATTTCAGCAGCCACCCGCTGGTGATCGCACTGAACCTGGTGACGCTGGCATTGCTGTTGTTGCACACCGTGACCTGGTTCAGCCTGGCGCCACGCGCGATGATCGTGCACCTGCGGGGCCGGCGGGTGCCCGCGGGCGCGGTGCTCGCCGGCCATTACCTCGCATGGCTCGTCGTCTCGGCGGTGATCGCATGGGTGGTGCTGACATGAGCACGCCGGCCCGTCGGACACCGGAACCGTACTTCTGGCTGTTGTTCTCGGCCGGCGGTATGGTGACCGCGCTGACGCTACCGGTGCTGATGTTGCTGTTCGGCGTGGTGTTCCCACTCGGCCTTCTCGACGCCCCAGATCCAACACATCTGCTGGCCGTGGTGCGCAATCCGCTGACCAGGATCGTGCTCGCCGGCATCTTTGTGCTGGGACTCTTCCACTGGGCCCACAGGTTCCGCTTCATGCTCGAGCACGGCCTGAAACTCGGTCGCTTCGACCGGGCGATCGCGGTCTGCAGTTACGGCGCGGCCGCTTTGGGCTCGATCGCAGCGATCTGGGTGTTGCTCACCCTCTAACGGCGAACAGACGCAAAACTGCCTGTTTTCCCTAGAGAAAGGGCAGTTTTGCGTCTGCTCGGCGAGAGAAATTACGACGACGCGTAGAGCGCCCTGAACTTGTTGAGTGACTGCTGGATATCGCCCTTGAGCGCGGCCGCGACCACCATGCCGATCGGCCCGAACAGCGCAGGTCCGCCGAGGTGGACATCGAAGGACACTTTCGCGCCCTCTCCCCCATCAACGGCGGCCGGCGTGATCTTTCCGATCAGCTTGACCTTTACCCCGCCACGGCCCTCGCCGTTGAGGGTCAAGGACTGCGGCGGCTTGTAATTCACCAGCGTCCACTTCACGCGGTTCAGCATGCCCTTGACCTCGACGATCGAGTCGATGACCGTGCCCTTTTCCAGGGTTTCGGGCAACTTCGACCGCCATGCCCGGTGGATGCTGAGCCACTCGTCGTATCGGGACAGATCAGAGGCGTACTCCCACGCCTTCTCCGGCGGCAACGGAACATCGACGGAGACAGACAATTTGGCCATAAGCTACTGCTGCGGTTCTTCCTTGTCGAGGGCGTTCTTCGCCGCTTCTTGCGCCTTATCGACCACGCTGGAGTACTTGCCCTGCGTCTTCTCGTCGACGATGTCGCCGGCCTTGTCGATGGCCTGCTCGACCTTGTCAGCATTCTGCGACAGAAGGTCCTTGGCCTTGTCCAGGAATCCCATCATCCCACCCTATCTTCTCGATACCTTCTCGGTGTCTACCGAACGCTCCGCATTCTCCCCGCTGCCAGCTATCTCCACAACCGGCGCTTCTCCCCCAGGACCATGCCCTGGACCCACCACAGCGCCTCGATCAACGCGGCCCCGACCAGGCCGATGCCCAGCGCGATTGCGGTGACCTTGAGATTCGACGGATCCAGCATGAACAGGCGTTGAGCCAGCGGCAAACAGAAGATCAGCACATACGCCAGCCCGGAGACCGCGACCAGCGCCACGCGCCACCACTCGTACGGGCGGGCCACCACCGACAGCACCCACAACGAAGACACCAACAAGGTGATGAGTGCCGCCGTCGAGGCCTGCGTCTGCCCCACCAGGCCGGCCGCCCGGCCCTCATAGGCCACCAGGTAGGAGACGAACGTGGCAGTACCCACCACCACGCCCGAGGGCAGCGCCGCCGTCATCACCCGGCGCACGAAACCCGAATGGGCCTGTTCATTGTTCGGGGCCAGCGACAGGATGAATGCCGGGATGCCGATGGTGAACCAGGCCGCGATGGTGACGTGGATCGGCTGGAACGGGAACAACAGCGGATCGGTGCCGAACAACTTGGACGACAACCCGGCCAACCCGACCAGGATCGCCAGCAGGACCGAGTAGACGGTCTTGGTGAGGAACAGGTTCGAGACCCGCTCGATGTTGCCGATCACCCGCCGGCCCTCGCCGACCACGTAGGGCAGCGTGGCGAACTTGTTGTCCAGCAACACGATCTGAGCCACCGCGCGCGAGGCCGAACTGCCCGAACCCATCGCGACACCGATGTCGGCGTCCTTGAGGGCCAGCACGTCGTTGACGCCGTCCCCGGTCATGGCCACCGTGTGCCCGCGCGACTGCAAGGCATGCACCATGGCCCGCTTCTGATCCGGGCGCACCCGGCCGAACGTGGTGTACTCCTCCAGCGCGTCGGCCAGCTGCTCCGGCTCGTGGGGCAACTGCCTGGCGTCCATCGTCTCGCCGTGCAGGCCCAGTTTGCCCGCCACCGCGCCCACCGACACCGCGTTGTCACCCGAGATCACCTTGACCGAGACATGCTGGGAAGCAAAGTAATCGAGCGTTTCACCGGCATCCGGCCGGATCCGCTGCTCCAGCACCACCAACGCGACGGGAGTGACGGTTCCGGGGGCCCGCGGCGCGTCGACCGCCAGATCGGAGGACCCGACCAGCAGCACCCGCAGCCCCTTGGCACCGATCTCCTCGGCTTGCTCGGCCACCGGTGAGCTGGAGTCCAACAACACATCCGGGGCGCCGATCACCCAGTTGCCGTGCTCGCCGTAAGACGCGCCGCTCCACTTGGTGGCCGACTTGAACGGGGCCGTCGCGGTGGCTGTCCAGCCCGGCGGCGTGCCGTAGGCCTCGGCGATCGCCACCATGCTGGCGTTGGGCCGGGCGTCATCGGAGGCCAGCTGCGCCAGTACCTGCGCAACAGCATCTTCGCGGCCCTGCTGGCAGAGCTTGAGATCACTTACCCGCATACCGTTTTCGGTCAGGGTTCCGGTCTTGTCGGCACACACCACGTCGACGCGGGCCAGGCCCTCGATCGCGGGAAGCTCATTGACCAGGCACTGGCGCCGGCCCAGCCGCACCACCCCGACCGCGAACGCGAGTGATGTCATCAGCACCAGGCCTTCGGGCACCATCGGCACCAACGCACCCACCATGCGTAGCACCGGTTCATGCCACACCGCATCGGTGGTGAAGATCTGACTCATGATGATTGCCAGTGACTCTCGCCAACCACCCTCGTTGTCGACGATGTCGTGGTAGGTCTGCTTGAGCGAATCCAGCATCTCGGGGTCGGTGGTGAACAGCTGGCTGTAGATGATCAGCATCCCCGCCGGCACCAGCATGTACGTGATGACCTGGAGAATCTTGTTGATGCCGTTGCGCAGTTCGGATTTCACCAGGGTGAACTTGGAGGCCTCTTCGGCCAGCTTGGCGGCGTAGGCCTCGTGTCCCACCTTGGTGGCCCGGTAGGCGCCGGAGCCCGCGACCACGAAACTGCCCGACATCACCGCCTCGCCCAGTTCCTTGACGATCGGGTCGGCCTCACCGGTCAGCAACGACTCGTCGACCTCAAGGTTGGATTCCTCGATAACCTCACCGTCCACCACGATCTGATCGCCGGGCCCGAGTTCGATGATGTCGTCGAGCACCACCTCGCTGGGCAGCACTGCGCGACTACCGGATTCGCGGCGCACGGTGGGCTTGGCCTGGCCCACGATGGCCAGCTTGTCCAGGGTCTGCTTGGCCCGGATCTCCTGAATGATGCCGATCGCGCTGTTGGCGATGATCAGGAGGCCGAAGGCGCCGTTGATCACCGACCCCGTCGATATCACAATCAGGAACAGCACACCCAGAATCGCATTGATCCGGGTGAACACGTTGCCGCGGATGATCTCGGAGATGGTCCGCGCGGCACGCGTCGGGACATCGTTGGACTTACCCTCGGCAACCCGCTGGGCCACCTCGGCTTCGCTCAGACCGGCTGCTGTGGTCATGGTCATCGGGGCTGCCTCTCTTCGCGCAAGCTGCTCATCGGGCGAAAGCCCCCGTCCCGTCCTCGTCGAAATACTCCAGCGTCAGTCTGTCACCGGAAAACGTCGCCTTGGAGATGGTCCCCGGCGGGGCGTTTTCGGTGACGAACCTGAAGGTGAACACGTCACCGTCCCAATGCTCAAGCGGCACGCTGAGCTTCTGCCCCAGCGCCAGGTTCAGCTTCCCGTCCTTTTCGGTCACGGTGGCCGGCCCCCAGTAATCGTTGCGATACACCCCGGTGTAGCCCGAAAGAGGCTTGGCAGGTGCCGGATCCGCGGGCGGCTGCTTGCCCACCAATTCGCCCTCCGGCGCATCCATCTCGGCGAACGCGTCGGCGAATCGCTTGCGCCAGTCCTCGCGCACCTCGCCGAACTGCACCAGGTCGGCGAACTCCGCGGTCAGCGTTTCCGGTACGCCCGTCGGTGTGGCGTTGGTGAGCGCCACGATGGCCACATCGGCCGACGGCAGGACGACGAAATTGGCTGCCGCCCCAAGCTCGAAAGCCCCAGAATGGCTGAGTTGCATTCGGGCGGCCGAGGTCGACCCGACGTTGAACCCGTAACCGTAGAACCCGGACCGCATCGCGGGCTCCGTCGCACGGCTCGACACCGCCTGCGGGGTGAGGGCGGGAAGCAGCGCCTTCTCGTCGACGATCTGCCGGTCCGCATACTTGCCGTTGGCCAGCACCATGGCCAGCCAGCGGGCGACATCGTTGACCGAGGAGCTCACCCCGCCGGCAGGCGATTGTGGGTCGGGATCCCGCACGTACTGCGGCTCGTATCGGTCGTCGATCCGGATGTGCCCGACGGCCCGGTTGGCCCTGACCTGGAAATCGGCGAAACGCGAACTCGTCGAGCTCATCCCGAGCGGCCGGTACAGCACCTCCCGGGACAGGTCCGCCCAGTCCTTCCCGGCACCCGCCGCCACCGCCTCGGCCCCTGCGGTGAGCCCGAAGTTGGTGTAGGCGTAGGAGATCCGGAACGGTTCCAGAGGGAGCCGGCGCAGATGCTCCAGCACGTAGCGCCGGTCATAGCCGAGATCCTCGAGCTTGTCCCCGGCATGGTCGGGCAGACCCGACCGGTGCGCGAACATGTCTCCCACAGTCACCAGCCGGGTGCTGGTGGGGTCCGACAGTGCGAACCATGGCAGCTTGGAAACCACCGGGGTGTCCCATTCGACAGCACCCGCGCCGACCTGTTGGGCAACCACGGTGGCCGACAGCGATTTCGACAGCGAGGCCAGCTGGAACACCGTGTCAGCGTCCACCCGGTTGCCGTCGGCATCGCCGTCACGCACATCGCGGACGCCGAAACCTTTCGCGTACACCGTCTTTCCGCCATGCACCACGGCGACGGCCATACCGGGGATCTTCGCATCGCGCACCAGCTCCTCGGCGATACCGTCCAGCCTGGCGACAGCGTTGTGCACGGCGTTCTCCGGCAACGGCATCGCGGGCACCAGCGGCGGCGGCTGGTCGGCGATCGGCTGGGCGGTTTGGGTGGCGTTGGCGCAGCCCGTCAGGGCGGCGACACCCACCGCGAGGCCCACTGCGGCGGTACGCGCCACGACGCGAAGGTTCGACACAGGACGCGAGTATGCCCGCAAACCCGCCCGGGCTCGGTGCAATGCGGTTACAAGTGGGGCTACATCTGCCACCACGGGTCCACCACAGGAGATTCCCGGTCGACCCGCTGGCCGGGCTTCGGCACCACGACAGGCACCCCGGCCGGGTCGGCCGCCGCCAGCAACCGCCGCACCGGATCCGCCCAGGGGTGCGGGGCCAGCCGGAACGTGCCCCAGTGAACCGGCACCAGCAGACCGGAATCGGTGACGTCCAGGTGGGCGCGCACCGCTTCCTCGGGATTCATGTGAATGTCGGGCCAGGCCGTGTGGTAAGCACCGACCGGTAGCAGGGTCAGATCGAAAGGCCCGTATTCCGAACCGATTTCGGAGAAGCTCTTGGTGTAGCCGGTATCGCCGCCGAAGAACGCCCGATGTTGCGGCCCGATGAAAGCCCACGAGGCCCACAGCGTGGTGTTGCGCTGGAACAGCCGCCCCGAGAAGTGGCGGGCCGGCGTGCACACCAGGGTCAGCTCGCCGATCCGGTGGCTCTCGTTCCAGTCCAGCTCGATGATGCGGTCTTCGGGAATCCGCCACTTACGCAGATGCGCGCCGATCCCCAGCGGCACCACGAATGGCGCCCGCTGCGTGCGGACCAACCCCAGGATCGTCTCGATGTCGAGATGGTCATAGTGATCATGACTGATCACCACGGCGTCGACGGCCGGCAGCGCCTCCAGCGGCAGCGGCGGCTCGTGCAGGCGTTGCGGTCCCACCACCCGCGACGGCGAGCAGCGCTGACTCCAGACCGGATCCGTAAGCACCCGGTAGCCATCGATCTCGACCAGCGCGGTGGAGTGCCCGTACCAGGACACCGCGCAGGCCGCGGCTTCCCCGTCGGCATTTTCGGACGGCTCGGCCAGCGGGATCGGCCCGGGCGGCCGGCTGGCCGAGCGCGGGGCGAACATCTCGGCGATCAGCATGCGCCACTCTTCGGAGCTCATGCTGATCCCGGGCGATGCCGGCTCGACGTTGACGAACACACCGTCGGCGTACTGCGTGGACCGCTGCGCCGCCGGGCGGATGTCGCGAGGCAGGGCCCCCACCGAGGCATAGGTCCCGTTCAGCGCGCGCACCAACCACCCGCCGGCCAGCACCGAAGCCGACCTGGTGCCCAACCGCAGCGCAGCGCGCAGCACGTCAGGCCCCGTTGAAGTTCGGCGGGCGCTTCTCGATCCGGGCCACCTGGGCTTCGATGACGTCCTGGCTGCCCCACGCCTTGTCGAACAGCTCCTTGTGGGCCGGCCACGACTCCTCGTAAGCACCGTCGTCATTGAGCACCCGCTTGGCGTGCTGCAGCGCCAGCGGGGCGAACCCGGCAAGCTCGGCGGCCCACTTCTGCGCGTCGGCCAGCGTGCCGATGCGGTTGGCCATCCCGGTCTGAAGCGCGGTCTCCGCGGTGAGCTTCTCGGCGCCGAGCAGCATTCCCCGCGCCCGGCCGTGGCCGACCAGCGAGGTCAGCCGGCGGATACTCCAGTTGTCGAGGGCCAGGCCGTACCGGGCGACGGGGAACTGGAAGTAGGCGTCAGGGGCGACGACCCGCAGATCGCAGATCATCGAAAGGATGACGCCCGCGCCGATCGCCGGGCCGTTGATCGCGCCGATCACCGGAACCGGGGTCCTGTCGATCGCCAAGTTCAGCGCCAGCGCCTTGTCTGGGAGCTTTTCGGCCATGCCCGCGGCATCGGTCAGGTCCGCGCCTGAGCTGAACACCGAGCCGGCCCCAGTCAGCACGATTGCCCGGACGTCCTGCTCGGCAGCATTCTCGACCGCTTCCCGCAGGCTGTCGACAAGCTCGCAGTTCAGCGCGTTGCGCCGCTCTTCGCGTTGCAGTTCCAGGGTCAGGACATTGCCGTCTCTGGTCACACCAATCATGTGGCCAGCCTATATAGGCTGGCGCCGTGAGTCGGATCGGCGCCCGCGCGCTTCGTGATGCAGTGCTCGACGAAGGCTCGTTCCGCAGTTGGGACGCACCGCCCGTCGAGGTCGCCCGCTCTGCGGATTACCAGCGCGAACTGGCCGATGCGTCGGCGAAGACCGGGCTCGACGAGTCGGTGCTGACCGGGGAAGGCACCATCTTCGGCCGCCGGGTGGCCGTGGTGGCGTGCGAGTTCGACTTCCTCGCCGGGTCGATCGGGGTGGCCGCCGCCGAGCGGATCACCGCCGCGGTGACGAGAGCCACAGCCGAGCGGCTGCCGCTGCTGGCCTCACCGAGCTCCGGCGGCACCCGTATGCAGGAAGGCACGGTGGCGTTCCTGCAGATGGTCAAGATCGCCGCGGCCGTCGAACTGCACAAGCAGGCCCACCTGCCCTACCTGGTGTATCTGCGCCACCCCACCACCGGCGGCGTGTTCGCCTCCTGGGGTTCGCTGGGGCACGTCACCGCCGCCGAGCCGGGTGCGCTGATCGGCTTTCTCGGCCCACGGGTTTATGAGCACCTGTACGGCGAACCCTTCCCGTCCGGCGTGCAGACCGCCGAAAACCTGCACGCCCACGGTGTGATCGACGGGGTGGTGCCGCTCGCGCTGCTGCGCGACACCCTGGACCGCACGCTGCGCGTGGTCGCCGACCCGCCTGGCCCGCCCCCCGCCGCCGCGGCCCCCGAGCCTCTGCCCGATGTGCCGGCCTGGGAGTCGGTACTGGCTTCGCGGCGCCCGGACCGGCCCGGGGTCGGCTACCTGCTGCGGCACGGCGCGACCGACCGGGTGCTGCTGTCCGGTACCGAACGCGGCGAGGCCGCGACGATGCTGCTGGCCCTGGCCCGTTTTGGTGGGCAGCCCGCGGTGGTGCTCGGCCAGCGCCACAGCGAGGGTGGGCTGGTCGGGCCCGGCGCACTGCGGGAGGCACGACGTGGCATGGCCTTGGCGGCCGGACTGCAACTGCCGCTGGTACTGGTGATCGACACCCCGGGCCCGGCCCTGTCTATCGAGGCCGAGCAGGGCGGGCTGGCCGGCGAGATCGCCCGCTGCCTGGCCGAATTGGTCACGCTGAACACGCCCACGGTGTCGGTGCTGATGGGCCAGGGCAGCGGCGGTCCCGCACTGGCGATGGTGCCCGCCGACCGGGTGCTGGCCGCCGCGAACGGCTGGCTGGCCCCGCTGCCGCCCGAGGGCGCCAGCGCGATCGTGTACCGCGATACCGCACATGCCGCGGAACTGGCTGCCGGACAAGGGGTTCGCTCTGTCGACCTGCTACGCAACGGCATTGCCGACGCGATCGTGCCCGAACATCCCGATGCCGCCGACGAACCGCGGGCCTTCACCGAGCGGCTGTCGACGGCCATCGCCAACGAGCTGGCCCAACTGCGCGCGGTGCCCGACGAGCAGCGATTGCAGACCCGGCTTGACCGCTACCGGCGGATCGGGCTCTGACTCCAGCGATTTGTGGAGTTTCAGCCGTCCACAGCGCGGCTAGAACTCCACAAATCACCTGTCACACTTCGATCGGCGGGTGCAACCTGTCCATGGTGTACTGCCGGTCTCTTCGCGCGGCCCAGGAACTGCCGGCCAGCGACACCACCAGCACACCGAACAGCACCGCGATCGCGATCCACAACCGCGAATCGATCCCGCCCACGATCAACTGGCGAAGGCCGTTGACCGCGTACGTCATCGGATCGACCGGGTGCAGTATCTGGAAGGGTTTCGCGGTGGTCTCCACCGGATAGATACCGCCGGCCGAGACCAGTTGCAGCATCAGGAAGGCCAGCGTCACCACCCGGCCCACCGACACCCCGAACAGTGCGTTGAACGCCTGGATCAGGGCCAGGAACGTGCCCGCGACCAGCAGCAGGAACGCCACGGTGGCCAGCGGGTATCTCGCTTGCAGACCCACCCCGAAATGCACGACCACGTACATCACGACGACCTGGCAGAACACGATCAGCAGGGCGGGCCAGTAGGAGGCCAGCACCACCCGCAGTGCCCCCAGTCCGTTGACCACCGGGCGGGACTGCAACGGCTTCAACAACATCCAGATGATGAGTGCACCGATGAACAACGCCAGCGGCAGGAAGAACGGCGCGAATCCGGTGCCGAACGTGGCGGCCGGATTGTGTGTCTGGATGTCCAGCGCCACAGGGGCGGCCAGGGTCCGCGCCACCTCGGTGCGCTGCTGCGGGGTCCAGGACGGCACCTGGGTCGAGCCCTGCTTGAGCGCGGTGGCCAGCTGCTGGTTGCCGGCCTGCAGCTTTTCCGTGCCCGCGGCGAGTTCGCCTGCCCCACTGGATAGTTGGCGCCCTCCGCTGGAAAGCTGCACCAGCCCGCTGTTGAGCCGCTGGGCGCCGTCGTTGAGTTGGTGTGCGCCGTCGCGCAATTTGACGACGTCGGAGCGCAACCCGCCGGTGACCGCCTTGGTGATGAACACCCGCAGCTTGCTGTTCGGGTCACCCAGCTCGTTCTCCAACTGGGTGGCGTTGTCGCGCAGGCGGATCAGACCCTCATCGGTGGTGGGGTCGAGGCCGCGGGCGACTAGGAGCCGTTGTGCGCCGGCCAGGAACTCCCCGGTGTCGCGCACCGCGGGATCGGGGCTGTTGCGCAGGATGCCGACCGCCTGGTCGACGATCGCCGCGGCCTGGGCCTGGTCGATGTTCAACGCCGCGATCCGGTCGGTGGTCGAGCGCACCGCACCCGAGAGCCGCTGTGCGGCCATGCCAACCTCGTTGGGGTCCAGACCGAGTCCACTGACCCGGTCCAGCACCGTCAGCAGTGGATCGGTTGCCTTGTCGACCGCCGCCGACAGCTGCCTGGTGCCCGCGGCCAGCTGCGCGGACCCGTCACGCGCGGTGACCAGGCCCGCGGAAAGGGCGTCGGCCCCGGCGGAGAGGCGGTGCGCACCGTCATTGGCCGCGGCGCTCCCGGTGGCCAACTGCTGCGCACCGTCGGATGCCTTGACGAGGCCGGCTCCGGCGTCGGTCAATCCGGTCAGAACGGTGCCGACCGTGCGTTCACCGATGTTCGCGTTGATCTGGTTGATCACCTCACGAGCCGCATTCTGGCCGATGATCGAGCCGAGATAGTTGTTGGCGTCGTTGAACGTGAAGCGGACGTCGGCCTGGTGCGGTGAGCCGCCCGACGGTGACGAGATGCTGGTGCTGAAATCCTCGGGCAGCGTGATCGAGAAGTAGTACTTGCCGCTCGCCAACCCGTCGGCCGCCTCCTGCGCCGAAACCCGGTGCAGCTGAAGCTGACCCGAATCCACCAACGCATCGGCGACCTCGTCACCGGCCTTGATCAGTTGTCCTTCGGCGACCGTGCCCCGGTCCTCGTTGACCAGCGCCACCGGAACCTTGTTCACCTCACCGAACGGGTTCCAGAAAGCCCACAGGTACATCGCACCGTAGAGCAGCGGCAACAGGATGACCGTCACCAGCGCGACACGAGGCAACGTGCCGCGCGAGAAACGCTTGAGGTCGGTGCCCAGCGACATTCCGGCAAGCACGGCTACTCGCCACCTTTCTGCGAACCGGCCAGCTCGGCCGGCGTGGTGTTGGGCACTGTCAGTTGATCTCGCACCGCCAACGCCAGATCGCCGGGCACCCCGTTGACCGTCGCGGTGATCACGGTCTGCTTCTCCCCCAACGCGATCAGACGCCCCAGCACGGCGTCGCGATTGCGGTCATCGGTGAGATGGTCGAGGTTGCCGACCACCAGCAGCGGTGGCGTTTTGGTATTGGCCAGCGCGATACGCAGCAGCAGCTGGTCGAGCTCGGTGAGCCCGTCGAAATACTGCGTCAACGACGGCAGCGGCAGATCACCGAACACCGGGGCGCACATCGTCGCCAGGTCGTCGGCGTCGGACCGACCGACCAGCGTGTACCAGGGTGCGTCCCAACGACGTTGCTCGGTCACCAGGTCGCGCACGGTCACCGACTCCGACACCGTGTCGAGCTCATCGATCCCGGCCAGCGCGGCAGACCGGAAGATGTCGGACACCCGGGTATGTCCGAACACGGTCAGCTTTCCGCGCACCGTTTTCATCCGCCCGGCCAGTGTCATCAGCAGCGCGGTCCGGCCGGTACCGGCCGGTGCCGCCAACACCGTCACCCCGCCCTCGGCGATATCGAGATCGATTGGGCCGTAAACCGGACCCCACGGCCCACGCATCGTGATCCCGCGGGCGGTGATGGCTGGAGGCTTTTGCTCGTCCGCGCCGGGATCAGGCTCTGGACTTTGCTCAGGCATGGGCCAATCACAACACATCCGATGGGCCCGCACCGGGAATGGCATTCTGGATTTGTGGAGCCTCTGTGGCACTTCGCCGGAAATTTCTGGTGGCTGATCTTTCCACTGGGAGGAATGGTCGGCGGCGGTATTCGGGCCGTCGCCGCTGCCAACGAGCGCCGGGCCCAACGCCGACTCGAGCGGTACCGCATCAAGCAGCAGACGAAGGTCGAGATCGCCAGGGCCGCCGGGGCGGCCAAATCGGCTGACACGAAGTACCAACGGGAGCTGACCAAGGTGCTGGAACAGCATGACCGCACCGATGCCCGGTGGCTCGATTACGAGATCGACCTCGCCAAACTGCTGGACTTCCCGCTGATGACCGACATGCGGGACCCGTTGACGATCGCGTTTCACCGGGCGCGCGGGCGCGCCGATCTGATCCGGCCCGAGAAACCCGAGGATCTGCTCGGCGACCGCAACGCCCAACTCGAATACCGCGACGCGGTGCATGACTACGTGACGGCCTTCGACATCGCCGAGGCCGAGGCGATCCGCCGGCGACGCAGTGACTTCTCGGAAGCCGCCCAGGACCGCATTGCCCGGGCCCAACAACTGCTGCGACTCGCCTCCGACGACGGCGCCACACCGGACGAACGCCGCAGCGCCTACGTGCGAGCCCAGAAGGAGCTCGAAGGGCTCATCGTGCTGCCGGCCAGCACCCGGGCGAGCATCGAGCGCAGGATCGTCGGAGAGCTGGAGGCCTGATCAGATGACCGAGGTATGGCGGGTGCGGTAATACAGCACCACTGCGGCGATGGTGGCTTCGGTCAGCGCCAGCACCACTGCCAATGTCATCACCGCCGCCATCGCTGAAGCCGGCGCCGGCATCGCAGCTCCGGCCAGAACCACGCCATGATGGTGCGAAGGCATCGGCATGTGTAAAGCAACCATCGCCAGGTTCATCAACGCGATCGTGCACCAGATTGCGGAAGTACCGCGCTGCCACAGATGTGCCGCGCAGAACAGACAACCCACGATCATGACGGCCAGCACCGCCCCGGCCGCCGGGTTGGCAGACGAGCCGAGCATCACCGCATGCAGGAGTGCCGAGCCGGCACCCAAGAGCGCACACGTCCGCCGCCCCAGAACAGTGCAGACGTGCGCGGCGGCCGACATACCCTCATCGTCGCAGCCATCGGCGTCCGCCGCTGTCTTAACGGCACGCAAACACTTCACACTTGGGTAGAGCAGCCACGCCGCCAAAACTCATCGCCCGAGCACAACATCGACTGCGACTCGCCCGCGACGACGACGCGACAACGGACGAATGCCACAGCGCCGCCGCAATTAATACTTGCGAATATCGGAAATGGAATTGTGGGTTAAAAAGCGAATCGCCCCCCACTAAAAAGTGGGGGGCGATTCTTAATTTGTGTTCGGCGGTGTCCTACTTTTCCACCCGAAAGGGTAGTATCATCGG
>NZ_JBSGAQ010000016.1:0-180555 GCF_053600815.1 Mycobacterium sp. NPDC004974 | reverse complement strand
GACAAATCCCCCCACCACCGCGCATTCGCCCGCGCCCGCGCCACCGCATCAACCACCGCCACCCGATGATCAGCCGGACTCACCAGACCCGAAGCGGGCACACCCAACTGTCCGAGCGCCTCCTCGGCAATCTCGCGGGCACTTCTCGTGTCGACGGGCTCCGTCGAGTTGACCTCGTTGTTCGACTCGGCCATCCACCGCGGATTCCACGGCCGGCGAGTTGTCCGGTCGCCTGAGGTGTTGGTATCGCCGTCGAGTCGTAGCGGCCGGCCGGCTGCCGGTTCAACTGTCCCCTCACGGGTTCCGATGAACCGCCGCGGCTGGGTATCGACAGTCCGGTGCTGCTCGGTGTCGACCCTGTCGGCATGGCCTGCCGCGATCCGACCGAAGTTGGCGAGCGACTCGCTGCGTACGGGTGTCGCACCGGTCCGGTCGGCGAAGCGGTAGTACGAGTTGTGTGTACCTCGGCTCACCATCCGATCCATATCCGAAGAGAACTCAGCAGTAATCCTTTGCGCACCAAAGGTTCTCATCGATGGATCGGCGCCCAAGCCGAACCCGAAGATCCGCCCGGACGAGCCCGGCGTCCGTCCGCCCAGAGCGGTGAACGGATCCCGCGACGACGTAGCGACGAATACGTTGTCCCCGATGCCGAATGCACTGGCTTGGCGCACCGGCCCGGTACCCGGAGAGCCCGCAAGCGTGACCGTTCGGATGTCGTTGGCCAGCCGGCCGTCTCGCCCGGCATAGCTCGCCGCGGTCGTGCCATATGAGTGGGCGAAGACATGGTTGCCGGTGAAATGGCTGCCGTCACCGGCAAGGGTGTCGCGGGCTGCGTTGAACGCCCGGATATCGCTGTAGAGGATCGCGCCCCCTTCGCGGGCGAGTCTCTGTCCGGCCGCGCGCCAACTACTCCAACCGCTTGGGGTGTCGTAGCCGAGCCACGCGATCGAGGCGGCCGACACTGTCGGGTCTTCCAGTCGGATGGATTGAAGGTGGTTGAGCGCGTCACCCATACAGGCGCCGATACGGTCGATCGTCATGCCCTGGCCGGGCACATGCCATGACACAGAATCCGCCAGATACGGATCAGCGCCGAAGCTGACGATCGCCCGCCCGTGGCCACCGAACTCAGACACATCCAAGGCCAACAGCATCGGACCGTCGACCCCGGCTTGCCGGGCTCGGGTTTGCGCGTCGGCGATCGAGCTCTGGATCCGAACCAGCCGGGCCAGCATCTTGCTCTGGCTGCGACTGAGCCGATGGCCGCTGTCCCGCCAACCCTCCAACTGCCGGCGTTGGGCCTCCAGGAGCTGCGTGTTCGCCTCATGGCGGGCGGCAGGCGGAATGCCCTCGGCGTTGCCGATCTGCTGCGGGTGCACGTCGATCAGGGCGCGCTGCTCAGGCCCGCTCAGCCCGGCCCACCAGGTCGCATTCGCCCGCGCCCGTGCATCGGCTGACTCCATCAACCCCAGCGGGTTTCGCAGGTCGCCGACATCGACGGGAGGTACGCGTTTCGCGAGTGCATCGTCGGCGATCTGGCTCTGCCGTGTGACATCTCGCCACTGCTCACCCGGCGACTGTTCCTGGGTGCCCTGCACGTCGCCCACCGCAATCGCCGCGGCGAGATCGTCGGGGCCGCTGAGATTACTCACCGGATTGCCCTGTGCGTCAAGGTAACCGACCGCGGTCGTCGACACCGCGTGCTCACCCCACGCCGGCGGCCAGCCCTGCCGCTCGCCGCGGTGAAGCAGGTAAACGTCCGTGCCGTCGAAGACAGCCACATAGGCGTGCCCGCCCTGGCGCTGCCCGTCGCCGGCCCACGCCGACGTTATGACCGCGGCCGAACCGGGTTTCATGCCCCGCAGCCTGGCCTCGATATCACGGTAGGTAGCGAAGTCGGCCCGTGACCCGGTGGCCTCATACAACGCCCGCGCAGGCATTCCGGTGGACGATGGTTCCCCGGCGACCTGGTACTTTTTGCCGAAGTGCCGCGACAGATCGTCGGCCGCGTCGAGCAGACAGTTCTGGTCGCCATGCGGCGGGCCGCCGGTGTCGGTGACCTCGGGCGCCACATCGGTAGTCGCGACATCCGGGCCGGCACCCTGGGCCGTCTCCTGGATCCGCGCAGCGGGAACGCCAGCGACCTGTGTTTCCGGGCCGGCGGGGCGCGCTGCCGGAGATGCCGGCTTTGGCTCCGTGGGCGTCGAATCAGGTTTTGCAGCAGTTGGTTTGGCGCTCTGCTCGGCTGTTGTCTGTGGGGCGTTGGCCGAGGCCGGCGTAGTGGCCGGCGGTACATTGCTCGTCGACGACGGTTGGGCGGCAACGATCGCCGGGCCCTGCTGATCGGGGGCTTCCGGCGCGGGAGCCTGCTGCACCTGTGGTGGATCAGCAGGCGCCTGTGCGACGTCTGTGACCTCGGGGGCAACCTGTGCACCCTCAACGTCTGGTGCACCCTCGAAGTCCTGAGCGGCATTGACTTGCCCGGTATCGGCCGACACCGGGTCGGCAGCTACTGCGGTGTGCGGCACATCCGTTGTCGCAACATGCGCCGCCGGGTTGGCGACTTCCTGGTCCGGGCTGAGCGAGGCCGTGTGCGCGGGCTCATCTGCGGGTGGGTCGGCCGAATCGTTGTTGTCGTGCTGTGTATTCGACGAGTGCTGTTCGTCCTGCGCGCCGACGGGCGCATCGTCGGATTCGTGCTTGGCGTTGGTATCGGTGTGGGTATCGGCGTCCGTATCGGCGTCTGCCTGATCCGGCGACTCATCGGAGTCCTGGCCCGTCGACTTGTCGGCCGCGCCGCGCGGTTCGGGGTTGCGGGACGCGGACTTCGAATCCGATTGCGGTGTGGTGTTATTCGTCTGGCCGGCGCCGGCGCGTCCCGGACTCGGCTTGGCGGGGGCGGCCGGTTGCCCGCCGGAATCGTTCTGCGAAGTTCGGTTGGTGTCGTTCTCGCCGTCGTTCTCGCTGTCCGGCCGGCCGGTGTCCAGCCGGCCATCCGGATCCTGGCCCCGCAGCCCGACGTTCGGCGCATCGGGCCGCCGGAGACCGGCCGGATTGGTCTGGTTGCCCTGTTGGGCCGGATGACCTCCGCCGATGCCTTTCAGACCACCGATGCTGGTGCTGGTGGAACTGGCAAGGATCGAGATCGTGTCGAATTCGCCGCCGACGGCCAACGTGCCGGCCACGTTGCCCGACACCCCGGCGGTGAACATGGTGGTCGCGCCCTTGGTCGCCGCGGTGAACCAGTTGCGAGCGGGTCCGAGCCCGTGCGCAATCGGGACGGCGGTGGCTCCGCCCGCTCCGCCACCGATCACGGAGGAGATCGCCGTCTGTTGGAACCGGTCCCACCGGTAGTTGGCATGTCCCTTGTTGGCCTGGATGCCTTGGACGATCCCTTCTTGGAGTAGTCCCTGCCCCAGCTCCTCCAAGGATTCCTGCACGGTTTCGTGCAGGAGCCGCTTCAACATCGTCTTGGTCAGCAGTTCGGCCATCTTCTCGCCGAGACGCCGAATCGCCCACATGATGACCGCACGTATCCACGCGATGGTCGTTGTCTCGATGACGGGGATCGCCGCCGTCGACGCCCCGTAGGTGGGACCGGCCATGGCGAGGCTGTACGAGATCTCAGCGGCGGCGAGCGCCAGCCCGACGATGGTCGACAGCTTGCTGTATTCGATCTCGGAGCTGAAATTGGTGGCGCCCTCACCCATTCCCGAGATGCCTTGGGCAAGTTTGTCCACCGTGTACTCGCCGTCGAACAGCATGGCGAACTGTCGATCCGCAGCATCGGCGGTGTCGCCGGTCAGTACCGACATCGTCTCACCGCGGACCCTGTTCAGATCCGGGACGAGGTCCTGCAGTGCTTCGGCCGCGGCCTGATAATGCTCGCCGATTCGGCGAGTTCGGGTTTCGCTGCCTTGCGGCCACTCACCGCCCGCGAGGTATGACACCCATTGGAGTTCGGGTGGGATCTGGATGTCCATAAGCGAATTGGTGTGGCAACAGGCCTATGTGGCGCACCACTCCATGCGGCAGACGACTACGGCTGGTCGTTCTGTTCGAAGGAGTCCGCGGAACCCTTCAAACCGTCCGAGTAGTAGTCGAGCAGATCGGTCTTGACCACCACCGAGCCGTCGACCCAATCCTTTTGCGCCAGATACCCGGCACTGCCTTTCGCGTACCCGTCACCCATCTTGTCGTCACCCCATGCGGCACCTTCGGCCATCAGATTGGCTTGCAGGGTGGACAGCACGTTCTTCATCCTGACGCTGACATCATTCAGGTTCCTCGAGGTCGCCCGCAGGTCAGAAGGTCCGACACCGAGTTCGTCAGCCATCGATTCAGCTCCTCACAGTGGGGAATGCGGATTCGTCCCGGTCGTCATCCTCCGGCTGGCCCACTCCGACGACTGCATCGTCGTTGCCGAACACGGATCTGGTCAGTTCGCGCAGATCGGGCGCGCTGTCGGCGAAGTCGGACAGTGACGGCATCATCCGGCGCCGTTCTTCGATCGGCATCATCAGGGCAGCCGACCGCTGCGCGACGAGCTGCGCCGCTGACTGCGCCGCCGCGGTCACGTGGCCGCCGAGTTCTTCGAGTTCGAACTCTTCGAGATACGACTCGTCGATGACGGTCTCGATGACATGACCGCGGGCGTCGACCGTCACCGCGACCAAGCCGTCTGCCTCCTCAGCACTTGCGGTGAGCTGCGCCTGCTCGCGCTGCACCGCAGCAATATCGGCCATCTGCTCTTGGACCAGGGCCAGCACCTCGGTCATCTGATGCCGGAGGGCATCGTTGCTCATTCGGATCAGTGTTCCAGATTCGCAATGGCGCCGCCACAGACTTAGTCGAATTCGATTACGGCTGACCATATTTGAGTGCGCGAACAATTACGCATGGCGAAATTGCCATCGTCACAATGCTGCTCACGCGTCAATTTGCCAACTCGTAGGGACAACCAAGGCCAACGGGTTGGTCCGCATTCCGCACAGATAGCTCACAGCCCCTTGGCGGATTCGCCGATACTTTGCCTCGATGCTCGAGCGCGGTGCGGTCACCGGTACTGGGGTGCACCGCGCAGCCGGGGAAATTTTTCCGCCACTGCGGCAGCCAGTTCCAGATACGCCTGGAGGGTGGACGGGTCCAGCAGGTCGAAGTCGACGTCGGCACCCTCGGCCAGGTGCGGATCGAACGGGATCATGTGCACTGAGCGGCAGCGCGCTTCGAAGTGTTCGTAGACCTTGTCCAGTTTCAGCTTCGCCGAACCGGGCCGGGATGCGCTGAGCACCACGTGCGCCTCGCGGACCAATGCCGAATGTCCGTGCTGCATCAGCCAGTCCAGCGTTGCCGACGCACTGCGGGCCGCGTCGATCGCCGGCGAGCTGACCAGCACGATCGCGTGCGCCAGATCGAGCACGCCCGCCATCGCCGAATGCATGATGCCGGTACCGCAGTCGGTGAGGATGATGTTGTAGTAGCGACGCAGGATGCTGACGGTGCGGCGGTAGTCGGACTCGCCGAATACTTCCGAAACCGCGGGCTCCTGCTCGCTGGCCAGCACTTCCAGTCGGCTGCCCGCCATCCGGGTGTGGCTGCGCACGTCGGCGTAGCGCTCGATGTTCGGGTCCGACAGCAGGTCGCGCACCGTGGACTCGCTCGACACATCCCGCACCCGTTCGGCGAGTGTCCCGCGGTCCGGGTTCGCGTCGACCGCGATCACCCGGTCGTGGCGCATCATCGACAGCGCCGAGCCCAATCCCAAGGTGGTGGTGGTCTTTCCGACCCCACCCTTGATCGACAGCACGGCGATCCGGAAGTCACCGGCGATCGGCTGGCGGATCTGGGCCAGCAGGTCGTCCCGCTCACGCTCCCTACGCGATTCTCCAGGGCTGACACGACCGGCGCTGGCCAGGTGCACGGCCCGGCGCCATCCGGAATGAGGTGCGCTGCGTGAGCGGTTCAGGATCCCGGCGTCGTCGAGCGAAGGCGGCACCGGCGAGTACTGCGGCGGCGGAGCCACACCCGGCGGCGGCAGAAGTGGCGGCAACGGCGGCATGAATCCCGGCGGCGGTAACGGCGGCGGCGGAGGTGGCAACGGCGGCGCAGGCATCGGTGGGACCGGCCGCGGCGGCGCGGGTAGCGGCGGAATCGGGATCAAATCCGTCGCCGGTTCCGGTTGAGGAGCCGGCACTACCTGCGGCTCAGGAGCCGGACGTTCAGGCGCAGGCTCCTCGAGGTCGAACCGTTCGGCGAACTCCCTTGATCCGATCGAGCTGTGCATCTGCCACGGCGGCGGGGCGAGCCGGCGGACCGGTGCCGCAGACGCGGGCGGCGTCGGAGGCGGAGGCGGCACCACCAAAGCATCGGTTGTGTCGTCGGCGGGCGACTTGGCGGTGTGGATCTGCCGGGCTGACCGTTGTGCCGCAATCTGTTCCAGCAGCGCGGCCGCCCGGGCCTCCACCTCGTCCAATTCGCCAGGAGCCAAGTCGTCGAGCGATGTGGGCTCGCCGATCGGCCGATTCTCGTCCGGCATCTTTCCCCTAACTCACCTGGTCCGTCGCCGGGCAGCAGCCACCGCTACCGCCGCCACCATCAACGCAAGACACGCCGCGGTGACGGTGAAGACGATCCTGCGGGCCCGCACATTACCCGGATCAGGTTGCGGTGGCCCGCTGATCGGTGAAGAGGCAGTGACATCGCGACCGTCGGCCCCCGGCGGGAGCTGGTAGGTCAGTGCCGCGACCGGGTCCACGACTCCATAACCCGTGGCCTGGTTGGGTCCATTCCCGGGGGTGCGGGCGGTGCGCTCGATCAGATCCTTGACCTCACCTGCGGTCAGGTCGGGATACCGCGACCGGATCAACGCCACCACCCCCGATACGAACGGCGTCGCGAAGCTCGTGCCGTTCAGCGGCGCCAGCCCCTGCTGGCCGAGTTGTGCGTTGCTCAACCCGGGCCCGCCCGGGTCCAGCGAGGTGACCCGCTCGCCGGGGGCGGCCACCGCTACCCATGGTCCGTGCAGGCTGAAGTCGGCCGGGGCGGCCGCCGTGGTCACTGCCCCGACCGTCAGGACGTAGTCGGCGAACCAGGCCGGGCTGGCGATGGTGCTGACGCTGCTCCAGCCCTTGTGCAACGGCTGGTTCGGATCATTCATGTTGTTCTGCGCGTTGCACATGCTCTGGGAGTTGAAGTTGCCCGCCGCCGCCACCACCACGACATTGCGTTCGTAGGCGTATCGCACCGCGCGGCCGAGCTCCCGATCGTCCATTCCGGCCGCAACCGGAGCGCAGGCCACCTCGGACAGATTGATCACCGTGGCACCGAGATCCACCGCCCGAGCGATCGCAAGCGCCAGCGTGTGTGTGTTGCCGTAGCCGATCGACGTCGCGTTCGGATCGTCGTTCTGGCTGCTGCTCGTGCCCGCGACGCTGTAGGCGCCGCTGTTCTGGCGGATGGAGAGGATAGAAGCCTCCGGCGCGACGCCGGCGAAGCTGTCACCGTCGGCGGGCACCGCGGCAATGATCCCGGCGACCAGGGTGCCGTGCGCATCGCAATCGACCAGGCCGTCGCTGCTCGACACATAGTCGCCGCCGGGTTCGAGCGCGGGAAGCCGCGGATGACGGTTGACGCCGGTGTCGATCACCGCCACCTTCTGCCCGGCACCGCGGGAAAAGCGCCAGGCCCTGCGGTATTCGAGCATCGCCTCGGCACTGGTCTGCTTGGTGAAGTCGGTGCCCGGCAGCACGCCGGTCGGAATACCGCAGATCGCCTTCAGTTCGGTGGGCTGCGCCGGTGCGACGGGCCCGATCGGCGGCGGACCGGGCTCGACGACGGGCGGCGTCACCGCACCGGCCGGAGGTGCACCGAAGCCGGCCAGCGCCACGGTCAGGACGACGGTCACCACCGCCGCGTGTCGCCGGGCGCTCACCAGCCGCCCAGCCGTTCGTACAGTCCGAGCGACCAGAGCGCCAGCGGGATCACCGCGGCCACAGCCAGATACTCGAGATACCCGGCGGCGGTCCGGATCCGGCGAACGTACGGGGCTGCGACCCCGGCGACGGCCAGCACCGCAAGCACGACGACGCCGGTGAGCTGCAACGTCCACACCCCGGTCTGGGCTTGCACACAGGCCATCAGTACGAGCCCCAGGGCGGGCACCGCAAGCGCGGCACGTTCCGGCCAGGTGTCGGCCCGACGGCTTCGCAAGGCCTGCACCGCAGCGCAGACCAGGGCGAAAGCGAATGCCGCCCAACCCGTGTCGGCCCGCATCGATACGGTGGTGCCGATCAGCGCGGTCGTTGCCGCACCGGCCAGCAGCCCAGAGCGGGTCAGCACCGCTGAATGCACGCGATCCCACACCTGTTCCGCGCTCGGCATCGGGGCGCCGGGCTGGGTCTGTACTGCCGACGTGGTGAACGGGTCGTCGGTGCGCGATGCGCCGGCCGACGCCACCGGATATTGGTCCAGCCGTGCCGTCAGCGCCGGCACCGCCAGGCATCCGAACACCGCGACCACGGCGACGACGGTGGCCACCACCGTGACAGGTGTGCCCAGGGCCCGGGCCGCGAATGCCGCCGTGCCGAAGCCCAGCACCACCGCCGTGGCGACGTAGGTCCAATGGCCGGCACCGATCGCACGATGGCAGATCGCCGTGAGCCCCAACAATATTGCGCACCCGGAGGTCAGGCCGACCGCACCGTGGGGCGCCGCCAGCACCCAGCCTGCTGCGGCACCGATGGCGATCGCCGGAGGACCCGCCGCCGCGGCGATGTCGGCCCTGCCGAGCACTCGGCGCACGAGTGCCGCGCCGGCGACCAGCGTCACCAGCATCACCGCCGCAGCGATCACGATCGCCGGCCGGTGCGCCGTCAACGCGGGTGCAAGCAGCAGGACGACCCATACCGCCGAGCACAGCCACCACCCGGCGAAGGCCATCATCCGCGCCGCGGAGGCACTCCAGGCCGCGTACGACGCCCGGTTCAGCCGGGCCGCGGCGTCCACCACGTCGTCGTACAGCGTGGGCGGCGACAGCGCACGGTGAGCCGAGAGTCGCAGTAGCTCACCGTTTTCCACCCCGGCCTCACGCAAGGTCCGGTCGGGCTCCAGCACACCGCTGCCGGCCCGACCCTCGCGACTGAGCGCCCAGAACGTCCGTCGCTCATCGCGATCGGCCACGTCGTCGCTGCGCTCGTCGTCGCGGGACCTGATCAGCCGGGCCAGCTCCGGCAGGAACGCCGCCACCGGGACGTCGGCCGGCAGCGCGACATCGAGTTGGGTGCGTCCCCCGACCACGGACACCCGGATCGCCTCGGGTGCCGCGGACACCACCAGCACCGCGCGAAGCTCCTCGACCCCGGTCACAGGTCAGGCATCCTGGACAGCTGAACCACGCCGCTGCGGGTGGTCCGCGAGACCAGCATGCCGCGGCCGGGGGGCATCGCGCCGGCCTTGTATCCGCCGAACAGCCCGCCCTCGTCTCTGCTTCCGCTCATCACCAAACCGTTGCAGGACAGGTCTTTCAGACGCCCGATGATCGGATCCATCATCGCCCGCCCGGCACCACCGCTGCGCCGCGCGACGACGACGCGCAGGCCGATGTCGCGGGCCTGCGGCAGATACTCCACCAGCGGGCCGAGCGGGTGGCTCAGCGATCCGCCGGGAATCAGGTCGTAGTCGTCGATCATCACGAACAGGTCCGGCCCTGACCACCAGGACCGCTCCTTGAGTTGCTGCTGGGTGATGTCGTTGGGCGGCAGCCGGTCTTTGAGGGCACCGGCCAGCGCCATCATCAGATCCGTACACGACTGCGGGGCAGTCGCGTAGCCGCCGAGGTACTCGTCCGGGACGACGCCCAGCATCGAGCGGCGGAAGTCGACCAGGATGATCTTGGCCTCGAGCGGGCTGGCGTTCTCCATCACACCGGCGGCAATGTTGCGCAGCAGACCGGTCTTTCCGCATTCGGTGTCGGCGAAGGCCACCAGGTGTGGTTGCGAATCGAAATCCAGGACGACGGGGGCCAGTTCTTCCTCGTTGATGCCGATCGCGATGCGGGCCTTGCCCAGTTGACCGGCATCGCGAGCCACCTTCACGACGTCGTCGCGGTTCACATCGTGCGGCAGCATCCGCACCTTCGGCGCCTCACGGTCCCCGTAGTGCGCGCGGACGGCCTCGACCGCCCCGGCCACTCCGGCGGGCAGATCCTCCACCTCCGAACTGGAGTCGAGCCGGGGTAACCCGATCAGAATGTGAAGCCGCTCGGAGTTGATACCGCGGCCGGGCCGTCCGATGGGCACCAGCTCAGCGGACCGCCGTGCCACCTCACTGTCGATCGGATCGCCGAGGCGCAGCTCGACGCGGGTACCGAGCATGTCCTTGACCGCGGGCCGGATCTCCATCCAGCGCGACGCGGTGATGGCCAGGTGAACGCCGTACGAAAGGCCCTGGATGGCCAGCGATTGGATCACCGTGTCCAGCGCCTCGAAGTCGCTCTTGATCGACGCCCAGCCGTCGATGACCAGCACCACATCACCGAATTTGTCCTGGCTCACGCCGCCTTGGGCCTTGCGCTGGCGGAAGTCCCGCATGGATTCGATGCCCAGTTCGCGGAACAGCTGCTCGCGGGACCGGAGCACCCCGGCCACCTCGGCGACGGTGCGCCTGATCGCGTCGGCGTCCATCCGGCCGGCCACCCCGCCGACGTGCGGCAGCTTCGCCAGGCTCGTCAGCGTGCCGCCGCCGAAGTCCAGGCAGTAGAACTGCAACTGCTCGGGAGTATGGGTCGCGGCCGCGGACAGGATCAGCGTGCGCAGCGCGGTGGACTTGCCCGACTGCGGCCCGCCGACCACCGCCACATTGCCCTGGGCGCCGGACAGGTCCACCATGAGCAGGTCGCGGCGCTGATCGTAGGGCCGGTCCACCACGCCCATCGGCATCCACAACCGGCCGTTGACATTCACCGGTGCCGACCAATCCGATTCCGGCAGAAGCTCGTTCACCGCCGGACTGTCATCGAGCGGCGGCAGCCACACCTCGTGCGCGGGCCTGCCGTGGCCGCGCAGCCGGCTGACGACCATACCGAGCAGCGTCGTCTTGACCGGTCCGGCCGGGGCGGAATCCACCTCGACGGGCAGCGCCGAAGGCGCCGGGCCGCGCGCGGGCACCGCGTCCTTCTTGACCGGCGTGGCGGTGAACAGCTTGGGCGCGAGTGCGCCCAACTGTGTCACCCGCCCGGTGCGGGCCGATATTCGCGGCTTGACGTACTCCCCCGACACATAGCAGGCATTGAACCGGATCGGTTCGGAGGCATCGCATTTCAGGAACGCCGAACCGGGGACGCTGGGTAGGTGATAGGCGTCGGGCACGCCGAGCACGCTGCGCGACTCGCCGGCCGAGAACGTCTTGAGGCCGATCCGGTAGGACAGGTGCGAGTCCAGGCCGCGCAGCTTGCCTTCCTCCAACCGCTGCGAGGCCAGCAGCAGATGCATGTGCAGCGAGCGGCCCAGCCGGCCGATCATCACGAACAGCTCGGCGAAATCCGGCTTCTGCGACAGCAGCTCGGAGAACTCGTCGACCACGATGAACAGGGCGGGAAGAGGTTCGAGGTCTGCGCCCGCCGCGCGGGCCCGCTCGTATTCGGTGACGTTGGGGAAGTTTCCGGCGGAGCGCAGCAACTCCTGGCGGCGGTTCATCTCGCCGGCCAGCGCGTCACGCATGCGGTCCACCATGGTCAGTTCGTCTTCGAGGTTGGTGATGATGGCCGCGATGTGGGCGATCCCGTCCAGACCGAGGAACGTCGCCCCGCCCTTGAAGTCGACCAGCACCAGGTTGAGCTGCTCGGGCGAGTGCGACGTGATCATCGACAACACCAGCGTGCGTAGGAATTCCGACTTGCCCGATCCGGTGGCGCCGATACACAGACCGTGCGGGCCCATCCCGCCTTCGGCGGCTTCCTTGATGTCGAGTTCGATGGGCTGACCGTTCGGGGTGATCCCGATCGGCACCCGCAGCCGCTCCCGCGGGGACCGCTGTCGCCACACCTGTTCCGGCACGATCCCGGCGGCATCGGGAATCTTCAACAGCGCCATCAGGCCTGGGTCGACCGCCCTCGAATCGGCTTCCAGGCTGACGATGTGCGCGGCGTTGGCCGGGCGGTAACGGCCGATCCGCCGTGCCGTGGTCTCGGCCTCGGGGATCGTGATCGTGTCCGGGGTGGCGAACCGTTCGACGCCCACCGCGGTACGCGCGGCGACGTCGTCGCCCTCGACGACCAGTTGCAGGCTGCGCCGAGCCGACCCGCCTGGACGCAGGCCGTTCAGGTCCAGCAGCGTCACACTGTCCAGCCCGGCGTCGGTAATCAACTGCTCGTCGCCGGTGACGAATCCGTCGTCCAGCACGACGACGAGCTGTTTGAGGCCCTGCGTCGGCTGTGCGTTGCGGGTGAACCGGCCGCGTTCGGCCAGCTCCGCAGACATCGCGGTCTCCATCAGCTCGAGCGTGGGGAACAGCAGCCGCATCGAACCCATGCCGTCGCGGGTCGAGGCATGCTGCGCATGGGGCAACCACTTGACCCAGCTCCAGTTCTCACCGTCGGGGTTGGCCGTGACGATCGCCACCTGCACATGGTCCGGACCGTGAAAAGTACACAGCTCCAACACCATCGAGCGCACCAGCTGCTGCGCGAGCTTGCGCTCCCCTTCGAAGGTGATCGTGGGAAACGCCCGCAGCGACACCGCGGTAGGCAGCGCATGCACCACCGAGTGGGTCTTGACGAACCGGCGCAACGCCACCGTCGACACCGGTTCCAGGTCCTCGGGCGGGCCGGTCTCGGGCGCCATCAATCGCGTCGCCAACCGGTGGGTCCCGATACCGACCCGGATATGGCAGTAATCGGCATCGCTGGGCCGTCGCTCCCACATGCGCCGGGTGCCCACCACATCGGTCAGCGCGCGCGGATCGGGATGGCTCCATTCCAGTGCCGTGCGTTGTTCGGCCCCGGTGGTGTCGGCTTCCTCGCGAAGATTCGCCAGGTAACTGAAGTAGTCCTTGCGTTCCTCGTTGAGCTCGGCGGCGGCTTTGCCATTTTTGTTCCCGCCGCCCATGAACATGCCGACCATCGACATGACCATCATCATCGGAAAGAGCAGGAACATCGGGCTTCTGGCCATGTCGCGGCCACCGACCGTGATCATCAGCGCGATCATGCCGATCACCGCGACCAGCATCACGAACGGCATCAGCCGCATGAACAGATTGCCCGGGATGGCCCGCGGCACCTCGGGCGGTGGGGCCAGGTTGACCTCGCCTCCGGGCATCCGCGGCGGCGCCACCCGAAGGCGGCGGACGAACCCCTGCGTACTCAACCTTCCCTCCCCGGAAGCTGCTGGGCCGGATGCTGGGTATTGTTCGTGTCGAGCAATCCCATTGCGCAGGAGGCCGACTGGATTGTGACCCTACTTGAGTCAGAGCTTGATCAAGAAGCCGAACCCGAGCTGAGCCGATTGACCCTGGTGGTCGGCGAACTGAACATCGACGTCGGGTTGCCTGCACACGTCAGCATCGCCCAATACATTCCCGATGTCATCGATATCGCGAATGAACAGATCACCGCGCACGACGCGATCATCGAGTTCGACGCCGCCGACGGGCGGTGGACCCTGGCACCGCTCGGCGGTGAACCGATCGCCCCGCACCTGTCCATCGCCGAGGCGGGCGTCCATGACGGCGACCTGTTGATGATCCGCGCGGTCGGCCAGCCGGTCAGCCCGTTGTTGTTCGACGACGTCGACGACACCCACGACACAGCGGCCGGCACCGTGGCGAGCTGGTTCGCGGACAACGCCAACGTGTTGGCCGGGTTCGGTGTCGCCGCGGCCGCCGCCGTGACGCTGGCCGGCGTGACGGCACGGTGGACCGCCCAACCCGCAGTGCCCGCGGCGGTACTGGCCCTCGGCGTGATGGGGATGCTGCTGGCCTGCCTGGTGGCGCACCGGCCGGGGTTCGCCGCGGCGCCGGGCTGGATCACCGCGGTCTCGACGCCACTGGTCTTCGCGGGCTCGCTGTACCTGGTACCCGACGGTTCCGGCGCCACCTCCCTGCCGATGGCGTTCGCCCTGACCGCTTTCGGCGCGCTCCTGGTGCTGCTCGTCTCGGGCAGCGGATCCGCGGTGTACACCGCGATCATCGCGGCGTGCGCTTTCGGCGGCGTCAGTTCGACGGCAATGTTGCTGTGGCAGCCACCCATCCGCGCGGTAGGTGCTTTGCTCGCCACCGTGGCCGTTATCGTCGTCTACCTTGCCCCGCGGGTGACGATCGGGCTGTCGAAACTCCCGATCCCACGGGTGCCCACCGCCGGTGAGCCGCTCGATGACATCGAGACCCAGGGTGGCCCCACCGTCGAGGGCGTCAACGCGATCGGCAAACAGATCATCCCCACCGAGGAAGACTTGATCAGCCGGGTTCGGCGGGCCAATCAGCACCTCACCGGGATTCTCGTCGCGGCCGCGCTGGCCGCCCTGGCCGGTTGTTATCTGGCCGTGGACGTCAGCAACGGGTTCTATTGGCAGGGCACCGTTTTCGCCGTCATGGTGGCGACGGTGCTGTGCCTGCGCGGTCGCGGCCATCACGACCTGGTGCAGTCGGCGACGCTCATCGGCAGCGGGCTGACCATCGCCGTCGCCGTGGTCCTCAAGACCGCGCTGAACGTCGAGGGGTGGCAGGCCCGCGCCGCGGTCGTGCTGCTCGTCCTGATGGTGCTGATCCTGGCGTGCGGGCTGGTCGCACCCCTGCGCGAGTTCTCCCCGGTGGCGCGGCGTCAGGTCGAGATACTCGAATACATCGCCGTGGGATCGCTCTTCCCGCTGTGCTTCTGGATCATCCGGGTCTACGCGTTCTTCCGCGAGATGCGACTGTAAACGGCTGGTCAGCCGGTTGACACCTTGCTGCTGTCCGGGTCGGCGGCCATCCCGTCATGGGCGACCAGGGCCGCCTCCTGAGACAGCTCCGGCCCGGGCGGCAACAGCGACAGCACCGGCCAGGGTGCCCACTGCGGGGCGTTGGCCGGGCCGTCGGGCACCTTGACGCCGCTGACCCCGAGCACCTCGGCCGTCGGCAAATCCTTGATGTGGTAACGCACTCCGGTATCCGAGACGTAGAACAGCTGTCCCGCCGAGCGGCTGTCGGGATCGTTGCCGGTGGCCTGCACGTACTCGCCGGCTCCCGGGGTCAGGTAGACCGAATCCGCCCCCGGCCCGCTGCCGTCGGCGCTGGCCAGCCGGACCATCTGCGCTCCCTCGGCGGTGGGCAGCCGGTGCCCGACCAGCAGCCGTACGTCCGCTCCAGCATCGGTGTTGGACCGCTGCCAGCCCATGCACACCACCCGATCGGGATTGGGCGACACGATCCGCGGCGACACCAGCGGGTAGTGGTCGATCGGCAGCCGGTGCACGGTCGGCACCTCGGCCAGTGTTGCGGGCGCGATCTCGTCGATCTCGCCGGTGGCCACCTCGCCGGACGCGCTGTAGCGAATGATGTCGGCGGTGGCCTGCGAGACAGGCTGCAGACCTTCACGCAGCACGACGTAGAGCTGTTCACCTCGCGAGTCGACGGATTTGACGATGGCGCCCACCGGGTGGTCCGGTCCGAGCAGGCCGGGCTCCCCCGAACCCTGGATCAGCACCGGCGTGATCGGGTCGACCAGCGGGAAGGTGTTGAGCACGGACAACGACATTGGCCGTGTTGCCGCGCCTTGGAGGTGAAGTCCGTTGACCAGGACCGGATCTGACACATCGATCGGGGCCCGTACACCGCGGTAGACCAGATAGGTGGTGCCGCCGGTTTCGGTGAGGATCGCCTCGGCGGAGTCGGCCGGGCGAATGCCGCCGTCGAGCACCGGGTCATTGGCCAGCACCGTGGTCTGCAGGCTGGGCGTGCCGGTGGTTTCGGTGACGGCCGGCATCTGCAGGTTGTCGCAGACGGTCCACGACGACGTCACCAGGTCGTCGCCGCGGTTGATGCTCGCGGGCGCGCCGACGATGCCGACCATGGGCCCGCGCGGTACGGCGTCGAGGAACTTGTCGTCAACCTGCTTGGGGCTGTCGTTCCTGCCGACGATCAGCCGGGCCGAGGCCAGATTCAGCACGGGGTGGATCTGGTCACCGATCCGGACGAACGGCGCACCGCTCGATTTACTCAGCACGATCTGCGCGTCGCCGATGTTGGGTGCCGGTTTGAAGAACGCCATCACGGCCGAGGCCCCGGTGATCAGGACCGCGATCACCACCCCCACGATCAGGGCCCGCATCTGGCCGCGCATCGGATCGTGGATCATCCGCGAATCGCCCCGGATGAGTGCGTGCTCAAGCCGGCGGATCAGGAAACGGTAGCCGTTCACCTGTGCGCGAGTGGTAACTTGCGCTGGCATGCGTAGTGTTTAGCACGTCCGCACCACCTCGACATGACGTCCGAGCGCCTATTCGAAAAGCGATGCGTCCATTGACTTTCGCAGCAAAGCTGACCACCGCCGGCGATACCGGCCCGCAGCGGCTCGTCCCCCTGGCCGACCTGATCGTCCTGCAAATACTCGTCGGTGCCGGCATCGTCGTCGCGCAGCAACTGCACCGGCCCGGCTGGCAGGGCGCGGCGGTGGGTCTGGTGGCGGCGCTGTTGCTGGTTGCCCCGGTCGTCAAGGGCACGACAGCACCGCGGGCGCTGGCGCTGCGCGGGAGGTTTCTGCGGAATCGACGGCGACGCGCGGGCAAGACCGAGCCGGGTTCCCTGCCGACCGAACCGTTCGACGTTCCGACCTCCGACGGGTTGCAGATCGGATTCCGTTGGAACGGCTCGACTTTGCTGTCATTGCTCAAGATCGACGAAAACCCCAGGGCTCTGACCGTTTTGGAGCCCGGGGTCACAGTTTCCGGTGAGATGGTTCCCGTGCAGGCGCTGCTGGACTGCCTGCGCCAGTTCGACATCACGCTCGAATCCATCGACATCATCAGCCAGGGCGCCCGCTCGGCCGGTCACACCGACGTCGCCGCCGTCTATGACTCCGTGCTGGGGCCGCTGCCCGCGATCGCCCAGCGCACCGTGTGGATTGCCGTGCGGTTCAACCCGTCACGCTGCGCGGAGGCGGTCCGGCGCCGGGGCGGTGACCGTGACGGCATCCTGCGCGCCGCCACCACTGCGACCCGTCGCGTCGCCAACCGGCTGGCCGAGGCGGGCCTTCAGCCCCAGTTCCTGTCCGCCAGCGGCATCGCTGCGGCCACCAATCAGCTCAGCGACGGCATCAATCTCGGCACCGTCGAAGAAACCTGGGAGGACTGCCGCGAAGGCCACTTCCGGCTGTCCAGCTTCGCCGTGCAGCCGAACATGCTGACCACGGCGGGACTCGGGCTGCTGTGGACGGTACCCAGCTACTCCACCACCGTGTGCCTGTCGCTGCGCGAGGCCCCCGATCACGGCACCGACGAAGATCTGGTCCAGGTCCGCGGATTGGTCCGCTTCGACAGCGACGTGCGCGTCCCCACCCAATTGCGCGGTCTCATCCCGCTGCACGGTCAGCAGTTTTCCGCGCTGGCCGCGACGCTTCCGATCCCGACGGTCCCCGGGTCCGACCACATCGAGCACTGGGCGTCCGGCCTCCGCGGTGATGCGCTCAGTGATCTGGCGTTGCCGGCCTCGGGCTGCGGACAGGTGATCGGCGCCGACCAGGAGGGCCGCGCGGTCGCGCTGCCGCTGTTCGGCGCTCAGATCCGCCGGGTGGAGATCGTCGGCACGCTGCACCTGGCGCAGCAGGTGGTGCTGCGCTCGCTGGCGTTGGGCGCCCGGGTGCTGGTGCACAGCCGGCGTCCGGCGTTCTGGCGCGACATGGTCGACGTGGTCGGGCGCCATGACCTGCTGTGGGTTGCCGACTTCAACCGGCGCGCCATCCAGGCCGGTGCGGAGCGCAATTACACCGTCGAGATGTTCGACGGTGTTCCAGAGCAATCAGTCCGGATCGGGGTCACCACCATGGTGCTCGCCCCACCGAACACCCCCGCCGGCCACGCCGACGTGGTCCTCGATCTGATCTCACTGGAACACGACACGGTCAAGGTCAGCACGCAGGCCGGTTCGGCGGTGGTCACGATGGTCGCCACCGACGACGAGATGCGTTATCTGAGAGCGTCCGCGAATAGCACTGACTGATATGAAGGAGTGATCGTGGTCAATCCGCTTCATCGCAACCTGTCGATCGCGGTGGTGGTGCTGGGTCTCGTCGGCTACTGCGTGAGTTTCGGACCGGCCGCCGACGGCGGCGGCAACGACTGGCACGTCAGGTTCGCCGCACTGGCCGCCCTGGCCGCCGCAATCGGTTTGTTGCCCAAGCAGACTGCCCTCCCATGGCTGCCCGCCGTCCTGGCCGCCGCGGGTTTTCTCGATGCCTTGTCGAGTGTCCTGACCTCCTCCTCGGGTTGGGTGCTGACGACCATCGCGGTGCTCAACGGACTGCAGGCCGTGGCGGCCGTCGCGGCGATGTGGCTGGCACCGGAGCCACCGGCCGCGGCCACTGCCGCCGGCGGCTACGAGGCCTATCTCGACTACTACAACCAGGCTGTGCAGCAGTACTACCAGCAGGGCGCGGTGGCACAACAGGATTCGTCGCAGCACAGCAGTTACGGCCAGGCGTATGGCCAGGGTTACGCCCAGTCGCAGGTAACCCAGCAAGCACCGCAATACGGCGATTATGCCGATCTGCTGTCGCCACAACAGGATTACGGCCGGGCCGCGGCTGCGGCTCCGGCCCAGCCCGGTGGATCCCTGCCCCCGCCCGGGCGGGCCGGGGCAGGCCCCGTGACTAACCGCGCGGCCGAGTCAGCCGATGTAACAGCCAGGCGAACGGCACCGTGAACACCAAGGTCACGATGAACAACACCGTGGCCGATCCGGTGTAGACGTGCCAGCCCAACACGAACGCCATGACCAGGTCCATGGCGACCACGTGTAGCAGGAATACCTCGTAGGAGATCTCGCCCAGCCACACCATCGGCCGGCTGCCCATCAGCCGCGCGTAGAGACCGTTCCCGCCCAGCGCCAGCGGGGCCACCACGAGTGTCGCGATGATCGCGTAGAACATCGTCTTGGCCAGGTCCTCGGTCAGGTCGAGGGATACCGCGGTGGTGATCCCGGCGATCGGGGTCGAAACCACCAGATAGCAGGCCAGCGCCAGGGGCAACGCCGCCATCGCATAGCAGCGCACGCCCATCGTGCCCAGCACGGCCAGCACCATCCCGCCGACGAACCAGACCAGATAGTGCGGCAGCCAGGCACCACCTCCGACCGGCATCCATTCGGTGTTGTGCAGCAGCACCAGCCACACCGGGCTGACCGCAGCCAGGACAGTCAGCCCGGCCAATAGCAGAACCGGCCGAAAACGCCTGCGACACAACACCACCAACAGCAGATAGGCCAGCAGAGGCAACACGGCGTAGAACGCGACCTCCACCGCCAGGCTCCACATCTGGCTCAATCCCTGGTGCAGGTACTCCGCGAAGTAGTTGTCGCCGTAGATCTGAGTCAGGGTCAGGTTGCGTAGCAGGCCGGGCCACGTGTGTCCGGGATTCGGCTGTACGGGCCGCAGTTCGTAGATCCCGTAGACGACGAGGACCGTGACGACGTAGGCGGGCATGATGCGGCGGAACCGATTTCGCGCATAGCGTCGGGTGCTCGGCGCGTCGGCCCCCGAGGCCGCGGCCTGCACCCAGGGGCGGAACAGCAGGAGCCCCGAGAGCACGAAGAAGATCGCCACCCCGACCTCGAGGCGGGCGCTCATCAGCCCCAGGTATCCGTGCGAGAGCAGGCCGGTGCCGTACGCCGCGTGGGTTCCCATCACCGTCATTGCGGCGACCGCGCGCACCCCGGTGAGTGATGCGACGCGATCGACGTGCGAGACCTGCTCGAGCCCGCCCTGGTCGTCCTCAACCGCTGAGGTCATCGGTCGGCCTCCGCCTCCGTGGTCATTTGGCCATTCTGCTGCGCGCACGCCCGTTCGCGTTGTTGCATCGCGGTGTGGGTGAAGAGGTCAAGAACACCGAGTTCAGCCGCGCGCACCGGCAGGAGTACCGGCGCAAGGTGCAACTGTGCCTCGACGTGTTCGAAACCATGCTGTCCCGGTCGAGTTTCGAGTTCGAGCGCCCGCTCACCGGCATGGAAATCGAGTGCAACCTCGTCGACGATGAGTACCAACCCGCGATGACCAACCAGGAAGTGCTGGCATCGATCGCCGACCCGGCCTATCAAACCGAATTGGGCGCCTACAACATCGAATTCAACGTCCCTCCACGACCGTTGCCCGGCCGAGCCGCGCTGGACCTTGAGGACGAGGTGCGGCTGAGCCTCAATGCCGCCGAGGCCAAGGCCAGCGAGGACGGAGCGCACATCGTGATGGTGGGCATCCTGCCGACCCTGATGCCCGAGCACCTGTCGGACGGTTGGATGAGCCAGTCGACGCGCTATCAGGCGCTCAACGACTCGATCTTCACCGCCCGCGGCGAGGACATGCCCATCGACATCTCCGGGCCGGAGCGGCTGAGTCTGCAGTCGGCGTCCATCGCGCCGGAGTCCGCATGCACCAGCATGCAGCTGCATCTGCAGGTATCCCCCGCCGATTTCGCCCGCAACTGGAATGCCGCCCAGGTGCTGGCCGGCCCGCAACTCGCGGTGGGGGCCAATTCACCGTATTTCTTCGGTCATCAGCTGTGGGCCGAGACCCGCATCGAGCTGTTCACCCAGTCCACCGACACCCGGCCCGATGAGCTCAAGGCCCAGGGCGTGCGGCCGCGGGTCTGGTTCGGCGAGCGCTGGATCACGTCGATCTTCGATCTGTTCGAGGAGAACGTGCGGTATTTCCCGTCGCTGCTACCCGAGCTGTCCGACGAGGATCCGGTCGCCGAGCTCGCCGCGGGCCGGGCGCCTCAGCTGGCTGAGCTACGGCTGCACAACGGGACGATCTACCGGTGGAACCGCCCGGTATATGACGTGGTGGGCGGTGTTCCCCACCTGCGGGTGGAGAACCGCGTGCTACCGGCCGGCCCGACCGTGGTGGACATGCTGGCCAATGCGGCGTTCTACTACGGCCTGCTGCGAACGCTGTCCGAGGAAGACCGCCCGTTGTGGACCAAGATGAGCTTCGCCGCGGCCCACCACAACTTCATCGAGGGCGCCCAGAACGGCCTGGACGCCCGGCTGTACTGGCCCGGTCTGGGCGAGGTGACGCCCGATGAGTTGGTGCTGCGCAGGCTGCTCCCGATGGCGCACGACGGGCTGCGCCGCTGGGGTGTGGCGGGGGAGGTGTGTGACCGCTATCTCGGGGTGATCGAAGGTCGCGCCAAGACCGGACGGACCGGGTCGACGTGGCAGGTGGCTACCGTGCAAAAGCTGCAGTCACAGGGGTTGACCAGGCCCAAGGCGCTGGCCGAAATGTTGCGGGAGTATGTCCAGCGTATGCACAGTAATGAGCCCGTCCATACGTGGGATTGAGACGCGTACGTTGGAGGAATGACTTCTGGACAGGTCTTGGACTGGGACGGCGCGTACAAGGGGGAAGCAGGTTTCGAGGGCCAGCCGCCGTGGAATATCGGTGAGCCGCAGCCCGAGCTTGCGGCGCTGCACCAGGCCGGGAAGTTCGAGAGCGACGTGCTCGACGCGGGCTGCGGCCATGCCGAGTTGTCACTGGCGCTGGCGTCGGACGGCTACACCGTCGTGGGGCTGGATCTGAGCCCGACGGCGATCGCGGCGGCCAATCAGGCTGCGCAGGTGCGCGGGCTGTCGACGGCCAGCTTCGCCCAGGCCGACATCACGTCGTTTACGGGTTACGACGGCCGGTTCAACACCGTGATCGATTCGACCCTGTTCCACTCGCTGCCGGTCGAAGGTCGCGACGGATACCTGCAATCGATCCGCCGGGCCTCGGCCCCGGGTGCGCACTACTACGTACTGGTGTTCGCCAAGGGCGCGTTCCCGGCCGAGTTGGAGACCAAGCCCAACGAGGTGTCCGAAGACGAACTGCGCGCCGCGGTGTCGAAGCACTGGGAGGTCGACGACATCCGGCCGGCCTTCATCCATGCGAATGCCGTCGCGATGCCTGCCGATGTTCCGTTCGAGTTGCCCAAGCACGACTTTGACGAGAAGGGCCGCATCAAGTTCCCGGCATTCCTGCTGACCGCACACAAGGCAGGCTGAGATAGGCCGCCGCGTCAGAGCGGTGGCCGCACTGGTGCCGAATCGATTTGGCACCCGTCATGCGTGTCCGTATCCTGGTTGGATTCCTCGCATCCAACGGAGAAGGGACCCAAGTGACGACGCCGATCACGCTCGCACGAGACGTGGAACCATTCTCCCCGGAGGCGATCGATGCCCAGGTGTCCGCCGTGGCCGCCGGTCTTCGGGCTCAGATCTCCGAGCGCCTTGCGAAAACCCCGCTCCCAGTTGAGGATCCATCGACGGTCATCGACGCCCTCTCCGGAGGGAAGCACCTGCGCGCCCGGACCCTGCTCCTCATAGCGCACTCATTCGGCACGCCGGATCCACGGTTCGCTGCCGATGCCGCCGTCGCCCTCGAGCTGTTGCACACCGCTTCACTGGTCCATGACGACATCATCGACAGGTCTCAGTTTCGCCGGGGGCTGCCATCGCTGCACTCCGCCGCGGACGAGGCCACCGCCATCCTCATCGCAGATCTGCTCATCGCCGTCTCGTTCGAAACCGCGGCAGTTCTCGGCGAGCGCGCCGTCACCCCCCTCGCTCGCGCCTTCGGGCAGCTCTGCAAGGGCCAACTTCTCGAACCGACGCTCGGATGGGGTGACGACGGCCAGCCCTCAATCGAGGACTACGCGACGCTCAAGACCGGCGCCCTCTTCGGAGCGGCCTTCGAGCTGGGTGCCATGGCAGCTTCGTACGACCCGGCGTGCCAGGATCGTTTCCGCGAGTCGGGCCAGCGGCTCGGCCTCGCATTTCAGCTCACCGACGACCTTCTTGACGTCAGGGACGACGCGCTGAACCTAGGCAAGGATCACGGGGCCGATCTCCGCAACGGAGTTCCGACACTGCCACTGTGGAGCGCGTATCGGCACCTCGTCGATCTGGGCGAAACGCGTTCCGCCTCAGACCCGTCCCTGCGAACCGTGTTGGCCGACGAAGCAGGTTCGGATCGCACGCTGCGCTACACGAAGGAGCGAATCGGCGCTCTGGTCGAAGAATTCCGGACGTTGCTGCCCCCTGCGAATCGACTCGGGACACTCGACCTCACGGTGGACACAGTCCTGGCCAATCTTGACCAGTTCTCAAATACGGATTGCGAGTCGGGCGCTCCGTGAAACCCCGCCGCATCACCATCAAGGACGTCGCGCATGAAGCCGGCGTCTCGATCGCCACGGCGTCAGAGTCGCTGAATGGCAAGGGACGCGTCGCCGCGGCCACTCGTCAGAACGTGATCGATGTCGCGAATCGCTTGGGGTACACGGCAAACCGGATCGCCAAGAACCTGAATGCGGGCAGGACCGGCTCGCTCGTGCTGACCGTCTCCCCTATGGCCGTACGGTCCTCGACCACCGATCTACAACCCGAATGGGACATCGAGTACTACTTCAGGGTCCTCAACGGGGCCAGCGCTGAAGCCTTCCGGCGCGGGTTCCTCCTGTCCATGCTCCCGTCCCAGCTGTCCTCAGAGGCGTTCCTCTCCGCAGCCGACGGCCTCATCGTGGTCGACCCGAGCGATGACGACGAGTTGCTCACACAAGTCGCGCGCACCGGCCTGGCCTGCGCCACCATCGGTCGGAACTCCGGCGACTTCAGCTGGGTGGACAACGACTTCTCCACCGGCACAACGACGGCTCTGGTGCATCTGAACGCGGTCCGCAGTTCGCGAACGGCGCTGTTCCTGAGCGAGACCAGCTCCTCCTATGTGCGAGACGAGCTCTCCGCATACCTCGATTGGTGCTCGACCGTCTCGCTGGACCCGATCATCATCCGCTCTCCCGGCCCGCGTGTGGATGAGGCCGAGCCGGTTATCCGGGCCGCACTCGCCTCTCCCGATCGCCGTTTCGACGCGGTGCTGGCCACACTCGACACGCTGGCATTCGCCACCGAGCGCAGCGCCCACATGCTCGGGCTGGCCGTCCCCGACGACCTCCAGGTGGTCAGCCTCACGGACAGCCGCTACCTCGACTACGGCCTGCAGAAACCCATCACCGCACTCGATCTGCACCCCGTTCGGCTGGGAGAGGTCGCAGTGGATCTGCTTGTTGCGGCACTCGACGGGGAGACCGGCCGCCGTCGCGAACTCGTGAACGCATCGCTGACCGTTCGAGAATCGACGCTCGCGGACTGAGTGAACGGGCTCCTCACACGGTCTCCGGGCTGGCACTGTAGTTCCGCAGCGGGTCGCAATCAGGCTCTGGCTCCGGGTCGCGGTCGGGTTCTTCGTCGGCCGACTCGTCACGCTCGAAAATCACGATCGACTGGCCCGTCGAGGCCGCGTGCAGTCTCCTCCGGTGCACCCAGTTCTCCACCACCACGCCGAGTAGTCCGACCGCCAGCGCCCCGATGATCGTCGACCAGTCGCTAGCCCAGCCACTGCCGGACTCTCTGGGCCACGCGACGTTCACGATCTGAAATCCCAGCCACGCAAGCGCAATCCACCCGATCACTCGTCCCGCGCGTCCCAGGAAGAGGCCGGGCTCCTCGCTCCACTGGCCGCGAACGCGCGCGATGGCCAGGCCGAGGATCGGGAAGAGGAAGGAGATGAAGAATCCCACCGAGGAAAAGGAGATCAGGGCCATCTGGATGCCCTCGCTCTGGAACGGGATAAAGAGCAGCGCCGCGATGATCGCCGTGACGACCACCGCCTTCCTCGGCAGCCCGGTCGCTCCCGAAAGACTCGTGAGGGTATGGGCGAACGGCAGCTCTCCGTTTCGCGCTGTCGCCCAGACGATTCGAGAGACCGTGATCTGAATCGTCATGAGGCTCGCAGCGAATGCGATGACGAAAAGGGCGAGGATGCCGCGAAACATCGGCTCGGGAAGCGCGCCGGCCATGATGGCGACGGCCGGATCCGCGGCGTTCTCGGGGTTTCGCAGGAAGTCCTCGCTCGGCACCGCGAGCGTGAACGCGAGCGTGCTGAACACCACGATGGCCATGATGGCGAAGAACGAGACCACCATCGCCCGGGGTACAGCCCGCTTCGGGCGCTTGACCTCCTCGGCGATCGAACTCGCGCTCTCGAAGCCGATCGCGAAGTAACTCGAGAACGCGATGGCCATCACGAGTGGAGCCGCGAACAGCACCCCTTGGTGGTCAGGGAGCGCCGTCGGTGAAATGTACTCGAGGCTCTGGTGGCGTTCGAACACGAGCAGCCAGATCGCAACCCCGACGGACCCCACCGCCTCGGCGGCGATCACTGCGACCATCAGGATCTTGATGAACACTCGCCCAGCGAGGTTCACCAGCGTGCTGAACGCGAGGATCGCGACCGCCAACCACGTCACCAGCCCATGATCGACGCCCGAAAGACCGAAGATGGGCGGCATCAGCACCGCTCCGGCGTATGCGACGGCAGGAAGCGTGATCAGCAGTGTCCAGATGTAGGTCCACGAGGCGAACCAACCGTAGCGAGATCCCAGGAGCCGGCGAGACCACTGATAGATACCGCCCGAATCCGCCCACTTCGAAGCAAGCACACCCAGCGTGAGCACCACGACGAATTGGCCGGCATAGAGGATGAGGCCGCCCCAGATGAACGCGGGCCCCGAGGTAGCCAGCCCGACGCCCAGGACGCTGTAGACCGCCACGATCGGCGAAACGAATGCGAACGCGACAGACAGAGCGGAAAACGTGGTGAATTCTCTCTTCATCACCATCGGCGCCTCGGCGATGGGGCTCCCTTGATTCACAGGTGAAGGCATGTAACGGCGCTCACACTACGGCCGCCGAAACGTTTTAGCAACCCAAGTTAAAATGCTGGTGAAAGTGTGATTGTTGATCGAAACGGTTCAGGTTAGCCCGCCCCGCCCACCCCTCGGAGATACTGGAGAGCACTATGACGCCGCCGGACACACTGCGCCTCACCGTAATTCAGGAAGCACCCAGGCCACGCGATCTCGAAGCCAACATTTCCCGGGTCGGAGAGGGCATTGCTGCGACGCGTGGAACAGACCTGATCGTCTTCCCCGAGCTCTTCCTCTCGGGGTACCAGACGACTGCTCTCGACGAGATCGCACTGCAGCTTGACGATCCGAGGATCACCGAACTGGCGGACCGTTGTCGCTCCTCAGGCACAGCCCTGCTGGCCGGGTTCGTCGAACGCGGCCCGGGTGGCTGTTTCGATGCCTATCTGGCCATCGACCGAGACGGCACGATCAAGGATCCCATTCGCAAGACACACCTGTTCGGGACGGAGCGCGAGGCATTCCTCAGCGGCGACGTGCTCGAACCGGTCACCCTCTGCGACACCAGGATTGGCGTACTGAACTGCTTTGAGCTCGAATTCCCCGAGGTATCCCGCACCCTGGTCCTCCGCGGGGCCGCCCTTCTCGTCGCCGGGTCGGCCAACATGCACCCCTACGAGCGCGATCATGTCATCGCAAGCAGCTCTCGCGCGCTGGAGAACCGCGTCCCGCTGGCCTACGCGAACCGGGTAGGAAGCGAATCGGGACACAGCTTCTGCGGATCGAGCCGGATCATCGACCGGGACGGCTCCGTGCTCGCCTCACTCGACTCCGTCGAGACCGGCGGCCTGACTGCCGAGGTGGAGGTCGGTATGAGCAGCGACGGAGTGATCGACATGCTCGGTCAGCGCCGCCCCGAACTGTACGAATCGTAGAAGCAGTAGACGCACACACGGGTGCGGGCCCGGGCCTGCTCAGCCCGAACCCGCACCCGTTCACGTCACCTCAGCCGACTCTTACCGGCGTGCGGGGCGACCCCGCGTGGAAGGCGAGTGCCTCCAGTACGACGCGAGCAGCGATCAGCTGAGTCCGGGTCGAATGGTCATGCGCCGGAAGCGCCTCCGCGACATCGACGCCGATAAGCCCGGCCGGCGAGATACCGCGAGTGATCTCCAGCGCCTCGCGCATGGTCATTCCACCCGGTGTCGGAGCGCAGGTTCCTGGCGCGTAGGCGGCGTCGAGCGAATCGACGTCGAACGTCAGGTAGAACCCGTCGTCGCCGATGCGCTCGAGAATCTGATCGACCACCCAGGCGGCACCGTGCTCCCAGATATCTTCCAGCCAGATGACCCGGATGCCGTGGTCACGGCAATATTTCAACTCGGTCTTCGGGTTCATCCAGCCGCTGATGCCGACGAGCACCATCTTCGACGGGTCGTAGCCGTTATCGACCGCGCGGGTGATGGTGCAGCAATGATTCAGCTCCTCGCCACCGACGTTCGGTGCGGCGTCGAGGTGCGTGTCGAACTGCACCCATCCCGGGCTCGTACCCGGTCGTTTGGCGGCCTTGCCGACCGGAATGCTCACCGAATGATCGCCGCCGAAGACCACCGGAATGGCTCCGCCCGCCACGATCTCGGCGATGTCAGCCTCTACCCGCTCGAATGTCTTCACGGTGTTGCCGAGAGCGACTTTGCAGTCTCCACCGTCGGCGAGCGGTAGATGCGCGAACAGGTCGAAATCGTAGGTCGCCTGGAAGTTCGTGAACTGCACCGAAGTCTCGCGAATCGCGCGAGGGCCATAGTTCGCGCCGCTCCGGCTGATCGTCGTAGCGTCGAACGGGAATCCGTAAACGACCGCTTTCGTACCAGACGCCCTGATCACGTCGCGGTCGAGTTCGATGCTCGGCACACCCATGAAAGTTCCGCCGTGGCCTCCATGCAAGAGCCCGCTCCACATGGTCTCGTCGAATGAGCCCGCAGTCACCTCAGTCATGGTTTTCCTCACTTTTCTTCACACGAGCAGACACTCGCACGTCCATTTGGCAGAACCGTCTGGACATCCATCGCCCCGGGGGCATGTCTGCCGAAACGATTCGGCACGACCGTAGCATTCGACTCCACCGACGTCTAGGGAGTACTGCGACCCGCTGCCGACCCGGTGACGTAGCCGTTCAATTCAGAACGGTGGGTCGTCGGGTTCAGGCGGCGGAGGTCGGGGCGGTTCCCAATCCGGGGTAGCTCTTCGGGTGCTCGGCCGCAGCCCGGCGCGACTGGACGTGATCTCGACGCGGCTCTAAGGCACGTCGCGTAGCACCGAGGCGAACTGTTCCAAGTCCTCGGCCGTCGTGTCGACATGCGGTGAGACCCGCAGCACCGGCTTGGTCATCTCGAACGGCGCCCGCGCGAGTTCACATGCGGTGGTGACGATTCCGCGTTCGGCGATCAGCCACGCGCGCACCCCAACCGGATCGGCACCATCGGTGGGCTCGAGCGTGGTGATCGCAGTCGGCTCATCCACGGGTTCCACCACCCGCCAGCCGGGCACGTCGGCGAGGACCTGCCGCGCCGTGCGGCCCAGCTCCGCCAGCCGGCCGCGGACGTTTTCCGGTCCAGCAGCGAGGTATTCACCCAGCGCCACCGAGTAACCGATGCGGGTCGCGGCATTGTGCTCACCGTGCTCGAAGCTCGCCAGCACGCTCACCGGAACATCCCACGACGCGGGCGGCAGCCGCCGCTGCAGCCGCTCAGCCAGTTCCGACCGCACGGCCAGGAACCCCACTCCGCGTGGCCCGGCGATCCATTTGCGCGACGTCGAGTAGATCGCGTCGGCGCCGACGTTGCAGTCAAGATGCCCGAATGCCTGCGCGCCGTCCACCACGATCGGGACGCCCGCCTCACGGCACACCGCGATCATCTCAGCCAGCGGCTGAGCCACGCCACGATGACTGGCCAGCGCTGTGAAGTGCACCAAAGCCGGTGGATCGGTGGCCAGCACGCGGGCCGCCTCGTCGATCACGACCCGACCGTCCCCGTCGACGGGTAAGGCGCGCACCTGAAAACCGTTGGCGGCCATGACCGCCAGGTTCGGCCCGAACTCGCCGGGCAGGCAGGCCAGCGTGCGCTCCCCCGGCCAGCTGCCGAGCAGCAGGTCCAACGAGTGGCTGGCCCCTGACGTGTAGACCACATCGGCGGCGTCGAGTCCGGTCAGCGCCGCGACCGCAGCCCGGCCCGCCGCGAGCACCGGCGCTGCCGCCTCGGCGGCCACATAGCCGCCGACCTCGGCCTCATGGCGGGCATGTGCGGCGACGGCATCAATGACGGCGACGCTCTGCCGCGAACACGCGCCGCTGTCGAGGTGCAAACCGGCGACCTTGGGACGGGCATCAGTCCACTGCTGTGCGAGGCTCATTTCACCGCCAACGACAGGCCGAAGTCACCGGCTTCATCGGTCCACCAATGTGTCTGCCGCAAACCGGCTTTCGCGAGCTCGCCGGCAACCCCGTCGGCCCGGAACTTGCAGGACACCTCGGTCAGCATCTCCTCGCCGGCACCGAATGCGACGTCGAGATCCAGGCCGGCGATCCTGACCTGCTGCGGCGCGTCCGCCCGCAGCCACATCTCGATGCGCTCCTCGTCGGCATTCCACTTCGCCACATGCTCGAAGGCGTCGAGATCGAAGTCAGCGTCGAGCTCACGGTTCACCACCGACAACACATTGCGGTTGAACGCCGCGGTGACACCGGCGCTGTCGTCGTAGGCGCTGACGAGACGGCCGGAATCCTTGACCAGGTCGGTGCCCAGCAACACGCTGTCGCCAGGTTGCAGGGTCTCCGCCAGTGACATCAGGAAATCCGCCCGCGGGCCGGGCGTCAGGTTGCCGATGGTCGAGCCGAGGAACGCCACCAAACGGCGTCCCACCGACGGGATCTTGCCCAGGTGTTCTTCGAAATCACCGCATACCGCATCGATTTCGATGCCCGGATACTCCTGGCCGATAGCGTCGCCGGCGGCCCGCAGCACGCCGGCGTCGACGTCGAACGGGATGAACCGGCGCAGCTGGCCGCCGTCGCGCATGGCGTCGAGCAGCATCCTTGTCTTCTCCGACGTGCCGCTGCCCAACTCGACGAGGGTGTCGGCACCGGCGGCCGCGGTGATCTCCGGCGAACGGTCCCGCAGGATCTGCGCCTCGGTACGGGTCGGGTAGTACTCGGGCAGCCGGGTGATCTGGTCGAACAGATCGCTGCCCACCGAATCGTAGAACCACTTGGGCGGCAGCATCTTCGGCGACTGGGCCAGCCCCTCGCGCACATCGCGACGGAGCGCGGTGACGGCGGAATCGGCCGCCAGATAGTTGGACAGGGTGAGCGTCATACCGAACCTTTCAGTGGGGTGAGCTCGACATGCGAGTCAGAGACGTGCACCAGATGGCGGTCCGGGATGTCGGACCAGCCGGGATCGTCGTCGTAGGGCTCACTGGCGAGTACGACGCCATCCGGCAGCCGCAGCATCGACAGGGTATCGCCCCAGGTGGTGGCCACCATACGAGAACCGTTGGCAGCGAGGATGTTCAGCCGGGCGTTCGGATCCAGGGCCCCGACCTCGGTAATGGTGTCACCCAACGAATCCAGGCCCCGGGCGAAAATCAGCGCGGCCAGCACGGCGCTGTCGACGACGGACTCGGCCGACCTAGTCAACGGCAGCACCGCACGGTCCACCACCCCGTTGTGCGACAGCAGCCAGTGTCCGTCGGTGAACGGCGCCGAAGCCGAGGGTTCGATCGGCATGCCGATGGTCGCCGAGCGCACGGCCGCGACCACGCACCCACTGGTCAACGCCGGTGCCACCGACGCGAACGAGGCATCGCCCCACAACGGCTTGTCACTACGCCACCGACGCGGCGCTCCGTCGTCGAAAAACCCTGCACCCCAACCGTCGGCGTTCATCAAACCGTGCTTCTGGCGACGCGGGGCATAGGACTGCACCAGCAGGCCCTGCGGTGGATCCAACATCAACGAGGCCAGCGATCGCGGCGCGCCCAGCCACCCGATATGCCGGCACATCAGGCGTCCCAGGCCAGACGCACACCGGAGAAGATCTGACGCCGGATCGGATGGTCCCAGTTGCGGAAGCTCGGCCGCAGGATGTCTGCGGACACCGCCCACGAACCGCCGCGCAGGATCCGGTAGTCACCGTCGAAGAACGGCTCGGTGTAGCGGTCGTAGACCATCGGGGTGAAGCCGGGCCACGGCCGCAGCGGGGACGTCGTCCATTCCCAGACATCGCCCAACATCTGCTCGACACCGTAGGCCGATGCGCCGGCCGGATACGCCCCCACCGGGGCGGGCCGACGCGCGTCGCCGCCGAGGTTGGCCAGCGCGTTGGTGGGTTCGGAAGCGCCCCAGGGGAATCGGCGCCGGACCCCGGCCACCGGATCCCAGGCACAGGCCTTCTCCCATTCGACTTCGGTAGGCAGCCGGGCCCCGGCCCAGGCGGCGTACGCCTCGGCTTCGAAGAACGTGACGTGCTGGACGGGTTCATCGGCCGGAATGGTCTCGATGTGGGCGAACCGGGTGCGGGTGCCGTCCGGCCCCCAGAACTCGGGCGCTGCCAGACCCGCTTCCTGACGATGGGCCCAACCGCGCTCCGACCACCAACGGGACTGCTGATAGCCGCCGTCGTCGATGAACTCGCGCCATTCGGCATTGGTGACGGGTACCCGGCCGATCCGGAATGACGCCACGTCGACGGAGTGCGCCGGACGTTCGTTGTCCAACGAATGCGGTTCGGTGAGCTCGTCGACACCGAGCACGAATTGCCCGCCCGGGATCAGCACCGACGTGCCGGCCACCCCGGGACGGCCGGTGGGCAACGCGCTGCCGGTGTCGAGCAGCGGCGGCCCGGCCCGCAGGTTCAGCGCCTGCAGCATGGTCTCGTCGTGCTGGTTCTCGTGGCTGATCACCAGACCGAAGTTGAACGCGGGATCGTCGGTGTCCAATGCGTCCAGGGCATCGAGCGCCTTGGATCGCACGGTCGCGCAATAGGTTCGGGCGTCCGCCGGCGGTAGCAGCGGCAGGCCGACGCGACTGGCCCGCGAGTGCACGAAGGCGTCGTACAGCCGGTCCACCTCGGGATCCAGCATGCCCGGGCGGTCCGGGTTGCCGCCCCGCAGCAGCCACAGCTCCTCCTGCTGACCGATGTGGGCGAGGTCCCAGACGAGCGGGCTCATCAACGGGCTGTACTGGCGGTGCAGTTCAGCGTCGTCGAAGTCGACCAGATACAGGGTGCGTTCCCGCGCCCTGGTGAGCTGCTGCGCCAGCGTCTCGCGTGTGGTCAAAGCTCGCCCTTCACCAGTTGGCTCATCGCAGAAGCGATTCCGTGAGCCACCACCTGGTCGGCGAAATCGTCGGCCGGGCAGCGCCCCTCCTGGACCGAACGCATCAACTGCCCCATCGATTCCGCCAGATCGGCCGGAGCGCGCTCGGCCGCGGCCGACACGCATGCGACGGCCGCCTCCTGCAGCCGGCGATCGGCCAGTCCGATCCGGGCGGCCCGGTCCCATGCCGTGGCCACCGGTGCGGTCGCCTCGGTGGCAATCGCGGCGGCCCCCGGATCATCCAGGAGAGTCGTCGTCATAAACACCGCGGCGGGCCACAGGGCGTCCGGCACGCTGTCGAGATAGCGGATCTCCAGCCAGCGCCGCGGCCGCACCGGCGGGAACAGCGTGGTCAGGTGATATTCGAGATCGGCTTCGGTGGGGCGGCGGCCGCCGAGTACCGCGCGCCCGTCGGCCCAGTCGGCGAACGGGACCCAGTTGGTCACCGGGACGGCATCTGGAGTGTTGACGAGCATGACCGGCGCCCGCAGCGCATAGCGCGCCCAGTCACTGGCCGGATCATCGCCGTCGGCGCCCAGGATCGGCCCGCAGCGTGCGGAATCCAGCTGCCCCCACACCCGCTGCCGTGAGGACTGCCAGCCGGTGAATTGCCCGCCCAGCATCGGCGAATTCGCGGTGATGGCGATCATCGTCGGACCGAGCGCGTGGGCCAGCCGCACCCGCTGCGCCCAGCCATCCCGCGGGCCGGCGTCGAGGTTGACCTGAACCGAAGCGGTCGATGTCATCATCGCGGCGCCGGGCGCGGCCGATCCGCTGGCTGCGAAGAACTTCTCCATGGCCTGATAGCGCGGGCCGGGGTTGACCCGTTGGGTGGGCCGTACCGGATCGGCGCCCAGCAGCACCAGCCCCAGGCCGCGGCGTTCGAACTCCGCGCGCACCACGGCCCGATCGGCGAGCAGTGCGGTGATCGCGGCTGAGGGTCCGTCGGTCGGAGGGCCGGAGAGCTCGACGGCGCCGCCGGGTTCGACGGTGATCCGGCTGCCGCCGGGTAGCGCGGGCACCGAGGCGATGGCTTCGGAAAGCTCACCCCAGCCTGGGCGCCGCAACGGATCGTCAAGGTCGAAACAGTGCGCCTCGATCTCCAGGCCCACCTGGCCGACCGGCCCATCGTGCAGGCAGCTGGCTTCGATGAACGCCGCGGCGTCCTCGGCACCGGTGAACTCGACGGGAGGTAGATGGGCCGCATCAGCCCTGGCGGGTACCGCCATCGCAACCACCCCTCCCGGTCCTCACCGGAGTCAATCGGTTCGGTTGTGTTCCATCATCCAGATAGGACCGACACGTTCTACTGCCCCAGCGTGTTCTGCATGGCGCCGGCCAGCACGTTGACCGCGGGGCCGGCGTTGCCGGACTGGCACACCTTGGCTTGTAGAAGCACGTTTTCCCGTTTGCGGGTGGTGTTGAAACAGCGGCGGTCCGTGCCGGCCTCCTGCTTCACCCAATCGGCGTCGGTGGCGCTCGCCGGACCGCCGGTGAAGGTCCACACCTGGGTCACGAAGTTGTCCAGGTGCATCGCGGTGGTCTGGCCCGAGCAGCCGTTGGTGCGGTCGACCACCCGGTGGAACGCCCGGTCAGCGGCCTCCGGCGTCGCGAACACCCCTACCGCCTGCTTGACGTAATGAGACTGGTCATCGCCCGCGGTCTGGGTGGTGGCTCCGTTGAACGACGCGAGGTCCGGGTCGTTGTACACCTCAGGCAGGCCGATATCGGCCCAGTTGTTGCACACCGGGATGTCGACCGAGTACCCCTGGAACGGATCGGTGAACTCGGACTCCCACCGCATCGGAGCACCGACGATGTTGCCCACCGAACCTTTGGGCATGACGGCGTAGGACACCACACCGGGATCCGAGGGACGCGCACCAGCAGGTGCAGCCAATGCCAGCACGAGACCGGCCAGTCCGAAACCGACAGTCACGGCACGCATGGCCTCGATCATGCCAGTTAGTGAACCGTCCTCGTGCAATAGGTTCGCGCCGGCGACGGATAAGGCCAGGCGTAGTGCCCTGTTTCGGCAGGGCAGGCCGATCCGTCCCGCACGTCGAGTCGTTGGGTCACCTGAACCGTCACCCCGGGGCCGCGGTCGGTACGGGCGGTGCAGTCGGCCAGCGCCACCATGCCGGCGGGCATACCGAGCTCATAGCAGTGACTGGCGACCAGATTGGGGACCAGGCACAGGCGGGCGGTCGACGGATCGGCGATCTCTGCCGGCAGATGCTGATACTCGGCGCTAGGGCAGGTCCCGGTGCCGTCGGCGATGGCCCCGACGGTGTAGCTGGGGTCGACGTTGCAGGACACCTTGCCGGCCCGCGTCACCTCGGGAGCAGCCGGCGTGGTGGCCGGGACGCTCACGCAATCGCCCACGGCGAAGACCATGGCCGCGCCGCGCTCAGGTGCGGCGCCCATACCGCAGCCGGCGGCCAGGACCGGCACTGCGAGCAGTGCGGCAACCAAGAACCGATTGCGCGTCATGGTTAGCGAGAATCTCACGATTCCGGGAACGCCACCCAGTGCTTGGGCGAAAAGCCAGGCGCCCCGGCCACCAAAGGGAAGTGGCCGGGGCGTCCGTTGGGCTGCAGAGTGGTCTAGTTGGGGGCGGCCGCCTGGCAATCCGCACAGACGCCCCAGAACACGACCTCGGCTTCGTCAACCGCGAAACCGGCCAGGTCAGAGGGTTCCAGGCACGGGGTCTCGCCGACGGCGCAGTCGACGTCGGCAACCACACCACACACCCGGCAGACCAGGTGATGATGGTTGTCGCCGGCGCGGGTCTCGTAGCGCGCCGAGGAGCCGGCGGGTTCGATACGACGGACCAGACCTGCATTCACGCAGGCCCTCAGGACGTCGTAGACCGCCTGCGTCGACACCGAGCCGAGGTTCTCGCGGGCCAGGCCGGCCACATCGTCTGCAGTCGAATGCGGATAGTCGGCCAGCGCCTGGAGAACCGCGACCCGCGGCGCGGTCACACGCAGCCCGGCAGCCCGCAACAGGGCCTTGGGGTCGTGTTCATGCACCGTGGTCACGGCTCCAGTATGCGCGCTCTTTGGAGTCAGTCCAAAAGAGCGGGCTGTGATTATGGTCGCGCAGGCGGTGCCGGTGTCGGCGGGGTCTCAGGGCGTTCCGAGCCACCGCCGGGACCGCCGGGACCGCCGGGTCCACCGGGACCCCATCCACCGGGGCCACCCGGGCCGAATGAGCCGGGCCCACCGGGGCCCCACGGCGGCATCATGCCGTGCCCCGGTCCCATCCGCCCCGGTCCGCCGTCCGGTCCGCCGCGGTGGAACATCATCATGCCGCCACGGTCGTGACCGCCGCGGTGGTGATGGCCCTCGCCACCGGAATGCGCACCGAGGAAGAACCCGGTGCCGAAGACCACGGCGACGATGAACACCGTGCCGGCCGCGATGCCCACCCAGGCCAGCGCCTGCATGAGGCGGCTCGGCTTGTTCTCGGCGGGCGGGGCAGCCACAGGTGCGGGAGCGGCGGCCACCGGCTCGGTGGTAGCGACAGGTTCGGTCGCAGGATCAGGGGGTGTTTCAGTCATGACACGAGCATGCGAGCGCTGCTGAGGTGCTGATCAAGAATTGGCTGTGAATCAGCTTTGAAAGACCCGAGACTGCCCGAGGCTGCCCCGCCGTTTTCCGCACCACGGCTGCTCGCACCCGCTGACTACAGCCCGACGGTAGAAATCGGCGCGCTCGTTCACGCTGACCTACTGTTCCCACGGCTTGAACGGGTTCACCGCGTACTGGATCACGCGGTACGGCGTGCCGCCGCGGGCCATGGTGTTCCACTGGCTGACGAACACCCGGACCTGATCCAGCGTCGAGCCCGGTGAGATATAGCCGCCGTAGGGCTGCGCCAGCTGGTTGACCTCCGGCGGGGGCAACGAGTCGACCGGGTCCGGCCAGGCACTGGCGAACACCACCGTCGTCACGGGTGCAGTACCCAGTCCGGTGGGGTCATAGGCGACCCGCATCTCCATGTTTCCGTTGGTGGCGTTGAAGTACGACAGCACGGGCTTGCCGTCGATCTGCCGGATGCTCATCTCCCCCGTACGGTCGGCGAACAACGCCGTCGGCGGCTTGCCCCAACCACCCGCCGACGACCAGCCCTGCCAGCCGGCCCGGTCGGTGAAGGTCTTCGGGTTGGCCCGGTACAGGAACGGCGGGCTACTGCGGTCGAAATTGTTGGCCAGGATGTACACCCACCCACTCGGTGAATCCGGCGCCGGGACCGGGTCGTAGTAGCCGGTGATCTGCGACTGGGCGCCGCCCTGATACTTGGCGTCGCGCACCGAGCCGGGCACCGTCGGCCAATTCGGCTGGGCCGCATCCGCTTTCACCAACCGGGAGCTCTGCGGCACGAGATTGTGGGTGGTGGTCACCATCATGTAGTTCTCGCGGTTGATCGAGATCACGCCGGCAGGCAACTGGGATCCACCCGGCGGGGCAGGATCGGCCAGCAACGGCTTGTCCACGCCGGTGACACCGCGGTAGCGCACACCGCCAACATCCTCGATCGAGTCGGCGTCGACGTGCAGCGCCACCGGTGAGTGCCAACCGCCGAAGCCCACGGCCTGCCCGGCGAAGCTGTCACCACAGACCTGGAGCACCCGGCTGGGGAACTCCATGAACTCACAGAGGTCCGTCGCGCCGATGCCGTAATCACGGGTGGGAGTACCGGTCCCGGCACTCGGCCCGATGCGCAACACCTGACCGGGAGCCAGCGGAGGTACCACCGGGTCGCCCAGCCCGAAGCCCGGGTTCGCACCCGCTGCCGGTGTCGCCGAAATGGCGTTCCAGCAGAGAAAAACCGAGAGAACCCCTGCTGGAATGCGGTTTCGGCGCAAGGCGGCGTTTAAAGCTCGGCGGCCAACAGCTCGGCGATTTGAATCGTGTTCAGCGCGGCACCTTTTCGCAGGTTGTCGCCGGACACGAACAGCGCGAGACCACGCCCGTCGGGCACACCCGGATCCTGCCGGATCCGGCCGACCAATGACTCGTCGGCGCCGGCGGCGGCCAGCGGGGTCGGTACATCGACCAGCTTCACTCCCGACGCTGCGGCCAACAGTTCCTTGGCACGCTCGACCGAAAGCGGCTGGGCGAATTCGGCGTTGATCGACAGCGAGTGTCCGGTGAACACCGGAACGCGCACGCAGGTGCCGCTCACCAGAAGATCCGGGATGCCCAGGATCTTGCGGCTCTCGTTGCGCAGCTTCTGGTCCTCGTCGGTCTCACCGGAGCCATCGTCAACCAGCGAACCGGCCAGCGGGATCACGTTGAACGCAATGGGCGCAACGTATTTAACCGGCGCGGGGAACGTGAGCGCCGACCCGTCGTGCACGAGCTGCTCTGCTCCCTCGACCACCGCGCGCGTCTGCGATGCGAGCTCTTCGACACCGGCCAGGCCACTGCCCGACACCGCCTGGTAGCTCGACACGATCAAGCGGGTCAGCCCGGCTTCCTCGTGCAGCGGCTTGAGCACCGGCATGGCGGCCATGGTGGTGCAGTTCGGGTTGGCGATGATGCCTTTGGGGCGCAGCCCGGCGTCGCGCTTGAAGTTCACCTCGGAGACCACCAGCGGAACCTCGGGGTCCTTGCGCCAGGCCGACGAGTTGTCGACGACGACCGCGCCGGCCGCGGCGAACCGCGGGGCCTGCACGCGCGACATCGTCGCACCGGCGGAGAACAACGCGATGTCCAGACCGGACGGGTCGGCCGTCTCGCTGTTCTCGACCTCGATCTCCTGGCCGCGGAAGGTCAGCTTCTTACCCTCGGACCGCGCCGAGGCGAAGAACCGGACCGAGCTGGCCGGGAAGTTCCGCTGCTCCAGCAGGGCGCGCATGACCTGGCCGACCTGGCCGGTCGCACCGACGACTCCGATCGAGACCATCTCAGCGCCCCGTTCCGCCGTAGACCACGGCCTCGTCATCGCCGCCGAGGTCGAAGGCCTCGTGCAGCGCGCGGACGGCCGTGTCCAACTCGGTGTCCTTGACCAGCACCGAGATCCGGATCTCTGAAGTGGAGATCAGGTCGATGTTCACGCCGACCTCGGCCAGCGCCTCGCAGAACTTGGCGGTGACGCCGGGATGGCTGCGCATGCCCGCACCGACAAGCGACACCTTGCCGATGTGGTCGTCGTACAGCACCTGGCTGAAGCCGATCTCGTCCTTGAGCGCGGTCAGCTTCTCCACGGCCGTCGGGCCGTTGTCCATCGGGCAGGTGAAGGTGATGTCGGTCTTGCCGTCCTCGACCTTCGAGATGTTCTGCAACACCATGTCGATGTTCACGTCGGCCTCGGCGATCGCGCGGAACACCTGGGCGGCATACCCGGGCACGTCGGGCAGACCGACGACGGTGACCTTGGCCTCCCCGCGGTCGTGGGCTACTCCGGTCAGAAGGGCGTCTTCCATGGGGATGTCCTCGATCGATCCTTTGACGATGGTGCCGGGCTTGTCCGTGTACGACGAGCGAACGTGAATCGGCACGTTGTACCGGCGGGCGTATTCGACGCAGCGCAGCATCAGCACCTTGGCGCCGCACGCGGCCATCTCGAGCATCTCCTCGAAGGAAACGGCGTTGAGATGGCGGGCATTGGGCACGATGCGCGGGTCGGCGGTGAAGATGCCGTCGACGTCGGTGTAGATCTCGCAGACGTCGGCCTTGAGCGCCGCGGCCAGCGCGACCGCGGTGGTGTCCGAGCCGCCGCGGCCCAGCGTGGTGACGTCCTTGCTGTCCTGGCTGACGCCCTGGAACCCGGCGACCAGCACGATGACGCCCTCGTCCAGCGCATCGCGCAGGCGGCCGGGGCTGACGTCGATGATCTTGGCGTTGCCATGGGTGCCCGTGGTGACGACGCCGGCCTGCGACCCGGTGAACGAGCGGGCCTGCGCACCGAGGGACTCGATGGCCATCGCGACCAGGGCGTTGGAGATGCGCTCACCGGCGGTCAGCAGCATGTCCATCTCGCGCGCCGGCGGGGCCGGGGAGACCTGACGGGCCAGGTCAAGCAGGTCGTCGGTGGTATCGCCCATCGCCGAGACCACCACGACGACGTCGTTGCCGGCCTTCTTCGTCTCGACGATGCGCTCGGCCACGCGACGGATCCGATCGGCATCCGATACCGACGATCCACCGTACTTCTGTACGACGAGCGCCACTGTCCAACCCTTCAGAACGCTGGAATGAGTCGAGACAAGGATAAGGGAGACGCGCACGCGATTTTCCCCGCCGGTAGCTTGGCTCACGTGCCTGACACGCCGAACGGCCGACTGGCCAGCACCAGCGTGCCGATCCATCCCGATATCGCGGCCCGCTGGAGCCCCCGGGCGTTCGATCCCGATGCCGCCATTACCGCTGACCAACTCACCGCACTCCTGGAGGCGGCCCGCTGGGCCGCCAGCTGGGGCCACCGCCAGCCGGTGCGGTTCCTGGTGGGCCGGCGGGGCGATGAGACCTTCGTTACATTGACCGGCCTGCTCAAACGCGGCAACAGCTACGCGCATGCGGCCTCGGCGCTGATCCTGGTGTGCGCCGACCAGGGAGAAGATGAGCGGACCGCGCGTTACGCCTGCGTCGACGCCGGCGCCGCGATCGCGCAGCTGACCATCGAGGCGGTGTCCCGCGGGCTGATCGCCCACCCGATGGCCGGCTTCGACGTCGACGGCGCCCGGGCAGCGTTCGGCATTCCGGACGGCGTGCGGCCGCTTGCCGTCATCGCCATCGGCGTGCTCGGCGACTACTCGAAGACCGACCCCGCGATCGCCGAACGGGACGGCCGGCCCCGCGAACGGCTACCGCTGGAGCAGATTGTGTTTGCGGGGAGCTGGGGAATTCCGCTCGACTGACGGGCGCACCGGCTAGTTTTGGTGAAGCACCGGGAGAGGAACACATGGCACGACAGGCCATCCGCAAAGCCGTCATCCCCGCCGCCGGGATCGGTTCACGGCTGCTGCCGCTGACCAAGGCCATCCCCAAGGAGATGCTGCCGGTCGGCGACAAGCCGGTCATCGAACACACAGTGCGCGAGTTGGTCAATTCCGGGATCACCGACATCACGATCGTGGTGTCCGGTGGAAAGACCTTGATAGAAGAGCATTTTCGACCGAATACGACGCTGGTCGATCAGCTGCGCGCGGACGGCAAGAACGCATACGCCGACGCCGTCGAAGAGGTCGGCGAGTTGTCCGCGCTGGGCCACATCACGTACCTCCATCAGCACGGTCCGTACGGCAACGGCACCCCGGTGCTCAATGCCTCACGTTCATTCGGTGACGAGCCCGTCCTGGTGCTGTGGCCCGACGACGTCTTCGTCGCCGAGGTGCCGCGCGCCCAGCAGCTGATCCGGGCCTACGAACAAACGTCGTCCCCGGTGCTGGCGTTGATGCCGATGGCCCCAGCGGATTCACGCCGGTACGGCGTGCCGGTCATCAAGGAGGATCTGGACGGCGGGCTGCTCCGGATCACCGGAATCGTCGAGAAACCCCAGCCGAACGAGGCCCCGTCAGGCTATGCCGCGATCGGTGGCTATGTCGTCACTCCGGGCATCATCGATGAGCTTCGCGAGCAGACGAAGCGCTGGTATGAGCAGCCCAAGTCGGGCGAGATCTACCTGACCGACGCGATCAACGCCTACGCGAGAGACCATGCCGTCTACGGCCAGGTGATCCAGGGGCACTGGTATGACACCGGCAATCCGGCCGACTACCTGGTCGCACAGTTCGCCTTCGCGCTGGCCCATCCCGAATACGGCCCCGTGCTACGGAAATCGGCCGACGATCCGGACCCGCTGCTGCACAAGCTTTCACGGGAGATCGGAGACAGCCCACCCACATGAACCTGTCCCTGACCAACGGCCTGATTCCGATAACTCTGCAGCTGCTTGCCTTGATCGCGATCGTGGTCGCAGTCGGTCGCGGGCGGTCGCGGGCGGTCGCGGGAGTGGATGCAGCGCTGGCTGCTCGTCGCAGTGCTCGTCGGCGTCGGTCTCGCCGCGGCCGCGCGGTTGTTCGTCCGGGAACAGGGCTGGTCCGCCGACGCCATCTCGTTCGGCACGATTTTCTGGACGGCGATGTTCGGATTCGCCGTGACTGTGCTGATCGCCGGCTGGCATGGCAGTGAGTGGTGGCGCCGGCTGGTATCGGTGCTGTCCGTGGTGTTGATGGTGGTGTGCGGTCTGGCCGCGCTCAACACCGCGACCGGCTACTTCCCCACGGTTCGGGCTGCCTGGCTCCGGCTGACCCAAACCGAGCCGGAACAGTGGATCGACGAATCCCAGCTCGCCGCGCTTCAGCAGTCCGGTGAGGTACCGACGCGCGGCACGGTGGTGCGGGTCAACATCCCAGGCGACGCATCGGGTTTCGAACACCGGACCGAGGTGGTCTATCTTCCGCCGGCCTGGTTCGCCAGCAACCCGCCGCCACAACTACCCGCGGTCATCTTGATGGGCGGCGAGTTCAACCATCCCAACGACTGGCTGCAGTCGACCGGCGCCCTGCAGACGCTCGATGACTTCGCCGGACTGCATCACGGCAATGCGCCGGTCATCGTATTCCCCGACATCGCAGGCAAGTTCAGCAATGACACCGAATGCGTCGATGGGACCCGCGGCAACGCCGCGTCCCACCTGACCAAAGACCTCGTGCCCTACCTGATTTCACGCTTCGGGGTCAGCCCGAAAGCCGAGAACTGGGGACTGGCCGGGTGGTCTTCGGGTGCGACGTGCGCCCTGAACACCGCGGTCCGCAATCCCGAGATGTTCAGCGCCTTCGTCTGGCTGGACGGCACCCTCGGGCCCAATGCGGGCACCAAAGATCAGACCATCGCACGACTCTTCGGCGGCGACCAGGCGGCCTGGGAAGCGTTCGACCCTAAGACGGTGATCACCCGGCACGGCCCGTACGACACCATGGCGGCGTGGCTCGGCGTCGGCGAAAGCACACCGACCGTCCACCGTGACCCCACGACCACCCCTCCATCCGAGGAGGCGATCGCCGGGTGGGACACGTTCTCCGAGGAGCACGCCTCCAACGCCAACAAGCTGTGCGCCCTGCTGAGCGGTTACAACGTCGAATGCTCCGTGGTGGGCTACAAGGGCGGGCACGATTTCCAGGCGGCCAGTACGGCATTCGATGCAGCGCTGCCCTGGCTGGCCTGGCGGCTCGGTACGCCGAGTGTGCGAGAACGACCGCTGCCCGGATCGGACGGGAACTAGCCGACCGCTACTTCCAGAGTGCCTCCAGCGAGGTGACGGACTGGCCGAGCGCTCGGGCGCTCAGCGCTCGCAGTGCACGCCGCTCGACCACGTCGAAACTCGCCCCGACATGCTCATGCAAGGCGGTGTGGCCGGCGTCGAGCTGATCATCGAGCAGGAGGTCGACGATCTGAAGGTGCTCGTCGATCGTGGCAATCACCCGTTCCTCGGTGACGAAGTCATACATCCGGATCAGCCGGATCCGCCGGTTGAGGTTGTCGAGCGTGGCCACCATCGCCTTGTTCCCGGATGCCGCGCACAGCTCGAGGTGGAATGACTCGTCGCGCAGCACCATGTCACCGTCCGGTGGGGGCGGGCTGGCCTTCAGATCCAGCCACTCCGCGCGCAATGTCGCGAGCCGGTCCTTGTCGTAGTGCAGCTCATCGGTTTCCAGGATCCGGGTGATGCCGCGCAGTTCGATGGTGATGCGCAGCTCGTAGAGGTCGCGGACGCCCGGGATATCCAGCGCGACCGGGTAGTACCCGTCGGGCCTGCGTTCGAGCATGCCGTCGGCGTGCAGCCGGACCAGTGCCTCTCTCAGCGGGGTCCGGCTGACGTTGAGCGTCTCGCACAGCTGGGACTCGACCAGCCGGGTGCGATGGTCGATCTCACCGACCATGAGCTTCTTGCCGAGGTCGAGGTAGACGCGGTCGCGCAGGGAGACCGGTTCCTCCACTTGGGCCGTGGTCATTGCAGTTCCTTGAGCGCGGCCACCACATCGGAGCTGGTGGCATGCGCCCCGAACACCCCGCCCTGCATGGTGATCATGTTCAGCGCCGCAACGTGGTTGGCGTAGTCGGTGGCACCGGTGGCGTCGGAGACGACGAGGCATTCGTATCCGCGGTCGTTGGCGTCACGCATGGTGGTGTGCACGCAGACGTCGGTGGTGATCCCGGTGAAGATGATGTGCGTGATGCCGCGGCTGCGCAGCACCAGTTCCAGATCCGTCGCGTAGAAGCTTCCCTTGCCCGGCTTGTCGATGACGGGTTCGCCTGGCAGAGCGGCCATCTCTGGTACCAACTGCCAGCCCGGCTCGCCCTGGGTCAGGATCCGTCCGCACGGCCCGGCCGAGCCGATCTCGGCACCGATCTGGGCCGAGCGCCAGCGCTTGTTGGCAGGCAGGTCCGACAGGTCGGGCCGATGGCCCTCACGGGTGTGGACGATGAACAGCCCGGCGGCGCGGGCCGCCGCGAGCACCTCCTGCGCGGGGCCGAGCGGGGTACGCACCAGGGACAGGTCGTAGCCCATGGTGTCGACGTATCCGCCCTCACCGCAGAAATCGACCTGCCAGTCGATGTTGATCAACGCCGTTCGCCCGGTGGGGATGTCACCGTCGTAGGGCCACGCATAGGGGTTGGCCTGAATCGTCACGGTCATACTGCTTCTCCCACGAGAACGGGTTGCTCGGTGCGCACCGGCAGGTACGCCAGAGCGGTGAAGGCCAGGCCGCCGACAACCATCGCCACCACCGCATCGGACAGCTGAGGAGCGTAGAAGTGCGTCAGCAGCGCTCCCCCGGCGCCGATCACCCATGCGGCGAACGGCTTCCAGTAGAGCCCGGCGGTCGACGACGTGCGCCTGGCGGAGAACACCAGCTGGTCGAGGATGAGCACGATGCCGATCGGGGGTACCAGCACCCCGAGGATGTTCAGCCAGGTTGCGAAGTACGACCAGATGCCGGCGACGGCGGCGACTGTTCCGATGATGCCGAGCACGATCGTCAACTGGCGCATGGTCTTTCCGGTGATATTGCCGAATCCGACAGCCCCGTTGTACAGGCAGTGTGCACACACGCTGCCCAGGTTGACGAAGACGAACACGATCGCCAGCGGCACCAGGACTCCCCCGGCGCTGACCAGGACATGCAGGAAGTCGCCTCCGGCGGTGTCGGCCGCGGCGGCGGCACCGAGTGCGACCACGAGCGCGCCGGCCAGCTGAGCGATGAAGTAGGCCACCGGGAATGCGGCGAACGCCGCCAGTGCACCTTCCCTACCGTTGCGGGCCCACCGCGTGAAATCGGCGGTCATGGTTCCCGAGTCGGCGAAGCACGCGAAGACCATCGTCACGGCGACACCGAAACTGAACGCGCTCGCCCCGGCTCCACCGCCGTAGGACAGGGCCGAGCCGATGCCGCGGTCGGCCGCCGCCAACACCACGGCGACCACACCGAGCGGGATGAACAGGACCGATGCGACCACGCCGATCCACGAGATCGCCCGGATCCCGACGAAGGTCAGCGCCACGAACAGCACCCCGGCCAGCAGAGTGATCCACGGCGCGCTCCACCCCATGGACAGGTTGAGCGTCGAGCCCACCATGCCGGTCTGGAAGGCGAACCAGCCGATCACCAGCGCGGACAGGAATGCCGACACGATGCGAAAGCCTTTGGCTCCGAAGGTGTCCGCCGCCGTGAGCGCGAAGTTCTTACCGGAGCGACCGGCCAGGTAGCTCAGCGTGCCCACGTAGCCCATCAGGATGAGGTCGCCGACGAGGATCGCCGCCATTCCGGCGACGAAGCCGAGGTTGTAGACGACGATGCCGGCGAACACCGCCGAGGTCATGATCATCGGGAATCCGACCCACACCGCCGACACCGCGAACAGTGATTTCCGGGCGGACACCGGGACGGGCTCGTTCTCGTACTCCTCACCAAGCGCCGAATGATGTTCGGCGTGCGCTGTATTCATGGCTGTATACGGTGCGGTATACGGATTTCCCGAGCGTTTCTGTCGATGAACGTTCCGTAACGGGGTCCTCACCGCCGGGCAGCGCCGAGGTTTACGTCACCGCAACACAACGAGCCGGTCCGCGTAACAGAAACGTCGTCAACTCCCAGTGATCGGCCCGTCCGGGCCGCCACCCCCAGGAGATGTTGATGGATACAGGAACCACGGCGTTCATGCTGTGTTGCATCATCGGCCTCACGCTGATGATCCCCGGCCTTGCCCTGTTCTACGGCGGCATGGTCTCGGTCAAGAGCTCGACCAACATGATGATGATGACGTTCGGCGCGGTCGCCCTGGTGGGCGTGCTGTGGGTGCTGTTCGGCTTCTCGATGGCCTTCGGCAGCTCGATCGGCGGCACCGGGTTGGTCGGTAGCTTCACCGAATTCGCCGGCATGAAGGATCTGGTGGAGCCGATGACCTCGGTCAACGGCCTTCCGGTCAGCCTGTTCTCGTTGTTCCAGGCACTTTTCGCAGCCATCACCGTGGCGCTGATCTCCGGCGCGGTCGCCGACCGGATGAAGTTCGGCGCGTGGATGGTATTCGCCGGCGTGTGGGCCGTCTTGGTGTACTTCCCTGTCGCACACTGGGTGTTCGCCTTTGACAAGACGTTCTCGGACGACTCAGTCGGCGGCTGGATCGCCAACAAGCTGCACGCCATCGACTTCGCCGGCGGTACCGCCGTGCACATCAACGCCGGCGCGGCCGCCCTGGCGCTGGCCATCGTCCTGGGCAAGTCCGCCCTGTTCGGCCAGCTACGCAAGCCGCACAATGTCCCGCTGACCCTGCTGGGCGCCGGAATGCTGTGGGCCGGCTGGTACGCCTTCAACGGCGGATCCGCGCTCGCCGCAGGCAATTCCGCGGCCATCGTGATGGTCACCACCTTCGTTGCCACCTGTGCGGCCACCCTGGCGTGGATCGCGGTCGAAAAGGTCAAGACCGGCCACGTCACCGGCGTGGGCGCCGCTTCTGGCGCCATCGCCGGCCTGGTGGCCATCACCCCGGCCTGCGGTGCGGTGACGCCGGTCGGCGCCATCATCCTGGGCGCCATCGCCGGTGCGGTGTGCGTGCTCGCGGTGGGCCTCAAGGAGAAGCTCGGCTACGACGACTCCCTTGACGTCGTGGGTGTCCACCTGGTCGGCGGCGTGATCGGCACCCTCCTGATCGGCTTCCTGGCCAGCGAAGCCATGCCCAGCAAGGTCAGTGGCCTGTTCTACGGCGGGGGCCTCGACCAGCTGTGGAAACAGGCGATCGCCGCGGGCGCGGTGGCCGCCTACTCGTTCGTGGTCGCGTTCGTCATCGCCTACGTGCTCAAGAAAACCATGGGTATCCGCATCTCCCCCGAGGCAGAGGAGAAAGGTATCGACACCACGTTCCACCGGGATTCGGCCTACGAGCTCGAATTCGCCTGACCTGACCCACGATTCCCCGGCCCGGCTGCCGTGGGCCGCTCTCACGGCAGCCGGTGACCGGGGTTTCCTCGGCTTGCCGATGTTTCCTACTGTGATACTTTGATTCATATCAAGAGACGAAAGTGCTGGTGCTATGCCCTCCGATCTCGCCGCCCTCGCCGAACAATCCGGTACCAAATTCATCCTCGCGCTGTTCGTCGACCTGCGCGGAAAGCCTTGCGCCAAACTGGTTCCCGTCGAATCGGTCGAGCTTCTGGCCACCGAGGGCGTCGGCTTCGCTGGCTACGCCGTCGGCGCCATGGGCCAGGAACCCAAAGACCCCGACCTGATCGCCATCCCCGATCCCGCATCGTTCACCCCGATACCGTTCATCAAAGAAGGCCTGGCCCTGGTGCACTGCGACCCCCACGTCGGCGGCGCACCGTGGCCGTACGCGCCGCGGGTCATCCTCAAGGGCCTGATCCAGCGCGCCGCCGACGCGGGATTCGAACCCTGGGTCGGCGCCGAGGTCGAGTACTTCCTGCTGCGCCGCAACGCCGATGGCGCCCTGGCCACCGCCGACGCCGCGGACACGGCCGCCCAACCCTGTTACGACGCGCGCGGCGTCACCCGGATGTACGACCACCTCACCGCGATCTCCACCGCGATGAACAGCCTCGGCTGGTCCAACTACGCCAACGACCACGAGGACGGCAACGGGCAGTTCGAGCAGAACTTCGAGTTCTCCGACGCGCTGACCACCGCCGACCGGGTGATCACACTGCGCTACCTGCTGTCGATGATCGCCGCCGAACGGGACATGGTGGCCACCTTCATGCCCAAGCCGTTCGCCGACCGCACCGGCAGCGGGCTGCACCTGCACCTGTCACTGACCAGCGCCGGGACGCCGGTCTTCCCCGCCGACGCCGACGAGCGGGGCCTCGGCCTGTCCGAGACGGCGTACGCGTTCATCGGCGGCATCCTCGACCACGCCTGCGCGCTGCAGTCCGTCGTCGCGCCAACCGTCAACTCCTACAAGCGAACCGGTGCCATCTCGACCGCATCAGGCGCCTCGTGGGCCCCTCGCAAGCCCAGCTACGGCGGCAACGACCGCACCCACTACATCCGCGTGCCCGACAGTCAACGAATCGAATTGCGCGGCGGCGACGGCTCGGCCAATCCCTATCTCGCCATCGCCGCGGCGTTGGGCGCCGGGCTCGACGGCGTCAAGCGCAGCCTCGACCCGGGAGCGGTGGGGGCCCAGGGACCGGCGGCCCTGCCACCCACGCTGCTGCACGCGATCGAATCACTGGAGACCGATCCGATCGTCACCGGCGTGCTCGACGTCGCGGGCGACGGGGTCGCCTCCTACTTCGCCGGCGTCAAACGCGAGGAGTTCTTCGCCTACCACGGCACCGTCACGCCGTGGGAAATCGACCAATACCTGACGGCTTTCTAGAAGGGAGAACAACATGTGCGGGATCGTGGGGCTACACCTGCGCACACCAGAGCTGTACCCGCGGCTCGGCGAACTGCTGGCCGCGATGCTGGGCGAGATGTCCGACCGCGGTGCCGACTCGGCGGGAATCGCGGTCTACGGGGACCCGGAGTGGTCGCCGTACGGGCAGGGCTGCGTCTCGGTCACCGATATCGCCGAGGCACCCGAGCTGGGTCCGGATGTGGATGTGGTGCAGGTGGATTCGACCTACCTGCTGTCGGCCGACATGGACTCCGAGGAACTGCTGAGCCTGGTGCGGGCGGCTTACCCGACCGCGTTGATCTCGGGGTTCGGCGCCGATCTGGCGGTGCTCAAAGGGGTCGGTCATCCGCGCGCCCTCACCGAGGCCTGGGGCCTGGCCAAGGCGCAGGGCTGGCAGGGCGTCGGCCATACCCGGATGGCCACCGAGTCGGCGGTGACGCCGTCGGGCTGCCATCCGTACACCGTCGGCCCCGGACAGTGCCTGGTGCACAACGGGTCTTTCGCCAACCACGCCACCATCCGCCGCGAGCTGCGCCGGGCCGGGGTGGCGTTCGACAGCGAGAACGACACCGAGGTGGGCGCCCGGTTCGTGGCCGAGCAGCTGGCCGCGGGCCGGGATGTGGCGACCGCGCTCAAGGAGCTCCTCGCAGCCTTTGATGGCTTCTACACCCTGCTGGTCTCCGATCACGACTCATTCGCGGTGGTGCGTGACGCCATCGCGTGCAAGCCAGCGGTGATCGCCGAGACGGCCGACTGGGTGGCGATGGCCAGTGAGTACCGCGCGCTGGCCGGGCTCCCCGGGGTCGAGCAGGCACGCATTTGGGAACCGGAACCGGAGGTGGTCTACGCATGGACACGTTAGTTGGGTTTGACCTGCGCACAACACCATTGCGTGAGGTCAACGCCGCATTGCATCAGCCGGGCGTCGAGGGTGACTACGTCATCGCGCACCCCGACGGCGCACACAATGTGGCCGTCGGCCTCAACGCCCCGTTGCGGGTGACGGTCGAAGGCCACGTCGGCTACTACGCCGCCGGGATGAACCAGCTCGCCGAGGTCACGATCAACGGCAACGCCGGGACCGGGGTGGCCGAGAACATGATGAGCGGCACGGTCCGCGTCACCGGAAATGCCTCACAGTCCGCGGGTGCGACGGCGCACGGCGGGCTGCTGGTCATCGAGGGAGACGCCGCTGCGCGGTGCGGCATCTCGATGAAAGGCGTGGACATCGTGGTGGGCGGCAGCATCGGCCACATGAGCGCGTTCATGGCCCAGGCCGGCCGGCTCGTAGTGCGCGGCGACGCCGGAGAGGCGCTGGGCGATTCGATCTATGAGGCCCGCATCTACGTGCGCGGCGAGGTGGCTTCCCTGGGCGCCGACTGCATCGCCAAACCGATGCGTGCCGAGCACCATGCCGAACTCGCGGAGTTGTTGGCAGCCAGTGGCTTCAGCGACGACGACACCGCGGGCTATACCCGTTACGGCTCAGCCCGGAACCTCTACCACTTCCACGTCGACAATGCGAGTGAGTACTGATGCGCGAATCCGCCACCTTCGATCGATCCACGATCGCCGACATCCAGCGCGCCGCCGAGACCGGCATCTACGACATCCGCGGTTGGGGTGCCAAGCGACGGCTGCCGCATTTTGACGACCTGCTGTTCCTGGGTGCGTCGATGTCGCGCTACCCGCTGGAGGGCTACCGGGAACGCTGCGGCACCGACGTGATCCTCGGCAACCGGCACGCCAAACATCCTCTGCACCTGGATATCCCGGTCACCATCGCGGGCATGAGCTTCGGCGCGCTGTCCGGGCCGGCCAAGGAGGCCCTGGGCCGCGGGGCCAGCGAGGCGGGCACGTCGACCACCACCGGCGACGGCGGCATGACGCCTGAGGAGCGCGGGCAGAGCAAGCACCTGGTGTACCAGTACCTGCCGTCGCGCTACGGGATGAACCCCGACGACCTGCGCAAGGCCGACGCCATCGAGGTGGTGCTGGGCCAAGGCGCCAAGCCCGGCGGCGGCGGAATGCTGTTGGGGCAGAAGATCTCCCCGCGGGTGGCCCAGATGCGCACCCTGCCCGAGGGGATCGACCAGCGCAGTGCGTGCCGGCACCCGGACTGGACCGGTCCCGACGATCTCACCATCAAGATCAATGAGCTGCGGGAGATCACGGACTGGGAGAAACCCATCTACGTCAAGGTCGGGGCCACCCGCACCTATTACGACGTGAAGCTGGCCGTACACGCCGGGGCCGATGTGGTGGTGGTCGACGGCATGCAGGGCGGCACCGCCGCCACCCAGGAGGTGTTCATCGAACACGTCGGCATCCCGACCCTGGCCGCGGTGCCGCAGGCGGTGCAGGCCCTGCAGGAACTGGGGGTCCATCGCCAAGTTCAATTGATCGTGAGCGGCGGCATCCGCTCGGGCGCCGACGTGGCCAAGGCACTGGCGCTGGGCGCCGACGCGGTCGCGATCGGCACCGCCGCACTGATCGCGTTGGGTGACAACCACCCCCGCTACGCCGCCGAGTACGAGAAGCTCGGCAGCGCGGCCGGTTTCTACGACGACTTCCAGGACGGACGCGATCCGGCCGGTATCACCACCCAGGACCCGGAGCTGGCCGCCCGGTTCGACCCGGTCGAGGGCGGCCGACGGTTGGCCAACTACCTGCGCGTGCTGACCATGGAAGCCCAGACCATCGCCCGGGCCTGCGGCAAGGCCCACGTGTGCCACCTGGAGCCCGAGGACTTGGTGGCAGTGACCATCGAGGCGGCGGCGATGGCCCGGGTTCCGCTGGCGGGCACGAACTGGATTCCGGGCTCGTGAGTACCGCAGATGTGGTCATCGTCGGTGGCGGCCTGGAGGGCGCGGCGGCGGCCTGGGCATTGAGCCAACGCGGCGTCACCGATGTGACTGTCCTGGAGCGCAATACCGTCGGCTCCGGGATGACCGGGAAATCCAGCGGGATCGTGCGCTGCCACTACGGGGTCAGCTCGCTGGCCGCCATGGCCACCGTCGGCCTCGAGGTGTTCGAGAAAGCCGAACAGTATTTCGGGACCGACATCGGATTTCGGCAGACCGGCTATGTCGTAGGCGTCGGGGAACCCAACGTCGACAATCTGCGCAAGAGCCTTGCCGCCCAACGCGAGGTCGGGGTGCAGACCGAGGAGATCGACGCCTCCGAGGTGGCCGAGCTGTGGCCGTGGGCCGATCTGGAACCGTTCGCGGCCTTCGGCTGGGAGGAGCGCGGCGGATACGGTGACGCCTACCAGACCGCACAGGCGTTCGCCGTGACGGCTCGGGCAGCCGGGGTGCGAATCCGCCAGGGCGCCAACGTCACCGGGCTGGTGCTCGACGGGGGTCGGGCCGCCGGCGTCGAACTGGCCGACGGCACAAGGGTTTCGGCGGGCACCGTCGTCGTGGCCACCGGCGCATGGACCCGGCCGTTCCTGGCCCCCTATGGCGTCGACGTGCCGATCAGGGTGGTTCGGGAGCAGATCGTCACCATCTCGCCCGGGGTGCCGATCGGCGCAGTCCCGGTGTTCTCCGATCTGGTGTCGCTGCAGTACGTCCGGCCCGAGCTGGGTGGGGAGATCCTGTTCGGCAACAGCGACCTGGCGCACTGTGAGCTCGCCGACCCGGACGACTACCTGAATCGGGCCACCGACGACTTCATCGACCTGACCGTCGACAAGGTCGGCACCCGATTTCCAGGCCTCCCCGACGCGGCGATCACCGGCAGCTACGCCGGCTGCTACGACGTCACGCCGGACTGGAACCCCGTCATCTCCGCGACCGGTATCGACGGCCTGCTGGTGGCGGCCGGATTCAGCGGGCACGGCTTCAAGATCGCGCCGGCGGTCGGCAGGCTGGTCGCCGACCTTGTGATCGAGGGGCGCAGCTGCGACCCGCGGATACCCGAGTCGGATTTCCTCCTCGCCCGGTTCGCAGAGGACAATTTGCTCAAGAGCCGGTACCCGTACGTCGGGGCTGGGGAGATGCGATAGACCGGGGGCGTACAAGTTGAGTGACGTCCCGCTGCTGCGCAACACCGGCACAGCTCGCGACCGCGATCCGAACGAACCGGTCGAGGAACTGGAATTCGAGGCGGCGATCGGACGCAACGTCCGTCAACTGCGCCAGCAGCACGGGCTCACCGTCGCCGACATGGCCGCCCGGGTGGGCATCTCCAAGGCGATGCTGTCCAAGATCGAGAACGCCCAGACCTCATGCAGCCTGTCCACCCTGGCGCTGCTCGCCAAGGGTCTCGACGTTCCGGTGACCAGTCTGTTCCGCGGGGCCGACGTCGAACGTCCGGCGGCATTCGTCAAGGCGGGCACCGGCCCGGAGATCGTGCGCAACGGCACCAAGCAGGGGCATGAATACCAACTGCTCAGCTCCCTGCGCGGGGAGCACAAGCGCCTGGAATGTCTGTACGTCACGCTGACCGAGAAGAGTCAGACGTACCCGCTGTTCCAACATCCCGGCACCGAGTTCATCTACATGCTCGAAGGCGTCATGGACTACAGCCACAGCCGCTCGGTGTATCGGCTGCAGCCGGGCGATTCCCTGCAGATCGACGGGGAAGGCGCTCACGGACCGGTTGACCTGATCGAACTGCCGATCCGGTTCCTGTCGGTGATCGCCTTCCCCGATTCGCAGGTGTGAACCACCGCTTCGGTCACTGCTCGTACAGGCTGATGATCCGCTGCGGGCCGTGGTGGTTGTGCCAACCGGGCTTCATGCCGGGAGCCGGCGTCGCGTAGGTGTCGGGGCTGTACAGGTTGCCCGAGCCGGACGGCTCCTGAGCGGCAGCCGTGCCGGCCAGTCCCAGCGCGACGGCGCCGAGGATGCCTGCGGAAAGGACGGGCAGTGCCAGAGCCTTGGTGAAGTTCGCCATTGTCGTGAATCCTTCTGTCTCAGTTTGGTTTTGGTTTTCAGTTGCGGCTTGTTCGGCCACTGAGACAAGAGTGCGGCCTGGACGGCTCTGGGTCTGTCGGGCGATCGGGCGGCGAGGTGGGTGAAGTTGCGTTCCCCCGATCGGGGGAAGTGCACGTCAGCTCACCGCGTGCAGCGGGTGCTCCTTGTCGGACGCCGCGACGAGCCTCTGACCGGCGATGGGGCCCGGTGTGTCGGGAGTTGGCAGGCAGCGGCGCGGGTGTCACTGTTGTGCTATGCGCCACCGTGCCCGTCGAGCGGTCCGCGACGCCTCCACCTGCCTCGCCGTGATCGTTCGGATGGCGTTGACCAGCGCGGTCGCCGTCGCGCCCAGCCTGGTCGGCCTGACCCAGGAGAACCGGGTACGGCCGGTGGCCGCGGTCCTGCCGGGGCCCGACCTCGCCGGCCAACCCTGGGCGGCGACGCCGTCGGCGCGTCCAACCGCCGCGGCGCCGGCTACGACGGGGCCACCGCCACCCCCGGAGGTTCAGGCACCGGGCGCGGTGCGCATCCCCGCGATCGCACTGGCGGCCTATCGGAACGCGGACGCCATGATGGCGCAGAGCCAACCCGACTGCGGTGTGACCTGGAACCTGCTCGCCGGGATCGGGTACGTCGAGTCCACGCATGCGTTCGGCGGCGCCGCCGACAAACGCGGTGACCCCGTCAGTCCCATCTATGGCCCCACCCTCGACGGCTCACTGCCGGGCAACGAGATCATCGTCGCCAGCAGCTTTGGCGGCGGCACGACCTACGCCCGCGCGCTGGGGCCCATGCAGTTCCTGCCGAGCACGTGGCTGCTGCACGGCGCCGACGGCGACGGCGACGGCCGGGCCGATCCGCACAATCTGTTCGATGCCACTCTGGCCGCGGCCCGCTACCTCTGCAGCGATGGTGCGGACCTGCGCGACCAGGCGCAGCAGACCACCGCGGTGCTGCGCTACAACCACTCCATGGCCTACGTCGCCAACGTGCTGGGCTGGGCACGGGCCTACGCCACCGGTGTGGCTCCGGTGAACCTGCCGCCGCTCACCGCGCCGCAGCCGCCGAGCGTCGCTGTTCGCGCGGTCGACGGCCCCGCCGCATCGGCCGTCGGGTCGGCTGAAACCGCCACGCCGGACAAGACCGTGCGTCGAGACGACGCCGCGGACACCGGTTCAGCGACACCCCGGCCGGGATCTTCGGTGCCGCACTCGGGCTCCACCAACACGAGCACGACGAGCGGGTCCCGGCACAGCACTGGCACCGCCACACCCAAGGTCAAGTTCGGCAACGGCCGTTCCGGCGGTGCGCGCTGACGCCGCGGCCCCGACCGATTCTCGGCATAACGGCCGGGCCGCTGGCATCTGGCAGCATTTTGGCCAACCAATCCCCCGGGCGTACAGTTGAGCGCGTGCAGCGGGTGCTCCTTCTCGGACGCCGCGACGGGGTCTGATCAGACCGGCTTCCTGTCGCGGGTTTTTGCGATGCGCCGGTCGGGTCCCCTTTCAACTCCCGGAGCAAAAACATGACCACCCCCGACATCTCTGCAGATGCCTTCAGTTCGGTTCGCGCGATCAATACGCCGGCCGGCGCCCCCAACCCCGGACAGCCCGTCTGGAACACCCAGCGCGGCTCATCCATGCCGGTCAGCCGCTATCGCAGCTTCGCCGACGAGGTCCCCGGCGGCAGCCCGGCCTTCGGCGCCGGCGTCCCGTTCGACCGCACCTGGCCGGACCGCGTCATCGACAAGGCGCCCATGTGGTGCGCGGTCGACCTGCGCGACGGTAACCAGGCCCTGATCGACCCCATGAGCCCCGCGCGCAAGCGCCGTATGTTCGACCTGCTGGTCCGGATGGGTTACAAGGAGATCGAGGTCGGCTTCCCGTCAGCGAGCCAGACCGACTACGACTTCGTCCGCGAGATCATCGAGGACGGCGCGATCCCGGACGACGTCACCATCCAGGTGCTGACCCAGTGCCGGCCCGAGCTGATCGAACGCACCTTCGAGGCCTGCGCGGGAGCCCCGCAGGCGATCGTGCACTTCTACAACTCGACGTCGATCCTGCAGCGCCGCGTGGTGTTCCGCGCCGACCGTGAGGCCGTCAAGAAGATCGCCACCGACGGCGCCCAGATGTGTGTCGAGGAGGCCAAGAAGTACCCGCAGACCCGGTGGCGCTTCGAGTACTCCCCCGAGTCGTACACGGGCACCGAGCTGGAGTACGCCGTCGAGGTGTGCAACGCCGTCGCCGACATCGTCAAGCCCACTCCCGAGTGGCCGCTGATCGTCAACCTGCCTGCCACCGTCGAGATGGCCACCCCGAACGTCTACGCCGATTCGATCGAGTGGATGAGCCGGCACCTGGCCCCGCGCGACTCGATCATCCTGAGCCTGCACCCGCACAACGACCGCGGAACCGGCGTCGCCGCAGCGGAATTGGGCTACCAGGCCGGCGCCGACCGGATCGAGGGCTGCCTGTTCGGCAACGGCGAGCGCACCGGCAATGTCTGCCTGGTGACCCTGGGCCTGAACATGTTCAGCCGCGGGGTCGATCCGCAGATCGACTTCTCCAACATCGACGAGATCCGGCGCACGGTCGAGTACTGCAACCAGCTGCCCGTGCACGAACGTCACCCCTACGGCGGTGACCTGGTCTACACCGCGTTCTCCGGCAGCCACCAGGACGCCATCAACAAGGGCCTGGACCAGATGAAGGTGGACGCGGACGAGGCCGACGCCGACATGGACGACATCCTGTGGCAGGTCCCCTACCTGCCGATCGACCCCAAGGACGTCGGCCGCACCTACGAGGCCGTGATCCGGGTGAACTCGCAGTCCGGCAAGGGCGGCGTGGCCTACATCATGAAGGCCGACCACGGCCTGGTGCTGCCGCGCCGGCTGCAGATCGAGTTCAGCCAGGCGATTCAGCAGATCACCGACGGCGAGGGCGGCGAGGTGTCGCCCAAGGAGATCTGGGACGCGTTCTCCGAGGAGTACCTGGCCCCGATCATCCCCCTGGAGCGCATTCGCCAGAAGGTCGTGGCCTCCGAGGTGGACGGTGGCACCGACACCATCACCGCGATCGTGAAGATCGACGGCGTCGAGCGCGAGATCATCGGTGCCGGCAACGGCCCGCTGGCGGCGTTCGTCGATGCCCTGGGAGCCATCGGCTACGACATCAACGTGCTGGATTACTCCGAGCACGCCATGTCCTCAGGTGAAGAGGCGCAGGCCGCGGCCTACGTCGAGGCGTCGATCGGCGGTCGGACCGTCTGGGGCGTCGGCATCGCGACTTCGATCACAACTGCATCACTTCGTGCGGTCGTATCTGCTGTCAACCGCGCCGCGCGTGCTTAGCTGACGTCGGCGTAGATCACTGCGCCTCCGCCAAGTACAAGGAGCAGTCCATGGACTGGGGCTCAACGTGGGATTTCCTCTGGCATTTCCTGATCATCTTCGCCTGGATCGCATACCTGCTGGTCCTGTTCCAGATCCTCACCGATCTGTTCTGGCGTGATCACAAGACCTCCGGCTGGGTCAAGGCTCTGTGGGTGGTCTTCCTGATCGTGCTCCCGTGGCTCGCCGCGCTGGTGTACCTGATCGCCCGGGGTAAGGGCATGTCCGAGCGCGCGCAGGCGGCGGCGCTGGCGGCCAAGAAGGAAACCGACGACTACATCAAGCAGGCGGCCGGCCGATCCCCGGCTCAGGAGATCGCCGACGCCAAGGCGCTGCTGGATGCCGGCACCATCAGCCAGGCCGAGTTCGACGGGCTGAAGGCCAAGGCGCTGGGCTGAGGTTCTGACTCAGGACGCCCCGGCGGGCCGCGAATCAGAAAAGCGTGTACTGATCGCTGTCCGCGGGGGTGTCGCAGAACTCCTCGACGTTGGCGCCACCGACGACATGGGCCAGCAGGCCCATGAACGTCTCGTCGTCGAGGAGTGGCACACCGAGCTCCACGGCCTGATAACCCTTGCCCTGATCGGGCGCGGATTCGTTGCAGATCACCAGCGACGTCTGCTGGTCCACCAGGTCGGTGTAGGCCAGCCCGGCGTGCAGGATGCGCTCGATGAGCTCCTCATGGGTGCGCGCCACCTCCGCCGACAGCGCCACCCGCATGCCCTGCACGAGCGGCCGCCCCGGCACATAGACACCCGGGTTGGCGTACTCGCACGGCAGCCGCGAAGCCAGGACCTTCAGCGGTCGCAGCTCCTCATGGGTGATGTGGCCGTTGGGCCAGCTGCGTCGGCTCACCTCCCGCAGCGGCAGCCAGATCTTGCGGTCCCGGGCCCGGGCCAGGGTGGGCTTGAGGATCTGCGCCAGCACCAACGCGTCATCGAGGGCATCGTGTGGCTTCATCTGGCTCACGCCCCAGTGCGCGGCCAGCGTCTCCAGGCGCAGGTTGTCGGTGCCCAGTGCCAGCCGGCGGGCCAGCTCGACGGTGCACATGACGCTGTCGATCGGCAGCTCGGCCCCGACCAACTCGGCCTCGGCGATCAGGAAGCTGTAGTCGAAGCCCACGTTGTGCGCGACCAGCGTGCGCCCGCGCAGGATGTCGCTCAATTCGTTGACGACAGCCCCGAACGTCGGCTGGCCTTCCAACATCTCGGCCGTCAGCCCGTGCACATGGGTGGGCCCGGGATCCACCCCCGGGTTCAGCAGGGTGGCCACGCTGCGCTCGACATTTCCGTCATCCCCGACCGCGAGGGCGGCGACGCTGACGATACGTGCCTGACCCGGGCGGAACCCGGTGGTCTCCACGTCGACGACGGCCCAGCCCGCGCCCGGCTCATCCGCCGGTCTGCCCCACGCGCTGCTCATATTCGCCAGGATGGCACGCGGGCCCGACAACCTCGGGCGGCGCGGCAGCGTGTCGTGCCCCTAAAATCGCCGGAATGCTGACCCTTCGCGGGCGTGCCGCACTGGCCGCCGGATCAACCGCGCGCTGGGCGTCGCGGGTCACCGGGCGCGGCGCGGGCGCGATGATCGGCGGCCTGGTGGCGATGACGCTGGACCGATCGATCCTGCGTCAACTGGGCCAGGACCGCCGTAGCGTGATCGTGACCGGCACGAACGGCAAATCGACCACCACCCGGATGACCGCGGCCGCCCTGGCCACGGTGGGCCCGGTGGCCAGTAACTCCGAGGGCGCCAACATGGACGCCGGGCTGGTGGCGGCACTGGCCGGGGCCCGCGAAGCCACGCTGGCCGCCCTGGAAGTCGACGAGATGCACGTCCCGCACGTCAGCGATGCGGTGTCGCCGGCGGTGATCGTCCTGCTGAACCTGTCCCGCGACCAGCTGGACCGGGTCGGTGAGATCAACCACATCGAACGCACCCTGCGCGGCGGCCTGGCCCGCCATCGCGACGCGGTGATCGTGGCCAACTGCGACGACGTACTGATGACCTCGGCCGCCTACGACAGCCCCAATGTCGTGTGGGTGGCCGCCGGCGGCAGCTGGGCGGGCGACTCGGTGAGCTGTCCGCGATCCGGCGAGATCATCGAGCGCAACGGGCGGGACTGGTACTCGACCGGCAGTGACTTCAAGCGGCCCAGCCCGCAGTGGTGGTTCGACGACACCCACATCTACGGTCCGGACGGCCTCGTCCTGCCGATGACGCTGGCCCTGCCCGGCGCCGTCAACCGCGGTAACGCCACCCAGGCCGTCGCGGCCGCCGTCGCCCTCGGCGCCGACCCTGCTGCCGCGGTAGCCGCGGTCTCCGGCGTCGACGAGGTCGCCGGGCGGTACCGCACCGTACAGATCGGCACACACACCGCCCGGATCCTGCTGGCCAAGAACCCGGCCGGTTGGCAGGAAGCCCTGTCCATGGTGGACAAGCACGGCGCCGGAGTCGTCATCTCGGTCAACGGGCAGGTGCCCGACGGCGAGGACCTGTCCTGGCTGTGGGATGTCCGGTTCGAACACTTCGACGACACTGTCGTCGTCGCCGCCGGCGAGCGCGGCACCGACCTCGCGGTGCGGCTCGGGTACGCCGGCGTCGAGCATTCACTGGTGCACGACACCATCGCCGCGATCGACTCCTGCCCGCCCGGGCATGTCGAGGTGATCGCCAACTACACCGCGTTCCTGCAACTGAATCGGCGGATCTCGTGAGTGCTGTGCAGATCGGGCTCGTGCTGCCCGACGTGATGGGGACCTACGGGGACAGCGGCAACGCGGTGGTGCTGCAACAGCGGTTGCGGCTGCGCGGTATCGACGCCGAGATCGTGGAGATCACCCTGGCCGACCCGGTGCCCGACTCGCTGGATCTGTACACCCTCGGTGGCGCCGAGGACTATGCGCAGCGCCTGGCCACCAAACACCTGATCCGGTATCCCGGTCTGCAGCAAGCGGTTTCGCGGGGTGCGCCGGTGCTCGCGATCTGCGCGGCGATCCAGGTCCTCGGCCACTGGTACGAGACGTCGGCCGGTGAGCGGGTGGAAGGCGTCGGACTGCTCGACGTCACCACCTCCCCGCAAGAAGCCCGCACCATCGGCGAGGTGGCCTCCAAGCCCCTACTCGACGGGCTCACCCAGCCGTTGACGGGATTCGAAAACCACCGTGGCGGAACGGTTCTCGGTTCCGATGCCCGTCCGCTGGCCGCGGTCACCAAAGGTGCGGGCAACCGCTTGGGCGACGGCTACGACGGTGCGGTGCAAGGCAGCGTGGTGGCGACCTATCTGCACGGGCCGTGCCTGGCCCGCAATCCGGAACTGGCCGACCATCTGCTGTCTCGGGTGGTCGGTGAGCTGCCGCCGCTGGAGCTGCCCGAGGTTGACCTGCTGCGCCGCGAACGCCTGGCGGCCCCGCGCCGGGTGTAGCTCGCCTCTCTTCAGCCGAAACGGTATTCCAGCAGACCGTTACTCGCACTTTCCCTGCCGGAATACCGTTTCGCGGCGGCTTTATGCGAAAACATCGACCGCAGCGGCGATGTGGGCTGCGGCGTCGGTGAGAATCGGCTCGCCATGGCCGAATCCGGCGCGCTGCGCGCCCGTGGCCGCGAGTTTGGACACCGAGTCGGTGAGCTCGGTGCGGTCGGTGTTGAAAACGCCCACGATCACCTGGCCGTTGAACTCGGCGACCGTGTCCCCGGTCAGCACGGCGTCGGCATCCGGGAGATAGAGCGCGATGCTGCCCGGGGTATGGCCGGGGACCCCGATCACCCGGGCACCACCCGCGAAGTCCAGTACGTCGCCGTCCTCGACCACGCGGTCCACTCGGCAGGCCGGGCCGTGCGGTGACGCGTCGAAGTCGGGGCGGAGCGTCCGCTCCGAGTCGGTCAGCACCGGCAGCGGACCCGGTTCGCCGCGGACATAGGACGCATCCGCGGCCCCCGCGACGACCTCCACATCGCCCCAATCGGCGATCTCGGCCGCGGCACCGCAATGGTCCTCGTGAAAGTGAGTGAGCACGATGCGCCTGACGTGCAGACGTCGCATCCCGAGCACGGCCAGCGCCTCAGCGATCAGACCGGAGCTGTCCGGCCAACCGGTGTCGATGAGCGTGACACCTTCACCGTCCAGCCACAGGTAACTGTTGAGCAGATGAGCCTGGCCGCCGGGGATGCGCAGACGATAGAGCGAGGGCGCCATCTGAAGTAGGTCGGGCATGACTCGACGCTAGTGGCTCACGCCGAAACTGCATTCCAGCGGGCCGCTACCCGTACTTTCGCGGCCGGAATACAGTTTCGCGGAGAGTGCCGTCCCAACCACGCGCCTTCAATGCCCGGTAGGCCCGCTGGACCACGTCTGCTTCGCGGTCCTCCTTGATGACTCGCATGACATCCCATCCGAGCTGCTCAAGTTTCGGCAGCACCCGCAGATCCTTGACGTACTGTGCCCGATCCGTTTGATGCTGACCGCCGTCATACTCCGAGGCGACCTGGAACTCCTCCCAGCCCATGTCCAGTGTGCGCACCAACCGGCCCCACTCGTCCACGACCGTGATCTGCGTTGTCGGCCGTGGCAGCCCGGCGTCGATGTAGAGCAGGCGCAGGCGGGTCTCCGGAAGTGACGCCGCGCCACCATCGACCAACGGCAGTACAGCTTTGAGCCTCGCCACCCCGCGTGCGCCCCGGTAGCGCTTGGCCAGTAACAGCACCTCCTCGGCGGAGAACGGGCGCGCGCGCATCAGGGCATCCAGGCGTTGGATGGCCTTCTTGCGGGGCAGGAAACGCCCGAGGTCGAAGGCCGTACGTGCGGGTGTCGTCACCGGTATGCCCGCAACACAGGTCATCTCGTCATCAGCGATACGTTCGTGCCGGACGATGATGCCGCGTGGTGGTCGAGTGCAGTCCCAGATGAGCTCGATCGCGACGTCATCGTCGACCCACTCGGCTCCGTGCAGTGCCGAGGCCGCGACCCCGGACACGATGCCTTCGCGATGCGTCCACAGCCACGCACCCACCGTTCTGTCCCGTAATGAGGGCACATGATTTCGGGGAGTGTGGACATTCGGATAAATCGGCCGATACCAGCGCTGCAGCTCATATCGGGTCACGACACCATTTGCGATGGCTTCTGTGCCGACGAATACCTCCCCCATGCGCAGATACTGGCGCGGGGGTGAGACAAGCTCGCCGAGGCTGTAATCCAGCAGGCAGCTACTCGCACTTTTTCTGCTGGAATACCGTTTCGGCGCAAATAGGTGTCAGGCCATCGCGCGGCGGCCGGCCAGCGCCCGGCCGAGCGTGAGCTCGTCGGCGAACTCCAGGTCACCGCCCATCGGCAGGCCCGAGGCGATACGCGTGACGGTCAGGCCGGGGATGTCGCGCAGCATCCGGACCAGATAGGTGGCCGTCGCCTCGCCCTCGGTGTTGGGATCGGTCGCGATGATCACCTCGGCCACATCGACGCCGTCGACGCGTTCACCGATCCGGTTGAGCAGCTCCCGGATGCGCAACTGGTCGGGCCCGATGCCGGACAACGGATCCAACGCCCCGCCCAGCACGTGGTAGCGACCGCGGAATTCGCGCGTGCGCTCGACGGCCTGCACGTCCTTCGGCTCCTCGACCACGCACACCAACGAGCCGTCGCGGCGGGGGTCCTTACAGATCCGGCAGCGTTCCTCGTCGGAGACGTTGCCGCACACCGCACAGAAAGTGACGCCGTCACGGACGCGGCCCAGTACCGCGGTGAGCCGATCGATGTCCGGCGGCTCGACGCTCAGCAGGTGAAACGCGATCCGCTGCGCGCTCTTCGGCCCGATCCCGGGAAGCTTGCCGAGCTCGTCGATCAGGTCCTGGACCGGGCCTTCAAACACTCAGAGTCCCGGAAGTCCGAACCCACCCAGCCCGCCGGCCAGCGGGCCCAGGCGGCTCTGCGCCAGGGTGGTCACCTGATTGGAGGCATCGGCAAGGGCACCGACGATGAGATCCTGCAGGGTCTCGACGTCCTCGGGATCAACGACCTTGGGGTCGATCGCCACCGCGATCACCTCACCGCTGCCCTTGACCGTGACCTGTACGAGCCCGCCGCCGGCCTGGCCGTGCACCTCGGAGTTGGCCAGCGCCTCCTGCGCCTCCATGAGCTGCTGCTGTACCTGCTGCGCCTGCGCCAGCAGGGCCGACATGTCGGGCGTGCCTCCGGGTTGCATGAGTGGTCCCCTTGCCGTGTTGATTGCGTCTTGGTCTCGACTTGGTTGCTCTCGCCTGTCGGCGGCGATTCGGACTTTCAGCCTAGTCGGCGTGCGGGCTAGCGTGGCGCCCGTGCGAGTCCCAGCCTGCGTGCGTGTCGGCACCGCGATGGTCAGCAGCGTGTTCATCGCCGCGGCTGTCCCGGCGATCGTCGACGCTCCCCACGCCAACGCCGCTCCCTCGAACATCGCCGGCATGATCGTGTTCCTCGATCCCGGCCACAACGGCGCCAACGACGCGTCGATCAGCCGCCAGGTGCCCACCGGCCGCGGCGGCACCAAGGACTGCCAGGCCAGCGGCACCTCCACCGCGGACGGGTACCCCGAGCACACCTTCACCTGGGACACCACTCTGCGGGTACGCGCCATCCTGAACCAGATGGGTGTGCGCACCGCCATGTCGCGCGGCAACGACAACGCGCTGGGGCCGTGCGTCGACGAACGAGCTTCGATGGCCAACGCCCTGCGGCCCAACGCCATCGTGTCCATCCACGCCGACGGCGGCCCGCCCAACGGCCGCGGCTTCCACGTGCTCTACTCGTCGCCGCCACTGAACAACGTGCAGGCCGGGCCGTCGGTGCAGTTCGCCCAGACCATGCGCGATCAGCTTTCGGCGTCGGGCATCCCACCCGCCACCTACATCGGTTCGGGTGGCCTGGACGCCCGCTCGGACATCGCCGGGCTCAACCTGGCGCAGTTCCCGTCGATCCTCGTCGAGTGCGGCAACATGAAGAACCCGGTCGACTCGGCACTGATGAAGACTCCGGACGGCCAGCAGAAGTATGCCGAGGCAATCGCCCGGGGTGTCGCCGCCTATCTGGGCAGCCAGCAGCGATAGCTCGCCGCCCCAGATGGTCAGGCGCTACGCGCCCTCCACTTCCTTCTTCAGGTTGGCCAGCAGCTCGTCCTGGATCTTGCGCAGGCCAAGCGGCGCGAAAGTCTTCTCGAAGAAGCCCTTGACCCCGCCGGCACCGGTCCAGCTGGTCTTGAGGTTGACCGACGATCCGGCGCCCGCGGGGGCGACGGTCCAGTTGGTCACCAGGCTGGAGTTGGCGTCCTTCTCGATCACCGTGTGACCGGCCACGTCCACCGACGCCTTGATGTCACGCACCCGGGACTCGGTCGCCTGCAGCTTCCAGCTGGCCACCGTGCCGGCGCCCTGACCACCCTCGAGCACCTGGTAGTCGCGGTAGTGCGAGGAGAGGATCTTCGGGCGCACGGTCTGGTAGTCCGCGATCGCCGCGAACACAGCGGCCGGCTCGGCGTTGATCAGAACCGTGCTGACCGCACTGACCTGTCCCATGACTGAAACTCCTTCAACTCGTGTCTGCGGTCGCATCGTCGGCAACCTCCGACTAGCGTATATGTGTGTCTGTTGTTACGACTGACGCACAAGCTGTCCATGCCCTTGGCGTGCAGCGCCTCCTGGACAGTTACAGCGCCATACCGCCCAATTCGACGGTGCGGCTTGCCAAGCCCACGTCGAACCTGTTCCGTGCGCGAGATCGCAGCGATGTCAAGGGTCTGGACGTATCGGGGTTGACCGATGTGATTGCGGTCGACGCCGAAGCCCGCACCGCCGACGTGGCCGGCATGTGCACCTATGAGGACCTGGTGGCGGCGACGCTGCCACACGGCCTGGCACCGCTGGTGGTACCGCAACTCAAGACCATCACGCTCGGTGGCGCGGTCACCGGGCTCGGCATCGAGTCGACCTCGTTCCGCAACGGTCTGCCACACGAATCGGTGCTGGAGATGGACATTCTCACCGGAACAGGCGAGATCGTCACCGCCTCACCGGAACAGCATTCCGACCTGTTTCGGACATTCCCCAATTCGTATGGCACGCTGGGTTATTCAACCCGGCTGCGGATCGAGCTGGAACCCGTCACACCATTTGTCGCGTTGCGCCACCTGCGCTTTCACTCGTTGACCGAACTCGTCGCCGCGATGGATCGGATCATCGAGACCGGTGGACTCGACGGCGAACCGGTCGATTACCTCGACGGCGTGGTGTTCAGCGCCGACGAGAGCTACCTGTGCGTCGGTTTCAAGACGACGACGCCGGGGCCGGTCAGCGACTACACCGGCCAGGACATCTACTACCGCTCGATCCAGCACGCGCGGGGTGAGAAGCACGACCGGCTGACGATTCACGACTACCTGTGGCGGTGGGACACCGACTGGTTCTGGTGCTCGCGGGCATTCGGCGCGCAGCACCCCACGATCCGGCGGTTCTGGCCACGCCGGCTACGACGCAGCAGCTTCTACTGGAAACTCATCGGCTACGACCAGCGGTTCAACATCGCCGACCGGATCGAAAAGCGCAACGGACGCCCACCCCGCGAGCGGGTGGTACAGGACATCGAGGTGCCCATCGAGAACTGTGAACGGTTCCTTGCGTGGTTCCTGGAGAACGTGCCGATCGAACCGATCTGGCTGTGCCCACTGCGGTTACGCGATGACGACCGCCATACCGCGGGCTGGCCTCTGTATCCCCTTCGCGCCCACCACACCTACGTCAACGTCGGATTCTGGTCCTCGGTACCGGTCGGCCCGGTGGAAGGCCACACCAACAAGCTGATCGAGACCAAGGTCAGCGAGCTCGACGGACACAAGTCCCTGTATTCCGATTCCTACTACCCGCGTGAGGATTTCGACCAGCTCTACGGCGGAGAGACCTACAAGGCCGTCAAGAAGTCCTACGACCCCGATTCACGCCTGTTTGACCTGTACTCGAAAGCCGTGTTGCGCCGATGAACGGAGAACAGCGATGACCACCTTCAAAGAACACTCGACGCACGCAGGCGATCACAAGCTCAGCCTGGCCGAGATCCTGGAGATCTTCGCCTCCGGCTCGCAGCCACTGAAATTCACCGCCTACGACGGCAGTACCTCCGGCCCCAGCGATGCCACCCTCGGCCTGGACCTCAAGACCCCGCGCGGCACCACGTACCTGGCGACCGCCCCGGGGGATCTGGGCCTGGCCCGCGCCTACGTGTCCGGCGACCTGGACCTGTACGGGGTGCATCCCGGCGACCCGTACCCGCTGCTGTGCGCACTGGCCGAGAAGATGGCGTTCAAGCGTCCGCCCGCACGGGTGCTGGCCAACATCGTCCGGTCCATCGGCATCGAGCATCTCAAGCCCATCGCGCCGCCGCCCCAGGAAGCGCTGCCGCGGTGGCGGCGGGTGGTAGAAGGCTTGCGGCACAGCAAGACCCGCGACGCCGAGGCGATCCATCACCACTACGACGTTTCGAACACGTTCTACGAGTGGGTGCTCGGGCCGTCGATGACCTATACCTGCGCGTGCTACCCGGATGCCGATGCCAGCCTGGAAGAGGCGCAGGACAACAAGTACCGCCTGGTGTTCGAGAAGCTGCGGCTGCAACCCGGCGATCGCCTGCTCGACGTCGGCTGCGGCTGGGGCGGCATGGTGCGATACGCCGCGCGCCACGGTGTCAATGCGCTCGGGGTGACGCTGTCCATGGAGCAGGCCCGGTGGGCGCAGGAGGCCATCGTCAAGGAAGGTCTCGAGGACCTCGCCGAGGTGCGTCACAGCGACTACCGCGACATCGCCGAAACCGGGTTCGACGCGGTGTCCTCGATCGGCCTGACCGAGCACATCGGCGTGCACAACTACCCGTCGTACTTCGGTTTCCTGAAGTCGAAGATGCGTACCGGTGCGCTCCTGCTCAACCACTGCATCACCCGCCATGACAACCGAAGCGGAGCGGCCGCAGGCGGGTTCATCGACCGCTACGTGTTTCCGGACGGCGAGCTGACCGGCTCGGGGCGCATCATCACCGAGGTGCAGGACGTCGGCCTGGAGGTCATGCACGAGGAGAACCTGCGCAACCACTATGCGATGACGCTGCGCGACTGGTGCGCCAACCTGGTCGAGCACTGGGACGAGGCGGTCGCCGAGGTCGGGCTCCCCACCGCCAAGGTGTGGGGCCTGTACATGGCCGGCTCCCGGCTCGGCTTCGAGACGAATGTGGTTCAGCTACACCAGGTTCTGGCCGTCAAACTCGACGACCGCGGCAACGACGGCGGCCTGCCGCTGCGGCCCTGGTGGGCGCCCTAGAACGCCAGCCCCATCAAGACGATCAGTAACGTTTTTCGGACTATTCGTTATTGAACGTCTTGCGAGGACCCCATACCGTTTGAACCATGAAAACGGTTCTCATCACGGGTTGTTCATCAGGGTACGGACTCGAAACCGCCCGTCACTTCCATGCCAACGGCTGGAACGTGATCGCCACGATGCGTACACCGCGCGCCGGGCTACTGCCGGATTCGGACCGAATCCAGCTGGTGGCGTTGGACGTCACCGACCCCGACAGCATCTCGGCGGCGCTCGAAGCCAGTGGCCCGATCGACGTGCTGGTCAACAACGCGGGCATCGGCGTTGTCGGGACCTTCGAGCCCATGCCGATGGAGACGATCCGGGAAGTGTTCGAAACCAACACATTCGGCGTAATGGCCATGACACAGGCTGTGCTGCCGCAGATGCGAACGCGCGGATCCGGGGTGGTGGTCAACGTGACATCGAGCGTGACTCTGACCGCGATGCCGTTGGCCGCGGTGTACACCGCCAGCAAGATGGCGATCGAAGGGTTCACCGCGTCGCTCGCACTCGAGCTCGACGCGGTGAACGTGGCGGCGAAACTTGTCGAACCGGGCTACGGGCCGACGACGAGCTTCACCAGCAACGGCGCAACGCGGATGGACGGACTGATTCCCGAGCCGTATCAGGCGTTCGCCGCGCCGATCCTGGCGGCGTTCGGGCAGGCCACCGTCTTCACGACCGAGTCCGATGTCGCCGAGACCGTCTACCGGGCCGCGACCGACACGACCGGCTGCCTGCGGTTCCCGGCGGGCGCCGACGCGGTGGCGTTGGCCGGCAGCGCGGCAACGTAGACGATCAGCGTCGTGCGGGCGATATCTTGGCGGCATGCCGGCAGACATCGCCCGCAGCTCTGATCCGCTCGAAGCGATCATTCCGTTGCTGCGTCCCCAGGTCGTGCTGTCCAAGGTGGTCAGCGGTGCCGGCGACTGGAGTATCCGCAAGCCGCGCTATGCCGAACCGTCCTTCTGCCTGATGCTCGCGGGGAGTTGTTGGCTCAGCCCGGACGGGATCGATCCCGTCGAACTCTCCGCGGGCGACTTCCTGCTACTGCCCGAGACGCCGAGTTTCGTGATGGCCAGCGATCCGGTGTTGGCACCGACCGACGTAGAGCTCCATCCGACCGCCGACTCCCACTACGGGCCGACGGACGGACCGGGGCCGATGCGGATGCTCGGCGGATACTTCCGCTTCGATCGGGCCAACGCCAGGCTGCTGGTAAAGCTCCTTCCGCCAACGATTCTCATCCGCCACGACGAATCCGGCTCGGACCGCCTGAACCGGATCGTCGAACTCATCACGGACGAGGCGATCGCCCAACGTCCGTGCCGCGAACCGATTCTCGAGCGGCTCGTCGAGGTGCTGCTGATCGAGGCCTGCCGGTTCCGAACCGAACGGCCCACCGCCGGCGAGCACGGACTGATCGCCGGGCTTTCCGATCCTCAGCTCGCCGGTGCCCTGCGAGAGATTCACGACGGCGTCGCCGAGCACTGGACAGTCGAGAAGCTGGCCCGCACCGCGAACATGTCCCGCGCCGTGTTCGCGGAACGTTTCGCGAGCACGATCGGGATGCCACCGATGCAGTACGTGCTGGAGTGGCGGGTAGCGCTGGCCAAGGACATGCTGCAATCCGAACAACTCTCGATCGGCGAGATAGCGACCAGGACCGGCTACCAGTCGGCCAGTGCGTTCACCACCGCGTTCACCCGGGTGACCGGACGCGCTCCACGCGAATACGCCCGCGGCAGCGGGGACTGAGCAGCGTCAGCTCTCGATCTTTCGCGCACCCAACTCGTTCTGAAGCAGCTCCAGCGCGACCTCCTCGGGGTCGCGACGCGGCCCGGCCTCACTCTGCGAGGCCTCGGCGAGCATCTCTTCCTCTTCCTGCTCCGGGGACGACGGCGGTTCAGGATCCGGCTCCGGGTCGGGTTCGGGAATGACACGGCCCGGCCGGGTCGGCACCCTTGGCGGGGGCTTGGCGGCCTTTGACGGGGCGACGGAGGCCGGAGTTTCTGGTTGGCGGACCTCGCACCGGATCTGCCAGTCGACACCCAAGGCATCCTTGAGCGCCTCCCGGATCACTTCGGCGTTGTGTGACTCGGTGATGCGTTTGGCAAGCTGCGGCGAAACATGGGACAAGGCAAGCGTATTGCCGTCGAGCGCCATCACCATGACATCGTTGATCATCGCGTCGAGCGTCTTGCTGCGGACGCGAACCTTGGATCGGATTTCCGCCCACGCGTTACGTACGGCGGTCGTGTCCAGCGCACCGGGCGCAGCCACCGGCGCGGGCTCGGATTCGGGCGCACGTTCCGGTGGGAGATCTGGCTCGAACTCGGGCTCGGGCGGCAGGGGAATTTCGGGCTCGGAGTCCGCAGCAGGTGGTGGTGGCGGCGGCGCAGCCACCGGTTCCGGCACGGCTGCCGGTTCGGGCACGGCTGCCGGTTCGGGCACGGCTGCCGGTTCCGGCGCGGCTGCCGGTTCCGGCGCGGCTGCCGGTTCCGGCGCGGCTGCTGGCGTAGGAGCGGGCGCAGGCGGTGGTGCGGGTGTCGGGGCAGCTTCCGGTTCCCGAGCAGCCTGACTACGACGGGTGAACGTCTTGGTCGGCTCCGCAGCGGACGGGGCCGCTGGGTCGGCGGTCGGGGCGGCGGGCCTGGCGGCCGAAGCCGGGGGCGACGGCGAAGTCGACATTTCCCCGGCCGGGATTGACATATCCAGCCGGTTCTCGATGCGTTCGATGCGCTGCAGGAACGCCGATTCGGTGTCATGCGCCGAGGGCAGCAACAACCGGGCACACACCACTTCCAACAGCAACCGAGGCGCGGTCGCACCGCGCATCTCGCCGAGGCCGGCGTGCACCACCTCCGCGTACCGGGTCAACGTGCCCGCGCCTATATGGGCCGCCTGCTCCCGCATCCGTTCCAGCACGTCGTCGGGCGCGTCCACGACACCGCGGGTGACCGCGTCGGGAACAGCCTGCAGCACGATCAGGTCGCGGAAGCGTTCCAGCAGATCGGTGGCGAACCGCCGCGGATCATGACCGGCGTCGATCACCGCTTCCACCGCACCGAACAGCGCGGCCGCATCCCCGGCCGCCAGCGCCTCGACCGCATCGTCGATGAGCGCCATGTCGGTGGCACCGAGAAGCGCGAGCGCCCGCTGATAGGTGATGTGGTTACCGTCGGCGCCCTGTTGGGAGCCGGCCAGCAGCTGATCGAGCACCGACAGCGTGTCGCGGGGTGAGCCGCCGCCGGCTCGGATGACCAACGGATACACCGCGTCGTCGACGTTGACGTTCTCTTCGGCGCAGATGCGTTCGAGCAGTGGGCGCATGGTGCGCGGGGCCAGCAGCCGGAACGGGTAGTGGTGGGTACGCGACCGGATGGTCGGCAGCACCTTCTCCGGTTCGGTGGTGGCGAACACGAAGATCAGGTGCTCGGGCGGCTCCTCGACGATCTTGAGCAGCGCGTTGAAACCGGCCGTGGTGACCATGTGCGCTTCGTCGATGATGAAGATGCGGTACCGCGATTGCGCGGGGGTGAAGAACGCGCGATCGCGCAGTTCGCGGGTGTCATCGACGCCACCGTGGCTGGCCGCGTCGAGTTCGGTGACGTCAAGGTTGCCCGAGCCGTTCGGCGCCAGCGCGACGCACGAATCGCACACGCCGCACGGTGTGGGCGTGGGCCCCTGCTCACAGTTCAGCGAACGGGCCAGGATGCGCGCCGAGGACGTCTTGCCGCATCCGCGCGGCCCGGAGAACAGGTAGGCGTGGTTGATCCGCCCTGCTGTCAGCGCAGTAGATAGCGGCTCGGTGACATGTTCCTGGCCAACGACTTCCGCGAAGCTTGCTGGCCGGTATTTGCGGTAAAGAGCCACGGGAGAAGGCTACCGACTCGCTCTGACGCAGCGTGTCGGCGCCTGCCCGCCCGGCGTTGTTACGCTCACCCCCATCGTCGATGCCCTTGGGGGGGATTCCAGTGAGCTACCCGCAGCCGCCCTATGTGCAACCGCCGTACGGCTACCCGATGCCGCCGACCGGGTACCCACCGGCCCCGCCGCCAACCAACAGCACAGCGATCGCTGCCCTCGTCTTCTCGCTGCTCATCTCGCCCGTCGGGCTCGTCCTCGGCTATGTCGCCCGTGGTCAGATCCGGCGCAACCACGAGGGCGGCGCCGGCCTGGCCATGGCTGCCATCATCATCGGCTGGATATGCACGCTGGCCTCGATCGCGATCGTGGGCGGCATGATCGTCGTGAGCGCGACCCGCACCGACACCTCCCCCGGTGCCGCTTCGGCCGGGACCAAGTCCAAGCACCCCGAGACGGGCATCCGCCAGCGGATCACTTACGAGGTCTGGGGCAACGGTTCCTCCGTCGACATCAACTACCTCGATCAGGACGCCACTCCGCAGCGCATCGACGGCGCGGCCCTGCCGTGGACGCTGACGCTGGAGTCCACCGGCCCCTCGGTCCTCCCCAACATCGTGGCCCAGAGCGACGGTGACTCAATCGGCTGCCGAATCACCATCGACGACAAGATCAAGGATGAGCGAACCAGCGACGGCGCCCACGCCCAGACCTTCTGCCTGGTGAAGCCCGGATAGTCTGCCGCGGCTTCGACCCCCCTAGTCGTCCAGCAGTGACTCGGTCGCCGCCAGCAGCGCGCAGGTGGCCAGGCCGTCGATCGCCTCACGCACGTCGGACAGCGACGGGAACGTCGGCGCGATGCGGATGTTCTTGTCCTCGGGGTCCTTGCGGTACGGGAAGGCCGAACCCGCCTCGGTGACCGCGATCCCGGCGTCCTTGGCCAGCGCGACGGTCCGCCTGGCAGTGCCGGGCCACACGTCGAGACTCACGAAGTAGCCGCCCTTCGGGTCGGTCCACGACGCGATCTTCGACTCCCCCAACCGGTCCTCAAGGATCTCGGCGACCAGGGCGAATTTGGGGGCGATCAGCTCGCGTTGGCGCTGCATCTGCAGGCGCACGCCGTCGGCGTCGCCGAAGAAGCGACTGTGGCGCAGCTGGTTGATCTTGTCCGGCCCGATCGTCTTCTTGCCCGCGTGCTGCAGGTACCAGGCGATGTTGCCCAGCGAGCCGCCCAGGAAGCTGACCCCCGCCCCGGCGAAGGTGATCTTGGAGGTCGAGGCGAATACCAGCGGACGGTTCGGGTTGCCGGCCGCTTCGGCCAGGCCCAGCACGTCGACCTGACGGATGAACTCGCCGGTCAGGGTGTGAACCGCGTAGGCGTTGTCCCACATCAACCGGAAATCGTTTGCTGCCGTTTGCATTTGGACGAGGCGCCGGACAACTTCCCAGGAATAGGTGGCCCCGGTGGGATTGCCGTACACCGGAACGCACCACATGCCCTTGATCGCCGGGTCGGCCGCGACGAGTTCCTCGATCAGGTCGACGTCGGGACCGTCCTCGCGCATCGGCACCGCGATCATCTCGATTCCCAAGGACTCGGTGATCGCGAAGTGGCGGTCGTAGCCGGGCGACGGGCAGAGAAATTTGATGACGGGTTCTTGCACCCAGGGCCGCACCGAGTCCACCCCGCCGTACAGCAGCGAGAACACGATGGCGTCGTGCATCATCTCCAGGCTCGCGTTGTTGCCCGCAATGAGGTTCTGCACCGGGATTCCGAGCAGCTCGCCGAAGATCTCCCGGAGTTCGGGCAGACCGTGCAGGCCGCCGTAGTTGCGGGTATCGGTGCCTTCGCGGTCACGGAAGGAGTCTTTTTCCGAGCCGGGCAGCGACAGCAGCGCGTTGGACAGGTCCAACTGCTCGGGGGCCGGCTTGCCGCGGGTCAGGTCCAGGTTCAGCTTTTTGGCCTGGAGCTCTGCGTAGTTGCGCTGTTGGAGTTCGTGCTGCGCGAGCAGATCGTCGCGGCCGAGGGACTGGAACGACACCGCGCGCCTTTCACAGAAGCTGAATGAACTGGAACGTAAGGGGACCCCGCGCACCCGCCAGAGCCCATTGACCCTTGCTGCCTTCCGGCCCTGGGGGAGTTCACAGGATGGACGCCGCGCGGGGTCCACAGCGAGTGTAATACCCGCCCCTATCCCCGGCGCGTACGGGACCGGTCCGGGCGTCAGTTAGGATTGCCGACGGAGGATTCGCCTAGTGGCCTATGGCGCTCGCCTGGAACGCGGGTTGGGTTAACAGCCCTCAGGGGTTCAAATCCCCTATCCTCCGCGCTCGGGTCCGGGGTGCGAACTGCTGAATCAACCCTGATCAGCAGTTCGCACCCCGGCCCAATTAAGTACCCGAGGAGGAGTATGGGCCGCACCGTCGCGGTGATCTGGCACGTGTCGTTTTCGATCGTGGCCGCCGGCCTGTTCTTCTTCTTCGTTCTTCCGCGATGGCCCGAACTGATGGGTCAGACCTCGCCGACGCTCGGGCTGATCCTGCGCATCGTCACCGGGGTGCTGATCGGTCTCGCGGCCCTGCCCGTGGTGTTCACCCTGCAGCGGACCAAGCGTCCCGAGTTGGCCACCCCGGAGTTGGCGCTGCGCCTGCGGACCGCCTCGATCTCCCTGCACGTCGCGGCGGCAGTGCTGATCGTCGGCACCGCGGTCTCCGAGATCTGGTTGTCACTGGACAGCTTCGGACCGTGGCTGTTCGGGATATACGGCGCCGCCGCAGCGATCGCCCTGCTCGGCATCTTCAGCTTCTACCTGGCGTTTGTCGCCGAACTGCCGCCCCCGCCGCCGAAGCCGGTCAAGACCCGCGAGAAGGCCGAGCGCCGCGGGCGCACGAAGGCCGGCGCCGAGGCCGAGGCTGATACCGATGAGGCTGCCGACGCGGACGAGGTCGAGGAGACCGAAGAGGCTCCCGCAGCTGACGCTGACGCAGAAGAGACCGAGGCTGAGCCAGAGGCTGAAGAAGGCGAAGCTTCCGAAGAGGCCGAAGAGGCCGAAGAGGCCACCGAGGACGAGGAGCCGGCAGGCGCATCTCTGCGTAACCGGCGGCCGTCCAGCAAGAGCGGCACCAAGCGGCGGGGCTTGCGCTCGCGCGGCGAAGTCGCCACCGAAGACTGACACACACACCAATCGCGTCGACATCGGGTTCTTGCCCAGCCAAGATGGGTACATGAGCAAAGTGGGCTCACATTCGTTCAAAGTGATTGTCGCGGCGGCCCTTGCCGCCGCGGCTGCCGTCGTCGCCCCGTCAGCACCTGCCGGTGCCGCACCCGGTGACCCGGAGGCCGTGGCCACCCAGATCGAACCATCGGTGGCGCGCATCGACACCCGAGTGGATTACCAGCAGGCCTACGGCATCGGCACCGGCATCGTGCTGTCCCCGAGCGGCGAGGTGCTGACCAACTATCACGTCGTCCAAGGGGCCAACTCGATCAGCGCCACGGTCGGCGGCCAGAGTTTCCCCGCCGACCTGGTCGGCTACGACCGTCAGAACGACATCGCGGTGCTGCAGCTGCACGGAGCAGCCGGGCTGCCACCGGCCCCGATCGGCGATTCGAGGGTGCTGGCACCGGGTCAGCCGGTGGTCGCACTCGGCAATGCCGGGGGCAGCGGCGCGCCGCTGACCCGCGAGATCGGCACCGTCAGCGCGTTCAACCGGACCGTCAACGCCGAAGACGAGCTGACCGGCACCAGCGATGAGATCAACGGGCTGTTCGAGTTCGCCGCACCGGTACGCGCCGGCGATTCAGGTGGCCCGGTCGTCAACGATGCCGGCCAGGTCGTCGGCATGACGACAGCCGCGTCGGTGAACTTCCGAATGGGTCCCGGCGGCAAGGGATTCGCGATCCCGATCAATGACGCGATGGGCATCGCCGGACAGATCCGCGCCCGCATCCCGTCACCCTCGGTGCACATCGGACCGCCGACCATGCTCGGCGTCGGGGTGCGCACCGCACAGCGCCAGAACGGCGGCGTGATCGTCCAGGACGTCATTCCCGGCGGTCCGGCAGAAGCGGCCGGCCTGATCCCGGGCGATCTGCTCACCAACATCGAGGGAGCCCGGCTGGATTCGGCCCGCACCCTGACGCTGGTTCTCGATCAGCACTACCCGGGCGACGTCGTGGGCCTGACGTGGCTGGACCAGGCCGGCCAGCAACGCACCGGCAAGGCCACGCTCGCCGCTGGGCCGTAATCCGTGGTCACACTGGACCGCCTGATCAACGTCTTGGGCGGCTACGGGGTGCGGCTGCGCGCCCCGGCAAATGGAACCTCCCCGGCGCCGCGCTCGACCGAGTTGCGCAGCGTCGTGATGCACGAACCCGGCCAGGTGATCGGCGACGTCCTGCTGGCGGTCGGGGCCTCCTCGGTCGCCGAGGCGGTGCAGTGGGCCTCGGCGGCGCGCGCCGTGGTGGTGCTGGTTCGCGGTGCGCACACCCCCGACGACGACGAGCCGGTCGCCGACGACCGCATCGCGGTGATGACGGTGGAACCCGAAGTCTCCTGGAGCGAGCTGGCGGCCGTGGTCTACGGCGTGGTACTGGAGGGCCGGGAGACCGAATCCGGGCGCGGCCCAACCGATTTGTTCGCGCTGGCCGACAGCCTGGCCGATGCGGTGGGCGGCTCGGTCACCATCGAGGACCGGCGCAGTTCGGTGCTGGCGTACTCGCGGCTGCAACAGCACGCCGATCCGGCCCGCGCCGAGACGATCCTGAGCCGCGGGGCACCGGAACGGCTCCGCGCCCTGTTCGAAGCCCGCGGGGTGTTCCGGCATCTGGCCGAATCCGACGAGCCGATATTCGTCGAAGGCGACGACGAACGCGGCCTGACTGGCCGGATGGTGGTGGCCGCCCGTGCCGGTCGCGAACTACTCGGCTCGATCTGGGTGACGTGTGCCGAGCCGTTGCCCGACGCGCGCCGGGCTGCACTGGCCGACGGCGCTCGCATGGTCGCCCTGCACCTACTGCGTTCACGCGCCAGCGCCGACCTGGAACGTCAGGTGGAGTCGGAACTCGTCATCCGCCTACTCGAGGGTGCCGCCGACGCCACCACGGCGGCCAGCCGGCTCGGTCTGCCGCAGACGCCGCTCCGCGTGATCGCGCTGCGGGCCCAGACCACCGACGAGCGGCACGCCGCGCTGCTGCTGGCATTCGAGCGAGCGACCGCCGGCTTCGGCTGGTCACGTCCCGGCCGCAGCGCCCTGGCCGGCAACACCGTCTACACCGTGCTGCCCGGCGCCGAGGCCGAGGCCGCCAGCAACTGGGTGACGGGATTACGCGCCGCGCTGCCCGAGCGGGTGACCGTACTGGCCGGGATCAGTGGTCCCGCCATCGCTGCTGAGCTGGCGCTGGCCCGCAGCGAGGCCGACGAGTGCCTGGCGTTGCACGAAGTGCGGCGTGAGGGTCCGGCGCCGGTCTACGACGAGGCCTGGGACGAGATCCTGCTGCAACGGCTTCGGATCGCGGCCCGCTCCGGCCGTGCCCCGCAGCGCGGTCCGGTCGCCGAGTTGCGGGCCCACGACCAGGCCCACGGCACGCAGTACGCGGGGACGCTACGGGCCTGGCTGGAGGCCCAGGGCGATCTGGCCGAGGCCGGCCGCGCACTCGGCGTCCACGAGAACACCGTGCGCTACCGGCTGCGCAAGATGGTCGAGCTGACCCAGCTCGACCTGGACGACGCCCGCAAGCGGTTGGCGATGATGATCGAACTGGCCGCCACTGAAGAATTGTCGTAGTTCGACAATCACACCCCTACTGTTTGTCGAGATCCTGCAAACGCGAAACGCCTGGTCGGCCTCACCATGGGGGCATGGATGGGCTGGAGCGTATTGACGGCGGACCGCGATCAGCGGTCGTCGTGGGTGCGGGCATCGTCGGCCTGTCCACGGCATGGTTTCTGCAGGAACGCGGGGTCGAGGTCACCGTTGTCGACCGCCGCGGCGTGGCGGCAGGCGCGTCGTGGGGCAATGCCGGCTGGGTTTCTCCGACGCTGACCATCCCGCTCAACGACCCGGCCGTGCTGCGCGATGGCCTGCGGTCACTGTTCGATCCGACCGCGCCCCTGCATATCCCGCTGACCTCGGGGCCCCGACTGCTGGCATTCCTGGCCCGGTTCGCCATGAATTGCCGGCTCTCGACGTGGACCAGGGTCGCGAAAGCCAATGTGCCGCTCAACGAGGAGTGCCTCGAGGCTTACGACGTACTGACATCCAACGGGGTATCGGTACCCACCACCGACGGCCCGATCACGGCACTGTTCGAAACCGCCCAACAGGCCGAACATCTCATGACCGAGCTGCGCCGGATGGCCGCGGTCGGACAGACCGTGACCGTGACCGGCCTGTCCGGTGAAACGCTGCGCCAGCATGTGCCGGTGGCATCGGCGGCGATCACCGCGGGCATCAACGTGGAGGGCCAGCGCTTCGTGGACCCGGGCCGGTTCGTGCAGGCCCTCGGCGATGCCGTCGTCGACAGGGGCGCCGAGTTGGTCATCGGCGAGGTCACCGACGTTCGGGCCGAGGGCGCCGGCGTGAACGTGGATATGGCGGATCGTTCCCTGTGGGCCGACACCGCGGTGATCGCCACCGGCGCATGGCTGTCGAAACTGGCCAAGCCCTGGGTCCGCACGCCGGTGCAGGCGGGACGCGGCTACTCGTTCACAGTGCCGGTCCACCACCCGATTCTCGGGCCCATCTACCTGCCTGACGCGCGCGTGGCCTGCACGCCGTACCAGGGCGGGCTTCGGGTGGCCGGAACCATGGAATTCCGTTCCCCCGACGATCCGCTGCAACCGCCCCGGGTCGACGCGATCGTCGCTTCCGCTGCCCCACTGCTCGACGGCGTGGACTGGGAGGCCCGCACCGACGTCTGGGTGGGCCCGCGTCCGGTCACCCCGGACGGGCGCCCGCTGATCGGTGAAGTGGCACAAGGCATCTACGTGGCGGGTGGCCACGGCATGTGGGGCCTGGCCCACGGCCCGGTCACCGGCCGGCTACTTGCCGAACACATCACCACCGGAAAACAACCCGAAGCCTTACGGGAATTCGACCCGCTGCGCTGACGGCCCACGACATTGCCCTGACGGGCCAACAAGCCGTCAGGGGCGGCGCGCAAGCCCGCCCCTGACGGCATATCCGCCTCATCGGAAGGAAACCACAATGACTGTCAGCCAACGTATTTGGTTGTCCCCACAGGCCTACGAGCGCCTGCAGACCGAGTTGTCGGCGCTGCGGGACCTGATCTCGACCGAAGCCCCGTCCGACTCGGACGAGAACCAAGTGGCTGTCCAGCGGGCCCGCCAGACCCGCATCCAGCAGATCCATGATCAGCTGCTCAACGCTGTGGTGGGCGAGACGCCGCCCGACGACGGGGTGGCCGAGCCGGGCATGGTGCTGACCGTGCGCTACGACGAGACCAACGAGGTCGAGACGTTCCTGCTGGGCATCCGCGGCGCCGAATACGGCGATCTGGAGGTCTATTCGGTGAACTCACCGCTTGGTGAGGCCATCGTCGGCGCGCGCCCCGGCGAGCAGCGCCACTACCCGGTACCCAGCGGCGAGGCTGTGCCCGTCACCCTGATCAGGGCGGTGCCGTTCGGGATGCACCTGTCAACCGCGGGGTAGGGTGCGCGCGCCTTACTCTGTCCGAATGGCAGGCGAACGCAAGGGCACGCCCGGCAGCTTGACCGCCGATGACTGGATCCAGGCCGGGTACGCCCTGCTCGCCTCCGACGGGATGCGGGCGCTGAAGATCGAGCGGCTCTGCGAGCAGATCGGCGCCACCAGGGGCAGCTTCTACTGGCACTTCACCGACATGAAGGGCTACCGGGCCGCCCTGGTGGCGTCGTGGAATGCGTTCCTGGAGCAGGACCGTCGCTCGCTGGCCGAACTCGAAGATCTGCCGCCGCGCGAACGGCTGTCGCAAATGATGAAGCAACTGCTCAGCCCGCAGCATTGGACCTTGGAACGCGCGATGCGGGAGTGGGCCAGGTCCGACGACGTCGCCGCGGCCAACGTGCGGGCGGCCGATCACCGGGTCCTGGTCGCCGTCACGAAGGCCTACCTCGACTACGGGTTCAGCCCCGAGGACGCGGCCCTGCGCGGCCAGGCCACTTTCGCGACGGGTATCGGGGTGCTGCATCTCATGGACTCAGCCGATGCCCTGACCGCCGCCGACCGCTCCGAACGATTCCTGGACCTCATGCTGGGGACACCCACGGCCTGAGGTCCACTACTTGGGATTCCCATCCTCGTCCCAGTTCTCGGCGACCTTCTTGCTCGGCTGCACCCGCGGCGGCTCGCCCGGCATCTTGGGATAGTTCGGTCACTTGAGCGTTGCACTGTACAGCAAGAATGCAGGTCGCCTACGCGCGTTGTGGGCAAGGTTATCTGCCCAGTCCTCAGCGACACGACACGCGACAAGTGCCTTCTGCAGGCATCCGTTCCCGGCGGGGCCCGCGCGTCCGGTACAGCATCGCGACCGTTTCAGACCCCGCTTCTCCTGGCCTCCCCTCCACTGCAGCGCATATCCACCGCAAGCGAATCCGCCACCGATTGAAATCGAGGCGAATAATCGGATTCTGAGATAAATTGCACGGATGGCGAAGAGGGCGCGATCGACAGACAGTAGAAGTCCTCGGCCGACATACTCTAGCAATACGGCCGGACCAGTTAACTTGCCTCGCAAGGCGTTGGACCGCATCCATCTTGGGCAATCATTCGCAGAGTACGACACCTATCTAACAAATCCCCAAGTGTACGTACAGACTGCCGCTCTGAAGGCTGCCTCCGATCACGACAACCCGCACTGTTTTTTCGTAGGCCGGCGAGGAACCGGAAAGACTGCAACTACACGCTATCTGCAAGACCGCGTGCAAAATCTGCGCCTAATCCGTCCGGAGATTTTCAGTCCGAGCAGTTTAACTCTACCGCTGCACGACTTCGCCGATGCGAACCAAAAGCCATTCCGTTCACTCATAGCCGCATTTAAGCGGGCCTTAGTAGACGAAATCCTGTTAGATCATTTTGGAAAGCCTTCGGAATCCCGCTCCATCCCTGATTTCGCCCGTAAAGAACGTGAGCGTTACGGCGACATGGATTTCGACATCCGCGTGCTTCACTTCATCGCCTCCTATACACGCGGTCTGCAGACCGAAGATGACATCGCATGGCTCACAGAAATGTCCGCAACGAAAAGCGCATTAAAGGCGGTGAATAATGCGCACATCCATAGCCCTTACACGATAGTTCTGGACGCCATCGACGACTTCTGGGATGGCAGCCAGCAGGCTGTCCTATACCTAACAGCATTAATGCACGCAGCACTCGAGGTGAACACACAGGCGGCAGCAGCCCGAGTCTTAATCTTCTTGCGCGAAAATATATTTGAGCGTGTCCGCGTTTTCGACAGCGAATTCTCACGGCTGGAAACTTGTGTCGTCGGGCTAGATTGGACACCCGCACAACTAGTGGAGATGATCGAGCGCAGGATAAACGCTCCCCTCAATAGTAAGCTCGCACTGGGGGGTACCACTTGGAACGCATTCTTCGAAGACGGCGATCACGCGAAGGAACTCATACTCGAATATTGCCAGCATCGACCTCGCGACGTGCTGACATATTGCACCCTGGCTCTTGACAACGCTCAAGGTAGCAAGCATTCCCAGGTGATGATCGAAGACCTGCAGGACGCTCGCCGGCGATTTTCGGACAGTAGGCTCAAAGACTTAAGCGATGAATATCAGGAAAACTATCCACAGATTGCGGTGGTACTCGAAAGCTTCTATGGCCTCGGCACCACATTTACGATCAATGCGATGGAGGACTTCCTCAATAAACTTCTGGACGATACTCAAGTCGTCTCTTCATGCAAAGAGTGGATTTACGAATACTCTACTGTCGATCGATTTACGCGCCTCCTCTACGACATCGGCTTCGCTGGCATTTTAGATAAGAAGTCCACACGACACAAAGCAGAGCCGATTTTCCGTTCACTGGGGCCGCGAGATACCACCCCCCCTCCGATTTCGATAGGCACAGAAGTCCGTATCCATCCGTCGTATTACGAGGCGCTCGATTTACAAGATGTGCTTGTCAGCAGTTTCACGGAAGGTCAGAAGCTACGTCGATCAGGAATGATCTTGGAGTTGCCTGGAGCACTCAATCCCGAAGAATACCGGGACAAGGTTAATGGATTGATCGAGACCCTTAAGTCGCTCCCACACGGGCGCGAAGGCGCGGACGCATTCGAAGATCTTGTCGGCGAAGTTCTTAGGCTCTGCTTCTACCGCCCCCTCTGTAATATAGAGGCTCAAGTCCGAGAAATTGATGGTACGATCCGGCGCGACTGGATGGCATCCAACCGGGCGAGCTTCGGATTTTGGGAAATGGCAAGGACGCGCTACAACGCCACGCAAGTAATCTTCGAATGCAAGAATTACTCAGAATTACAAGCCAGCGATTTTCAACAAGCCGCGTACTACCTGAACGACACAACTGGAAGATTCATTGTCATTGTGTTCAGGGGTGAACTGAAAAAGCATTATATGGAGCATATAAAGCGCACGGCCGGAAATAACGGAGTTATGCTGGTCCTGAATGAAAAGGACCTCAACGTCTTCCTGCGTCAAGCACGCAACGGAGTCACCAAGGACGACCACATACAGGATCGCTACGACCACACCGTTCGGGCAATCTCGTAGAAGCTGGCCTGGCGGAATCCCGAAGCGACGTGAGACATACGCCCTAGCTAGAGGGCCTGGCAATTGCACAATCGGCAAACGCTTGTCCGGCTCGTTCCAAGGAAAGAGGACGCTGGCAGTTCGAGGCGAGGCAGAGCGCGCCGGAGGGCGCACCCCAGGGGCGTCACTGTGCGGTCCGCCTTTCCTTCCACCCGAAGGGAGCGGTAGAAGCTACTCCGCACGATTCCAGCGTCTGAGGCACCGCCAGAAGTTATCGTGGGAGTGAGCATTGTGCTAGTCGGTCACTACTTGCGATTACCACTATCATCCCAGTTGGCCGCGACTTTCTTGCTCGGCTGCACCCGCGGCGGCTCACCCGGCATCTTGGGATAGTTCGGCGGGTACGGCAGATCCCCCAGGCCACGTTCCTCATCGGCGGCCACCAGGTCCAGCAGGGGCTGCAGCGACTGCTTCTTGTCGTCGATGCCGGCCCACGGATCAGCCCGTCCGGCAAGGAAATCCACTGCGGTGGTGATCGTGTAGTCGTCGGGGTCGGCGTCGCGCAGCTCATCCCACGACAACGGCATCGAGACCGTGGCGATCGGGGTCTTGCGGGCCGAATAGGCCGAGGCGAACGTGCGGTCGCGGGCGTTCTGGTTGTAGTCGATGAACAGCCGCTCGCCCCGCTCCTCCTTCCACCACGAGGTGGTCACCGCATCGGGGGCCCGGCGTTCCACCTCACGGGCCAGGGCGATCCCGGCCCGGCGCACCGCGATGAAGTCCCAGTCGGTCAAGATCGGCAGGAAGATGTGGACGCCGCGGCCGCCTGATGTTTTCGGATAGCCGACCAGGCCCAGTTCGTCGAGCAGCGGCTTGAGCACATCGCAGGCCACGCCGGCGGCCTCGGCGAACCCGGTGCCCGGCTGCGGATCCAGGTCGATGCGCAGCTCGTCGGGGTGCTCGGTGTCCGGGCACCGAACCTGCCAGGGGTGCAAAGTGATCGTGCCCATCTGCGCGGCCCACGCGATCGCGGCGGGGTGAGTCACCTTGAGGGCATCGGCGGTTCGGCCGGACGGGAAGGTGACGACGCAGGTCTCCAGGTAGTCGGGATGCTTCTGCGGGACCCGCTTCTGATAGATCTCCTCACCCTCGATGCCGTCAGGAAACCGTTGCAGATGCGTCGGCCGGTCCTTCAACAGCGCCACCATCCGGTCGGCGACGTGCAGGTAGTACTCCATCAGCTTGCCCTTGGTCCCGGCGGATCCGAGCTTCGGGTAATACACCTTGTCCGGGTTGGTGAACCGGACCTTGATCCCGTCGACATCGAGTTCGGTTGCCGGCGTTGCCATCTCAGCTGTCTCCCTCTAGGACGTCGTACAGGTCGTAGTTCAGCGGCACGTCGAGCTGGTCGAACGTGCAGCTCGCCGGTTCCCGGTCCGGGCGCCAGCGCAGGAACTTCACCGCGTGCCGGAAGCGTTGCCCGTGAACGGTGTTGCCTTCCATCTGGTCATAGGCCACCTCGCACACGCGCTCGGGGCGCACCGGAATCCAGCGCTTGTCGGCGGCCGAGTTCCAGCGGCTCGGGTCGCCCTCGCGGACTTCATCGCCCTCCCGCAGCGGCTCCAGGTCGGCCAGCAGCTTGACCCGGTCCTTCACACTGAACGAGGCTGCGCCACCAACCATCTGCAGCTCACCGTCGGCGCGGTAGAGACCGAGCAGGATCGAGCCGACGCCCTCGCCGCTCTTGTGGATGCGGTAACCGATCGCCACACAGTCGGCGTCGCGGTGGTGCTTGACCTTCACCATCTCCCGCTTGCCCGGCAGGTAGGGCCCGTCGAGCTTCTTGGCGATCACCCCGTCGAGCCCGGCCCCCTCGAAGGTCTGCAACCACTGAGCACCGAGTTCGGGATCGGTGGTGGTCCGCGTGACATGGCACCACTGCTTGGCGTTGACGGCGTCCATCAGCACCTCGCGGCGCACCCGGAAGGGCTCCTCGAGCAAGGCCCGGTCACCGGTGGCCAGGGCGTCGAATCCGATGAAGTGCGCGGGGGTCTGTTCGGCGAGCATCCGCACCCTCGACTCCGCCGGGTGGATGCGCTGCGACAACGACTCCCAGTCCAGGCGTACCCGGCCGTCGATCTCGCGGGGCACCACCACCTCGCCGTCGAGGACACAGCGGTCGGCGAGTTCGTCACGCAGCGCGTCGAGCAGTTCGGGGAAGTAGCGCCCGAGTTCCTTCCCGCTGCGGGACTGCAGCACCACCTCGTCGCCGTCACGGAAGGCCAGCGCGCGGAACCCGTCCCATTTCGGTTCGTAGGACCACACCCCGGCCTCATCGGGCACCTTTACCTGGGCTTTGGCGAGCATCGGTTCGATCGGCGGCACTACGGGTAGGTCCACGGGCTCCATCCTGGTTCATCGGGGTGTCATGGATCTAGACCGCCGCGCCGCCGCCAACTCATCGCACGGATCTGCGGAACAGTCCGGCGGCGGTTGGGACCAGTCACGCTCTGCTTGACGCATACCCGAAGGGGCCGCCTGAAACCCGGTACTCCCGCTCTTGCCTCGCGACTTGGCCGGACTGCGTAGCGCATACTGAATAGCCGCAAACTGAAAAGTTCACACCCAGATCCGGATCCATGCTGCTACCCGTGATGCCGCCCGTCTCGCCGATGCTGGCCAAGCCGGCAACGGTGATTCCCCCGGATGCGTCCTACGAACCCAAATGGGACGGGTTCCGCGCGCTGGTGTTCCGCGACGGTGACGAAGTCGAGCTGGGCAGCCGCAACGAGCGGCCGATGACCAGATACTTCCCCGAACTGGTCGAGGCAGCCAAAGCCGAACTGCCACCGCGGTGTGTCGTCGACGGCGAGATCGTCCTGCCCACCGACCGTGGCCTGGATTTCGAGGCCCTGCAACTGCGTCTGCACCCGGCGGCATCCCGAGTGCGCCTGCTGGCCGCACAGACACCGGCCTGCTTCATCGCCTTCGACCTGCTCGCCCTGGGTAACGACGACCTCACCGGGCGCCCGTTCATGCAACGCCGAGCCGCCCTTGTCGACGCGCTGGGTTCGGGTCCGTCCTTCCATGTCACCCCGGCCACCACCGATCTGCCGACCGCGCGGCGCTGGTTCGACGAATTCGAGGGAGCCGGGCTCGACGGGCTGATCGCCAAGCCGCTCACGCTCACCTACCAGCCGGACAAACGGGTCATGGTGAAGATCAAGCACCAGCGGACCGCCGACTGTGTGGTCGCCGGCTATCGGCTCCACAAGTCGGGCCCGGATGCGGTCGGATCGCTGCTGCTCGGGCTGTACACCGATGACGGTGAGCTGGCATCCGTCGGCGTCATCGGCGCCTTCCCGATGGAGCGACGCCGCGCCCTGTTCACCGAATTGCAGCCCCTGGTCACCGGTTTCGAGAACCACCCGTGGAACTGGGCCGCTCAGGTGGCCGCCGACCCGGATCTCGCGCGGCGATACGGCGGCGGCTCGCGCTGGAACGCCGGCAAGGACCTGTCCTTCGTGCCGCTACGACCCGCACGTGTGGTCGAGGTCCGCTACGACCACATGGAAGGCAGACGGTTCCGGCACACCGCCCAGTTCAACCGCTGGCGGCCCGACCGGGACCCGCGGTCGTGCACCTACGCCCAACTTGACCAGCCAGTCACCTTCCGGCTCAACGACATCGTCCCGGGCCTACTTCCCGACTAGTGGTGATCCGGTGGCTGCAGCCAGGTGGCGAGATTGCGGACGTAATCCTTGAACACCCCGAGAAGCGATGGATCGGACCTGATCTGCCAACCGGGCCGATCGGTGACGAACGACGGTGCCCCGCGGTCCAGGTCCCAGTTGTAATCGGCGAAATGGTGGAAGGTCGACTCCGCCACAGCCCGGCCCATCGGTCTGCCGTCGGGCGTGCGCTCACCGTCGAGCGCGACCGCGAGATTGAACCGCCTGCCGGTCGCGGCGCTGCGTCCCCGGGCCACCACCGTGGCGCACGGCACCCGGGCCGAGACCGAACCCTCATGGGGGTGAGCCGGGAACCACTCGATGCGGCCGCTGGCGGTCCGGGCCGTGCGCAGCAGCTGGTGCCCCGGCTCCTCGGCCAGCACCGGCTGATAGTCACCGTTGGAGCCCGAGTGATAGTTGGGCCACGAGATGTCCGGATTGTCCTGGTCGTCGCAGCGGGACACCGGGTCCACGCTGTCGTCGTGGAATTCGTTGACCTGCCCCAACGACCCCAGCCCCCGCAGGCAGCTGCCCAGGTCCTGATGATCGCGCGCGGTGAGCACCCCGCCGCCGAGCCCGCGGAACCGGCCGATCGCCGCACATTCGTCAGGCGTGAGTCCGTTGCCGACGTCGACGGCCAGCAGCCACAGCTGGTCGAACCCTAGCTCGTCGAGATTGCGGAGCACCGGATCCTGCGCAACGCCATCGGCCCGATTACGGGCAAGCACATCGTGCCCGTCCGCCCGTAACTCGGCGGCCAGCAGCGAGAAACGGCTGACGTCCCAATCGTCGGGATTCGCTGTGATCGTGGTTTGCAGCAGGATCGTCGCCATCCGATGAGCCTGGCTGCTCCGATGATGCTTCGGACCCTTGAAAACCCGTGGTTCAACCGGTCCAGGACACGGATCGCAGCTGCCTGCGTGACCGGACACCGAGCTTGACGAAGACGTTGCGCAAGTGCCATTCGACAGTGTGGGTGCTGATGAACAACTGCGCACCGATCTCCTGGTTGGTCAGCCCGTCACGGGCCGGATCGGCGGACAGGATCGAGCTCGGGGTCGGTGGCAACCGCCAACGTACGGTGCACTTCCCGGCGGTCGGCCGTGTCCGCCGCCCGGTAGGCAGCCGACCGGACCAGGGTTCGAAGTGCCGCGCATTCGCTGACGCGGCCACGCAGGGACGGGACTGCGCCCATAATCGCCGTCACACCACCGCGTCCGAATTTTGCCGGAACCCTACCAAGGGCTGTCTGTTCCGGCTCAGCCGAACCGCAACGACGGCGCGGGCAGTGATTCGACGCCATGATGAGCGAATTGCGTCCAGCGAGTGCGCATCTCGGTAGACAGCTGACTGTCGATTGTCCGCTGTGGGCCGAGCATCGGGGCGTCCGCCCAGGTCTGCGGTGAGCCGAACAGGAACGGCAACTCCATGCAATGGCAGGCGCCCAACGGGGCGTTGACCGGTGTCCAGTCGAATCGATAGGTGCCCACCCGGCCGCCGTGCGTCCGCCAGGCCTCGGCCAGTCGCTCAGCGGGGCTGGAGAACGCCTGTTTCGTGATCACCGCCGACCCCGCCCGCACGGCGAGACGCCCGAGGACCGGTACCCGGTTGAGCCTGGCCACCCGAGGGTCCATCGCCACGAACGGTGCGGCGTCGTCCTTGGTGTAGCCGATCAGCAGCTCGATGCGGCCCGCGGCGGCGGCGATGGCGGCGGGTACATCGGCGGGTGCCGGCAGCGGCCCCCGACCGAGCCGTGGTGCGAACGCAAGTCCACCAAGCAGGCCGTAACCCTGCGCGGCGGCGACCGCGGCGCCTTCCGCGGCGAGCAGTTGTTCGATGCTCGCCTCGACCGGATCGGCACCGGCGAGGGAGGTGGCCATCGCCGAGCCCATGGCATGGGCCATATCGTCACGCCCGTCGTCCAACTCCAGCGGGGCGCTCTGCAGGATCGCGCGGTGGAAGAGACCGATCGCGTCCTCACACAACATGAGCGACAGGACCGAATGCGCGCCGGCCGATTGACCGAACGCGGTGACATTGGTCGCGTCACCACCGAACGCCGCGATGTTGTCTTGCACCCAGCGCAGCGCCAGGATCTGATCGCGCAGTCCCAGGTTGTCCTCACCGGTCCCGGGTGGCGCCAGATAACCGAAGATGCCGAGCCGGTAGCTCACGTTGACCACGACCACGTTGCCGGCACGGGCCAGGGCACCGGGGTCGTACTTGGCCGACTCCCCGCTGCCCGCGACGTACGCACCGCCGTGAAACCACACCATGACCGGCAGCCGGTGCGCGTCGGCCGGGGCGGTGACGGTCAGCACGAGGCAGTTCTCGTTCGTCGTCAGGCCCGCGAGTGCGTCGCCCGCGACCCAGCTCAAACGCGACGGCCGTTGCGGGCAGGCCGGACCTGATTGCGTCGCGTCCCGAACCCCCGACCAGGCCGCGGGCGGCTCGGCGACCGCGAATCGCCTGACGGTGCCGTAGCGCACGCCCCGCGCGCGCACCAGCCCGTCTTGGTGTTCAACCTGGATCGTGCCGCCGGCGATTCTCCGCTCTGCCATTTCCTGAACGTTAGCGGGAACAGCTTCGAACACCGGATTGACCACGTCGCCAATTGGGTATCGATAGCAAGTGGGTCGAACTTCGCCCCTTTCGCAGGAAGCCCTGGACGTCGATGCACGTCTGACGGAGATCGATCGCGAGCTCAACCTCATGCTCAACGTCACTCCGATCAATGGAGCCGAGGCATGGCGGGGTTTCGCGCGCTCGGGGTTCGAGTCATTACCCGCCCTGCAGTCGAGACCGCTGGACTTCGACCCGGATCTGGTCAAGCGCGACCTCTACGACGTCGAGATCGAGCGAGTGGAGAACCCGGCACTCAACTCTCTCTTCCGTGGAAAACGCGACGAGATTGCCCGGCGGATCACCTTGCTCGAGGACCGCGGCACGTCGCGGTTCAGGTACGGCGCGCTGCAGCTCTACGGAGAACCGGACGACTCGCTGTGCACGACGGCTCGCTCATTGCTCGAGCTCATCGATCCGCCACCGATCACGTCGACCAGCGTCACCGCCACGGCATTCGCGGAGACGGCACGCGCGGAACTGGAGTCGGCCTATCCGCAGTTTCCCGTAGCGGTCGAAGTGCGGGACGACGTCGCCGATCTGATGGTGTCGTTCGGGAGGCTCTATATTCCTGCCACTGCCTCCTTCCGCGCGAACCGCGTAGAGCCACTGATCCAGCACGAGGTCGGGACCCACGTGCTCACCTATCGCAACGGCGAGGCGCAGCCCTTGGGTCTCCTGGCCGTCGGGCTCCCACTGTACGAGGAGACGCAGGAAGGCCTGGCGGTGCTGGCCGAGTACGTCGTAGGGGGGCTCGATCCCCGACGCATGCGCGTGCTCGCCGCGAGGGTCGTTGCCGCATCGATGATGCTGGCTCACGCGGAGTTCGTCGAGATCTTCAATCACCTGACCGACGCCCATGGCTTCGCACCCCGCACCGCGTGGTCGGTGACGAGCCGCGCAACATTCGGCGGAGGTTCGACGAAGGACATCATCTATCTGCGCGGTATCGAACGAGTCCTCGGGTACTTCGCCGAAGGACGCAGCATCGAGCCCCTTCTCGCCGGCAAGCTCTCGCTCGACCATGCGCCGCTCGTGGAGGAGTTGATTCAGCAAGGGGTTCTGGAACCGCCGCGGGCGCGCCCACGCTGGCTGTCCGCGCCCGGGGCGCAAGTGCGGCTCGAACGCATGCGCGGCGGCATGAGCCCCGCGGACCTACTCGAAATGGATGTGGCCGCATGAGGATTGCATTCCTGGTCAATCGCGCGGAGACCGAGGTCGACGAATACGCGACCACCCGCCTCGCGAAGGCGGCCGCCCTGATGGGCCACGAGGTCTGGTACGTCGGGCTGGGCGACGTCAGTATCGGCGAGCCCGACGGTCAGATCGGGGCGCACGCACGTCCCGGCATCGCCCGGGGTGAGGACACGCTGACCGCGTTCGTCGATCGCATGAAGGAGAGTTCGGCCGAGCGCATACGCATGAACGAGCTCGACGCCGTGTTTCTGAGGAACGACTCGGTCGAGGATCGGCAGGATCGGCCGTGGGCCAGCAGCTTGGGTTCCATGTTCGGTCAGCTGCTCGTGGCGCACGGCGTCACCGTGGTCAATGACCCCGCGGTGCTCATGCGTGCGGCGTTGAAGGTATACCTCGACGAGTTTCCGGCGCAGATCCGCCAGCGATCCCTGGTGACGCAAAACGTGGACGACGTCCGGACCTTCATCTCATCCGTGGGACGCTCCATCATCAAACCGCTGTGCGGCGCGCAGGGACGCAACGTGTTCATGATCGTCAGCGACGACGAGCCCAACTTGAACCAGATGATGGAGTCGGTGCTGGAAGACGGCTACATCTACGCCCAGGGATACGTCGAGGGCGCCGAGGACGGCGACATGCGGATCTTCCTGCTCGACGGAGAGCTCATCGAGGTCGACGGACATCCCGCCGCTTTCCGGCGGGTGCCGGAGGGGAACGACCCGCGAGCCAACATCTGCAAGGGCGGCACAGTTCAACCCGAAGAGGTCACCGAGAAGCAGCGCGCGGTGATCGAGGCGATGCGCGACAAACTCGCGCAAGATGGGATGTTCTTCGTCGGCATCGACATGATCGGCGACAAAGTCATCGAGATCAACGCCGAGAGTCCGGGCGGTCTGCAGGCGATGGAGCATCTGTACGGAGTCGACATCTGCCCGGTCGTGATCGAAGCGCTGGAGCGTCGGAGTAGTGCGTGAGTGGCGAAGGGCGACATCGGCCCTGGGAGCGCGATTAGCTAGATTGCGGGCGTGAGCCTCACCCCCGCCGGGCGGTTCGCGCCGAGCCCGTCGGCCGACCTGCACATCGGCAACCTGCGCACCGCGATGCTGGCCTGGTTGTTCGCCCGGTCCACCGGGCGGCGGTTCCTGCTGCGGGTCGAGGACCTCGATGACCGCACGTTCGCCGAGATCGGTACGCGGCAAGTGGCCGACCTGGCCGCGATCGGGCTGACGTGGGATGAGCCGGTGGAATGGCAGACGGGTCACCAGGACCGCTACGACGCCGTGATCGAGCAGTTGCGGGCGGGCGGACTGCTGTACGAATGCTATTGCAGCCGAAGGGATATCGCCCAGGCGCCGCGCGCACCACATGCCCCGGAAGGCGCGTACCCGGGCACCTGCCGGGACCTGACCGACACCGAACGCGCACAGCGCCGCGCCGAAACCGATCGCCCACCTGCGCTACGGCTACGCACCGACACGTTCGTCGGCACCGTCACCGACCTGCTGCACGGCAGCTACACCGGGATCATCGACGACTTCGTGGTACGCCGCGGTGACGGCGTGCCCGCCTACAACCTGGCCGTGGTGGTCGATGACGCGGCGAGCGGCGTCGACCAGGTGGTGCGGGGCGACGACCTGTTGAGCTCGTCCCCGCGCCAGGCGTACCTGGCCCGGCTGCTGGACTACCCCGAGCCGACGTATGCGCACGTGCCGCTGGTGCTCAACGAGGACGGCGCCCGGCTGGCCAAACGCGACGGCGCGGTCACCCTGGCCGAGATCGGGATCGAGCGGGCATTGGAGCAGATCAGCGCATCGCTGGGCTGGCCGGCCCTGGGCCTCGACGGCATGCTCGACCGATTCGACCCGGCCGCTCTGCCGCGGCATCCGTGGATATATCAGCCGGGCTGAGCAGAAACCTGCAGAACCTCCCGCACCCCTGTTAGCGTCCGGCGGTGCGCTCCCGACGAATTCCACTGCTGGGACTCCTGCTGATCTTCGCGACACTGATCGCCGCGTGTGGACCGAAGGCACCAGAGGCCGGCGGACCGTTGCAGGCCGGCGTGCTGCGGGTCGGCACCGAGGGGGTGTACGCACCGTTCAGCTATCACGACCCCGCCTCCGGCCAACTCGTCGGATACGACGTCGACGTCGCCCGCGCAGTCGCCGACAAACTCGGAGTCAGAGTCGAATTCGTCGAGACACCATGGGACTCGATCTTCGCCGCGCTCGAGGCCAACCGCTTCGACGTGGTCGCCAACGAGGTCACCATCAATGATGAGCGCAAGGCGAAATATGACCTGTCCGAACCGTATTCGGTGGGCGAGGGAGTCATCGTCACCCGCGCCGACGACGATTCGATCAAGACCCTCACCGATCTGAAAGGCAAGGTCGCCGCCGAGAACGCGACCAGCAACTGGTCGGAGATCGCCCGCAAGGCCGGGGCCCGGGTGGAAGCGGTCGAAGGATTCACCCAGGCCATCAAGCTCCTCAACCAGGGCCGGGTCGACGTCGTGGTCAACGACAGCATCGCCGTCTACGCCTACCTCGCCGAGACCGGCGACAAGTCGGTCAAGATCGCCGGGAACGTCGGGGCGAAGAGCGAACAGGGCTTCGCCGCCCGAAAGAACAGTGGGCTGTTGCCCGACCTCGACAAGGCCCTGGACGAGCTGCGCGCCGACGGTACGTTGGCCGCGATCTCACAGAAGTACCTCAAGGCCGACGCCTCCGGCACACCCACGGGATCCCAGGAGCTCAAGCAGCCGAAGTCGACGTGGGAGCTGATCCTGGACAGCCTCGGCCCGCTGGCCAAGGCCGCGATCACCATGACGATCCCGCTCACAATCGTCAGCTTCATCATCGGCCTGGTGATCGCCCTGGCAGTCGCGCTGGCCCGGTTGTCGTCGAACCGGGTGCTGAGCAACATCGCCCGGTTCTACATCTCGATCATCCGCGGGACACCGCTCCTGGTGCAGCTGTTCATCGTGTTCTTCGCGCTGCCCGAGTTCGGGGTGAAGATCGATCCGTTCCCGGCCGCGGTGATCGCGTTCAGCCTCAACGTCGGCGGCTACGCCGCCGAGATCATCCGCTCGGCGATCCAGAGCATCCCGAAGGGACAGTGGGAGGCGGCCGAGACGATCGGGCTGAACTACACCGGCACGCTGCGGCGCATCATCCTGCCGCAGGCCGCCCGGGTGGCGGTACCGCCGCTGTCGAACACCTTGATCTCCCTGGTCAAAGACACGTCGCTGGCTTCGACCATCCTGGTGACCGAACTGCTGCGCCAAGCCCAGATCATCGCGGCGCCGACATTCGAGTTCTTCGCCCTCTACGGCACGGCCGCGATCTACTACTGGGTGATCTGCCTGGTGCTGTCGTTCGGCCAGAGTCGCCTGGAACGCCGACTGGAAAGGCACATTGCGCGATGACCACAGAACGCGACGACCGGATCGTCGCCACCGATGTGCACAAGGCGTTCGGCGACTTCCAGGTGCTCAAGGGCGTGTCGTTCAGGGTGCCGCGGGGCACCGCGACCACCGTGATCGGCCCGTCGGGTTCCGGCAAGACCACGCTGTTGCGCACGCTGAACGCCCTCGATGTGGCCGACTCCGGGGTGATCCGGGTCGGTGACACCGAAATCGACTTCGCCAAGCCGGTTCCCAAGGAACAGCTGCGCGGCTACCGGGCGCAGAGCGGCTTTGTGTTCCAGTCCCACAACCTGTTCCCGCACAAGACGGTGCTGCAGAACGTCACCGAGGGCCCGCTGGTGGTGCAGAAGCGCCCGCGTGACGAGGTGGTGGCCGAGGCCACCGAGCTACTGGGGCAGGTGGGCCTGGCCGACCAGCAGGACAAGTATCCGTATCAGCTCTCGGGCGGCCAGCAGCAGCGCGTCGGAATCGCTCGGGCACTGGCGCTGAAACCCAAAGTGGTGCTGTTCGACGAGCCGACATCGGCGCTCGATCCGGAACTGGTCGGCGAGGTGCTCGCGGTGATCCGCGACCTGGCCGTCGAAGGCTGGACGCTGGTGATCGTGACGCACGAAATCCAGTTCGCCAGACAGGTTTCCGATCAGGTGCTGTTCACCGATCGCGGGGTGATCCTGGAGCAGGGTCCGCCCGCCGCGGTGATCGGCGACCCGAAAGAAGAGCGCACCCGCCAGTTCCTGCAGCGGATCCTGAACCCGCTCTAGCGGCCTGTTCGGCCACTCTCCCACACCGCGTGGTCCGATTTCCGCCAGCACCCCGGCGCGCGTGCTCATACCGTCACCGACATGACACCGCAGGCCGAAATACACCGAACCACCGTGTGGTTCATGACGATTGCCGCAGCGCTCGGCACCGCCGCCATCTACCCACTGCAACCGGCGATATCCGATGTCGCTGACAGCCTTGACATCTCGGTCGCCCAGGTCGGGATCGCCCTGGCGTGCGGTCCGGTCGGCTACTTGTTGGGGCTCGCGATGCTGGTGCCGCTCGTCGACCGGTTTCCGCCGAAATACATACTCGCAGCGCAGTTCGGCGCCTTGGCCGCGGCGTTGGCCGCCAACGCCGCAGCCGGTGCCGTGTGGATCCTTGGGCTCACGGTCGGGGTGATCGGTGCCTGCTCCACCGTCGGTGCGCAGTTGAGTTCGATCACCGCGCGCTTCGTCCCGGACGGCCGTCGGGCCACCGCGCTGGGCATTGTGACAGCGGGCATCTCGGCCGGGATCATCGGCGGCCGCATCGCCGGTGGGTGGCTGACCGACGTGTTGGGATGGCGGGGCGGCTTGGTCGTGTTCGCACTCGCGTGCGTCGTCGCCGCACTCGTCACATTGCGGACCCTGCCCGCCACCGCCGGTTCCGCCACGAGCGGCTACCTGGCGACGCTTCGCAGCCTGCCGGGCCTGTACCTGCGATTCCCGACGTTGCGCATCGCCGCGGTACGCGGCGCGCTCTGGTTTTTCGCATTCTGCGCGGTGTGGGCCGGCCTGGCCGTCGCGCTGGCTCAGCCGCCGTACTCATACTCAGCCGAGCGGATCGGCCTGTACGCCCTCGCCGGTCTATTGGGCATTGTCGCCACGCGCATCGCCGGGGTGTGGACCGACCGTGTGGGCGCACGACGAGTCATGATGGTCGGGTTGCTCATCGCCGCCTTCGGCGCGATCGCCCTCGGCGGGTGCCTGTCGAACCCGGTGGCCACCCTCGTCTGCCTGGCCGTGTTCGATGCCGGGCTGTTCGCCGCTCAAGTGGCCAATCAGAGCACGGTTCTGGCCATCGACCCGGCCGCGCCGGCACGGTTCAACAGCGCTTACATGGTGGTGTACTTCGTGGGCGGCAGCCTGGGTACCGCATTCGGCGCCGCCGCCGTCGGGTGGCTGGGCTGGCCGGTGACCGCGGCCGTCACCGCTGCGGCGATCGTGCTCGCGATACTGCTGACCGCCACCGGGCTACGGCGCGAGCTCCTTGAGGCCCCACGGTGAGCCGTAGTCCTTCAACAGATCCAGGAACGGCACCGCGTCGAACGCCTCCGGGCCCAGCACGCCGGCGCCGCTCCAGGTTCCGTTGGCCAGGAGTTCCAGCGCCACAACGGGATTGATCGCGGTCTGCCACACCACGCACTGATGCCCGTACTCGGCCATCGACCATTGGTTGTCGACGACGTGGTACAGGTACGTCGAGCGCGGGTTACCGTCCTTCCCGGTGCCCGTCACCCACAGCCCCGCACAGGTCTTGCCGTGCATCTGCGGGCCGAGCGTCGCCGGGTTGGGCAGGCAGGCCGCGACCACGTCGCGGGGACTGACCTGGACGGGGCCGACCGTGACATTGTCGGTGCGGTCGAGCCCCACCTTGTGCAGAGCCTTGAGCACATCGATGAACTCGGTGCCGAGGCCGTACTTGAACGTGGCGCGCTTGCAGTCCACCCATCGTGGCATCAACAGCACTTCCTCGTGCTCGACGTTGACGCATTCGACCGCGCCGATGCCTTCGGGAAAGTCGAAAACCTCTGGCTCACTGAATGGTTCGGTGACGAACCAGCCGCGGTCGGCCTCCCAGATCACCGGCGGGTTCAGGCATTCCTCGATCGTGGTCCAGATCGAGAACGACGGCGCGAAGTCGTAACCGTCGACGGTGAGGTTGGACCCGTCGCGGGTGCCGAGCTCGTCGATCTCGGAGAACAAATGATCGGCGGCGTAGCGCGCGAAGACATCGGAGAGCCCGGGTTCCACACCGATGCCGACCAGGGCCAGCCTGCCCGCGGCCTGCCAGTCGTCGGCAACCGCGAACTGTTCGTCACCGAGCTTGACCCCGGTGAGCTCGTAGGGCCTGTCGGGATGACGATGCGACAGGCTCATCGCCATGTCGAGGTAGTCGGCGCCACCGGCCAGGGCACCGTTGAAGATCGGCATCACGAACCGGGGATCGACGGCGTTCATCACGTGGGTGATGTTGTGTTGCCGGACCAGTGCGGCGACGGCCTCGGCCGAGCTCGCGTCCACCTGGGCGGCGCTGAACCGCGGGTCGCCGACCTCGTCGACCGCCGTGGCGGCCCGGGCCTCGTCGTAATCGCACACCACTATCTGCTCGAAGAAGCCGCGCCGGGCCGCGATCGCACAGAACGCGGCACCCACGCCGCCGGCACCGACCAAGAGGATCCGCATGCCGAAGAACCGTACCTACAGATTGCGGTTTTCGTCAGTGTTGGACGATTTCTTCGATGAATCCGTGGCAGATCGTCTAAATCTCCACGGATAACGTCGACATCCCTCGCAAGGTCAGGTTCGCCTTGTACACCGGGTCGGCAGCCAGGCGGGCCTGCGGGAACCGCGCGGTGACCGCCGACAGCGCCACCGACGCCTCCAACCGGGCCAGCGGTGCGCCCAGGCAGAAATGCGGGCCCTTGCCGAACCCAATGTGCCGGATGTTCTCGCGGTCCGGATCGAACTCGCCGGGCCGCTCACTGGCCGCCGGGTCACGGTGCGCGGCGGCCAGCAACAGCAGCATGGTGTCGCCGGCCGGGATCGTGATGTCACCAATTGTCATGTCATCACCGGCAATTCGGCCCACCAGTTGCACCGGCGGGTCGTACCGCATGGTCTCTTCGATGATCGCGGCCACCCGCGAGGCGTCCGCCCCGAGCGCGGCCCACTGGGCCGGATGGCGCAGCATCGCCAGCGTCGCGTTGGCGATCAGGTTGACCGTCGTCTCGTGTCCGGCGACGAGCAGCAGATTGCACGTCGCGACGATCTCGTCCTCGGTGAGCTGGTCCCCCGATTCCTCGACCGCGATCAGCCCGGACATCAGGTCCTCACCGGGAACACTGCGGCGGGCATCGATGAGCTCGCGCAGATAGTCGCCCAGCCATATCCCGGCCTTCATCTGCTCATCGAACAGATCCGAGGTATGACCGGTCAGGGCCAGGAACGGGTCCAGCGAGGCGGCCAGCAATCCCGAGGCGTGACTGAATTTCGGCTCGTCCTCGACGGGCACGCCGAGCAGGCGGCAGATCACCGCCACCGGCAGCGGGTAGGCCAGGTCGTCGATGGCGTCAAAACTCCCCCGCCTCTCGACGCCGTCGAGCAGGCCGTTCACCAGGTCGGTGATGTCGGGTTCGAGGGCCTTGACCACCTTCGGCACGAAGGCCTTGCTGACCAGCTTGCGCAGTCGAGTGTGATCGGGAGGGTCGAGGAACAGGAAATTCGTCGCGCCGCTGGGACGCGGCCCAGGCTGGGACTCGAGCTGCCGCTGGGCGATGGTGGAGTTGGTCCGGTCGCTGCGCGACGCCGGGTGTCGCAGCACCTCGTCACAGTCGGCGAACGACGTAAACACCGTGAGGTTGGACTCGGGTAGGTGCAGGGGTCCGAGCTCACGGATCCGGTTGTACGTCGGGTAAGGATCGGCCCGGCAGGCCGGGTCGAGCAGCTGCATCAGCAGGGCCTGCGGGGCTTGATCGTCGGTGACGGTCACCATCTACTTATTGTGCACGCGTAGAAGAAGCCGCAGTTCAACTAATGGGCACCCCGTAGTACCGCCCCAGCACGTGCGCCCGCAGCTCATCGAACTCACCGGCCACGATCGACGCCCGGATCTGGTCGACCAGCCGGATCACGAACCGCTCGTTGTGGATCGTGCACAGCGTCGCCGACAGCATCTCCTTGGCCTTGAACAGATGCCGGATGTAGGCGCGTGAATAGTTGGCGCAGGTGTAGCAATCGCATTCGGCGTCGATCGGGGTGAAGTCCCGCTTGTACCGGGCCCCGGTGATGTTGAACCGCCCCGTCGCCGAGTACACCGCCGCATTGCGCGCCACCCGCGACGGCGATACGCAGTCGAAGGTGTCGGCTCCGGCGGCCACCGCATCGAACAGGTCATCGGGCTCGCTGATCCCGAGCAGGTGGCGCGGCTTGTCCGCGGGCAGCTCACTGCTGACCCAGCCGACGATGGTCGCCAGATTCTGCTTCTCCAGCGCGCCGCCGATGCCGTAGCCGTCAAAGCTCAGCCCCTCGGCGGGCCCGGCCTCCTGCCCGATCGAGGCCAGCCCGCTCGCGGCCTGCCTGCGCAGATCCTCGTACTGGGCGCCCTGCACCACGCCGAACAGCGCCTGCCGCGGCCGCTCCGGCGACAGCCCCTGCAGCCGGTGATGCTCGACCAGACACCGCACCGCCCACTCATGGGTGCGCTGTACCGAGCTTTCCTGGTAGGCGCGGGTGTTGACCAGGGTGGTGAGCTCGTCGAACGCGAAGATGATGTCGGCGCCGAGCTTGTTCTGGATGCCGATCGACACCTCCGGGGTGAACCGGTGTTTCGAGCCGTCCAGATGCGAGCGGAACGTGACGCCGTCGTCGTCCACGACGGCCAGCCGTTCTTTGCCCTTGGCGATGATGTCGTCTTTCTGCAGCCGCTCGGTGTCCATGGCCAGGACCTTCTTGAACCCGACACCCAGCGACATCACCTGGAAGCCGCCGCTGTCGGTGAAGGTCGGGCCGGGCCAGTTCATGAACGCCCCCAGCCCGCCGGCCTCGGCCACGACGTCCGGGCCCGGCTGCAGGTACAGGTGATAGGCATTGGCCAGGACCGCTTGAGCACCAAGCTGTTTCATGGTCTCGGGAAGAACCGATTTCACGGTGGCCGCAGTGCCGACCGCGATGAACGCCGGAGTCTGGATATCGCCGTGCGGAGTGTGAATGGTCCCGACCCGACCGAGTCGGCCGGGCAACTCGGCCTCCACGGTGAAATACGGCTGGTCCACACCAGGTATTCAACCGGATGCTCGTCCGATTTCCGTCACGGGGGCGGACGCGACCATACTGCGGACGTGAATTTGGTCATGCGCCGCCCCATTGTCATTGCCACCGGATTTGCTGTGTGTCTGGCTGCCGTCGCCGGATGTTCGTCGCAGGAGTCGGGTTCTTCAGGTAAGTCCGGCCAGGGCCGGGTCACCTTCGGTCCCAACGACGCAGGCCCGGTCACCAGTGTCAGCTGCGAGACCAAGGACGGCCTGACCACGATCAGCATCGAGGGCAAGATGCCGGCCTCCATCGCGCTGACCGACGGTGAGGCCCCGGTGGTGCAGTCGGTGAACATCGGTGACGTGAACGGCGAGGGTTCGTCGCTGACCTATCTCTCCGGCCTGTCGGGTGCCCCGGTGGTGGCGGCGCGCGACGGCAAGGGCTACACCATCACAGGCACCGGCATGGGCATCGATCCCAACGAACCGAGCTCGCCGGTGGACATGCCGTTCGACATCGCGGTCACCTGCCCGTAGGTGAACGGCCGGCCAGGAACTCGACGATCGCCTCAGCGAGTTCCTCGCCGGCATCCTCCTGCAGGAAATGACCAGCATCGCGGATCACCGGATGGTCGATCCCCTGCGCGCCGCGCATCTCCCGCTTGAAGATGGGCGCCATGCCGCCGGTGATCGGATCACCATCACTGAACGCCACCAGCATCGGAGTCTGGCTGGCCGACAACACCTTCCATGCCGACCGGTTGGCGGCCGAGGCCGGATCGTCGGGCGAGGTGGGCACCAGGCCGGGCATCGCCCGCGGGCCCGCGCAGTAGGAGTCGTCGGGGAACGGCGCGTCGTAGGGCGCACGGACCTCATCGCTGACCGGGCGCCGACAGCCTGCCGCCACGAACCGCCCGACGTCGATCGTGGGCAAGTTCTGGATCGCGGTGCGGAACTGCCACCAGATTTCGGGCATCGGGATGTCGCCGGTGGGCAGCCCGGTGTTGGCGACAACGATGTTGGAGAACCGGTCGGGGTGTTCAGCAGCCAACCGCAGCCCGATCAGGCCACCCCAGTCCTGACAGACCAGGGTCACCCGCCGCAGGTCCAGCACGTCGAAGACCAGCGCCCGCATCCACTCGACATGGCGCGCGTAACTGTGGTCCTCGATGCGGGTGGGTTTGTCCGAGCGGCCGAAGCCGACCAGGTCTGGGCAGACGACCCGATGCCCCGCCCCGGCCAGTACCGGAATCATCCGACGGTAGAGAAACGACCACGATGGTTCCCCATGCAACAACAGGACCGGATCGGCATCGGGTGGGCCGTCCTGGACCCAGGCCACCCGCAGATGACCGCCATCCGCGTCATCGACATCGGAATACTCTGGCAGGTAAGCAAATTCAGGCAGATCGCAGAAACGGTCTTCCGGTGTGCGCAACGTCTGCATGACGCTGAACTTACGACCGCCCCGTCCCCATGGCGAACAATTCGCTCAAACCCACGCCCACGACCTGCACAAACTCCATACTTCTGCCTGACAGCCCGCCACTCATGACGGGCTGCGCAACCGTGAGGAGAGCAGTGGTGAAGCGTGAGTTCCTGGTGGCTGTAGGCGGCGCCGCGATCGTCGTCGCAGGCCTGTCTGGCTGTTCGTCGAGCGACAAGAAAGACACTTCCAGCGACACGAAAGCGACCGCGTCGGCGACCGCGTCGGTCGAGGCCGGCGGTGCCACGGCGACAACGGGCACGGGCACCGCCCGCGTCTCCATCGACGGCAAAGAGCAGAAGCTGGAGGGCACAGTCGTGTGTGCCACGGTCGCAGGCAATGTCAGCCTGTCCGTCGGACAAGGCATGTCCGGAGTCACCGCCACGCTCAGCGAGGGCGACAAGCCATCGGTGACCGCCGTGGCGTTGGGCAATATCGACGGCGTCAGCCTCGGCTACACCCCCGGCGTTCCCGGCGGCAGCGCAGAAGCCACCAAGGATGGCAACACCTACACGATCAAGGGCGAAGCGACCGGCGCCGGTGGAACGGGCATGGTTACCAAGCCTTTTGAGCTCGAAGTGTCCTGCCCCTAGCAGTTTCGTCATAACTAGCAAACATCTGGCATAGTGTGGGCCCGGACTGACCCCGGGCCCACGCTCCGTTCTCAGTCGTTTCCACCCGCACGATCTGAGGAGCACCGTGGCCACTCACCGTAAGCGCGCGCGTTCATCCGCTGCCGTGGTGGCCGGTGCCACCGCCGGCTTGGCGGCAGTCCTCACGTTCGGACAGGTCGCCGACGCGCTCGCGGCCACCCTGCCGGGCAACAACGCTGTCGTAGGGGTGGGCGGGGCAAGCGACACCAAGAGTGCGCGGATCCAGGACAAGTTTCTCGGCGAGTACGTTCCGTACAACAACAAGTTCGTCAGCGTCGATGACGACCAATACAAGGCCGTCGAATATTCGGCCTCGCTGCCGATCGATTCGGGTGTGGCTGACGGGCGCGCGCCGCTGATCCAGCAAGTGGGCGTCGCCCGCACCCAGGTCGGCCCCAACGGGACGGTCTACATCGTCGGCTACTCCGAGGGGTCCCTCGTCGCCGAGAATTACAAGCGCGAACTGAATGCCGGAACGGTGGATCCCGGCGGGAACATTGAATTCGTCTACATCGCGGCACCGACGGTTCCCAACGGCGGAATCTATGCCCGCTTCCCGGATCTGGGGCCGCTCGGACTCCTCGGGTTCACCAGCACCGGCGCGGCAGCGTCCACCCCCTACAGCCAAACCTTCGTCACCATCGAGTACGACCCGATCGGTGACTTCCCGGCCTATGCCAACCCGCTGTCACTGGCCAATGCCGCCGCGGGGTTCTTCTATCTGCACGGTGATCCGACCCCGGATGCCACCGGTCTGAACGACGCGGACGGGCTGTTGGTCAAGACCGTCCAGAAGCCCGGCGGGGCCACCGACACCTACATCCTGGTCAAGACCGAGCATCTGCCCTTGCTGCAGCCCATCCGGGACGTATCCACCGCGCTGAACACCACAGCATTCACCGAGCCGGTGCTCGGCGCGATCGAGCCGACACTCAAGCTCGGCGTCGATATGGGCTACACCGACCGTCACTACCAGAATGCCGACACGCCGACCCGCTTCTCGTTGATCACCCCACCCAAGCGGATTGCCGAGACCATCAACCAGCTGCCCGACGCCTTGCAGCAGGGCGCGGACAACTTCAGGAACGGATTGCCTTCTACCACATCGCCTTCGACGACGTCGGGACCCACCGAACGCAACGCGGAGAAGAAGGACATCCCCAAGGTCGTTGAGCCGAAAGTCGAGACCAAGGACGGGGCCTATGTCCCCAGGAAGCCGGTCAAACGCACCCCCGTACAGCGGCGCGACGACGTGGGCAACGCGGTGTCGGACGTGACGACGAACGTCAGGGATTCGTTCAAGCCGAAGCCAAAGCCGAAACAGGAGGCCAAGCCCAAGGCCGGGTCGGACCACGAGTCAGGCACCGACAAGGCCGCCTGACTCGCTGATGTCATGCTGGGAGCATGACTCAACGGCGCGCCTTGCTCTTGCTGCTGTGCCTGTTTCTCCCGATCGTGGGATGTTCCTCCTCTCCCGACCCGGCTGACCGCTTCGCCGCCTTCGCCGATGCCCTGCAGCGTAAAGACGCCGGCGGAGCAGCCGCACAGACCACCGACCCCGCATCCGCCGAGCCGGCAATCAAGTCGATGTTCGACGGCATGGGCGATGCCGCCGCGGTCAAGGTCAGCGCCGAACCCGAGGACGGCAACGAGTCCGGCGCGACGCTGAAGTATCAGTGGTCTTGGGGCGAAGGCCACGATTTTGCCTACGACACCACGGGTACCGCCACCAAGACCGGTGACGACTGGCGTATCTCCTGGACGCCGACGCTGTTGCACCGAGATCTGCGGGACGGCTTGAGGTTTCAATACAGCACCGACAGCGACCTGCAGACCCCGGTGCTCGACCGGACCGGTCAGCCGTTGATGACGTGGCAGACCGTGGGGGTGATCTCCCTGGACCGCGCCCACCTGGATTCGGCCGCCCCACTGGCCGCGCTGCTGGCCCCCTTCGATGCCACCACCACCGCGGAATCCATCGGCGCACAGTTCGCGTCGAACTCCGATGACCGGGTGACGGTGATGAAGTTGCGCGAAGACGACCTCTCAGCGGTGCGCGACCAACTGACCCAGGTTCCGGGTGTGACGGTGGCCGAGCAGGGTGAGCTGCTGACAGCCGACCGCCAGTTGTCCTCACCCGCCATCGGCGGGCTGGCGCAGCTGTGGCACGACCGGATCACCAAAGCCGCCGGGTGGTCGGTCTATCTGGTCGACGGGAAGGGCGCAGCCGCTCAGCGGCTGACCGCGCAACCACCGGCGCCGACCGACCCGATGCGCACCACGCTGGACCTGCGGCTGCAACTGCTTGCTCAACACGCGGTCGCCCAGGAGGCCCGGCCCGCCGTGGTGGTCGCGATCTCCGGCTCGACGGGCGGCATCCTGGCCGCCGCGCAGAACACCGCCGCAGATCCGCAAGGCGCCATTGCCTTTTCGGGTCTCTATCCGCCGGGCTCGACGTTCAAGACCATCACCACCGCTGCCGCTCTGGAAGCCAACCTGGCGACCCCGGACACCCCGGTGGCCTGCCCCGGCCGGTTGACGATCGAGAACCGCACCATTCCCAACGACGACGACTTCGACCTGGGGACGGTGCCGTTGGCGTCGGCGTTCTCGCATTCGTGCAACACCAGCATGGCCGCCCTGTCGGACAAGCTGCCGCCTGACGCACTGACCAAGACCGCCCGAGCCTTCGGCATCGGGGTGGACTTCACCATCCCGGGGCTCACCACGGTGACCGGCCGGGTTCCCAACGCGGACACCGCCGCCCAGCGGGTCGAGAACGGTATCGGCCAGGGAACCGTGACGGTCAGCCCGTTCGGCCTCGCGGTCGCCGAGGCGAGCCTGGCGCACGGCTCGACCATCCTGCCCACCCTGGTCGACGGCGACAAGGTGACCGCCGATACCCCCTCGGAGTCGCTGCCGGCCGCCGTCACCGGGGCACTGCGGGACATGATGCGCAAGACCGTGACCGAGGGCACCGCAAGCCAATTGAGCGATATCCCCGATCTCGGTGGCAAGACCGGCACCGCCGAGTTCGGCGACAACACGCACTCGCACGGATGGTTCGCCGGTATCGCCGGTGACATCGCGTTCGCCACCCTGGTGGTGGGCGGTGACTCGTCGACGCCGGCGGTGAAGATCTCCGGAGACTTCCTGCGGGCTACCGGTTAGCCGGCCGACAGGTGGACGAGGCCCGAGGCGACCGCAAACCGCGGGCCGTGCACCCCGTCGATGTTGGCCCGCCCCACCACAACTCCCAGGCTGCGCAGGGATTCGCCGACCGTGCGCAGCAGTTCGTCGTCGAGTGCTCCACCGCCGGCCAACACCAACGCGGTCGGTGGTTTCTCGAATGCGGCCAGGCAGCGGGCGATGTTGGCCGCCACGGTCTCCTGCTTGATCGCCAGCCGTAGACTGCGCCATTCCTCGGCCGCCAGCTTGGTGGAGAACGGCACCAACCCGGCGGTGCCGCGGGTGCACAGCCGGCCGATCGCGTCGGCCGGGGCCGGTGCGCCGAGGAACAGGCGTCGGCCGTCCTCCTCGTGCGCGACATGGGGCCCCTCGACCCGGATCGCCGGGGTGCGCTTGACCCGCTCGGCCAGTGCCCGCGGGATGTTCAGCATGCGTGCCACCGCGACGGTGATGGTCTCCCCCGCCCCCGCCGCCGTGACCGTGCGATCCGGGCCGATCAGATCGATGGTGCCGCCGCCGATATCGCACACCACCGAATCCGGCGGCAGCCCCGGTGTGGTGCGTGCACCCCGCGCGGCGGCCTCCGGCTCTCCTGCGATCGTGTGGGCCGGACGCCCGGTCAGCGCGGCAAGTGTCGTCGCGGCATCCTCGACATGATCGGCCGCCAGCAGTGCCACCACCGTGCCGCGGGCATCCGCCACGCCACGGCGCAGCCACGTTCCGCTGTCGAGGGCGGCGAGGTCGGTGAAAAAGGCGTCGTCGAGGGCGATCTCATGATCGGCGGTCGGGATGGAGCGCAACCGGATCCGCACCACACTGCCCGGCAGTTCGCGACGCAGGATCGCGTGGGCCTGCGCAGGCGAATAGCGCACAACTCGCCCATCGATCCGAAACTCGACGTAATCGTCGTCCACCGCAGGCGGTTCCGGCGCCTCGGTGCGCGCCGTCACGGCGATGGCCGGGGAATCCGAAAGTTCCCTGGTGAATTCGGCGACGTCGTGGATCTGCTCGTGGCCGAGTTCCAAAGCCGCACACAGCGCGATCGGATCTGCCAGGGCCCGGTAGGCGCGCCCCTCGGCCACCACCTCCACCGCGACGAGCACACCGGAGGCCAACCCGTCGAGCATCACCTCGTCGACCACCGGAAGGTCGAGCGGAATCCGGTTGCGGATCAACACCGCATCGTCCTGGGCGGCCAGTACGCCCTCGATGGTCCAACCCCGGGACACCGCGGCGGTGATCGCAGCCGCGGCGACCTCGAAATCGGTGTCGCCGTCAACCGAGACGATCACCGGACCGGCCTGCGGTTCATAAACCAGTTCCCGCAGCGGCACGTGCCGGCCGACGGCGTACCCCGTACCGGCCGGGGTGCTGGCATCGGGCTTGCGCAAGCTGCGCACCGGTGAGCGCGGCGACGGCGCCGGGGCCAGCGGGGCGGTTTCGGTGTCGACCGGCCGGATCGCCGAGAGCGCCAACTCATCGGCCCGAACCGAAGCGTCGACCTCGATGCGGTGCAGCAGCGCCGCCGCTCCCTCCAAGGAGTCCCGAGATCCCTTGCGGCCCCGGGTCGGCGTCTGGCCGTGGGCGATCGGCTCGACGGTGCCGTCGATGATTCGGGCCAGGACGATCTCGGTGGTGTGGTTGCCGACGTCGATGCCGGCCACGACGCGGGGAACCGACGTCACCGCAACAGACCCCGCCTGGCGTACACCACGGCGGCCTGCCGCACCAGCTCGGCACAGCGCGCCGCGCCGCGGGTCTCCAGTGACGCCTGCAACGCGTCGAGTTCGGCGGCCGTGGAGCGGTGCGGGCGCAGCGCCTCGTACAGGCCCATCACCTCTTCATCGTCGATGGTCGCCAATTCGGCTGCACGCAGGAAGTTCTCGGCGAGCTGCGGGTTGCCGTTCTCCTCGGCGACGACAGCCTGGTGCGCGAGCGTGGCCGGGTCCATCCGCAGATCCGACAGGTCCAGCTTGCCGTCGACGGCTGCTGCGACTGAAAACTTCTGGGCGGACTCCTCACTCATGCCCGCGTCACCTCCACCGTAACGGGCGCCTGGCCCGGTTCACTGGCCTCACGTTCCAATGCCACCAGGGCCACCGCGCGGGCGTGGTAGCGCGCCGATATCGACTCGTCGGTGCCGCCGGTCAGGATCGGCACCGGCGCCATACCCTTGGCGTGACGGGCGGCATTGCGGCCCAGCTCGCGATAGTTCCGCGCGGTCAACAGCGGAGCCACGCTGAACAGCTCCAGGTTGGCCAGCGGCGCCAGATCCCGCCGATGAATGAGCGCAGTGCCCTTGCCCTGCAATCCGATTCCGATGCCCGACCCGGACAGCTTGGCCGCGGTCAGGCCGATCAGGCCGACGTCGATGGTGGAACGCACCCGCACGAACCGCGGCACACAGCCCTCCTCCTCCAGCCCGGCGGAGAGTTGGCGGATCACCTCGCCGATCGGCAGGCCGCACAGGCTCAGCCACACACTGCGGCCCAACGCCGGGGACAACCCGATGACCACCTCGCGGGGATCGCTGCCCTGCCGGGCCGGTTCGAGGTCGGTGACGGTGATGTGGCCGGCATGCGCGGCCTGGTCGGCGGTGAGCTCGGCGCCGTTGCGCTGCTGACGGATGTTGTCGATCTCGGCCCGGCGCTCATCGGTCGGCGTGTAACCCGTTCCGGGACCGGTGTAGTCATTCGGGTCGGTGATCTTGGACAGCACCCGGAACTGCTCGTCGAAGATCGCCGAGGTCTGCAACTGGTCACCACGCAGACGCTCGGACGTGAGCCGCATGACGGCCTCGGCCTCCTCGTCGTAACCGGTGCGCTTCAGGGAGGCGACCACGTCGAATACCGTGAGCTGCCTGGCCTCGATGGCGTTGGCCGCTTCCGCGACGGCCTTCGGATCGCCGGGCGGCAGATCGCGTGACCCGTTGGCGACCACCACCTCCTCGATGTGGCTGTCGTCGAAATCCGCCAGACCCAGATCGCGGTACACCGCCTGCACGGCCGTCGCCGCCCTTCGACGGACTGCGGCCAGGTGCTCGGGCGATACCGTGCGCAGGCCGCCGTCGGCACCCCAATCCCGTTGCAAGACCAGGAAATCGTCCATGTCGTCGGAGTTGAAGTTGGACAGCGCGAACGCGTTGTCGTAGCGCGGGATCGAGCCGAAACCGGAGAAGATGAAGTCCGCGCCGGCCAGCAGCACCGGCAGGGTGTGGGCGCTGCGGCGGATGTCGGACTCGGAGATCAGGTTGTCATTGCCCGCGCACGACTCCAGATCCCGCATCATCACCATCAGGTTCTCGGCGAGCAGCTCCTTCATGCCCTCGGGCACCGAGGCCACCACACCGACCCCGTCGATGCCGCCGTTCTGCACACCTTGGGAACCCAGCGCCCGGGCCAGCGACACGCACCGCGATTCCAGGTACAGGATCGAGCATTTCTCGGCCGCACCCATCAGCACCTCGGCACCGCCGCCGCTGGTGACCCTCATCTTGAGCCCGCGCGACGCGTAGGCACTCGTCAGGATCGCCTTCGAGAACGGCGTGTCATCGCCGTCGACGAACACCTGCTCGGTGCCGTAGATGGAAATGGTCTCGGCGTAGCTGGTCAGCCCGCGCATACCGAGGCGCAGTTCCAGCGCCTCCTCGATCGCACACTGCGCCATCGCGCCCGGAGTCCCGACCTGTGAACCGATCAGCAGCGCAACGGCATTCGAGGACGCATCCCCGAGCACCGGCACCGTGGTCTCGACCTCGCGGAACCCGTAGGCCACCGCGCTGGCCGCGTCGGCGGCGATCAGCATCGGATCGTCGAGCTGGTTGGTGACGTGGGCCTGATTGCTCGGGGTGCGCCGGGCCCGCATCTTGGCCATCGCCATCTGGATCTCGACCGGCGTCAGTACGGCGATGACCCTCGCGAGTTTGGCCGGCGTGGTGCCGCCGATCAGCCGGACCACCTCGGCGCGCGGCACGTTGAGGTCGACGGTCTTGCGGGCCAGTTCGGCGTCGGACATGGCCATGGCCTCGGGCGCGGCGTCGAGGTCGAGGCCGTATCGGGCGATGAACTCGTCGATCACGTCGAAGTCGGCGGCGGCTTTGCCGTCCATCTCGATGACCTGGCCGTCACGCAGCACCAGCGACGGTTCCGGATCATGCGGGCTGCGCATCGCGACCAGGCCCAGCTCCGGGTTGGCCACACTGAACCCGTCGAGGTTCACCGGTTTCGCATCGAGGATCCGCATCCTGCCGAGGTAGGCACCGCCGTCATCCGCCACGCCGACCATTTTGCGTGACGAACGCTATTTGGTCTACCCATTACGCCTTTTGGTGTCAGACCCTCGACGAAGACATCGCAAAACAAGTAGCCGACTACTCATGCACCGGCGCCGGCGAACACCCAAGATCTAGACATGCTGAGCCCGACAGCAGCACGCACCGCACTCGCGGTGATCCGGATCATCAATGGCGCGACCGCCCTTGTGGCGCCCGAAAGACTGCTCACCCGACTGGGAGTCGACACCACCCGCGACCGTTCGGCGAGCTATCCGTTCCGGATGTTCGGCATCAGGACCGTGCTGATCGGGCTGGATCTGTTCCTACTGCGAGGCAGCGAACTGCGTCGGGCCGAGAACCTCGCCGTCCTGATCCATGCCACCGACACACTGTCGGCCGCCGTCACCACAGCCCGCGGCGATCTGCCGCGCCGTCACGGCGTGACGGCCACCGTCATCTCCGCAATCAACACCGCTCTCGCCATCGTCGTATGGAAAGGACGCCCCGATGTCACCTTGGACGCCACCCCCGAAGCCGTCACTGCCCACCAGGCTGTTCCTCAAGGCCACTGAGCTGATCGACCGCCGGATCGGCTGGGACAAACTGCCTCCGATACTGGGGATCTCGGTGCTGGTCGGGATCCGAGACGCGTTGCGCGAACACAACCTGTTCGACACCTATCAGGGCCGGCCACCGGAGGCACCGGCGCTGGTCCCGACCGAATACCTGACCGTCCGGACGGCCAACGGCTCCTACAACGACATTGCCGCCCCGTCGATGGGCATGGCCAACACCCGATTCGGACGCAATGTGCCGCTGAAGGAGGGCCGCGCCGAGCATATGCCGCAGCTGATGGATCCCAATCCCCGACTGATCAGCACAAAGCTGTTGCAACGCCGTGAATTCCGGCCGGCCACCACGCTCAACGTGCTGGCCGCGGCCTGGCTGCAGTTCGAGACCCGGGACTGGTTCAGCCACGGCACCGACGCCAATCGAATGCTGGAGATTCCCCGACCCGACGGTGACGACTGGCCCGAGGACACCATCAAGATCCCCGCCACGACCGCCGACCCCACGGCGGAGCGGAACGACACGACCTGCACGACTTTCCTGAACACCGAGACCCACTGGTGGGATGCCTCGCAGATCTACGGCAGCAACCAACAGTTCCAGGACTCCGTCCGCACCCATCGGGACGGCAAGGTGCGCATCGACGCCGACGGGTTCATCGACATCGACCCGGCCCTGATCGGCGCTGCCGGCGGCGCGGACGGGTGGTGGCTGGGCATGGAGCTCATGGGCACGATCTTCATGCGCGAGCACAACGCGATCTGCGACCGTCTGAAGGCGTCGTACTCGCACTGGTCCGACGATCAGCTGTTCAACAAGGCGCGGCTGATCAATGCCGCACTGATCGCCAAGATCCACACCATCGAATGGACCCCGGCGATCCTCGGCCATCCGACCCTGCAGATCGGCATGCGGGCCAACTGGTTCGGTTTGGCCGGAGAGCATGTCAAGGACTTGTTCGGCCGACTGAGTTCCAGCGATGTGCTCAGCGGCATCCCTGGTTCGACGACCGACCACCACACCGCGCCGTACTCGATCACCGAGGACTTCGTCACTGTCTACCGGATGCATCCGCTGGTTCCCGACGACTACGAATTCCTCAGCCTCACAACCGGAGTCGAGCCGCGCATGCTCACCTTCGGTGACATCCACGGCGGTGCGAACTCCCGCGGGGTACTCAAGAGCATGGGTGTGGCCGAAAGCCTGTACTCCCTGGGCGTCGCCCATCCCGGTGCGGTCACCCTGCACAACAGCCCGACCTTCATGCGGGACTTCCAGCGCACCGACGAGCACACGCTCGACATGATCGCCACCGACATCCTGCGTTCCCGCGAACGTGGGGTCCCGCGCTACAACGACTTCCGCCGCGCACTACGGCTGAATCCGGTGACGAGTTTCGATCAGATCAGCGGCGGCGACGCCGAGACGGCCGCCACGATGGCCGAGATCTACGGGGGCGACATCGAGAAGGTCGACACCACGGTCGGCATGTTCGGCGAGAAGCTGCCCGAGGGATTCGGATTCAGCGACACCGCATTCCGCATCTTCGTATTGATGGCGACCCGACGCCTGAAGAGCGACCGCTTCTTCACCGTGGACTTCACGCCGCGCGTCTACACCCCCGAAGGTATGGACTGGATCGACCGCAACGACATGACCTCGGTGCTGCTGCGTCACTATCCCGAGCTCGAGCCCTCGCTGCGGGGGCAACGCAACGCCTTCGCGCCGTGGACGCGGATCGAGTAGGGCTGCACCATGTCCGGCTCGCTCAACGGAATCCCCCGGGTCAACCTGGAGATCCGACCGCTGTGGAAGCGGGAGTTCTTCTGGTTGATCGGGGGCAAGCTGTTCACCACCGAGCGGGCCGCGGCGGTGTGGCGGCGGTTCGTCGTGTCGCTGGAGGCCCCGGTGCTGAACGCGAGCCGTGGGCGGATGCGGTTGAGCCAGGGCGTCCCCGTGCTCGTACTGACCTCGACCGGCGCACGCAGCGGCAAGAAGTTCGAAACCCCACTGGCCTACTTCACCGATGGCGATGACGTGATGTTGATCGCCTCCAACTACGGGCGTGACCGCCACCCCGGCTGGTATCACAACCTGCTCGCCCATCCGGAATGCGAGCTGCACATCGGTCAGCGGGTCAGACCGCGACCGGCTCTACACCCTGGCCACCGACCGGCTCAACAAAGGCTGGGGCGTGTACAAAAGGCGCACCGACGGAATCAGGACCATCCCGGTGCTGCGGTTGTCTCCCGATGGGCGGGCACTGTGACGACTGTGCAAGGGGACCCGAAACCAAAAACCCGCCACCTGCGTAAGCAGGAGGCGGGGCTTATGGCGGTGGCGGAGGGATTTGAACCCTCGGACGGGGGTTACCCGTCACACGCTTTCGAGGCGTGCTCCTTAGGCCGCTCGGACACGCCACCGTGTGGCAGCTTACCGGGCGAGCGCCGCAAGCCCTAATCGTGGCCGGCACGGGTGCTGATACGCGCTCTCAACCGGCGAGAGTGGATCTGTTGCGAAGAATCGGCCGAAAACTCGCAACCAATCCACACTCGGCGCGAGTTCGGGGCGCCACCGACACCCACTCACCGCTGGGCCGCGAAGAACTCCTCCAGCAGGGCCGCGCACTCGTCGGCCAGGACTCCGCCGACCACCTCGGGACGGTGGTTGAGCCTGCGGTCGCGCACCACGTCCCACAGCGAGCCGACCGCCCCGGTCTTGGGTTCCCACGCGCCGAACACCACCCGCGCCACCCGGGCCAGCACCAGAGCACCCGCGCACATCGTGCACGGCTCGACGGTCACCGCCAGCGTCGCGCCTTCCAGCCGCCAGCCATCGCCGAGCACCCGGGCGGCCTCGCGCATCGCCACGATCTCGGCATGCCCGGCAGGGTCCCCGGTGGCCTCACGGACATTGGCGGCGCGGGCCAGCTCGGTGCCGTCGGCGGCGAACACCACCGCGCCGATCGGCACATCGCGAGGACCGGCCGTCCGGGCAGCCTCCAGCGCCGCGCGGATCAGGGCGTCGTCAGAGGCACTCACCGACCGAGCCGGTCGAGCACCGCCGACAGCTCATCGGCGAAACCCATCTCGCGGGCGATCCGGCCGATCTGCTCGTCGGCGTACAGGTCGGTCTCGGACAGGATCACGCCGAGCACGTCCTCGTGCAGACCGATGTCGGACAGCACCGACAGGTCGCCCTCCTCGAACGGATCCGAGTCCTCGAGATCCTCTTGTTCGAGGTCCGCATCCAGGCTTTCCAGCGCCTCGGCGGCGATGTCGTAGTCCAGCGCAGCCGTCGCATCCGACAACAGCAACCGCGTTCCCGCAGGTGCCGGCCGCACGATCACAAAGAATTCGTCATCCACGTCGAGCAGCCCGAAGACCGCCCCGGCACTGCGCAGCTCACACAGCTCGGTCTCGGCCGCGGTCAGGCTCTTCAACGAGGACGAACGCATAGGGGCGCACCGCCACTTGCCGTCCTCCCGGACAACGGCCACTCCGAAGCCATCGGGCAGGTCTGCCGGCGCACGCTGTGCTCCCATGCCCGCCTACGGTAGTCGCCGACCAGCAATTTTGACAGGGATCACCTTCGGCCCCGGCACAGCCCGTATGCCAATCTTGATGCGTGACGAACACACCGGTGTGCGTGGTGGGCCTCGGCCTGATCGGTGGATCGCTGATGCGTGCCGCCGCCGGGACCGGCCGCGAGGTCTTCGGCTACAACCGGTCGATGGAGACCGTCGCCGCGGCAAAGTTCGACGGGTTCGACGCCACCGAGAACCTCGACGAGGCCCTGGGCCGGGCCGCTGACCGCAACGCGCTGATCGTGCTTGCGGTACCGATGCCGGCCATGCCGCAGATGCTCGACCACATCCGGCAGACCGCGCCGCTGTGCCCGCTGACCGACGTGACCAGCGTGAAGGGCGCGGTGCTCGACGAAGTGCGGCGGGCCGGCTTGTTGCCGAACTTCGTCGGCGGTCATCCGATGGCAGGCACCGCCCACTCGGGCTGGTCGGCCGGGGACGCCGCACTGTTCACCGGGGCCCCGTGGGTGGTCAGCGTGGACGATCACGTCGACGCTCGGGTCTGGTCCCTGGTCACCCAGCTGGCACTGGACTGCCACGCCGTCGTGGTACCGGCCCGCTCCGATGAGCACGACGCCGCCGCGGCCGCCATCTCCCACCTGCCACACCTGTTCGCCGAAACCCTGGCCCTGACCGCCGGCGAGATCCCGTTGGCCTTCGCCCTGGCGGCCGGGTCGTTCCGGGACGGCACCCGGGTAGCGGCCACCGCACCGGACCTGGTGCGGGCCATGTGTGAGGCCAACGCAGACCAGCTGCTACCCGCCCTCGAGCACGGCATCGAACTGCTGACCCGCGCCAAGGAAACGCTGGCAGCCACGGGTTCGGTGGCCGACCTGGTCGAGACCGGCCATGCCGCTCGGATGCGTTACGACAGCTTCAGCCGCCCCGAGATCATGACCACCGTGGTGGGCACGGACAACTGGCGGGCCGAGCTCGCGGCCGCCGGACGAGCCGGCGGGGTGATCAGATCCGCTCTGCCAGTCCTGGGTAATCAAGGATGAAGCCGTCGGGATCCACCGTGATGGTGGTGTCGGCGACCGGCGAGTGCAGCTTCACCGGGGCTCCGGGACCGGAGCTGCTGTAGCTGATGCTGGCGGTCTCCACCGAGAAGTCCGGCAACCGCACGTAGACCACCGGCAGGGTCATCGACTCAGCCCGCTCATGCAGGCCGGTCCGCCGGATCGGCAGCGCGTTGAAGAACGGGCTGAAGACGACGTCGACATCGAGCGCGCCGCCGAAGTCCGAGCGCTTGGTCTGGGTGTGGTCCTGCACCAGCCACATGTTCTCCTCGTCGCGCGCGATGGAGAGCTGGCGTTCCCGCTCGGCCAGCGTGACGCTGAGCGACAACCGCTTGGTGGCCCCGGTCTCGTCGGTGACCAGGTCATAGGAGGCCGAGAAAGCCGGGTGCGACGCGGTGGCGGCGGCCACAATCCGGCCGTAGGCCTTGATTCGCTTGCCCGACAGCTGAACCCGAACGGACTCCATCCGGGATACATCGTGCGCCCGCCACGTCAACACTGCTGGCCAGGCACGGTCCTTCTGGTCACTCACCCGTCTACCGTATGCGACGACACGCGGCCTTTGTAGCCGAGTCCGGAACTCCCGGCCGGACGCGACTCGAGTGCGATCTCGTCACCGAGCAACGGCTGGGGTAGGCGTCGCCCACCGATATTGCCGAACCCCAACCGGCCACTACCGGGCACCGACAACCACACCGCGAAGGCCAACGCGGCATCGAGAATCAAGGCCAGCGCCGTGACCATGAGCGCACCCACCAGCGCGATGTGGAACTGCCGCACCTTGATGCCGTCGATCAGATACCGGCCCAGACCCCCGAGGCTCGCGTACGCGGCGACCGTCGCCGTCGCCACGATCTGAAGCGTCGCGGTGCGCAGGCCGCCCACGATCAACGGCAGCGCGTTGGGCACCTCGACCCCGAACAGCACCCGGCGCTCGGTCATGCCCATCGACCGCGCCGCATCCACTACGGCAGGATCCACGTTCGCGATGCCGGCATAGGTCCCGGCCAGCAGCGGCGGGATGCCCAACAGCATCAACGCGACCGTCGGCGGCACCAGACCCAGCCCCCACAACAGCACCCCGAGCAGCAGCACGCCGAGCGTGGGCAGGGCGCGCAGGGCGTTGACGCCGGTGACGACGAGGAAGGTGCCGCGCCCGGTGTGCCCGATGAGCAGGCCGATCGGGATCGCGATCACCGCCGAGGCCAGCACCGCGACCACGGTGTACTGCAGGTGTTCGACGATGCGGGCGGCCAGGCCGGCGGGCCCGCCCCAGTTGGCGGCGGTGAAGATGAAGTCCAGTGCCTGCTGTAGGAAGTTCATGCGGCCGCCTTGATGCGCCGGGGCTTGCGGGCTACCCGAGTCCACGGCGTGATGACCTTGCCCATCAGCATGATCAGGCTGTCGATGACGACGGCCAGCACGAAGATCGCGATGATCCCGGCGATGATCTGGTCACTCTTGTTCGACTGGTAGCCCTCGGTGAACCAGGTACCCAAGCCGCCGATACCGATCACCGAGCCCACCGACACCATCGAGATATTGGTGACGGCGACGACCCGCAGTCCCGCGATCAACACCGGGATGGCGAGCGGAAGTTCCACCTTGAGCATCCGTACCAGCGGCCGGTACCCGATCGCCGTCGCCGCGTCACGCACCTGCTCGGGCACCGCGTCGAGCGCTTCGGGCACCGCCCGCACCAACAGGGCGGTGGTGTAAAGCGTCAGCGCCACAATGACATTGGCCTCATCCAGGATGCGGGTCGGGATGATCAGCGGTAGCACCACGAACAGCGCCAGCGACGGGATGGTGAAGATGACGCTCGCGGTCAGCGTGGTCATCCGCCGCAGTGCGGTGGTGCGCTGAACCGCTGCTCCCAGCGGGACGGCGATCAGCAGGCCCAGCACGATCGGCACCAACGACAACCGCAGGTGCACGACGGTCAGCACCCACAGGTCGTCGAGATGGTTGAGCAGGTATCGCATGGGCTACCCCAGCTCCGGGACGCGGCGCTGCTCCTTGAGTGCCTCGAGCACGTCGTCGGCGCGCACACCCCCGACGAGCTTGCCGTCCTCGTCGACCGCCACACCGAGCCCGCTCGGTGAGGACAGTGCGGAGTCCAGCGCCTGCCGCAGATTGCCGTCCGGCGGGAAGAAGGACCCACCACCGATGGTGCTGTCGTAGAGCTCATTGCCCTTGCGGTGCACCTCGACACCCTCGGCGTTGATCCACGCGAACGGTGTGCCGCATTTGATGACAAGCCGCCACTCTCCCGGGCTCAGGTTCAGCGCATCGATGCCGTCCTCGTCGACGTGCTTGATCTCGTGCAGTGGCAGCCCGCTGGCGTGGAAGAACTGCAGCCCGCGGTAACCGCGGTCGGCACCGACGAATCCCGACACGAGTTCGTTGGCCGGATTCGACAGGACGAACGCGGGATCGGCGTACTGCAGTAGGGCTCCGCCGCGGCCGAACACCGCAACCTTGTCCCCGAGCTTGACCGCCTCGTCGATGTCGTGCGTGACGAAGACGATGGTCTTGCGCAATTCGCTTTGCAATCGCAGGATTTCGGCCTGCAGATCCTCGCGGACCACCGGGTCTACCGCACTGAACGGCTCGTCCATCAACAGGATCGGCGGGTCCGCGGCCAGTGCGCGGGCCACCCCGACGCGCTGCTGCTGCCCGCCGGACAGCTGCGCCGGGTAGCGGTCGGCCAGTTTCGGGTCGAGCCCGACCCGTTCCATCACGCCGATCGCGGCCTTGCGGGCGCTGCGCCGGGATTCACCCCGCAGCACCGGCACCGTCGCGACGTTGTCGACCACCCGCAGATGCGGCATCAGCCCGGCACTCTGGATGACGTAGCCGATGCCGAGCCGCAGCTTGACCGGGTCGACCGTGCTGATGTCTTCCCCGTTGACCGTGAGGGTGCCCGAGGTGGGGTCGATCATTCGGTTGATCATTCGCATCGACGTGGTCTTGCCGCAGCCCGACGGGCCGACGAACACTGTCAGCGTGCCTTGCGGCACTTTCAGATTGAGGTTGTCGACGGCGACCGTGCCGTCGGGGTACTGCTTGGTGACGTTCTCGAAGGTGATCATTTGGTCACCGGCTTGTCGAATCCGTTTTCCTTGATCCATTTTTCGGCCGCCTCGTCGGGATCAACGCCGGCATTGCCCTCCACCGCGGTGTTCAACTCGATCAGGGCTTCGGTGGTGAGCTTGGCCGATACCGCGTCGAGCACGGTCTTGAGTTCATCGGACATCTTCTGCGAGGCCACCAAGGGAACGACATTGGCGGCCAGGAATACATTCTCGGGATCCTCCAGCGGCACCAGGTGGTACTGCTCGATCGCCGGTGAGGTGCTGAAGATGTTCGCGGCCGTGACGGCGCCACTGTTCAGCGCCTGCACGGTGGCCGGCCCGCCACCGTCACTGATCGCGACGAAGTTGACCGGCGCGATGTCCAGCCCGTACCGGGACTTCAGGCCGACCAGCCCCGTCTGGCGGGTCTGAAACTCCGATGGTGCACCGACTTTCACCTCGGCCGAATGCGCGGCCAGGTCCGCGACGGTCTTCAGGTTCCAGCGCTGGGCGGTCTCGGCGGTGACGGCGAGGGTGTCCTTGTCCTCGGCCGGGGACGGATACAGGATCGACAGGTCACCGGGCACGGCCTTCAGCAGCGCGATCAACACCTGGTCGGAGGTCGTGGCTGTCGCTTCAGCATCGAAGTACTGCAGGAGATTTCCGGTGTACTCGGGAATCAGGTCGATCGAGTGATCCTGCACCGCAGGCACATACGTCTCGCGGCTGCCGATTCCGAACTGCCTGCGGATCTGAAAGTCATTGGCCTCCAGAGCCTGGGCATAGATCTCGGCGATGATCTTGGACTCCGGGAAGTCAGCGGATCCGACCGTGATCGATTTCAGATCACCCGAGATAGGTCCGCCGCCCAGCGGATTGGAGCTTCCGCACGCCACCGCCAGCGGCACGATCAGGGCGAGCAGGGTCATCGCGATTGCCAGGGTTTTGCGCTGCACAGGCGCATCCTTTCGGCGACGGCGGCTGGACGATCAGCCTCTGACGACCCTAACGGCACACCCGACATGCCGCCGCGCTTTACCTCATGGTGGTTTGCATTGAGGCTTTGACGGGCAAAGATGTCAGTATGACCAGCGATCCGTCTGCATCGCCCGATTTGCCTGAGCCGACGCCGAATGTGCCGGTGCCACCGTCTCCCGACCCAGGCAAAGTCCCCGATGCCGGCAAGCCCGCCGCCAAGACAGGCAAGTCGGGTAAGGCCACCGAGCCCAAACTGACCCGCGCCGGGGCGCTGTGGTCAGCATTGATCCTGGGTTTCCTGGTGCTGATCGTGCTGCTGATCTTCATCGCGCAGAACACAGCCGCGGTCCCGCTCACCTTCCTGAGCTGGCATTGGTCGTTGCCGACGGGCGTGGCCATCCTGGGTGCCGCGGTGGCCGGTGGTCTGCTGACCGTCGCCGCCGGGTCGGCACGGATCTTCCAGTTGCGCCGCGCTGCCAAGAAGAACTTCAAGGCCGCCCAGCGCAGCTGACGCTCAACCCAGGGCGCGCAGTCCCGAAGCGATCGCCGGGGCCACCGCCGCGCCGACGCTTGAACTCCCCGGCGCTTCGGAACCCTGGCGGGCGCGGAAGTCGATACCGGCGGCGATGATCGCCGCCTTGAAATAGGCCAGCGCCATGTAGAAGTCCCAGTGCGCCAGCTCCTGGCCGGACTGCACCGAATAGCGGTTGGCCAGATCGTCGGCCGACGGCATCTGCGGTGAACTCCACGCCGCTTCCATGCTCAGGATCAGGTTGAACATCGGGTCGCGGTACACGCACATCAGCGCGGCGTCGCTCAGCGGGTCACCCAGGGTGGAGAGCTCCCAGTCCAGCACTGCGAGGACCTTCGTCGGGTCCTGCGCGTCCAGAATGGTGTTGTCGATGCGGTAGTCGCCGTGCACGATCGAGTTGCGGCTCTGCGCCGGAACCGAATCCGCCAGGGCCTGATGAAGGCGCTTGACGTCGTCATCCCGGGGATCGTCGGGCAGACGGACCAGGTCCCACTGCGAACCCCAGCGGCGCACCTGGCGTTCCAGATAGCCGGCGGGCTTGCCGAAGTCGCCGAGACCGACGGCGTCGGGGTCAACCGCGTGCAGGTCCGCCAGCACCCGGATCAGGGCGTCGACGCTGCTGCTGATCACCTGCTCGTCTCCCAGGGCGGCAAGCTCGTCGGCGCTGCGGACCACCTGGCCGTCGACGTTCTCGACCATCTGGAACGGCGCGCCGAGCACCGAGTCGTCGTTGCTCATCGTCACCGCGCGGGCGACCGGGACCGGGGTGCCGGCCAGCGCCGCCACCACCTTGTACTCGCGCGCCATGTCGTGCGCGGACGGGGTCAGACCGTGCAGCGGCGGACGCCGCAGCACCCACGCCGAGGCGTCGTCGGACACCCGGAAGGTGAGGTTGGAGCGGCCACCGGCGATGAGTTCGGCGCGGAGCTCACCGCTGCGGGCAATGCCCTCGGAACGCAGGTGCCGGTCCAGCGCGGCGAGGTCGAGGCCCTCCAGATTCGTCACGGTCACTGTTTACCACCGCACGTTTCGCGGCAGCAGGTCCCATACGTGCTCGGTGCCGTTCACCGAGGCGACGGCCAGCTTGCCCGAGCGGGACGACAGCAGCCGGGTGACCGAGGCGTAGTCGACGTGGAAGGACAGCAGCCGCTCGGTGCCCAGGATCTCGTGGAGCAGCACGTTGATCACGCCGCCGTGGCTGAACACCGCGACGGTGCCGTCATGGTCACCGGCGGCCACCAGGTCCTCGACGGCGGCATTGATGCGCGCCATGAAGGCGTTCTCGTCCACGCTGCTGGGCAGGTGCCCGCTCACCAGGCGGGCCAGCTCCTCGGGGTTCTCCTTCGCGATCTCCTCGATCGGCACGTAGTGCGACATGTCGCGGTCGTACTCGGCGAGCCGTTCGTCGACCTCGACCTGCAGCCCCAGCTCGGCGGCGAGCGGTCCCGCGGTCTGGATCGCGCGCCGCTGCGGGCTGCTGACGAGCCGGCTGACGGGGAACCGGGACAAGGCGGCGGGCAGGCGCTCCGCCTGCGCGATGCCTTCCTCGGACAGATCGGGATCGGACCCTTGACCGGGCTCACTGCGGAGCGGTAGAGCATGACGGACGAGAAGCAGTTGCACCGTGCCACCATAGGGCCGCGGTGCAGGACGGCCGGAGAGGGCTGCGACATGGGCTATGCCGACGAACTGTTCGACCTCACCGATCGCGTGGTGCTGGTCACCGGCGGCAGCCGCGGGCTGGGCCGGGAGATCGCGATGGGAGCCGCGCGCTGCGGGGCCGACGTGGTGATCGCCAGCCGCAACATGGATTCCTGTGTGGCCGCGGCCGAGGAGATCACCGCGGCCACCGGTCGCGCCGCCCTGCCTTATCAGGTGCACGTGGGCCGGTGGGATCAACTCGACGGTCTGGTTGAGGCCGCCTACGAGCGGTTCGGCATGGTCGACGTGCTGGTCAACAACGCCGGCATGTCACCGTTGTACGAGTCGCTCGGTTCGGTCACCGAGAAACTCTTCGACTCGGTGTTCAACCTGAATCTCAAAGGGCCGTTCCGACTCTCGGCGCTGCTCGGGGAACGTATGGCGGCCGACGGCGGAGGCGCCATCGTCAACGTCAGCTCGTCCGGGTCGCTGCGCCCCGACCAGTACATGCTTCCCTACGCCGCGGCCAAGGCCGGGCTGAACGCCATGACCGAAGGGCTGGCCAAGGCGTTCGGTCCGACCGTGCGGGTCAACACCCTGATGGCCGGGCCGTTTCTCACCGACATCAGCAAGGCCTGGGACATGGCCGGTGAGCCCTTCAGCCACCTGGCCCTTGGGCGGGCCGGCAATCCGCCCGAGATCGTCGGCGCCGCACTGTTTCTGATGTCGGATGCGTCCAGCTTCACAACCGGTTCGATCCTGCGGGTGGATGGCGGCCTGCCCTGAGGCGTGATGACCTCACCGTGAGTTGTCAGTCGCCACTCCGAAAGCAACCCAACTAAGTCGACTTTTTCGGGGGAACCTCACTCACGCAAGGCGGTTCAACGAGGCGACCACCTCGACCCGACCCTTCCCCAGCCCGGCGACCAGCGTCGACATATTACTACCGGTCGGGTACCCCGCCGAGGTCATGGGCCCAGAGCTTGCACTTCCGCCGTCGCACTATACGAACGTATTTCATACGGTCGTTTCTGCTACGATCGATTATGTTATGAACTATTGCCACATGGAGAACATGGGACCTCGCCCGAGAACGGAACAGACAATGACCGCAACATGTCGAACCACCGCGCCGCAGCATGCCGCCGACACGCCTTCCGGAGGACAACGCCGAGCAGACCAAGATCACCCCGTAGCGGCGGTAAACGACAGGAAGGTCCGAACCAGGATCCCCGCGGTCTTGCTGGCGACTCTCTGCAGCACGATGTTGGCCTCCGCGGCCTTGACGGCGGCACCGACAGCGGCCTCGGCCCCTTGCACCTTGGATCCGATCACCGGGGTCTGCTGGTCGGAGAATAGCCCGAGCAACAGTTTCGGAGGGTCGGCCAACATCCCCTGCCTGCCAGGGCGTTTGGGGCTGTGTATGGGCGCTCTCCAGAACACGCCGGTTCCAGGTTCTGCGCTGCAGACGCATCCTCCAGCCGGGCCGGCGCCGCGATCGGGACCTAATGGCAGCGGGCCGTAGCGAGGCGGACGCTGCCGGCTCCGCAACTCCGGACATACAACAATCGCCGCAACCTCTACAAGGAGAGTGTTGCGGCGTTTGTGTCAGCTATAGGAGTGATCAGTGCTGATCGTTGGAGTCAAGGGACAGTGGGGTTTTCCCGCGCGGACCGCCAACAAAATTGAGAAGTTTGCAGCACACGGCGTGGACGAAGTGATCAATCAAACCCGTGAGATCCCTGTCTGCATGGCATCATTCAAGCACCGCCGACGTCCAATGCAGAACGATGCGGGCGATCAGGCCCGGGTCGTCCAGCATCGGTACGTGCCCCACGTCACCGACGAACCTCCACGTGGCGTCCGGAACCAGCTGCCGCCAACCGAGTCCGTGCGGTCGGAGCGGAATGACCCGGTCTTCGGTGGGCCAGACGATCAGTACCGGCGCCATGCCCCGCGGGTACGGTTGTGCGACCGCGACGTCACGGAAGTGCTCGAACAGCGTTGAGTCCGCGGTGTCCAGAACGGACGCGGCAGCGTCCTCGGGGCTCAGATGAGCGCCGCGCCGGGCGATGTCACCGAAAGCGATCTGCCGGAGCAGGGGAACCCGCATCGCAGTCGGGACAACCGGCCGCAGTCGTTCGGCCAAGCGTCGGCCGGTGGCGACCGCGGCCGCCACCGCCGCGCCCCCTTCTGGCGTCCACCCGCCCGCGGGCGAAATCGCGACGACCGAACTGGCGCGCCCGCGACGGGCCAACTCCATCGCCACCAGCCCACCCAGGGAGTTGCCTGCGAGGTGCGCGGCCGAGACGGCGTTCCCGTCCATCACCGATTCGACCCAATCGACGAGGTCGTCCAGTGTCATGGTGGCGCCCGTGGCCGGGGTTCCGCTGTGCCCGGGCAGCGTCGGAGCGATCACCGTGTGATGCCGGGTGAGTTCCGGCAGGAGCCGATCCCACACCCGTGCCGACATCGTCGCACCGTGCAGCAGCACGAGCGGCTCACCGGTTCCCCCGACCACAAAACTTCCCGCAGGTCGTCGGTACACGTTGCGGTCACCTACTTTTCGATGATGACGGCGTCGATTCCCGGACCGTCCCCGACGCTGTCGGCCAGGTCGACGAAGAACCGGTCGAGGTCGACGACTGCATCCGGCGCGTGGACACCCGGACGTGTGATGGTTCCGTCGACCACCTGGGACAGGCCGAGTGCCAACGGGGTTCCGGTCGCGCGCGCCATGTCCGAGGTCAACGACGCCATGCCCGCCGATTCGTCGGTCAGGCGCGCCAGGACGGTGCGGGCTTCGCCATCCTTCGTCCCGATCGCGGCGGCGAAGAAGTGCGGCAGGTTGCCGGGCGACTTGAATTTGGCCGACCGCGCCATGGAACGAATTCCTCGACGCCATGACGGGCCGGCGAGATCCACCGCCGCGGATTCGTTGGTGAGTACTCCCTTGTCGATATCGGTCCGCAGCACGTCGAGGTAGGCCACGACGCCCGGCGAGATGATCATCAGGTTCGCCGAATCGCCCGTGACACCCAGCGTGCGCCGCAGGGTCAACGGCTCTGGATGGCCGACCGTGTACGCGGTCCCGGCCCGTCCGCCGGGCAGCGACAACGCGACCGGACGCAGTGGCGGTTCCTGCACGACCTGGCCCGCTCGAACGGTCGCCACGGTCCCGCTGATCTGCTGCATCCAGTGCACGGCAGCGGCAGTGGGCCGACCGTCCTGCCCCACCAGCAGATCGTTGTCCCTGTCGTCGTCCCCCTTGACGGGCCAGGCCGTGTAGACGTCGTCGACGCGATCGAGTTCCCGCGCCGCCATGGCGGCGAGCAGGTTGCTGACGCCGGGGCTGGCTCCCATCCCGACGATCGCGCATACCCCCGCCTGACGAGCCGACTCGTCGAGCTCGAGCATCGGCAACGTCGGCTCCCAGTCGTCGCAGATGTCGAGATAGTGCGTCCGCGTCTCGATCGCGGCCCGCAGCACCGCAAGACCGAATCGGAAATACGGGCCCACCGTGTTGAGCACTACGTCCGCGGACTCGAGGGCGCTGCGCAGGCTGTCCTCGTCTGTCACGTCGACGCGGCGCGCCGACACCGGGACACCGGAACTGGTGAGTTCGCGTGCCAGGCGTTCGGCGGCCGCGTGATCACGATCGGCGATCACCACCTCCGATACTCCGGCTATCCCGACCGCCATCCGCGTGGCGACCACACCCATTGCGCCCGGGCCACCCAAAGCGACTACCTTCATCCTCCAGCCTTTCGAACGATTTCATATCGGTCGTTTACTATACGATCGAACCTATCATGAACTATCGCCATGCGGAGACCGAGCGACTTCGCCGGAGAACGGAACAGTCAATGACCGAAACACATCGCCGAACCATCGAGGCGCAGCGCGCCGTCGACGCGCCTTCCTCCGGAGGGCACCAGGACGCCCTCGCGGACAAGCACACTCAAGTACTGGTCGTGGGTGCCGGCTTCGCCGGTATAGGCGCGGCCATTCGGCTTCTGCAAGAGGGCTTCAAGGACGTCCTGGTCATCGAGCGCGAATCGGAGGTGGGGGGTACCTGGCGCGACAACACCTACCCCGGCTGCGCCTGCGATGTTCCCTCCGACCTGTACTCCTTCTCCTTCGCGCCGAATCCCGACTGGGGCAAGAGGTTTGCCCCGCAATCCGAGATCGCGGAGTACCTCCGTCGATGCGCGGACCGATTCGGGGTCCGACCCCGGCTCCGGTTGGGATGCGAACTCACCAGCGCGCGATGGGACACCGACGGGCAGCTGTGGCAGGTCGGGACCAGTAGGGGACCGCTCACTGCCGACATCCTGGTCATGGCGCAGGGTCCGCTCTCGGAACCGGCGATACCCCGGATACCGGGAATGGAGCAGTTCGAGGGGGAATCGTTCCACTCGGCACGGTGGGACCACTCGCTGGACCTGTCCGGACTTCGAGTCGGAGTCATCGGCACCGGAGCGAGCGCCGTGCAGTTCGTTCCCGAGATTCAGCGAAATGCCGCTCATCTGACGGTCTTTCAGCGAACCCCGTCGTGGATCACACCGCGCCATGACTGGACGGTCCCGAACTGGCGGAAGTCGCTGTTCCGCCGGTTTCCGGTGCTCCAGCGCATCTCGCGCAGTCTGGAGTACCTTTCGCGCGAGGTGTCGGTGCCGGCGCTGATGGGGAATTCGTTGCTGCGCAAGGTGGGACAGCAGTCGGCAGAGTCACACCTCAAACGTCAAGTCCAGGATCCCGTGCTCCGCGCGAAGCTCACCCCCGACTACGACCTCGGATGCAAGCGGGTGCTGCTCTCCGACAACTACTATCCCGCGCTGACCCAGCCGAACGTGTCGGTCGTGACCGACCGATTGGACAGCATCGGTGCCCGTTCGGTGCGGACCACATCATCGAGCGGCGACGAGATGGACCACGACATCGACGTCCTTGTCTTCAGCACCGGATTCCGCGTGACCGATGGATCCCACACTCGCGTCGTGGTCGGCGCCGACGGACGGTCCCTCGATGAAGTGTGGGGCGGAAGCCCCAACGCCTACCTCGGGACCACCGTCGCCGGGTTCCCCAACCTGTTCTTGATGGCGGGGCCCAACACCGGCCTGGGACACAACAGTCTGATCTACATGATCGAATCGCAGATCGGCTACCTATTGAGTTGCCTGACGTTCATGCGCGATCTCCGCGTGCGAGCGGTGGAGGTCACGGCGTCCGTCCAGCAGCGGTACAACGACGAACTCCAGCGGCGGCTGGCCCCGTCGGTGTGGGCGAGCGGCGGTTGCTCCAGTTGGTACAAGGACGCAACCGGTCGCATCACGACGATCTGGCCCGGGCAGACATGGGAGTACCGGGACCGAACCGCGACGTTCGACCCGGAGGCCTACGAGGTGACGGTGGATGAAAGACCCTCTGTCTCGACCCTCGTCTGAATCCGTGGCGCGGGGTTGGTCACGGATCGTGGTCGATATCTTGCAGATCCGCCCGGCTCGCCGGCTGGTCGCCATCGAGGCGTCCGGCGCCATCCTATTCGCGGCGGTGACGCTGCCATTCACGCAGTTCGATGCCGACCGCGTTCCGGACTGGACGCAGCTGCTGGGGCTGGTGCTGCTGCTCACCGTGTTCGGGGTGAACCTGCACACGTGGTGCAAGGTTGTCAGCGGAGGGCTGGCCGCCTACGGCTCCCAGGCTCTGGCGCGGGCATCCCGCTTCGAAGACCAGCTCGCAGACGAGAAGCGCCTGCGGGTCGTCGCGATGATGTACGTGGTCAGCCCCGTTCTACTCATCCCGATCCCCTCCAACTGGGTGCGGTTCTGGTTCGGGTTCACGGTGGTGACCGCTGTCCTGGCGACCGTGTCGCTCATTGCTCTCGTTCGAAGTGAGATCCGGAGAGGGCATCGGAGATGACATCGGCATAGGCACGGAACAGACGGGGCCTGGCGGTCTGCGGTTCGAGGGTCCGCAGGATCGACCAGCATTCGGCGACAAGGGTCCGCGCTTCCGTGCCGGGCCACGGACTCGGCAGCAGTTCCGGTGGTAGCAGCGGATCGGGCTTCATGGCCCGTGTGAACTCGGCCGCGAGTTCGATTGCAATGGTGAGTAATTCCGCTTCGTCCAGGCGTTCGGCGCCGCGCAACCGCGCGAGGCGGGTGCGCGCGACCGAGGCGAGGCGGAGATGCCCCTCCGCGATGGTGTCCAGCGGCCACATGCGGGCGGCGATCTCCCTGGGATCATCGGTACCGCCCGTCCTCAGGTTCGTCGTCGTGAAGCAGGTGAAGTGGTCGGAGACACCGAGTTTCGACGCCAGATCGGCGATGTGGGACTCCCACGAGTTGGCTGCGACGTACAACCCTCCCTGGATCGGCGCGCCGCCGAGGTAAATGATGCCGTCCCGCATTGCATCTCGAGACTGACGCATCGTCTCCGGTATCGCGAATGCCACAATGTGCCAGATCCCGTCCCACGGAGCCTCGCCTCGGTCCTGCGCGAACATCAGGCGCACGAAGTCTGCGTCGGGCACGATATTGGTGTCCGCATTCGCTGTCGCACGCAATTCCGCGCGACGACCCCGGCCGTACTGCGTGAATTGCCCGTCCGATACCAGCCGCCGAATACAAAGGCGCACTTGCTGATCGGTCATCCCGAGAGCATTTGCCACCGCATAGAGTTCACCGGCGTCGATGGTGCCGTCCTCGCACACCATGCTCTCCACAAGCACGCGGGTCGGCACCTCGACCACATGATCGGACGCCTCGTCCAAGGGGCACCTCTCTGTACGCGTAGCAATAATGGCCAGGATCCAACACTATCGTTTTTGCGCGATAGTTACCCATCTGTGCGTCATGGCGTCACGGCGTCACGATGTCGAAGTTCGGATCAGGCCGATCCAGCGCCGCCAACAGCGACGGCAGGGCCTCGGCGTCACCGGCGACCTCCAACCCAGGTGAGGTCGTATCGCCCGCGGCGAAGGCCAGCAGCCGCAGCTTGTTCGCAAGCTTCACGGTGGCCTGCGCACTCGCCTCGTCGGCATCGGCCTCGCGGTAGACCAGCACCCCGTTGCGCACGGTGAGCCGGTAGTTGACCGCCACATCGAGGAACGTCACGTCGATGGCCAGGTCGAGATCCCAGGCCCGCGGACCGTTCACGTTGATCGCGAAGGTGTCGAAGATCTGCTCAGGGGTGAGCTGCCCGAGCAGCGAGGGCGACGCCGAGGTGGTCGGGGTTCCGAAGTTTCCCTCCCGCAGTTCGGTGGCACCGCTCAGGAAGAAATTGCGCCACGTGGCGTTCTCCGCGCCGTAGGCCAGCTGCTCGAGCACGTCGGCGTAGAGTGCGCGGGCTCGCGCGTGGTTTTCATCGGTGAAGATCACGTGGTCGAGAAGCGTTGCCGCCCAGCGGAAATCACCGTCCTCGAAGGCTTTCTGAGCCAGCTCGACCACGCGGTCGGCACCGCCCATGGCCTCGACGTAGCGGGGGCCGAGCGCCTCGGGCGGGTGCGGCCACAACCGGGCCGGGTTGCCGTCGAACCAGCCCATGTAGCGCTGGTAGACCGCCTTGACGTTGTGGCTCACCGAACCGTAGTAGCCGTGGGCATGCCAGGCCTTCTCCAGGGCCGGCGGCAGCTGGAAGGCCTCCGCGATCTCGACCCCGGTGTAACCCTGGTTGAGCTGACGCAACGTCTGGTCGTGCAGGTAGGCGTACAGATCCCGTTGCAGCGAAAGGAATTCGACAATCCGTTCGCGACCCCAGGTGGGCCAGTGGTGCGAGGCGAACACCACGTCGGCGCGGTCGGAGAACGTGTCGATGGCCTCGGTCAGATAACCCGCCCAACCGTGCGGATCACGTACCAACGCACCACGCAGGGTCAGCAGGTTGTGCAGATTGTGGGTGGCGTTCTCGGCCATGCACAGCGCCCGGAGTTTCGGGAAGTAGAAGTGCATCTCGGCGGGCGCCTCGGTACCCGGCGCCATCTGAAACTCGATCTCGACACCGTCGATGGTGTGGGTCTCCCCGGTTTCGCGAATGTCGAGGGTCGGCACGATCAGCGCCACCTCGCCCGTCGAGCCGACCTGCCCCAGCCCACAGCCGACCTGGCCCTGCGGGCTACGGTCCAGCGCCGCGCCGTACATGTAACCGGCCCGGCGCGCCATCGCGGTGCCGGCATAGACGTTCTCCTGCACGGCGTGCTCGGTGAAGTGTTCCGGCGCGATGATGACGACCTTGCCCGCGTCGACGTCGGCCTGGTTGGTCACCCCCAGCACGCCGCCGAAATGGTCGGCGTGGCTGTGGGTGTAGATGACCGCGACCACCTCACGATCTCCCCGGTGCGCCCGGTACAGCGCCAGCGCGGCGGCCGCGGTCTCGGTGGAGATCAGCGGATCGATGACGATGACGCCGGTATCGCCCTCGATGAAGCTGATGTTCGACAGGTCCAGGCCGCGCACCTGATAGATGCCCTCGACCACCTCGTAGAGGCCTTGCTTGGCGCACAGTTGCGACTGGCGCCACAGGCTGGGATGCACCGACGTCGGCGCATCACCTCTCAGGAAGTCATAGGCATCGTTGTCCCACACCCCCCTGCCATCGGCGGCCTTCACCACACACGGTTCGAGCGCGGCGATGAAGCCCCGGTCAGCGTCCTCGAAATCCCTGGCGTCCTCGAACGGCAGGTTATTCAGATGCGCGCGGTTGGCTGCCTCGATGACTGCGGTAGGTGGCTTCTGCTCCATACCGAAGAGCCTGCCACCTCAGGGTGACGGCAGGGTCACGCTTGCCGGGGTGATCCGGCTGATCTCGTCGGCACCGTGCCCGGCGGCGACCGCGGCGTCCACATAACCCCGGAATGCTTCCAGGGCGCCCGCGTCCAGACCCACCGAACCCGAGGCCGCAATCAGATGCCGGACCGAGGCGGCCACCGAGGACACCGAGGCACTGGGGTCGCCGTGACGGTCGGCTTCGGTACGTTCGGCGATCTCGCCGAAGATCGGCGGCAGGATCGCGGCGATGTTGCTCGCATGCGGCAACAGCTCGGTCGCAGCGATGCCGTGGGCACCGGCCATCGCGAGTGCGTGCACGAAACCACTCACCGAGGTCCAGAACACATCGAGCAGTGCCATGTCGAAGGCCGCGGCGCGGCCGATGTCCTCGCCGACCCAGCTGACCGTCGCGAGCACATCGAACACGGCCCGGTGTTCGCCGAACAGGCCCTTCGGGCCGGCGAAAAGAATGCTGGCGCCAGGGGTTCCGATGGTGTCGGTCGGAGTCATGATGGCCCCGTCGAGGTACCGTCCGCCACGCGCGGTCACCAGCTCCTCCGTACGGCGCGCCGAATCGGGAATGTCCGAGGACAACCCCACGACCACCCGACCGGCGATCGCATCGCCCGCGGCGTCCAACACTGCGTCCGCGGCCGCCTGATCGACGACGTTGACCAGGATGAGTTCGCCGGCCGCCACCGCCTCCGCGGGCGAACCGGCCCACACCGCACCGCGGGCGCGCAGCGGGTCGGCCTTGGCAGGTGTCCGATTCCACACGGTGGTAGGAAGTTTCGCCGCCACCAATGCCCCGGCCAGGGCCTGTCCCATCGGTCCCAGGCCGAGCACGCTCACGGTCGTGCTCACGCGGCCTCTCCGTTCCTGATGCCCTCGATGACCCGCGCGAAGCCGTCGTCGCCGTGGCCCGCATCGATCTGCCGGTGGATCAGCCGCTGCACCACGTCGACGACTTCGGTGCTGATGCCCTGGTCCCGGCTGGCGTTGACGATGTCACTGATGTCGGAGAAGAACAGGCTCTGCTGGCCGGGGACGGAGTAGTCCCCTCCGTCGATGACCGTCGCGTACTCAGCGATCGCGGGCATCAGCGCCGGCAGCCACGCGGCGGTGCGGGCAGCGAACTCCTTCGCGGGCACTCCGGCCGCGCCGACCATCGCGGCGCCGTGGAAGAAGCCGGCGAACATCACGTACATGGCCGACAGAAGTGCCAGGTCGTACAACGACGCCATGCCGGCATCGTCGCCGAAGTACTCGGCGCCACCCCAGATTTCGAAGAATGTCCGATGATCCTCGAACAACACGGCCGAGCCGCTGTAGAGGATGGCCGACTGCGGCGTCGCGATCATCTCCGGCGTCGCCATGATGCCGCCATCGAGATAGGCGGCCCCGTGGCCGGCAGCCCACCGGGCCAACTCGCGCGCCCCCTCCGGTGACGTCGTGGTCAGGTTCACCAGCCGGCGCCCGGCCAGCAGGTGGGCCACCGGGTCGAGAACCTCGTGCACCGACGCCTGGTCGAACAGGCAGACCACGATGAGGTCCGCGCCGAGAGCCCCAGCCGCATCGACCGCGGCGGTGGCGCCCTCATCGACCAGCGCTGCGGCCCGGGCGGCGGTGCGGTTCCAGACGACGGTCGGGTGCCCCGCTTTGAGGGCTGTGCGGGCCAGCGCCGCGCCCATCGCGCCCAGACCGAGAAAACTGACCGAATGGCGTGTGGTTGTCATGCCACCATCGTTGGAGAGACACTGACTATCCGACAAGTACCCACTAAAAAATGGGATACTTACCTTTTTGAAACTATTGGCCCTGAACTGCAAGGATTCGGTCATGACCCAGCTGGGAAAGTACACCTGCGGACTCGATGCGGCGTTCGCCGTGGTGGACGGAAAGTGGAAACCGCTCATCCTCTGGGAGCTTCAAGGCGGACCGAAGCGGTTCAACGCCCTGCACCGCAGCCTGCCCGGGGTGTCCCAGAAGATGCTGACCCAGCACCTCAAGGAGCTCCAGCGTCATGGCGTGGTGCACCGGGAGAGCTATCACGAGGTACCGCCGCGCGTGGAGTACTCCATGACCCCCGCGGGCAAGGAGTTGCTCGAATCCCTTGAACCGCTCGGCGATTGGGCTACCAAGCACATCGGTCTGATATGCGAGGGTGAAGCAGGCTAGCCGTCGAGGGCGTTCATGGCCGGTCCAGCGTGTGCAGGCTGACGTCGGACAGCACCCCCGCGGCGATGCGCGCCGTCATGTACGTGCAGTACGGCTGACGCCGACGGTCGGTCGGCGACCCCGGATTCAGCAGGCGCAGACCGGTTTTCGCGGTGGTATCCCACGGGATGTGGCTGTGCCCGAAGACCAGGACGTCGGTTCCCGGGTAGTCCCGGGCCATCCGGGCCTCCCGCCCGGTGGCCGCACCGGTCTCGTGGACGACAGTGAACCGCAGACCGTCCAGTGTCACGTCGGCGCGCTCGGGCAACCTCCGGCGCAATTCGGCGCCATCGTTGTTGCCCCAACAGCCGACGAGATGCGCCGCGCGTGAACTGAGCGCGTCGAGCAGTGCGGGATCGACCCAATCACCGGCGTGGACAACGACATCGGCCTGGTCCACCTCGTCCCACACCTGTGCCGGGAGGTCCTTGGCGCGCTTGGGTACGTGGGTATCGGCGATAAGCAGCAGCCGCATCCAGCCGAGCCTACGTGACGGATGCCGACGGCCCCTGGAAGCACTTCGGCGGGTTCGGGCGTCCGGCGCTGTCGCGCCGCTTACACTCCGACCATGGATCTACTACGCAACGTAGTTGTTTATGCGCATCTCATCGGTTTCGCAGTCATGGTCGGCGCCTGGATCGCCGAGGCCGCGGCCCGACGCTTTCTGATCACCCCCGTGATGACCTACGGCATGACGCTGTCACTCATAACCGGCGTGGCCCTGGCCGCGCCCTGGCCGGCCGGCATCGTGCTGAACTACCCCAAGATCGGCACCAAGCTGGTCATCCTGGTGGCGCTCGGAGCGGTGCTGGGCATCGGCACCGCGCGCCAGCGCCGCACAGGCGGCCAACCGGTCATGGGCCTGTTCATCGCCGCGGGCGTGCTGCCCCTGCTCGCGTCGGCAATCGCGGTGCTGTGGACCTGAGGCCCAGGCCGAATCTGAGCTGAACCTGAGACGTTCCCGTAAAGTTAACTGGCAAACAACTTTTGTCGGCAGGTACGGGAACGATGAGTCACAGACACGCGATGGCAACCGCCAAGGTCATGCGCACGGCGGCATTCACCGGATGCGATTCACCGCACGGTGACATGCACGTACGGGCGAGGACGCGCCCTGCGGTTTCCGCGCGTCAAACCCACCACGGCGTGTTCGAGCAGCCGCGGCGACGCCGCTACATCGGACAGCTGAAGACCTCGACATCCACGGTGGCCGACCGGTCACCGTGGATGAACGATCGCGTCACCGCGCTGCGCGGGTTCCTGACCGATCTGCACGGGCTGCACCTCTCGCCCGACATGGCCCGGGTCCAGGTGGCCGGCCATATCGAGCTCCTGGTCTCCGTGCTGCGGCTGGACCGCCAGACCGCGCGTCAGTTCGTGACCGACGACGTACTGCGCGAGATGGCCATCGACATCGCTACAGCCGTCGCTTCCGACTGACCCCTCGGGGACTTAGTCAACGCCGAGATCTACGCCTGGGTCGTTGTTTCGCACGAATCACAGCCCTGGTGTCGATCTCGATGCATCAACCCCAACCGAAAAAAATCGAGGCGCGGTCTGCTGACCGAGCCTCGATTTTTCTAGAGTGCGCCCGAAGGGATTCGAACCCCTAACCTTCTGATCCGTAGTCAGATGCTCTATCCGTTGAGCTACGGGCGCCTAGCGTTATTCAGTTGTGCGGTTGACGAGTCAACCTTGGCGGAGGCGAGAGGATTTGAACCTCCGGTCCCCTGTAAGGGGGACAACTCATTAGCAGTGAGTCCCATTCGGCCGCTCTGGCACGCCTCCTTTGAACTTCTGTGAGGGTACCGGACTCCGTCCTGTCGCCCGAAACCGCCGAGGGCAGACAGTACACACACTCCCCTATCCTGGCCAAATGAGTATCCGTTTGCGCCCCGAAATGGCTGACCTTCCCGCGTACGCACCAGGGAAAACAGTTCCGGGCGCAATCAAGATCGCGAGCAATGAAACCGTGTTCCCGCCGCTTCCCAGCGTGCGTGAGGCGATCCTGCAAGCCAGCGAGAACATCAACCGCTACCCCGACAACGGGTATCTTGACCTGCGCGAACACCTGGCGAAGCACGTCAACTTCGCGCCGGAGAACATCGCCGTCGGCTGCGGTTCGGTGAGCCTGTGCCAGCAGTTGATACAAATCACATCCGCTGTCGGCGACGAAGTCGTGTTCGGATGGCGCAGTTTCGAGATCTATCCGCTGCAGATCCGCACCGCCGGCGCGACAGGCGTGCCGGTCCCGTTACGTGACGAGACTCACGATCTCGACGCCATGCTCGCCGCGATCACCGACCGCACCCGGTTGATCTTCGTCTGCAACCCGAACAACCCGACTTCCACCGTGGTCGAGCCCGAGGCACTCGCCCGGTTCGTGGCGGCGGTGCCCTCGGACATCCTGATCGTGCTCGACGAGGCCTACGTGGAATACATCCGCGACGGGTTGGTGCCCGACAGCCTCGGGCTGGTCCGGGCCCACCGCAACGTCGTTGTGCTGCGCACCTTCTCGAAGGCCTACGGGCTGGCCGGCCTGCGCGTCGGGTACGCCGTGGCCGACCCGGAGATCATCACCGCACTGGGCAAGGTCTACGTGCCCTTCAGCGCGACGAGCGTGTCCCAGGCGGCGGCCATCGCCAGCCTGGAGGCCGCCGACGAACTGCTGGCCCGCACCGACGCCGTCGTCGCCGAGCGCATCCGCGTCAGCGCGGCGCTGCGCGAGGCCGGATACGAGCTCCCGCCCACGCAGGCGAACTTCGTCTGGCTGCCGCTGGCCGAACGCACTCTCGACTTCGTCGCCAGGGCCGCCGACAACCGCATCATCGTGCGCCCGTACGGTGAGGACGGCGTGCGGGTCACCATCGGGGCCCCGCACGAAAACGACGCCTTCCTGGAATTCGCCACGCGCTGGAATGCGCCCGGCGGCACCGGGACCCGGACAGGGGAGACGAAGTGAACGGTGCACGCGGCACGTTCGACGGATTCGTCAGCCGCGAGGGGCAGATCCCCGACGCCGAACTAGACGCCTTCTGGGCGCTGCTGCGGCCCGCCAGCATCGACTTCATGCTCGGCGAGTGGAAGGGCGGCGAGTTCCAGACCGGGCACAAGGCCAACGGATTCATGAACAAGCTCAACTGGTTCGGCAAGACGTTCCACTCGGCGGCCGAGGCCCAGCCGCTGGTGTGCCTGGACGCCGAGGGCAACAAGTTCTCCAACACCGAGGCCATGAACGGCGAGGCCAGCCTGTGGCTGGAGGAGTTCCGCGGCGAGGTGACCGCGACCATGGTCTACGACGGCCGCCCCGTGCACGACCACTTCAAGGTGGTCGACGACAACACCGTGGTCGGCATCATGAACGGCAAGGCCGCCGTGGTTGACGGCCGTTACCTGTACTTCTACCTGCAGCGCGTCTAGCCCGCCGGCCGGCGGCCGGTGAAGGCCAGCAACCGGTCCAGCGACTGTGCGCCCGCGCCGATCTCGACCGGATCGTCGAAACCAGCGCGCACACGTCCGTCGGGCGTGATGATCTCCCGCGCCCACCCCAGGACGCACTCCGGTTGCTCATCCGGCACGTCGACCGTCTGCCCCGTGGCCACGGCGTAATCCCAGGCGTGCACGAGGAATTCCAGCGACAGGATCCGGGCCATCATCTGTGCCGGCGCCTCGCCCTGCCCGAACGGCACCGTGCCGTCGACCCCGCGTCGGCGCCAAGCCGCCACGGCAGGCCGCGCCGCACTGAGCACCTGACCCTCCACCGAGGCGGCGGGATCGCGTTCGGGAATCTGCGCACCGGCCGCCGAGCCGATCAGGGTGATCGAGTTCAGGAGGTGGTCCGTCAGCCCCGCCACGTCGAACTCGCGACAAGGGGTCGGACGGGACAGATCATCCGCGGTGACACCGTGCAGCACGCGTTGCAGCACGTCGAGCGTGGCCTCGGCGCCTTCGAGTTCATCCATACTCGGTAGTGTCCACTCCATGTCTGACACGTACGAGTCCGTTTCCGTCGAGATCAAGGACCACGTCGCCCAGGTGACGCTGCTCGGTCCCGGCAAGGGCAACGCGATGGGTCCGGCGTTCTGGGCCGAGATGCCGGACGTCTTCGGCACCCTCGACGCCGACCCGGACGTTCGCGCGATCGTGCTGACCGGCTCGGGCAAGAACTTCAGCTACGGCCTCGACCTGCCCGCGATGGGCGCCGAGATGCCCGGCCTCGACGCCGGAGCCGGTGACCGCGCGGCCTTCCACAAGCGGCTGCAGAAGATGCAGGGCGCCATCACCGCCGTCGCCGACTGCCGGACCCCCACCATCGCCTCGATCCACGGCTGGTGCATCGGCGGCGGCGTCGACCTGATCAGCGCCGTGGACATCCGCTACGCCAGCGCCGACGCCAAGTTCTCGGTGCGCGAGACCAAGCTGGCCATCGTCGCCGACGTGGGCAGCCTGGCCCGGCTGCCGCTGATCCTGTCCGATGGACATCTGCGTGAGCTGGTCCTCACCGGCCGAGATGTGGATGCATCGCATGCCGCGCGCATCGGTCTGGTCAACGACGTGCACGCCGACGCCGACGCATCGCTGGCGGCCGCACACGCCACCGCCGCTGAGATCGCCGCCAACCCGCCGCTGACCGTCGCCGGGGTGAAGGACGTGCTCGACCAACAGCGCACCGCCAGAGTGGCCGAGAGCCTGCGTTACGTGGCCGCGTGGAATTCGGCCTTCCTGCCGTCGAAGGATCTGGCCGAGGCGGTCACCGCGATGTTCCAGAAGCGCCCGCCCCAGTTCACCGGGGAATAGGCGTCCAGGCGAGTTCGGCTTTGGCTTTCGCGTTCGACAGCGGAAGCCAGGCCGAGCCGAATGCGGTGGCCGGGTACGGGGCCACGAGACCGACGAGCCGATGCGAGATCGGCCAGGGCCGCGGCCGGCCCAGCTTCGCGTTCAGTTCCCGAACGTAGTCGCCGAAGGACTGCGGCCGGTCGTCGACGATGTTGTAGATCTGCCCGCCCCGCCCCTTGTCGAGTGCGTCGGCCGTGGCCCGGGCGACGTCATCGATGTGCACCCACGACAGCACCCCGGTGCCGGTCATCGCAGGCAGTGCCCACCACTTGGCCAGCCGGCGGAACAGATCGTCGTGGGTGACGCCGGGACCGTAGAAAATCCCGTAGCGCAACACGATTCCCTCGGTCTTGCTGCGCTCCCCCGACGTCAGCACGTTACGTTCCATCGCCCGCAGCGCGGCCAGCATCCGTCCGCCACCGGGCGGAGGCGGACCCAAGTCGGGCTCGGTCTCCTCGATCAGATCCGGCCCCGTCGACGCGTATCCGTAGCCGAAGATCACCGATTCGGCGACGACGCGGCGCACCCCGGCCCGTTGGGCGGCGGCCACCAGATTGCCCGCACCACGGCTCCACAGCTCGATCGCCGGCTCGAAGTCCTTGATCCGTTTGGGCCCCAGTTTCGGCAGCGTGGTCAGCAGGCTCACCACCGCCTCGGGGACGAATTCGCCCAGCACGGAGTCGATCTGGCCCGCATCGAGCACGTCTGCCACCACTGGCTTGGCCCCGGCCGCCGAGATCTGGGCGGTCTTGCCCGGTGAACGCGTCACCCCGATGACCTCGTGGCCGCGCCTGTTGAGTTCACGCAACAGCGGGATTCCGGGGACACTGGTCGCACCGGCCACCAGGACGCGCATCTACGGTTCCCCTGCCTTGTCGTCGGACATGCTGATACGCAATGCAATTGCCAGCAGGACGGTGGTCACCACCAGGCCCGCGGCTTCCAGCCAACCGACCCAGGTGCCGGCGGCATGGTTCGTGTCGATCAGGTGGCTCATCGAATGCAGGGCCCAGTGTGCGGTGGCGAAGGCCAGCGCGGGCACCCGCCACCGCGGCCACTTCAGAGCGGCCAACATCATCAATCCGAGCGGCAGCTCGAAGGACGCGTTGTCGAGGATGTAGTGATCGTTGCGGGTGCCGAAGGCGCCGATCGTGTCGTAGAACGTGCCCGGTGCCAGCAGCATGAACAGACCGAGGCTCACCGAGTAGACGCCGAACACGGCGAGGACCACTTCCGGGTAGCGCCGGGTTTGCCTCGCCGGGGGCGCAGCATTGGCCATGCCATCACGCTAACGCCGCAGTGGTCTCCGAGTAGGCTCCAATTTCATGGCAAATCCGGGTACCAGTTCCGGTCCGGAACTGCTGGTCGAACTGGACCGGGACAGCAGGCGGCCATTGCATCGCCAACTCGCCGACGGGCTGCGCGACGCGGTCCGGTCCGGCCGATTGACCCCCGGCTCCCGCATGCCGTCCACCCGCGTGCTGTCCGCTGACCTCGGCGTGTCGCGCCGGCTGGTGGTCGAGGCCTACGGCCAGTTGACCGCCGAAGGGTTTCTGCGCAGCAGCCAGGGCGGCTGCACCCGCGTCGCCGCCGTCGACGTCGTCCCGTCAAGCCGCATTCAATCCGACCGTGACCGTCCCCGCTTCGACATCGACTTCGCCCCCGGCTCACCGGATCTCGCGAGCTTCCCGCGTCAGGCCTGGCTGCGGGCCATGCGTCAGGGCCTGGCCGAGATCGAGTCCAGCGCATTCGGGTACGTGGCCCCACACGGCTTGCCGGCCGCCCGTACCGCCGTGGCCGACTACCTGCGGCGCACCCGCGGTGTGGTCGCCGACCCACGGCTGGTGGTGTTGTGCTCGGGCGCAACGCAAGCCGTCGCGCTGCTGGCCCGATGCCTGGACGGGCCGGTGGCGACAGAGGATCCGGGATTCTGGCTCCATCGAATGGTTCTGCGGCACAACGGTATCGAACCGCTGCCCATCCCGGTGGACGGCAACGGAATCGACGTCGCGGCTCTGACCGCCAGTGGCGCGGCCACGGTGCTGACCACCCCGGCCCACCAGTCGCCGACCGGGGTGGTGCTCTCGGCCACCCGGCGCACCGAACTACTCGAATGGGCCCAACCCGGGCGGTTGATCATCGAAGACGACTACGACGCCGAGTACCGGTACGACCGGGCCCCCGTGGGCGCACTGCAGGGGGTGGCACCCGACCGGGTGGTGTACCTCGGCTCGAGCAGCAAGACCCTCGCGCCGGGACTGCGGATCGGATGGATGGTGGTGCCCGCCCATCTGATCGAGCGGGTCAGAACCGCCAAAAGCCTTGCCGAAGCCGGTAGTTCGGTGATGGACCAGATCGCGTTCAGCCAGTTCCTGACCTCCGGCGGCTACGACCGCCACCTGCGGCAGATGCGCCGCCGCTACCCGGCCCGTCGCACAGCGCTGCTGACCGCACTGTCGCGCCATCTACCGCAGGCCGAGGTTCTGGGCGCGGCCGCCGGCGTGCACCTGACCGTGCGGTTCCCGGCCGGCTTCCCCATCGAGGAGTTCACCCGCCGGGCCGCCGAGTCACGCATCCGACTGGAGCCTCTGGCCCCCTGTTACGCCGACCCCGACACCGCGCCACCCGGGCTGATCCTCGGCTACGCCAACCTCACCGAGTCCCAGATCGCCACCGGCGTGGAACTACTCGGCAAGGCTGCGCACTGAGCCTCCGACCACCGGAGAGCATGGGCTGAGGCGCGTGCCCTACCCCCACACCGTGAACACGACGTGCTGCCGCTCGGCTGCAGCCGATGCGAAGAACTCGCGTAGGTCCGCGAGCATCGCGAGGGCGTAGACCTGTTCGTCGTCGCCGTACTCGGGATTGCGCAACTCGGGTGGCATGAGCCCGTAGGCGCCGACGAACGCCTCGTCGTCGAGCGTCGCAAGATACGCGGCGACCTCGGCGGCCTCGGCCGGGTTGAGATGGGTGACCCAGCACTCCTCGTCGTCCTGCTGCAACGCACGAGCGCCGCCGATCACACCGCGGGCCGGCCACTCGCCGTCGTCGCCCGCCGGCGCCAGCGCGCACGCGATCGGGTCCCAGGCCTTGTCGGTCTCGCATGCCTGCGCCCAGACCTCGTCGTCGGCTTCGAGGGCACCGATCACTTCATGCAGGCGTTCATCGTCGCCGGCAACGCCGAGCACGCGCTCGGCCTCGGCGTCGCGTAGACGGAAGTGAACTCCGAGCTCCATGGTCCCCCGATCGTTCGCGCACGGCGCGCGTGCTCGCCAATCTACCGGGCGCACACCTGAGCGAGCGGATCAGAACCGCCAAAAGCCTTGCCGACAACGGCAGTTCGGTGACCCCGAGGCCGCGTCAGCCTGCTTGTTTGGCCGACTTCCGCTCCGCCAGCTTGTACTTCACAAGAGCGACCAGCGCCTTGGGATTGCGCGCGAACGCGCCTGCGGCCTGAACGTACAGCTTGGCCTTCTGCCCAAACGTCAGCTGCTGCTCTTGATCCGTCACTGACCCTCCCCTGTCCGAGAAAACGTGCTCGAACAATAGCGCGCGCCGCCTAGAGGATTCCTACCGCCCGGAGGCCTGGTCGACACTCCGGTCCGCCCGCTGACCGCCCAAGCGGGAGACCACGTAATCGGCCGCCTGATCCGTCAGCCCGTTGACCGCGTACAGGTTGTGCGCGTTGTTGTCGCTGCCGGTCGGCGAGCACACCGGATCCTCCGGGATGCACAGGTCATCGGTCTTGGCGGCGTATCGGCCACCGACCGTGATCGGCGGTGCGCCGGTGTAGATCATCTGCAGGAACCCGCTCGACGGTTTACCGAACAACGCCACCGCGGCGACATGATCGGCCACCCCCGCAGGAAGCGGCCCGGTGATGCTCGGCGGCAACGCGAAGCCCTGTGGCACGGAGTCCTCGGTGAGGTAGGCGGCCACCGCCGCCCCCTGCGAGAAGCCGCCCAGCACGATTTTGCTGTCGGGGCAGGCCGCGACCGTGGCCTGGACCTTGTTACTCGCGTCGGCGACGCCGTCGGCGGCAGTCGCGAAGTCAAGTGATGCCGGGTAGTTCACCGCGTAGACGTCGACGGACTTGCCACCGGCCTTGGCCCTCAACGCATCCGTGAACGCCTCCCCGACGCCACCCACGCCCGGCGGCTCGAACGTGCCCCGCGCGAACACGACCTGCACATCCGCGCAGGAATCCGCAGATGCCTGACCGGCAGCGGCTATGCAACCACCCGCCACGAACACCGCCGACCCCACCGCACTCAACCAACGACCGATCCGGTTCATTCTCGACCCCACTCGTTTCGACCCACCACAACGTTCCGTGCCAACTACTCCTCGATACCCAAGATCAACGCGGTGCGAACTCTGGGGAGTGTGTGATCTGCGACACGTTCAGCGGGCGAAGCGGGGCCTGCGAGTTGCTACGAGGCCACCCCGACGCGCTGGCGCTCGCGCTTCTCCTCGTAGAACCGGGCCCGTTCATCGACCGCGTCCAGGAACTGGGCGAGCTCCTCGCGAGCCTTTTCACCCTCGGGCCCGAAATCGGTTCGGTCGAAGATCCGCCAGAATCGCAGCACCGGCTGCACCACGTCGTCGTGATGGACGCGCAGGTCATAGATACCGGCTTTGGCGATGGTGATCGCGTTCTGCGCGAAATCGGCCATCCCCTGACCCGGCATCGCGAAATTCACCACCTCGTCGCGGATGGCCTTCATCGAGGCGTCGGGCGCGATGTCCAGTGCCGCGGCCATCAGGTTGCGATAGAACACCATGTGCAGGTTCTCGTCGGCGGCTATCCGCGCGAGCAACTGGTCGGCGATGGGGCAACCGGACGCGCGCCCGGTGTTGCGATGAGATACCCGGGTAGCCAGCTCCTGGAACGACACATAGGCCATCGCCGCCAGCGGCGTCTTGTCACCGGAGTCGTACCCGGCGACGGTATGCGCCATGCGAAGACGCTCCAGCGCAACGGGATCCACCCCGCGGGTGACGACGAGATAGTCGCGCAACGCGATGCTGTGGCGGCCTTCTTCCGCCGTCCACTGCCCCACCCAGGTGCCCCACGCACCGTCGCGGGAGAACCGCGTGGCGATCTCGCGGTGGTAGGACGGCAGATTGTCCTCGGTCAGCAAGTTGACCGTCATGGCCACCTTGGCGACCTGGTCCAACGGTGAATCCTCGGGCTGCCAGTCTTCCCCGTCCAGGAAAGCGAAGTCGCGACCTCTGCTCCACGGGACGTAGTCGTGCGGAAACCATTCCCGCGCCATCGACAGATGACGGTCGAGATTGCTCGCGACAACCGGTTCCAGTTCGTGGAGCACTCCGTTTTGGGCGTCCATGGGCGTCCTCCCAACATCTTCGGCAGGCGTCGGCGTCAGCGTGCCGTTCGTAACCTACGGTAGCGTAGGTTACGGGACCGTAGGTTACTTTCCGGTGAAATAAAAGCCTCCGGACGGCGCCCCATTAGCTGAAGCGAACCCCAACCGGTTGCATTTCGACACAAGCGCACGCGAAACAGCCAGTCGCACTGGATGTTTCGATGAGTGTGAGCCCAGCGGCAGGGTCCGACACTAGGCTCGCTCGAATGTGCACGCGAGTTATGTGGCCCGAAGCGGGCGATGCGGTCCTGGTCGGTAGGAACATGGACTTCCACAAAGACCTGATGACCAACCTGTGGACCCAGCCCCGCGGCATCGAACGCGACGACGCGGTTGCGGGCAAGCTCACCTGGACCTCGAAGTACGGCAGCGTGGTCGCCGCCGCCTTCGACATCATCTCCGTTGACGGAATGAACGAGGCCGGCCTGGCGGGGCACATCCTGTGGCTGGCCGAATCCAGCTATGGCGAGCCCGACGCCTCGCGCACCCAGCTCGGCCAGGCCATCTGGCTGCAGTATTTCCTGGACAACTTCGCCACCGTCGCCGAGGCGACCGCGTGGATCGCGGAGACCGACGTGCAGGTGGTGCAGATGGACGACCCCACCGGCGGTGTCCGCCCCGGACTGCACCTCGCCCTCGACGACGCGACCGGGGACTCGGCGATCATCGAGTACGTCGACGGCCACGCCCGGGTGTATCACGCGAAGGACTACACGGTGATGACCAATTCACCGACCTTCGACCAGCAGCTGGAGCTGGTGAAGTCGTTCACCGGGCTCGGTGGCGACCAGCCGATCCCGGGCTCGACCCTGGCCAGCGACCGCTTCGCCCGGGCGAGCTACTACGCCGGCCGGCTGCCCAAGCCGTCCAGCCAGGTGGAGGCCATCGCGGGCATGTTCTCGGTGATCCGCAACGCCGCGCAGCCCTTCCGCATCCCCGACCCGGGCAAGCCCGATGCCTCGCAGACCATCTGGCAGGTGGTGCTCGACCTCACCAACAAGCGGTACGTCTACGAATCCACCACCCGCCCCAACATCGTGTGGGTCGACCTCGCGGATCTCGATTTCTCCGAGGGCAGCCCGCAGCTCAAGCTCGACCTGATCGGCAAGCTCGCGGTGCAGGGCGGAATCGCCGGCAACGTGGCCGACAAGTTCGAGGACAAAGGCCCCATGACCTTCCTGTCCATGAAGATCATGGAGGCGCTGGAAGCAGCCGGGAAGCGTTAAGCCACCGGCACGTAGACCTTCGTCCGCAGCCGGTCCTCGGGTACCTCGCGCGGGTCGTCGAGGTACACGTTGAAGTGGTGCGTCGTGACATCGTCGACGGTGCGCGTCAGGGTCAGACCGTGCTCGGTCACGTAGGCGCCGATGAGTTCGTGCGCCCGCGGCATCGCCTCGGCGTAAGGGCCGGTGACGGTGGCCACCACGGCCCGTCGGGCAGGGGCGACGAGCACTCCGAGCGGAGCCTGGGCGGTGGAGCCGGCGGGAACCTCGAGAAACACAGACTCATCGACGTCGGATTCGCGGAACTCGTCATCGTGTTCGATGCAGCCGCCGAACTGCCCGGGCGTGATGCCCTGCTCCTGCAGAGCAGGCATGAACCGCTCCCACAGCTGCCCCTCGGCGGCGTAATTCGGCACGGTGTCGCGCAGGTAGACGGCGGTCAGGGCGGGGACGGTCTCTTCGGTGACACTGTCGGTCACGGTGAGCTCCTTCTCGGCGAGTAGGTGGTCGATGAGTTGGAGCCGCGCGTTCGCCTCTTCAGCCGCCGCGACGAGCTCGATGCGTTGAGCCGCGAGGGCCGCGTCGAACGCCGGGGTGCCTCGGACAGCGAGCAGGGCTCCGATGGCGGACACGCCGAATCCGATGTCGCGGAGCCGCCGGATCGCGGCGGCGTCGGTCAGCTGCGCCGCGGCGTACCGGCGGTAGCCGCTGACCGCGTCCACCCGCGCGGGCACCAGGACACCATGTTTGTCGTAGTGGCGCAGCATGCGAACGGAGATACGGCTCAGCGAGGAGAACCTGCCGATCGACATCAGGGACGGGGTGTCGGTCACGGACAAGAGCCTGCCGTCTCACACGGTGTGAGAGTCAAACCCGGCGGTGCGGCAACAGGTTTCGTCTGTCTCGTCAGCACCAGCAGCCGCCGAACACCGAGGTGTGTTCGTCGGTCTCGATCGATTCCTCACGCACCACGGTGGAGCCGCCCCTCGGATCGAAGTGCAACACCGAGCTCACCGGGTCGTGCCGGATCCACACGGCCACCGACAGCGGATGCCCCTGCTCGATCTCGTAGGAGACCAGTTCGATTTCACCGGGCTTCCCGACGTCGCGCACATCGGAGACCGCCGCTCGTATCCGCTGCCCCGACAGATCCGCCGCGGTGAACGCGGCCTCGCCCGCGTGCAGGTCGGCAATCGAGTCCATGTCCTGCACCTCGCCGTCGCGCACCCAGTAGTCGTGCAGCCGACCGTCGGCGGCGACCGCCTCGACAGAGACCAGATTGGAGGTCACCGTCACGCGCCGCAACGGCAGGTTGCCGAGCCGTGCGCGCACGAGGTCCAGTTCCGAGTCCAGCCGCTGCGAGGAGAACAGGTCCTCGCGTGCGACGCCGCCCAGAGCGCGAATGACCCGGCCGGGCACATCGCCGACGACCGCGACCACCGCGGCGCCGGCAACGACGACCGAGGCGGCGATGACAGCGACGTACTTCCACCGGCGGTTCGGAAGGGTTGCGCCCTGTTCTGTGTCCCGCGAACTCATGGACGGATGGTTCCACAGCGCACGGTCGGCTGAACGCCGCCGCGCGCTGCCCTGACCGCGTACACCGGAGGCACCGGCGGCCGGTATCGGGTCATCCGTGGGTCAGTTTTCCGATGCGGCGCCCGCCGTCGTGCCAAGGCGGGTCTGCTCGGGTGTGGCGCCGGTCCATCCGCGGTAGGCGCGGTAGAAGGAGCTGGTGTCCTGGTAGCCGACCAGAAGCGCGATTTGAGCGACACTGGTGTCTCCGGTGGTCAGGTAGTGCCGGGCGAGGCTTTCCCGGGTGCGGCTCAGTACGCCTTGGAAGCTGGCACCCTCCGCCTGGAGTTGGCGCTGCAGCGTGCGCGGACTCACCGCCAGCCTGCGGGACACGCTGTCAATGTCTTCTTGCCCGGCCGGCAGGGCTTCAAGGAGCACTGTGCGCACGCGTTCGGCCATCGACGAGGACCGGGGTAGTTCGGATAGCCGGGCGTGCAGTTGCGGCGAGAAGTAGGACCACATCTGAGCGTTCTCGGTCACGAACGGAAGCTCGGCGTCCTCGTTGCTGAACACGACCGCATCGGTTGGCCCGGCTTCGATGTCCACACCGAGATAGCCGCGGATCGTCGCGCTCGGCGGCGGGGGTTGTGTGGCCTGAACCCGTAGCGGTGTCACGGGCCGGCGGGTGCCCAGCCGTGCCAGAGCAACCCAGAACAGCAACTCGACGGCGGTAAGCACAGCTGGGGGTTTCGTCTCCGTCTGCCACGTGTAGCTCACCGTCGTGCCGTCGCCGGTTCGGCCCACGGTGATGACAATGGGGCCGATCAGGGGTTTGAACTGCGCGATGCGTTGCGCGGCGGTCATCAGGTTGGGGCTGCACAGAGCGGCGAAGATCGGCGGGTCGAAACTCTCGGCGCTCAACGCTCCGGCCACGGCCACAGGCAGCGCGTCTCGGTCGCTCTCCTCTTCGAGGGCACTCCAGAAGGCGAAGTACCGCGCGCTGCTGAGTTCTCCGGTTCCGCGGGAGAAGAAGTCGGTGGGGATTTGAGCGCGCCGCAAGACCGCGTCCACCGATACGCCCAGGTCGGCCAACAGTGACCGCACCGCCGGGGTCAACACGAACATGCCCGAACTGGCTTCCATCCCGGCGAGTGTACGAGAGGTTTCACCCGCTTCAGACGTGGCGTGATCAGCTACCGAATTGACGTGTTCCGCTAGTGACGGCCCCCCGAATGCACGCCTACTGTTCGACCGGTCATGTACCGCTGGACTGTGTCCATCACCGGGAAGAGGCCTCGTGAACAAACGCGTTGCGAGCATCGTTGGAGTTGTCCTGTTCGGTTCCGCGCTCAGCGGCGGCATCGCTGTGGCGCACGCCGATGACGTTGTCGTCCGCGACGCCAACGGCGTCCCGTGGAGCTGGCCGACCGAGGCGTCCTGCATCAAGGACGGACCCGACGAGCACCTCCAGCACAGCGATGACGACGCCTTCCTCAAGTACTGGTACTGCCTCCAGCACGATGACGGCCTGTGGTACCTGCACAACACGGACAGCCCGACCGAGCAGGTCGGATAGAAACCGCCTGCCGACGCAAAGACGTAGCAGCCCCGGCCGGGGGTTTCGGGGGTGTCCGTCCGCGATGTCGCCGGCTGGTGGGTGCGTGTTGAGTTACGGCCCCTTCTCGTACATGCCTACGTATAGCGACTTTCGAAAGGAAGCACATGCCCAAGAAGATCCTCATCACCGGTGCCAGCTCGGGTTTCGGTCGCGGAACCGCGATCGAGCTTGCCCGCGCCGGGCACACCGTCGTAGCTGCCGCTGAGACCTGGCCCCAGGTGCGCAGCCTGCGCGCCGACGCCGAAGCAGCGGGGGTCGAGCTCGAGGTGATCAAGCTCAACCTCCTCGATGAGATCGACATCGCCCACGCCGGGAAGTGCGACCCCGACGTGCTGGTACTCAACGCCGGCGTCATGGAGGGCGGTTCGATCGTCGACATCCCGCTCGAGCGCGTGCGGGAGTCGTTCGAGATCAACGTCTTCGGACACCTGGCACTCGTCCAGGCGATCGTGCCGAAGATGGTCGCCCGCAAGTCGGGCAAGGTGGTGTGGACGTCGTCCATGGGCGGCATCCTCGTGGTCCCGTTCGTCGGCGCGTACTGCGCGACCAAGCACGCCATTGAGGCCATCGCCGGATCGATGAAGGCCGAGCTCGCGCCGCACGGCGTGCAGGTCGCCACCGTCAACCCGGGCGTCTTCGGAACCGGCTTCAACGACACCGGCGCGGAGAGCTACGTCCAGTGGTACGACCCGGAGACCGCGGTCGTGCCCATGCCCGAGTTCGGCGACAGCCTCGCCGACCAGGCGGACCCGCAAGAGATGATCGACGCGATGGTGGAGATCATCCCCGCCGACGAGCACCTCTACCGCACCATGCGTCCCCTCGCCACGATCGACGCCGCCAAGCAGTGGCAGGAAACGGAGTGGACCCAGAATGCCTGAGATCACGCTCGAACACGCCAATCGACTGATCGCAGAAGGCATCGCGACCGCCGAGGCCCAGCGGATGAAGGCCGTCTTCGCTGTGCTCGACAAAGGTGCGAACCTCGTCGCCTTCGTTCGCATGGACGGCGCATGGCTCGCCTCCAACGAGCTCGCCATCGCGAAGGCGCGCACCTCGGTGATGTTCCAGGCGCCGACCGCCGCACTGCCAGCGCCGATGGAGATCGGGAAGCCGGCACTGCATTTCGATCACATCCACTCGCCCGGTCTTCTCCTCGTCGGCGGCGGTGTTCCGCTGTACGACGGTGCACAGAACCTGATCGGCGGGCTCGGAGTGTCTGGCGGAACGCCCGAACAAGACGCCGCGCTGGCTGAGAAGACAGCCAATTGGGCGACGCTCTAGGTGCACTCAATGTTGGCCGACGGGCGCTGGCCGGCGCCGCAGTGACAGGTGCGATCCTCGGCGAGGCACTGACCGGGCAGATATGACCACGCGAGAAGCCTTGCGGGACAGTTGCCGTCGCCGTTGCACTGGCCCTGGTGACCGCGGCAAGCATGGGAATGCACCTGTTGCAATTCGCGTAGTTCTACTGATCCGGTTGCCGGCCGCGTGCCCAACGATGGAGCCATGAGCCGCGAACTGCACCGCAACCCTGGACTGTCGATGATCGGCATCGTGGCGATGGTCATCGCATACATGTTGGCGTTCACCGTGCTCTCCGATACCGACATGGCGTCGAAGTTCGAGAATGGCGTCGCACCGCCGGGGACCGATGCGGCCGGCCTCCGTGTCGCTGCCGTCGGGAGCATCGTCGCCGCTGTAGGTGCATGGGTGTCCGTAGTCGCCGGTCGCGCCATCATCCCGATCGCGTTGGTGCTCGTGGCCTCTGCGCCGTTCGCGCTGCTGTCGCTCTTCACGTTGCAGCTTGCGTTCTGATCGACGGGGGCGCAGCCACAGCGGACACCCGGGTTCCGATGCGCTCCGCAGCGTCCCGGCAACATCACGCGCCTCACTCGAGGCACAGAAGTCGGGAGACAGCATCAAGTAGTGGGACCCGAACTTGGTCAGCAACATTGTTGCTCTCACCGAAGTGCGCCACTAGGTGCCAGAACCTACACTCCAATCCATGTTCAGCAACCGTCAGATCTTTCGCGACCCTCCCGTGGAGCTAACCACCGCGCAGGAGTCCTCGGCCAGGAACGCCGCCCGGCGAGCTGCGCGGGAGGCACGACATTCGCTGCGCACTGCTCGTGGGCAGTTCCGGCGCTACCGTGCGGTCGCGGGAGCCGCTTACCTGGACTGGACGCGGTGGAACGGGGAGTACCTCGACGAGTATCACGGTGGTGGCGGAGTCAATGAGGGTGGCCTCCAGGTCGGCACCAACGTTCCCGGCGACGCGACCTAGCTTTCGCGCCGGACACGCCGACACGAGGCAGTTACCCGCTATTGTTCATCGGCATGCGTCCCACGACGTCATTTAAGTCGCCCCTCGCTTTCGCGGCAAAGCTATGCAAAGCCATCGTCACCGCTGCGATCGGTGCCGCGCTCGTCGCAGGCTCCGCCCTGTCCGTTGCCCCGGTGGCCGGCGCCGAGCCGATGACGGTGTGCCCACCGAACCAGCCGAGCGGCTGGAACGGGCAACCGTGCTTCCCTCAACCCTGCATGCCGCCGTATGCACCGGGCATCCCACCGTGCTTCATGCCGTCGCCCTCGATCGGGCCGAACGGCGTGCCGGGGTTCGGGTGAGCCACGTCGAGCTCCCCGGGAAGCGATTCACCACCGCACGGATCGCCCGCGTCACCGGAGACGTGTCGTGGTGGGTGTTCGTGATCGCTCGGCTCGCGGCAGAGATGAACTCGTTCGGCCTACCGCGCCGCTATGCGGATTACAGCAGCGAACCGATCTTCGGAGTCGGCTTGGGCCACACCGACTTCGGCTGGACCGCCTACGAGCCGCTGACCGACCAGCCGCCGTCGCTGGTGACTGACTTCTTCTACAGCACGAACGTCGTGTCATCCATCGCGGCAGTCGCCTTGGCCGTGACCGTAACCGCGGCCGTGGTTGAAGCCGTCGCGGTCGGCAGGTGGCCGGCCGGCGTAGCAACGATTCTCACGCCAATCGCGGGTGCCGGCGTCATCCTCACCGCGCTCCACTACCGGAGCGGGTTCGCAGGCGGGCTGCAGCTGAACCCCACCGTGATGTTCGGGCTCGTGCTTCTCGGAGTGGCGATCCGCGAGGTGTGGAGCCGGGCATGGGCGCCCCGCAGGACGCGCAAGCGGTGACCCGTCTCCGGCGCCCGACACCAGGAGCGTGGATCCTCGTCGGCATCGACACCGTCTTCGTCGCGGCGGCGGCCTACCTCTGCTGGACGCTGGTGTGGTGCGGCGGCCCGTTCGAGCGCATGGGCTGGATCTTCCCCGCGTTCTTCGTCGGACCCCCACTGCTGTTGGTCGGCGCGATCTACTTCGGGGTGTGCGCCGCGCGCCGACGGCGGGTGGCGGTGCCCGTCGCTGCGACTGCCGCGGTGGCTGCGCTCTCGATGCTCCTGATCGGCACCGGCGTGCTGCAGAAGGTGCGGTGGGCGCATGCCCGCAGCTCGGTGCACGCAGTGGCGGAGCACCCGCCGGCGCGGGGCGAGACCCAGCACCGCTGGGTGGGCACCTACACTGCGACCGTCCACACGAACTCGAGTGGCACTGTGCTCATCAAGTTCGAGAACAGCTGGGACGGCCTGCTCTACGTGCCCTCCGGGATGCCCGAGCCTGACCGGGATGGCGATGTGCGGATCGGCACCGAAGTGATGCCGCGCTGGTGGTTCTACGACACCGACTGATCCGCCGCGTCGCACTTCTGTGGCGAAATAGCCTGTTCCTGAACGTGTCTGGGGCCCTATACCCACCTCACAGACTCGATGAGTGCGGGAAGGTAATTCCCGTGGGTTGCAGGGTAGGGACGGGTGAGCCCGGCCTCGTGCACCTCGTCAACGAGGTTGTGCGCCCAGCTGCTCGCTGTACGCGTCCTCGACACTGAGACCGGGCACCCGACCCCGCAGCAGGTTTTCCACCATGCGGCGGGCGGCTGATTCGGTCACGTGCGGCGCGGCCGAGATGCGTTTCGTGACCGAGCCGTTCCCGCACCGTCAGGTGACTACCCACAGCTGCATCCCGGGTATCGCGGTGCGGGCACCGTCGTCAGCTGCGCGCGTTTACGACACCGGAGTTGGGATCGGTAGCGTCGCGCCGTGTGGTCCGCTTCGTCCCGTAACGATGTAGACGACACGGGAGGACGAGATCATGTGGTGGATGATTCCGGTGGTGGTCATCGGGTTCGACCTGGCACTCTTAGCGATCTTCGCAACCGTCAAACGTCGGCGGCTCCGCGTGCTTGGGACTGCCCGTCGCGGGAGGTTCGGGTCTGATGCCGGCGCCGGCGCAGCGGCCATCTGGGCGACGGATGCGGGCTCCTCCAGTTTCGGCGACGGAGGCCACGGGGGCCACTCAGGTTGCGGTGGTGGACACAGCGGCTGCGGCGGTGGAAGCAGTTGTGGCGGGGGCGGCGGAGGTTGCGGGGGCGGTGGCTGCTGATGATCACGCTGCGAAAGCCCGGCGCTCGGTATACCGCCGACCAGGTCATCGCCGATCTGGAGTTGCCGGAGGCGGTGTTCAAGACCTGCCCCTGGCAGCCCCGTGAACTAATCGACGCCGGCCTGCGACAGTGGTTGCGATGCTGCGCGGTAGCACTGCGCGACGGTCAGACGATCGGAATGCCCTCGCGTGCAGTCGATGAGGCCTGGCACGGTCTGATCCTGTGCACCGTCCGCTACGCGGCATTCTGTAACGCCGCCTACGGGCGGTTCCTGCACCACCATCCCGAGGGCGGTGCGCCGCCGCCCGCCGCCTCAGCGGTCGGCGAGTGCATGGATGAACAATTACACCGCACCGTCATCGCTTGGTCCATGGTCGCTGAGCCGGGTGAACGGTGCGTCCTGTGGGATCTGGACTCTCGGCTCGGGCTCGATGAGCCATGGGGCATCAGTGCGCACCGGGTCTCGGACATCGACGCAGCACTGACAGGCCGCCCGCGTTTCCGTATCGGGTGATCCCCGCGGCGGCGAGGGTAGCGCCGGGAATGACCAGCCCGTAGGTGGTTTCCCATCTGACGCTCGGGACGTGAAGCAACAACGGAACCGGAGGGCGACGGGACTGCTCGGAGTGTCAGGCGCGGTGAGGACCAGCTTCGAACACCCGCCGCGAGGAGGTCGCGCCACACGGTCTTCCACCTGGCCAACATGGGGTTGATCGTGGTCCGCGACCACACGCCGCGCTCGCCGGAACCCGCTCGCAATTCGGTGATTAACGCCTCGACGTCGAGCTTCGTGAGCCTCTGCACCTTCACGTCGCCGTACCGCTCCACCACGGGAGCGAGAGCGAACTTGTAGGCGGCGGCCGTCGTCGGCTTCACGCGCGCGCACTTCGCCGCGAGCCAGTGTTCAACCGCTTCCGTCACGGTCAGGTTGCTCGGCGGGTGTGGGTACCGGATATGAGCTCGGCCGGCGCCTTGAACCTCTTCTTGTGCTGAAACCGCGAGCCGTCCGCCCGCCGGGCGTGGAGGCGTACCTCGTAGCGCACACCGTCACCGATGTCGACGCGGGTGATGTAACTGGGGAGTCGAGCCATGCAGAAATCCCATCGCGAAAATCCGATGAGACCAGCGCAGGCGAACGACACGCCGACCGGTCCGGCGGGTCAATTCCCCGCGGATTGGGTCACTTTGGGTCATCGACACGGTTCCGAGCTCCGCGGGCGAAACTCGGAAACCACCACTGATGGCGGTGGCGGAGGGATTTGAACCCCCGGACGGTGTTAGCCGTCTCTCGCTTTCAAGTCGCCGCGAACTGGGTGAACAGGATGGTAGCTGATTAACCGGGTGTGTACTGACGTGCACTCCGAGGTCACCGCGAGTGTTCTTGCGGGAGCCGATTGTGTCAGAACTGTGTCAACTTTCCCCAGCCGCGACCTGCGCGGACACCACTCCCCACGGAGATGTGTACCAGCGTCTCCTGACGCCTCTCCCGTAGTCGCATGACACGCCGAAGGCACTGGTGATGCCTCAGTGGAGGATGTCGGATCTGCAGGAGAGCATGGACGCATGAGCGAGAACGACGTGGCGGTCGCGGCCTCCGAGCCGCCGAAGCTGTACACGATGGAGGAGACCGCCGAGGTGCTGCGGGTGAGCCGGGAGTACCTGTACCGGATGAGGAAGAACGGCGACCTGGTCGTGGTGCGGTTCGGCCGACGCATCCTCGTCGAAGCGACCGAGATCGACCGTGTGATCGCCGCTGCTCGAGCTGCATAGGGATCTGGCAGCAGAGACGGCATCGATACCGGCAACGTTCCAGAAGCGTTGCCGGTCTTACGCTTCGGGTACATGACCGAATCTGACCCCATCACCGCTGCGATCACCGCGCTCGTCTCTGCCCTTCGGCAGGAGATCCGTGACCAATCGCCGCCTCCACCGCCGGAGCCGCGCAGACCCGAGGAGACAACGGCGGACACCGCGACTTCGGCTCCACGCACCCTGACCCCGGACTCACTTCTCACGGTTCAGGAGGCGATGGCCGAACTGCGTATCGGTCGGACACACCTCTACCAGCTGATGGGCCAGGGCAGGCTCCGCTCGATCAAGTTGGGCTCGCGAACCCTGATCCAGTACCGGGATCTCCTCCGGTTCATCGACGAGCTGCTGGCCGACTAGCTGGGCACTGGTTGTGTGCCGATCAGCGGCCCTCCCGTGTCAGCACCACGGCTGTGACCGGCTTACCGATCAGCGTCGGAGGCGGAACTGCACCCGCGGCGACCCCGCGTTCACCCCGCTCCGCTTGCCGCAGCGCCTCACTGACCTCCTCGTAATCGCCGAGGTAATCGTCACCACCGTGGCGGTCCAGCTGCTGCACCTCCATGCGCGTAGCTGTGAGGACTTCGCTGAAGCCGCCCTCATACCCATCGGTGAGCACCAGTGCAGTGTCGGGGAATCCGGCAAGGAACTGTCGCAGCTCCCCTACGGTAGGCGGCGGTGGGAATCCAAGCTCGCGTGCTGTGGGAAGGCTTGCCGGGTCCGGATTCTCCGCCTCGTGCAACTCGATGCGATTGCCGTCGGGGTCCAGCGCCAGCTTCCTGTGCCGCACGACGAAGCCGTTGTCACGCAGTTGCTCAGTCACTGTCTCGGCGTCGGCCACGGGGTAAAGAAGGTGGATGTGCGTAACAGGGCTGCGTCCGGCGGCGTGCAGCACGATCCAGACGTCGCCGGGCAGCCGCGCCGCTAGCTGGCTGGTCTTGCCTGCGCGGAAATCGAACCCGATGAGGCGGTAGAACAACGCGCTCCGCTCCACATCGCTGACGTACAGCGCGATCTCAATCACCGGACGCGCTCGATCACCGTACCGTCGGCGCCGCCGCCGGGTTCGATGCCGATGATGTCGCTGCCGTTCGTCACGGCTGATCCACCGTGATCGACAGCGGCTCCGCAAGGATGCGAGCGACGACGTCGAGCTGCTCCTCAGTGAGATCCTCCCGGCTGCGCTGCTCCAGGGTGAGCGCAGCCCATACGGTTTTCGCCATGGGGCAGGCCGGGCATGTGCGCGGACTAATCACGCCGAACTGTCCCATCCGCGGCGGGTAGTCCCAACCAGCTTCGTACGCCGCTGCGGGGGTGAGGATTTCGTCGCGGCCGCACACCTCGCACACGTGTCGGAGCCGCCAATGCGACAAGTCCGGCCCGCTCACCTCGCCGCTGCTGGGCATGGCCACGACGCCTGACGGCCGGCTGCTGTAGTGCGCGGCGTCCGGGACCGGAACTACGGTGACGTCGCCTACCGAGACCGACTCGCCGGCCAGCAGCGCGGTGATCTCGCTGCGGGTGACGATCACCATGCCCTCGCTGGTGTCCGTGGAGCTGCGCTCGCCGTCCTCGACGGCGCGGACCATGACGCGTCCGCACGGTGAGCCGAGGGCTCGGGCGGACTCCGGGTCGTCGAGTTTGTCCCGCAACGCATTCAGATTCCGGTTGGTGAGCTCGACGGCGTTGGTGGCCGGGTGGTACTTCACGACTCCTCGCCCTCCATCTCGCTCGCGGCCTCCAAGGCATGCCCGTTGCAGAGCGCCTGGTACCAACCGTCGGGGCGCTGTCGGATCCGCCCCGGTTGCCCGCAGCGCTCACAGGTGCGGGCCGACTGCTCCTGCGCCGCGGCGATCCGTCTGTTCACGGCGTCGGCCAGAATGGGGCCGCTCGCTTCGACCCAGACCTCGAGCACGCCGCCCTTCTGTTTCACCTGCCGTACGACATGGCCCGGATCGGTCTGGATCAAGTCATCGCGGAGTTCGGTGAGGATTTCCGCCCAGCCGTCGGCGGGATCGATCGGGGGCCAGTTGTTGGGCGCGGTCATGGCGTCAGTGTGGACGGCTTCACTGACACGCCGCGGCGGAATATCCCGATGCACGCTGCGGTGCACGTGCACCGGAATCGGCAAAGTCGACTCGACCTGCGACGACGTGTCGGCGCGATGCAGGATCACCGAATTAGACTGCGCGGCTTGAGATTCAAGATATGCGATGTCACATCGACGTGGCAGTCTTCGCAGGATGAGCAACACCGCCACAACCCGTCCTGTGATCCGTGCCAGCACCACTGACATCGCGAAGTTGGCCGAGTTCTTGTCCGCCCTCTTCGACGCTCCGGTAGTAATCACCAGCTCGGACGTCGCGGTGCCCGTCCCCGTCGAGCGGCACCTGATCATGATCGTGGCGGAGACCGGATGCTGAGCCTGGTGGTGCTGTACGTCGCCGACCTCGATGCGTCTCGACGTTTCTACTCCTTGATCGGCCTGGACTTCACCGAGGAGCGCCATGAAGGTGGACTGGTTCACCACGCCGCGACGCTGCCCACCGGGATCGTGCTGGAGCTGTACCCGGCCGGCGACGGGACCGTCACCCGCACCCGTGTGGGGTTCGCCGTGCGGGATCGGGCAGCGGTGGCGGAGGCGTCGCGCGCTGCGGGGTTCACCGTGAAGCGGCAGAGCTTGGCGATCGACCCCGACGGGAACCGGGTCGAGATCACCTCGGCGTTGTGACCGTCTGTCCCCGCGGCGCCCTACGTTCTCTCCATGGCGTGGGCGGAGCAGATGCCCGAGATATGCGAAGCGTGTGGCGAGCGCTACGCCGGGAACAGCACGTTAGTGGGCTGGCATCCGGGGAGCCCCGGATGCAGGATCTATCACTGCCGGGGCTGCGGGCACATCACGCGGGTGCCGGCCGATCAGATCGAGCTGCGGCGGGTGCAGGATCGGCCGCGGCGGCGTCGGCCGCCGTCATCAGAGAATTCCAGCTGAGGATCGTTCGCGGCATCCAAACCGCAACTAGGAGTCCTTCGTGTGCGTGGCCACCTTGATCATGGCAAGAACGTTGCGAAAATCGCCTTCCTCGTGCGACGAAAACAACACCATTGCCGCGGTGTACAGCTGGACGTTGGCTTGCATAACCCGGTCACGCTCTTCCTTTAATGACCGAGCACGCTCAAAGAAGGGGGCAGCGTTGAGCGGACCATCGTTCTCGATCGTCGTCCATTGTCCATTTAATTCGCCTGTAACCGTCTCCAGCGGATCCATCAGCTCATCAATGCCCATGGCTAAGAAGGTGAGGTTCGTGATTTCAGCCATCAACTCAGCTGTCGCCGGGTTAAGCCCTTCCGCGGTCGCTACGCATAGTTTCCTGAAGGACTTTCGAAATTCTTCCTCAGAGCAATCGCCTCTCCGCAAACGCTCGATTGTCTCGCCGTGTAGGCGGTTCGCCAACTCACACTCGGCCATTGCGGGAACGTAAGAGCGTTCGATCGCTGTCTGCAACGCGACGAGCGCTACCCGCAGCCGGTCGTTGCGCGCATCAATCCGATCCTTCTCATACTTCTGTTCTGTTCGATCGAAGGCTTGCTGAGCCAGACGGAGGTTCTTGCGCGATTGTCGCAGTGTCAAGATGTTGAAGATAGTTGAGACGACTACTGCTGCAACGCCAACTACGACCGTTGCGACTCCACCTGTACCCACGAACCAAGACTTTACGAGGTGGACTCCAGACCCTTCACAACATCTAGTTGCTCGAATCCGGCTCAATGACGCCGAGAAGCGGAATACAAAACGAAGGCATTGTCCGGCAGGTTGAATCGGGTGCTGCCGTTAGCTAATGGCGGTGGCGGTGACCAGCAAGGTTTACGCTGAGCCGGTGTCGCGACGGCCCCGGAGGATCGAGGAAGTCCCGCAGCGCTTTGCGTCCAAACGTCAACGAGCTAAACGACGTTGCTGCATAGGACGAGGGACCTAGTCGGCGAGTACACCACAATCAGGCCGGTGACCAGACGATCTGCCCAAACCTCGCTCCCGGATCGATTGCTACTACCGCCTTTTCGGCAAGCGCCCTGGCTGTCGTCGTGCGACCCTCTCGGAGGTAGCTACGCACGGCGGCGACAGGATCAGCGGAGGGAGCCACCTTGAGGGCGCGGCCGAGTAGATCGACACGCCGGCCGACGTACCTGTGATCGTCAGGGTGCCGGCCGAACTCCGAGTGGCCGAAGTCCGCCACGCCGGGGGGCCGGCGGTAGGGAAATGTGACAGCCGGATCCTCGGCGTAGAAGGTGTAGACGTCGAGATCCTTCACGCCGTTGGTGCCGTTCACGAAGTGCAGTGCGGCGCCTTGACACAGCGCGGTGAGCAGGATCCGGTGGCGGTAGACCGACAGATGCGGATTGCGGCTGAAAAAGCCCTCGCGGTCCATCTCCGCGATCTCCGCCAGGCGCCTCAGGTGCTCCTCCGTGAGCGGAGCCATCGACCGTTCGACGTTCACGATCAGCAGATCCGGTTGGTCGAGTGCAGCGCCGTAGAGGCAGCGGGCGCGGCGGAGGTAGCCGGCGATGTCCTCGCGGTAGGGGTTGTCGGTCACCGTGTCTCAGTGCCCCCGCCGCGTCCCCGGCAGCCCACCGAGCACCTCACGTCCGGCCCGCGAAAGACTCGAGCTGTGGACCATGCCTGCAGGACGGACCGAGGCGAGATCCCTTCGTTGGATTCCACGGGGATCGTTGATGCGGCGCTGCACTGCGCGTGCGCGGAGAAGAAGCGGTCGATAGGTCTCCTTGCGCGCCGCCGCGCGCTTCAGTCCGGTGACGAGCTCCTCGACTTGGCGAAGTTCCCCAGCAGTCGGCAGACGGTCGCGCGGGATTGACTCGATCTCGATCAACCGCCGGGACATCGACAGGTACTTGTTGCTCGACACCGGCAGCTCCTCATCGTCGCGGTCGGGTCAGCGTAAGTGGAGCCGCCGACGCGTCGGTGGAGTTCGCCGCATCAAGGTCGATGAGTTCCAGCCGCGCACCGGGTCTGCCCCCGTGACGGCGCCCGCTCCCGGACGCCGCGGAACGTAGGAGCCGGACACCATGATCTTCGTGAACCTGCCCGTCGCCAACATCGAGCGCTCGCGGAAGTTCTTCACCGACCTCGGCTACACCTTCAACGAGGCGTTCAGCGGTGACACCGCCGCGACGGTCGTGTTGGGTGAGAACCAGTTCGCGATGCTCATACAGCGCGACGCCTTCGACGCGCTGCACCCCGTAGAGACCGCGGACGCCTCCAAGGTGAAGGAGTGCGTCATCTGTCTGAGCGTCGATAGCCGTGAAGACGTGGACGCGTTGGTGGACCGTGCCCTCGCAGCGGGCGGCACGGCGGGAGACTCCGAGGACCACGGCTCGATGTACGGCCGCAGCTTCAACGATCCGGACGGCCACTCCTGGCAGATCTTCTGGGCGGAGCTGGACGACTCGGCGGGTGCCGAGGAGCTGGACGTGGCGGTGGGGTGACTTCCGGGTCGATCGCAGCCGATCCGTTACCGGCACTAGCAGTGGGATTCGGGACCCGGCCGGCGGCCTGGGCCGATTCACCGAGGTTCCAGATGCGCGGCGGGCCGTCACGGCGGGCGTCGGTCACGTTCATACCCCATCTCCTACTGGTCGTGCGGCCGGCAAGGCGCCCGCGGCGCGATGGGCGTCGGTCACATCCTTCGGCGAGTGGAGACGACATCGCCGCAGCTCAGGACCATTTCACCGACAGCAGTAAGATGGTCGACTCCTTGGTGTCGGCGGCGAATCCGGTCGGCTGTGGCGGACGCCCATAAGCTGCGGAACACGAACACGATCAAGTTCCCCGGCTGCCCGCCGGTGGTGGCCGGCATGGAGCGGGAGCGCACCTGGTGGGCGGGTGCGGCGCGCGGTGCCGGGTGAATAAAAGGTGAGCAAAACCCGAGTATTCTTCGCGGCGCCAACGGGTTGCGGATCGTCACGGCGAGGCCCTGCCACCCCTGTCGTCGCCCGGGTGCGCGCACACCGGCGAGGGCGGCGCTACTCCGAGTCCACCGGCTTCGTGATCACATGTAGATGCGTGATCCCGCCCTGGTTGATGCAGTCCTCCGCGAGTTCGTAAACGCGCCGGTGGAACTCCTCGTCGGAGGCTGCGGCGTTGATCGTCGACGACACCCGTGTGAACTGTCCGAGCGGGGTGGATACGCCGTCGTACGTGTACCCGGTGCCGTCGACGGTGAGGATCACCAGCGGGCGCGTGCCGGCCCACTCGATGCCGACGCTCACCTCGTACTCGTCGTGACCCGAGTGCGCCGCAACGGCCCGGATCAGACCCGTGAAGTCGGCGATCGCGGACTCAACCGCGCGAGCCTCCACCTCGTGACCCTCGAACTGCGACGAAGGCCCCGAGAGATGGGCGCCGACGGCAGCCGCCAGCGTGACGGAGCCGTCGTGGTGGGCGCTGACCCAGGCCTCCTTCCAGTGCGAGCCCTTGTTCGTGGATGCCGGCGGGGCGGTCCAGCGTTTGAGGCCAGGGCGAGGGTTCAGCCGGTCCACATGCTCCAACGGGTGCACGCCGTTGCGGTCCGAGTAGCTCAGCGCGACCCGGCCCGCCTCCTCGAAGACGGAGCGCGCTTCGTCGCGGTCCGGTCGGGCGAGGACACCCGGCACGCGTGGGTGGGCGACCGCGATCAGCCAGGCTCGCTTGTCCGTGTCCCGGCCCGCCTCCATCTCGGCGTACAGCGCATCGAGCGCTTCGCTGGACCGTCGCCGCTCGTCGAAGCGGGCGCGGTAGGCGGCCTCGATTTGCCGCTCCTTCATCCACTCGGTGTCCGCGTTGTTCCTGATCGGCGCACCGAAGAACTCGCCCTTGTAGATCAGGTGCGGCCCGTCGACACTCGCCGGGACCACCACGGCCACAGCGCGGGGATCAGTGCCGAGGCGGTAGACCTCAAGGCCGAAGACCGGCGGGGTGATGGCCGAAACCGCGACCTTGCGGTAGGTGCGCTCGTGGTTCTCGGTGAAGTCACCGGTGTCCTTCCGCCCGGTCGCGGCCTTCTCGTCCTCCTCGACCCCGTACACGATCACGCCGCCGCCACTGTTGGCCATCGCGGCGATGTCCTTGGGGACGTCAGTCGACGACAGGTTGCTGGTCTGCGGCAACCCTGACTTCCAGTCGAGGTCGTCGGTCTCGGCCACGCCAGCCGCGACGGCCTCGTCGAGCATCTCGTCGGTGATGGGGCCGGGCGGCAGGCCGAGTACACGGTGCAGAGCGGTGAAGGTCACGGGAACAACATAGGTGGGCGAGGAACGTGATCAGCGCGTCTTGCGAGGACCAGGAAGCGACCCCGACACGGCGGCAACCGCCCGGGTACGAGCAGCGGCCAGGGCCTCGGCGGCTCGGAACTGGTCTCCGCCCACCGCAGCTGCTGCTCCTGCAACTCGGTGATGTGCCGCTCAGCGGTCAGGATGTGGTGCGCGGTCTCGTTCATGCGGAGAGGTCTATCGGGGCGAGGGCTGATCGGGCGGGTGAGGCGCGGCGGGGTGCGGGCGGTCAGATTCGTGATCGTGAACCTGCACGCCGCGATGTCCGTGGGCGAAATGCCGGATTTCGGCCGCCCATCGGGGCAGGGTGACTCAAATCTCGGTCACCCGTGATCCACAAAACCATGATTGACCTGGGGTGACCGAGGTGACAGGGTGACCGAGATTCTGACGCGCTCCGTCTCAGTCACCCATCCACTCAGCGGGTGGGGCAAAGAAGCTGTGTCTGGAATTAACTACAACAAACTCAAAAAGGGTCTCTCGTATAGGGACTGAAGCTCTTGCCCGCTGTGCGCGGCGGGCGGTGACTCAGATCCAGGGTGACGGAGACTGGGTCACCCTGTCACCTCGGTCACCCCAGGTCAGAGGCACTTTTCTCGGTCACCGGTGACCCAAATCTGGATCACCTCACGAGAAAGCCCCCGAGAACCGTGTTCCCAGGGGCTTCCCGCTGTGCAGTTACGCAGCCGGGGCGATTCCGCTGATCGGCGGCGCAGCGGTGATCGCACCCGGCGCCGTCACCTTCCACTGGCGTCGATCGTTGCCGACCGCGGCCACCGTGATCCTGCCGTGCTGCACCAGTTGGTCGAAGCCCTGCTGGATGTACCCGCTGTGCCGGCTCCCGATAACCTTCGCCGCGGTGATCTGAGCGATGGTGGCGGTGCCGCCGTACCCGTAGGCGGGCTTACCGCGGACCATGGTGCCTTCCACCGGCCGTGTCAGCTTCCCGTAGATCGCCTCCGCGGCGGCCGCGACGGAGTCGGACGTCGCCTGCTCCGCGGCCGGATCGCCCGCTGCGCTGTGCGCTCGGAGGAGAACCACGCGCGCCGGAACGGCCGGCGGCTGCGAGTCGCCACGTAGGAGCCGCGGTAGATGCGCTGCCGCAGGGCCCCGGCCGGGCGGTAGCAGCACCCCGTGTCGAGATGGTGTTTGTCGACCGGCCACGGGGGCAGATCGCATGCAGCGCCGCCAGTTCCGCGGCACCGGTAGGAGTGCGAGACGGTGACGTCTCGGCGGTGGTCGTTGCACTACACCCACTCGGGACGATGGGCGTCGGTGTCGGACATCGGATTCTCGCTTCTGGCGAGCTACCTGCAGCCTCCGAACGGCTACAAGGAAGGCAGCCCATCTACAAGCCGGTCATCGCGATGCCTCCTGTCCACGGGTTGGATTCGAGCCGGACAACGTAGCACGGCGCGACGCTCGTCGACCAGGAGGAACAGAACACCCCGCCACGAACGGTGACGGGGTGTTCTCGGGCGGACCCTTACTTCACCGCGCCCGGGTCGAGTGCACCTCCACCAGTAGTCGGTCCACCAGTGCCAGTACCCGTATCCGTGGCCGCAGCGTTCGCGGGACCCGCACCAGGAGCCGCAGGCTTCGGCACTCCCGGCGTACCGGTGCTCGGCACGCCGCTGGGCGCTGCGGGCTGCTGTGTGCCCTGCGACGTGTCGGTCGGTCCCGCAGGTGCGCCCGTTGCGTTCGGCACCGGGTGCTGCACGCCGTTGGTGGCCTGCGGCGAGACCGGTCCCTGCGGCTGTGCGGGAGCCGGTGCGGCCGACGCCTGTTCCCCTGGCTGTGCGTCGGGGTTCGGATCAGCGAGGTGGAAGTAGCCAGCGCGGCCACCCATGTCCCTCGGGAGCTCATCGACTCCGACTAGCTTGTACTCCGCCAAGTCGTAGAACTTGCCCTCGCAGAGGAGCATGTACGACTTGTCGCCGGCCACCATGATGTCGCCCGGCTTCGCCTCGGCCGGCGCGACCTGCTTCCCCGGATCCTGACCGGGCACCGGCGGCGTGAGACCCGCGGCCTTAGCGGCGTCGCCGAGCGAGACCGGGTGCGTGGGATCGGCCTTCGACAGGATCTCGGCGAGCTTCGCGGTCTTGGCGTCGGGGAACACCGTCTTCTGACCCTTCACGTCCACCTCCTTGGACGGCTCGGCGGTCTGAGCTGCGTGTGCGGCGTTCTGCTGCGCGGGAGTCGGTGCCGTAGCCGCAGTCGTTCCCGGAGCGGGCACTGCCGCTGCAGGCTTGGCCTCCGCCGGGACCGCTGCCTTGGCCTGCTCAGGCTTCGGCGTCGAGAGCGACTTGTCGTCGAGCTTCTTGGGCTCCTCGGTCTTGCGGCCGCCGAGCTTGCGGTCGTCGAGCTTCTTGCCCTCGTCCTTCTTCTCCGTGGTGTCCGGCTTCGAGCTCGACAGCGGTGTGCCACCACCGGTTCCGCCTCCCGTTCCGGTGCCCAGCGGCGAACCACCACCGAGTCCGCTGTTGCCCAACGGGTTCGACACGGGCGTCGTCGGCGTCTGCGCCTTGTTACCGAGCTGGGAGAGCAGCTTGCTCAGGTCGTCGTTCTGCTTTGTGGGCGTCTCGGTCTTGGTCGGCGTCTGCACTGCGGGAGTCTGCGCAGCCGGAGTGGCGGTGACCGGGGCGACCGTCGCGGGCTTCGCCTCCTGCGGCGCAGTGCGGGTGCCCGTCGGAGCACCGCCACGGACCGCCACGATCGCGGGCGGCGTTTCGGCCCAGAGCTGCTCAATCTTGGAATTCGCAGCGGTGATCTGCGCCTGAGCCTTCTCCAGCTCGGTCCGCATCGTCGTCGCCGGACCCTGGTCCTCGAGCTTCCCCGAGTTGGCGAGCTGGCCGCGCGCAGCTCTGTTCGCGTCGGTGACCGCCTTGTACCCAGCCGCGGCGCCCTTGTCCGCTGCGGTGAGCTGGTCGGTGAGGTCCTTGACCTGCGTCTTGAGCTTGGCCATCGCAGTGAGGTGCGGCACCAGCGGCTGACGCTGCTCGTTGAACGCCTGCTCGCCGATCTGCAGCATCAGCTTGTCCATGGTCTCGAAGTGCTCGCTGATCCCGTTGATCCAGTCCGTCGCCGCGGCCACCACCTCCTGTGTGCTCAGCGTGAGCGGTGCGGGAGGCGTTGCGTCCCAGACGCTGCCGTTCGGCCCATCCTCGAACGAGAACACGCCCCGCTGAGCCTGCGTGATCTGCTGGTCGATGTCCTTGACGCCCGCGACGTCCTTGGCGTCGCGCATCAGCATGAAGGTGTTGGTGCCGTCAGGCGCCTGCCACTCTTCGTAGCGATCACCGAAACCCAGTGCATCCCAACCCAAGCTGAGGCCGAGCGCCACCCAGCCCACTGGTCCGGGAATCACGCCGAACGCGTTGAGCGCCGCGCCGACGTAGTCGCCGCTCTTGAAGTCCTTGAAGGCGGCGTAACCTGCGTAGACGCTGCCCACACCCGGCAGCAGACGCGCGGCCACCTTGATACCGCCCTTGCCCAAACCCTGCAGACCCTTATCGGCGAGCTTGGCCGTCGCCCTGTCGCCGAGCTTCCCGGCGAGGTGTTGGCCGGCGCCCCACTGCCCCTTGGCGAGCCCGCGGATGCCCTTGATCGGCTCGCCGGCCTTGATCGCGCGGACCGCCGACGGAGGCACGCCGAGCTGCGTCATCGCCTTGCCGACGGGCGGGCTGAACCGCTTCGGATCAGGCTTCGTGTCGGGCGTCTTCGTGTCGCCGGTCTTGGCGTCGGCGTCAGTGGTCTTCGTCGAGTCGGTGTCAGGCTTCGGGGCATCCGCTGCGGGTGCGGTCGTCGTGTCGGGCTTCGGCGTGGACGCAGGCTGCTGCCGTCGACCTCCGAGTCCACCCCCGTTGCCGAGACCGCCTCGGCTCCACTGCAGGTCTTCGTTGCTCACGGTCACCACGTCACTCATCTCCCAGTGCGTCGCGGTACCGCTGCACGGTGCGGGCGCTCACGCCGTACTCCGCGGCGAGCGCGGTGAGACGCTCACCCGCCTGTGCACGCTGCGCGATGATGAGGCGGGTGTCAGGGTTGGGGATCGCGTGGGGGAAGAACTTCCCGGGGATCCCGATAGTTTGCTGATTCATACCTCCAGCATGACACGCCACGTGTCATACCTGGAGTCCCGCAACGTATCCAGGGTGCATCTGGCAGGTGTACCTTCGTTTGCTCAGGCCTCGCCGAGCACCTGGCGCACGACCTCAGGCGAGTACGTGCGCTCCCATCGCCGCCGCGCACCGCGGGTGCAACCCTCGATGATCGCGGACTTCTCCCAGTCGGTCAGCACCAGCACTTTGCGCTGCGCCCCTTGCCATTCCGCCGCGTACGCGCGGACGGTGCTCTCGGATACGTTGAACTCCGCCGCGAGCTGCTCCACCGGGATTCCGGACTGTACGGCATGGGCGATGTCACGGCGGGCGGATGGGTTCGGGACGGCGTGCTGGAACGGGGTGCGCTGCTCGGTCATGCCCGAGAGGGTGCACCGTGACGGTGGAGGAGCTGGCGCGGGGCGCGAGCGGGGGCCACAGCAGGTCAGCTCAGCTGCTCGACGACAACCGTGACGACGGTATCGGCCCAGCCCTTCTTCGGGACACCTCCCGGCTCGTCGGCCTGGGTCGTTCCACCCATCGCTGAGACCATCAGGAAGTAGGTTCCGTCACGATCGCCGAGATCGTGTGTTCCGGTGCCCGGCTCATCGATGTTGATGATCGTGTCGACGCGGCTCGCCTCGTGATTCAGCCGGACATCCTGGAAGCCGATATCGGCGACGCGGCCCTGATATTCGGGGCGGTTGGGTGTGGCCGTGACGATGTAGCGCAGCCGAGACGGGCCGTGGAGTTCGAACTGTGGCGACTGATCTCGAAGCGTGTCGCCCTGGTGGCCGATGTGCTCGAACACCTTGACCCAGTTCTTCGGCGTCTCAGGCTCGGTCGAAGCCGTCGCGCTGACCGGTGCCGTCGAGGCGGCGGGGGTGTTGCCGCTCGATCCGCAAGCGCTGAGGCCGACGACCAGAACCGCAGCGGTGGATGTCGCGATGATGAGGTTCTTCACTGGATCCCCTCGACGTTGATGGAGGCCTCACCGTAGCGGTGTCGCGCGGACCTGGCCGACTTCCGGCGTGACAGGTCACTCCTTGGGAGTAGGGACCGGCGGCGACTCCCCGGTGCTTGCCATGTCTCGCAATACCTCGGCCACGAGCGACTTGATCCCCCCGAGCGCCTCGTAAGGGGTGGGCGCCAGGAACGACAGAGACGGGAATTCGGTTGCTAGGCCGACGAACTCGCCGTCCTCGTCCGACCACTGCGCCTCGTACCGGTAGTGCGCCGGCAGCCGCCCCTCGGGGCCGTGAACGTCCGGGCAATCTGCCATACAGCACCCACACCACGTGTACCGGGCGAGTGTCGAGTCGGCCGGATCCCCGCTGCGGATCGACGGTTCCGCGCATCGGCCATCCGCGGTGGCGTGCTCATCCGGGCAGGCGCACCGCTCCAGTGCGGTGGTGTCGGTCATGGTGCGGGAAGCATGGCACGGCGCACAGACAAGCGGCGAGCGAGTTTCACCCGCAGGCAGATCAGTCCCACGGTTCCCGGCGGCGCGCCACCAGGAGGCCGAGGCCCATCCGCCCCGCTCCACGGTGACCGCGCGGAACCGTTCATCGAGACGCTGCACCTTCACCCGCAGCTGGTGTGCGTGCTTGCCGCGGCGGCGGACGAGCGCTTCCAACCGCTCGCGGGAGTCATCCCAGATCCGCCCTTCACAGCACGGGCAGCCGATATCCGGTGTGTATACGTAGCCTCCCGATCGGTGAAGCCGTTCGGCGTACTCGACTTCGCGTCGCCACAGGTCGAGGTACCGCAGAGCGGCGCCGTCTTTCCGAGGGCGGCGGGGACGATGCCGGTTCACCGGCGTGGAGGGGAGAGCCCCTTCGGTTCGAGGTGTGTCATCTGCGGCGCCGTGACGTGGCGCGGCCGGTGAGGCGGGACACGAACCCGATCAGCGTACAGCGACAGCGGTTCCCGTTCGGTACAGGTGACTGCTGCGTCAGTCGCCGATGCGGTTCCAGATCTTGCCGCGGCCGACCCCGATGGAGTCGGAAAACTTCGCGAGGTCCAGTGCCGAGTCCGGGAACCGCGCCGCGATCGCTGCGATCAGATCACCGCCGAGCGCTTCTCGGAGTTGCGCCGTCTGCTCCACGCTGAACGTTTCGGTCGCCTCGTACTCGGACATGCCGAAGAACTCCTGCACTCCGGGGCCCAGGTCGTGCGTCGTGATCACCAGCGCGCCAGCATCGTTCAGGTGAGCGGCGCTGTGACGGTGGGTTCCGTCATCGTCGATCGCGTTCTCGAAGACGTGTTGATCGGGCATCGGTCTACCTAATCTCCTCCCGCGGCACGATCCGGAACTCGGCCATGTCCGGAGCATGGCAGGTGCACCGACACTTCGCGTCCGGTTTCTCGGCGCCGCGCTACTGACCGTAGGTGCGGCGAAGGTTCGCGTGGATCAGGGTGTTGATCCGCTTGCGCATATAGGCGGCAACGCTCTCGTCCGGTGCCGGCTCATCGACGGTCAGCGTCCACCGCAGGTCCGTGCCTCCGCCCGGGCCGCCTTGCCGGAGATCGAAGCGAACACGTGCGTCGGGGCGTCGCGGCCACAGCGAGGACCACACCACACGTACCGGCTCCTCGGACTCCAGCACCACGGGTGGCACCTCGTCATCGAGCAGGTGCAGCCACGGCCGGACGGGACTGCGGTTCGGCGCAGTGAGGTCCTCGAACACCGCGTGCGGCGGTGCGGGGAGGTTCCGCTGCCGGGATCCGACTTCGACCATGGACCCGAGCATGACACCACGCGGCGGAGCGAAAGCAAGTGGGGCGGCGCCTATCCCGGCCGTTCATCCGCCCTGTTATTTCAAGGGTGAGCCGGGGGCTACCGCCCCACAGGCGGGCGCATCGCCCACGTGAAACGTGGGGGCTACCCGAAGGTGATTCTAGGCATCGCAACCAGTTTCGTCCGCCGACTTTCCACGGTCACAGTGGACGCCGCAGTTGCGAACCACATACCCGCAGAGTCACCGAAACCACTCCGGATCGGCGAGTCAGGCGCATCGAACGGCGTCTCCGGCTGCGCGCTTACTGCCAAGTATTATTGCACTGCTGTTCAGGCCGTTTTAGGCTTAAGAAGTGAAGATCCTGGCCTACTTGCGGGTGTCGACTCGCGATCAACTCGATGCGTTCGGTCCCGAGCGGCAGCGCGAGGCGATCAAGGCGTGGGCCAAGCGGGAGAAGCACCGGATCGTCGGCGAGGTGCTCGAGGACATCTCCGGCACCATCGCCCCGTTCGAGCGTGACGGCTGGAACGAGGCCGTCGAGCGCTGCGCCGGGGGCGAGGCCGCCGGCGTCGTCGTCTCCGACTTGTCCCGGCTCTCCCGCGATCAGGTTCGGCTTGAGCTCACGATCGAGCAGATGACTGGCGGTGCCGCACAGCTGTTCTCTACGTCCGGCGAGGAACAGCGGATGCTCGACGACCCGAACGACCCGCAGCGGAAGCTCATCCGCACGATCCTCGCGGCGATCAACGAGTACGACAGGGCGATGATCAACGTCCGGCTCCAGGCGGGCCGACGGATCAAGAAGGCCCGCGGCGGGTATGCGGGCGGGCAGCCGCCATACGGCTGGACCGGTGACGGGAAGTCGATGTCGCTCAAGCCGGACCCGGATGAGTGGCCGACGCTGGAACGGATCCGGGAGCTCCACAAGGAGAAGTTGTCCACCCGAGCAATCGCAGCGGTTCTCAACGGGGGCGCGATGTTCAACCGCAAGGGCCGCCCGTGGACCTCGGCATCGATCGCCCGAATCGTCAAGCGTGAACAGACATCGGGTACCAATGTCGAAGGAGCGGTTGCATGAGCGCACACGACCCCGCCGCGGATGGGCTCCGCGCCCGGTTCCGGCGTGAGGAGGAAGCGCTGCACGCCGAGGGCTTCCCCACCGTCGCCGACGCCATGGAACTGCTCGGCGTCGCTCGGAACACGGTGAACCGGATGATCGGGGATGGTCGGCTGCACGCGGTGCGGCGGGAACACCGCTGGGTGACACGGCGTGAGTGGATCGAGGAGATCCCTCCTTGCGGCTTGGTTCGCAGGCAGCCAACAGAGGGCGGCCAGGCTGAGAGGCACCGCGCCGCTGCGCAGTGGCGACGCGAGCATGGCTGGCTCAGCGTGGTCGAAGCCGCCGAGCTGCTCGGCATCACGCCCGAGGCGCTGCGCACGCGCATCCGCAGGGGGAAGCAGCAGACAGTGCGCGCCGGGGCTGACATTCCTACCCCCGGGGCGTGGCTGATCCGCGTCGAGGACCTCGTGCGCCGGGTGGCGTAATCCGAAGTCTGCGGGCCGAACGGAAGAGTCGTCGAAATCCAGAGCAAATTTGCAATACCGCGTACGTAATCTACTAAATGGACGTCGTCCCGCGAACTTAAGCGATAGCGTTAACTTGCTGGGCAGGCGGCTTCCGACCACCAAGCTTTGGCAGCCTTATATACACCAACCTGTATGCAAGGTGTAAAGCCCTAACGGTTCGTCCAAACGGGGACAATAATGGCAAACCTGGGTGCAAAGACATGTTCGTCGTCGTTCAGTTTCCCATAGTCGACGGTCGAGCATTTGCCAGCGAGTCCGGTCGAGTCGATCGACCGGATTGGATGGCGCCAACTATCCCCAAATTGCTGGTCCACCGCGATTTTGTTCGAGGATTCGGGCGACTCGCTAACCGGCGAGAAGAGACGACAGCAGCGTGGATAGACGAGGTTGTCTTCGCCTACGCCAAGCAGGCGGTGAAGTTCCCGGGGCTTCGGCAAGACCGTGTCGACGGCAATAGGCGGCGCTGGTCGGTGAATTGCCGGTTCCGACGACTGCTCTGCGACGGTGAAGCGGTCGCGCGTCTGGAAATCGGCTTTTATGTCCGGGCGGTCGGACTGAGCGGGCCTGAACATGCCAAACCGCTGATTTCTCAGCTGTTAGAGCTGCCGACAGTTGTCCCTGGCGACGCCTCCAATCCGACAGCGGCGAAGGACCTGGTTATGATCGGCCCATCCGTAGCGCGCCGCTACGCGCGGGCGACGACGCGACACCTTTGCGACCCGGCGGTCACACTCGTCGCGGCCGGCGAGCCAATCACGGTCGTGATGACACAGTATTGGGAGCCGTCACCACCTTGGAGTGAGCTGATCCTTGCTGCGGGCACCGGAACCGCGCGGTACGACCCGCTTTGCCTAACCTCAACGCCGACTCGGCACGGTGACATAGAGACGTGGTACCTGATCGGCCCGCATGGGCAGCAGGGGCGCGCGGTGAGGCTGGCGCTGCTGCGTCAACACGCGCAAGAGGAAGCGCTTGACCGGATCCTGCGATGGACGACGACTGGGGCACTGAGCTATGTGCCGCAATCTCCGGAAGGCGATCGTCTAGAGAAGTACATCAACGACGCCACCAACGTGGTGAACCGGAACAGCTACCACGGCGTCCTTCACGCGCCGCTACGCGAAGCGCTGGACAAGGCAACGGCCACCGAACGCGCATCTATTCAGGCGCGACGACGCCAGCGGCTCGATGGGATGCGCAGGCAGGTGCGGGAAAAGGCGGAGCGATTCCTTGCCGAACGCGAGGCCCGAAAACCAACAATGAACATCTATGGAGGAGTGGTCATGGGCGATCAGAAGAATGAGTTTAGCGGAGTTTTTCACGGCCCGGTGGCAGGCACCGTCAACGCAAAAGTGATGCAGGACAGCTTTAACGCCTTCAGCGCGCAACAGCCAAACGATGATCTGAAGTCCGCGGTCGCCGAGCTGTACAGCCAGGTAGGGCAACTCGTAGGACGGTTGCAGGAAGAATCACCCGACGAAGCCGCCGATGTCACCGCAACCCTGAAAGACCTGACGGCGAAAACGGTCGAAGACAAACCCAACCTGGTGACACTACGTCGGCTGGGTGGCAACATCATTGAGGTCGCCAAGAAGGTTGCAGAATTTACGACGCCTGTCGCCAATGCGGTGCTCGCCGTGTTGAAAATTTTCGGCATCGCCGCGTTATAGAACGCCCATGCAGGGACTGGCGGCGTACTGCACCGTCCTCGCCCCACCCTGCGGCGGGTTAGGGTATTTGCCATGGGAGTCCCGACCCACGTGATGGTGTTCACCAGCGGCAGCGCCTCGGAGAAGGACGGTGGATCCAGCCGTCTGCAGTTTGTCAGCCCGCTGCGCCGGCTGAACGGCACTGAGCGCTGGTTCCTGCTGCTCTACCCGCTTCCACCCGGGAAGACCTACGACGATGTCCGCAAGGCGGCCACCGAGCAGTTCATCCAGGCGGCTGGAAGCGCCGACGCGATGCTGCTGGACATCCGCAAGCCCGGCGGCGACCAGTGGGGCGCGAAGTGGGTCCGCTACATCATCGGGCATGAGCACGAGGGAAATCCGCCGCTCGACGTTCCGATCGAGTTGCCCAGGGCGCCTGAGATGATCAGCCGCCCAGAGGTGTTCGAAGCCGAAGAAGCGGGGGACATCTTCTTCACCTACTACAAGACCGGCGACATCCCACCCGGCTACGTGCTGCGGCCCGTCGAGGGCTACACAGCCAATGGAGACCTCATCGACCTGCGGGACGGCGCTCGGCGCTAAGCCATGCTGTCGGGGTCGTACACGTTGCCGCCACGCTGCCGCTGCTGCTCCAGCAGCTGCTGACCGAGAACCCTCATCGCGGGGTCGTCGCTGTCGATGAGTTGTTGCGGCGTGAGATGCGTACCCCAACCCGGGAAGTGAGGAGTCGGTGTCGGCTCAGTCGGCACAGTCCCCTCAGCCTGCACACCACCGAATCCGCCAGCGCCGCGGTCGGTGAGACCCGGCGGGAGGGACGGTCCCGAAACCTTCGCCTCGGCGCCACCTGACTCGGTTCCGCTTGGCTCTGCGGTCGAATCGGCGGGCTCCTCGTCCCATCCCTCAGGCGGATGCGCCACGTCGGTACCCACGATCCTGATTTCGCGTCCGTCAACGACAGCCGTCGCGGGACTCTCCCGGGAGACCTCCTTGTCGAACCGCTTCTGGCCGGGCGTCCGGTCCACGTCCTCGTGGCTCTTGGCCTCGATGCCGACGTACTCGTCTGGGTTGTCGGTGGGCTCCAGAGCGTCGTAGTAGCGGTGCTGGGGCTTGCCGGTCTTCGGATTCTTCACATCCGGATGGGTCGCCCTCACCTGCCGCCGATCCAGCGTGATGCCCGTTTCTCTCTCGCGCTCGTCAAGGGCAGCCTTCTCGGCATCCTTGCCATCTTCGGCGTTCTCGTCGCGGTAGGTGCCGTCGTTGTTCCGGTTGGGATAGTCCTCGTTCTGGCCCTTCGGATCTTTCTCGACAGGGGTGTCGGCGTCTCCGGTCTCGGCGTCCGTATCGGGATCGTCCGCGTCTCCGGTTCCCGTGTCATCGCGGGTGTCGGTCTCGGTCTCGGGATCCTCGGTCTCGTGGTCGACGAACCGAACGGTGCCGTCGCGCCCGTCGCCCTCGCCGTCGAACCGGATGCCCTCTAGATCAGCGGCTTTCGCTTCCAGCCGGTCACCCACGAGCTTGTCGGCCTGCACCAGCTGCTGCGCGGCCCAGCGGATGTCTTCGGCGTGCTCGTTCGCTGCGGTCTGTCTCGCATTCGCGTCAGCGGAGTCGACTTCGCGTGTGTCGGTCAGCGACAGGTCTTCGGCAACACGGAACCCGTCGGCCTCGGCTGTGGTGATCGCTTCCAGGGCATCGCTCAGGGCGGCCTTGATGTCGTAGCTGCAGTTCTCAGCCAGCGTGGCGGCCTCGCGTAGGAGACTGCTCTGGCGGCCGACCACCGCGGTATCTGCGGTAACCCTGTCGAGTGCGGCGTCCTTGGCGTTGCCCTCCCATGTGGTTCCGCCGGGCGAGGAGATGTTGGCGCGGTGCTCGTCGAAGGCGTTCTCGGACCCAGCGGCCGCGCTGCGCCAGGTCGTGGCTGCGGCGGACAGGTGCGAGGTGCTCCACTCTTCGATCGCGCTACGGGTCGGCAGGGCAGCGGGCTCGGCCGCAGGGCTCACACGGACACCGTGGTGATGGCGCCGGCAGCTTCTCCGTCGCTGGTGTCATACCGGGCGCCGCTCACCGACATGTTGGCGGCCTGACCGGTGATCCGGTTGGACTGGCGCTGCCGCACCGAGGAGAGCGCCGCATTCATCGCGGCCACACCCGCGCCGCTGGGCTGTGTCGAGCGCGGAGTGTCGAAGGAGCCGCCGGTCAGCCCCGATGCGATGCCGTCACTGCCGGCAGCCGCGACCCGCAGGCCGCCCGCATCGACTTCCAATCCGTTTGCCATGCCAATCCCCCAACCGGCCGATACATCTCGGTCGTGAGCCTAACTCAGGATTTGCACCTGCATCGACGCCTGTTCAGCGGCGGCGGACTCAGCGCCTCCGATGTCCCTGCCGGTCCGGTGCCCACCGCCGCAGTCGGATCCGGTTCGCAGGCACCTGCGTGGTGTCCCGCAGACACTCCAAGTCAGTCCGCCCATTCCGGGCAGTCCTTGTCCGGCGGGTCGGAAGGGCTTCGGCACCTCTGAATGGTCACGTTCGCCGAACCGTAACCGGGTCGGTCTTCTTGTCCGAACGGTGCTCGACCGACGTGGACCAAGCCCTTCAACCAGTCGCCGCCGACGAACTTGAGCGAGTAGTTGCTCTCAGGATCAGGGATCTTGGGGGTGAAGACCATCTTGGCGACGCAATACAGCCCGTCATCAGCCTCGGGCACAACGGAGCCGCGGTATACGACCGGCCGCCGCACGACGACGGCCGTGGCTGTCGACCAGACAGCGCCCCCGTCGGTGTCACCGCGTAGCTGGACCCGCGCACCGTTGATGATGCCGGCGTTGTCGGATCGTCCGGAGCAGGTGCCGTCGGGGTGGATGTCGAAGGAGTCCGCCAACGCCAGGGTCACGTTGACCGTGCTGTCCACCGGCGGACCTGCCGGCCGCTGCTGAGCCTGATGCGAAGTAGGGGTCGGGATCGGTTGCTGCGTTGTCGTCGTGGGGGTGGGCGACGCGCAGCCGGTAAGCACGGCTCCGGCTGCGACGATGAGCGCGGACCGCAACGGGGCCATTCGTGGACGGTACCGCCGATGGAACCGTTCCGGATGCTCGTGCGTCTAAACCGTCGTGGATGAGTTCGCAGAGGATCTGCGGGGCCGCAGTTGCCGACCGCCGTGGAGGAGTACCTGACCGCCGAGCGGCAGTGGTTCCGAGCTCCGCGGGCGAAACTCGGAAACCACCACTGATGGCGGTGGCGGAGGGATTTGAACCCCCGGACGGTGTTAGCCGTCTCTCGCTTTCAAGGCGAGTGCATTAGGCCGCTCTGCCACGCCACCGCCGACAAGAGTACGGGTTTCACACCCGGCCGATGTGGGCGGGCGGCGCTCCGTTCTTCAACGCGACGCTGATGCGGCGACAGTTCTCCCCCATCGCCGCGATCTGCGGACGCGAGAGCCTGCCGAGAAAGTGCGACCGGACACCCTGCCCGTAGGTCACCATCGCCTCACGAACAGCAGCCCTGCCCTCTTCGGTGATCGTGGCGACCACCCCGCGCCCGTCGTCGGGACTGGCACACCTGGTCACCAGGTTCTGGACTTCCAGCCGCCGGATCTGCCGGGTCACCCGGCTGGGCAGTGACATCAGCCGTTCGGCCAAGTCACCCATCCGGGCCGACCCGGTCGATGACTTGTCCAAGATGTCGAGCAGGCGCACATCGTTGAGAGTCAGGTGATGTGCGTCCACCAGCGACCGGTTCAAGGTCGCATACATTCGCAAAGCCGAGTCGAGGTAGTTCTGCCATGACCTCTGCTCGGCGATGTCCAGGCCCGGCATGTCACCCGCCGTGCGCCCCGCAATCATCCCCGCCATGGGCGCAATCGTAAGGGACGTCAGTATTGCTGCGCTTGGGAAACAGCATGCTTGTAGCGTTGAAATAATGCATGCAGTTGCCGCCCCCGTTAACGGTCATCTGACCTGGGCAAACGTCGCTGATATCGAACCAGCAAACGAAGAAATTCTGATCCGGGTTCACGCCGCGGGTGTCAATCGCGCCGACTTGCTTCAGGCTGCGGGCAAGTATCCGCCCCCGCCAGGCGCCAGTGAGGTCATCGGATTGGAGGTGTCAGGCACCGTCGCCGCCCTCGGCGCAGATATTACCGACTGGTCAGTTGGGCAACCCGTGTGTGCATTGCTCGCCGGTGGCGGATACGCCGAGTACGTCGCCGTACCGGCCGCACAGGTGTTGCCATTGCCCGATGGCGTTGCTCTCAGGGAATCCGCAGGATTGCCCGAGGTGGCCTGCACGGTGTGGTCGAACCTCGTCATGACGGCGGGATTGGCGCCCGGTCAGGTCGTGCTGTTGCACGGCGGAGCCAGCGGAATCGGCACCCACGCCATTCAGGTGGCCCGCGCGCTCGGCGCCCGGGTCGCGGTGACGGCCGGCTCGGCGGACAAGCTGGCGCTGTGCCGCGAACTGGGGGCCGACATCACCATCAACTACCGCGACGAGGACTTCGTGGAGCGGATCCGGAGCGAAACCGGCGGCGCAGGGGCCGACGTGATCCTCGACATCATGGGCGCGGCCTACCTGGACCGCAACGTCGACGCCCTGGCCACCGGTGGCCGGCTGGTCATCATCGGTATGCAGGGCGGTATCAAGGCCGAACTGAACATCGCCAAGCTGCTCGGCAAGCGGGCCGGGGTCATCGCCACCTCACTGCGTCCCCGGCCGGTGCACGGGCCCGGCGGCAAGGGCGAGGTGGTGCGCGCGGTGCTCGACAATGTCTGGCCGATGATCGCCGACGGACGGGTACGTCCGATCATCGGTGCCGAACTGCCCATCCAGGAAGCCCAGCGGGCCCACGAATTGCTGGCCTCCGGTGAGGTCGCGGGGAAGATCGTGCTTACCGTCTAGCCCAGCGAGGCCAGGGCCCGCACCAGCTGATCGACCTCGGCGCCGGTCGAGTAGTGCGACAACCCGACCGTCACCGCGCCGCCGATGTCGTTGACGCCGATCACGTCGAGCACGCGCGAGCTGGCATTCGAGATCGCCAGGATGCCGTTGTCGGCCAGTCGCTGTACCACCCGCTCGGCCGGGATGTCGCGCACCACGAAGCTGAGCACCGGAATCTGCGACTCCGGCCTGCCGATCACCATCACCAACGGCAACGAGCGCAGCGAGGCCACCAGGTACTCGAACAACCGGTCCAGGTACGCGCCCGCCGACTGCATCGACACAGCCAGCCGCTCACGCCGCGAACCGCTGGCCGAATCGTCGAGGTTCGACAGGTACTCGATGCTGGCCACCACGCCACCCAGCAGTCCGTACTGGTGTACGCCCACCTCCAGCCGAGCCGGACCGGTGGCGTGCGGATCCAACGACACCGAGGCCAACGAATCGATCGTCGACGGGTCGCGGAACACCAGGGCGCCGATCGGCGGGCCGCCCCACGGCACGGCGTTGAGGGCGACCACATCGGCATCGATCTCATTGATGTCGATCAGCCGGTACGGGGCCGCCGCCGAGTGGTCGACGACGACCATGCCGCCGACCTCGTGGGTGAGCTTCGTCACCTCACCCAGGTCGGTGATGGTTCCCAGGGTCGACGAGGCCGACGAGATGGCCACCAGGCGGGTCGGCTTGTCGATCAGCCCTTCCCACTGCCAGGCCGGCAGCTCACCGGTCTCGATGTCGACCTCGGCCCACTTGACCTTGGCGCCATAGCGATTGGCGGCCCGCAACCACGGCGCGATGTTCGCCTCGTCATCCAGGCGGGTGACCACCACCTCATAGCCGAGGCCGACCCGGCTGGAGGATGCCTCGGCCAATGCGGTCAGCAACTGGGCCCGGTCCGCGCCCAGGACCACACCCCGCGGATCGGCGTTGACCAGGTCTGCCACGGCTTGGCGGGCGGCGATGAGGACGGCCGCGCTGCGGCGTGCCGATGGGTGCGGTCCGACAGCGGTGGGCATCGAGCCGCGGAAGGCGGTGGAAACCGTCGTCGCGACCGAATCGGGCACCAACATGCCGTTCTGGGCATCGAAGTGGACCCACCCATCGCCCAATGACGGGTGCAGGCCCCGCACCCGGGCGACGTCGTATGCCATGCCAGCCACCTTAGAGGGTCCGCAGATATCACAAACCGACACGATTTGGTGAGCGCCCGACCGCACGTTTGCACTTCCGAGACCATGCTCGGACCGGGTCGCCCTGGGCAGCCATACTAGTCCAGTGGGCTTCGGGTTCGGAGTGCTAATCGCACTGTTGTTGCTGGTGATCCCCGGGGCGCTGATAGCCAGGGCCGGCGGGCTGACCGTGTCGACGGCAGTTGCAGTGGGTCCAGCCTTGACCTACGGCACTGTCGCGTTGGCAATCATTCCGCTCGGGGCCATCGGCGTGCCGTGGAACGTGTGGACTGCACTGTTTGCTGTGGTCATCGTCGCCGCCATTGCGGCCGGCTTGCGGAGGGTGCTGGCCCGCTACCGTGACCGCGATGCCGAGGCCTCAGGCGCGGCGCGGCGGGCCGCCGTGGTGGTTGCGGTGGGAGTGCTGCTGGGCGCCGCGCTGATTGCTGCCGCGGCGATCGCCGGCCTGCCGCACTGGCAATCCATCCCCAGCACCTGGGATTCGGTGTGGCACGCCAACACCATCCGGTGGATCCTCGACACCGGCCAGGCCTCACCCACCCACATGGGCGAGCTGCGCAACGTCGAAACCCACGAGGCGCTCTACTACCCGTCGGCCTTCCACGCCCTGGCCGCCGTCTACTGCCAACTCACCGGTGCCGCCGCGACCACCGCGTACACCGTGAGTTCGGTCACCGCGGCGGTGTGGCTGTTCCCGGTCAGCGCCGCGGTACTGACGTGGAAGATGGTCCGCCCGCACGCCTGCGAGATGCGCACCGCCGTCGTCGCGGCCACCGCGGCAGCGCTCACCGCGTCGTTCACCGCGGTGCCCTACGTCGAATTCGATGTGGCGGCGATGCCCAACCTGGTCGCCTACGGGCTCGCGGTACCGGTGTTCGCCCTGATCGTCTCGACACCGGCACATCGCGACCGCATCGGCCTGGCCGTGCTCGCGACGGTCGGCGTCTTCTCCGTGCACCTCACCGGCGGTGTGGTGACCGTGCTGCTGGTCGGCATCTGGTGGCTGGTAGATGCGCTGTGGCACCCGGTCCGCGGCCGGCTGTCCGACTTCCTGGCGCTGGCCGCCGTCGCGGTGCCGACCCTGCTGATCATGCTTCCCCAGTTTCTCGGGGTCCTTCAGCAGGCCGACATCATCGTGGGCCACGCCTTCGTCAACCACCTCGGCAAGAAGCACTCACTGTTCTCAGCGGTCTTCCAGCACACCCGTCACCTCAACGACTTCCCCATCCAGTACGCGCTCATCGCGCTGGCCGCCATCGGCGGACTGGTCCTGCTGGTCAAGAAAATCTGGTGGCCGCTGGCGATCTGGCTGATCTTGATCACGTCGATCGTGCATTCCGGCGCACCGTTCGGCGGCCCGATCGGAGCCATCACCGGCAAGTTCAGCGACCTGTTCTACAGCGATCCGCGCCGGTTGTCGGCGGTGGTCACGATGCTCTACGCGCCGATGGCCGCGATCGGCCTATGCACGCTGGTGCTGCTCGGCGCCGCGCTGCTGCGTCGCGCCGGCGCCTCACCGGCCTGGATCCGCGCGACGGCCGCCGTCGCACTGGCCGCCACCACCGTGGGCCTGGCCTGGCACTACTTCCCCCGCCACAAGTTCCTGTTGGGCGACAAGTACGACTCGGTGATGATCGACGCCAAGGACCTCGAAGCCTTCGCCTACCTGGCCAATCTGCCCGATGCCCGCACCACGCTGATCGGTGACGCCAACACCGACGGCACCGCCTGGATGTACGCGGTCTCGGGGCTGCACCCGCTGTGGACGCACTATGACTACCCGGTGCAGCAGGGCCCGGGGTATCACCGGTTCATCTTCTGGGCCTACGCCGACGACGCGGACACCGATCCCCGCGTTGCCGAGGCAGTCGAAGCGCTCAACATCCGCTACGTGCTCACCAGCACACCGGTGGTCCGCGGGTTCGTCATGCCGGACGGACTAGTGTCGCTAGAGCACTCACGGTCGTGGGAGAAGATCTACGACAACGGTGAGGACCGCATCTACCGCTGGCACGGAGAGAACGCGGCCACCAGGGCGACGAACTGACACGACCCAGAACTGACAAGATCCAAGGGAAGGCCATGACCATCAACCCCGACGATGACAACATCGAGATCCTGGCCAGCACAGCCGACGAGACCGATGCCGAAGCTGACGGCAAGGCGCTGACAGACCTCGTCGAACAACCGGCGAAGGTCATGCGCATCGGCACCATGATCAAGCAACTGTTGGAAGAGGTGCGCGCGGCTCCGCTCGACGAAGCCAGCCGCAACCGGCTGCGCGACATCCACCGGACCAGCATCCGCGAGCTCGAGGACGGTCTGGCCCCTGAACTGCGTGAAGAACTGGAGCGGCTGACGCTCCCCTTCACCGAGGACAGCGTGCCGTCCGATGCCGAACTGCGCATCGCGCAGGCACAGTTGGTCGGCTGGTTGGAAGGCCTGTTCCACGGCATCCAGACGGCGTTGTTCGCCCAGCAGATGGCCGCCCGAGCCCAGCTCGAGCAGATGCGCCAGGGCGCTCTCCCGCCGGGCCTGCAGGTCCCGAGCGGGCAGCGCGGTGGCACCTCCCACCCCGGCACCGGCCAGTACCTGTAGGCCGCATTGTCTGATCCATATATTTCGACGCGCGAAGCTTGGGTCGAGTTCCCCATCTTCGACGCCAAGACACGCTCGCTGAAGAAGGCGTTCCTCGGTAAGGCCGGCGGCGCCATCGGGCGGAACGAGTCCAACGTCGTCGTCATCGAGGCGCTGCGCGACATCACGATGTCGCTGAAAATGGGCGACCGGGTCGGGCTGGTCGGCCACAACGGCGCGGGCAAATCCACACTGCTGCGGCTACTTTCGGGCATCTACGAGCCGACGCGGGGCTCGGCCACGGTCAGTGGCCGGGTGGCCCCGGTGTTCGACCTCGGCGTCGGGATGGACCCGGAGATCTCGGGCTTCGAGAACATCCTCATCCGCGGACTGTTCCTCGGGCAGACCCGCAAGCAGATGCTGGCCAAGGTCGACGAGATCGCGGAGTTCACCGAACTCGGCGAGTACCTGTCGATGCCGCTTCGCACCTATTCCACCGGCATGCGGGTGCGCCTGGCGATGGGCGTGGTCACCAGCATCGACCCCGAGATCCTGTTGCTCGACGAAGGCATCGGCGCCGTCGACGCGGAGTTCCTCAAGAAGGCGCAGTCTCGGCTGCAGAGTCTGGTGGAGCGGTCCGGAATCCTGGTGTTCGCAAGCCATTCCAACGAGTTCCTGGCCCGGCTGTGCAAGACGGCGATGTGGATCGACCACGGCACCGTCAAGATGACCGGCGGCATCGAAGAGGTCGTCGGCGCCTACGAGGGCCCGGACGCCGCGCGGCATGTGCGCGAGGTCCTGGAGGAAACCGCGCGTGACGCCTGAGTCTGTAATTGCGGTCATCGTGACCCACCGGCGTCCTGAACTGCTGGCCAAGTCCCTTGCCGCGGTGGTGGGACAGGACCGCAGGCCCGACCACCTGATCGTGGTCGACAACGATGACGACGACGCCGTACGCGAGCTGGTCCTCGGCCAGCCGGTGCCGGCGACCTATCTAGGATCTCGCCGAAACCTCGGCGGCGCAGGCGGTTTCGCGCTGGGCACGCTGCACGCGCTGGCCCAGGGTGCCGACTGGATCTGGCTGGCCGACGACGACGGCCGGCCCGCCGACAGCACCGTGCTGTCCACTCTGCTGGCCTGCGCCGAGCAGTACACCCTGGCCGAGGTCTCACCCATGGTGTGCAACCTCGACGATCCCGAGCGGTTGGCGTTCCCGCTGCGCCGCGGGCTGGTGTGGCGGCGGCTGGTCAGTGAATTGCGCACCGAGGGTGAGGGCGACGTCCTGCCCGGGATCGCGTCACTGTTCAACGGCGCCCTGTTCCGGGCCGCCACGGTGGAATCGGTCGGCGTGCCGGATCTGCGCCTGTTTGTCCGCGGCGACGAGGTCGAACTGCACCGCCGGCTCGTGCGCTCGGGCCTGCCGTTCGGAACCTGTTTGACCGCAAGCTATCTGCACCCGTGCGGCACCGACGAGTTCAAACCGATCCTCGGCGGCCGGATGCACACCCAGTACCCCGATGACGAGACCAAGCGGTTCTTCACGTACCGCAACCGTGGCTACCTGCTGTCCCAGCCGGGGTTGCGCAAACTCCTGCCGCAGGAGTGGGTGCGCTTCGGCTGGTACTTTCTGGTGTCCCGCCGCGACCCCGCGGGTCTGCGTGAGTGGATTCGCCTGCGGCGGTTGGGCAGACGCGAAAGGTTCCAACGATGACGTTCACTGACGCGGCGTCCGATTCCAAGACCATGGCCCGGGCCGTACGCGACCTCCGCGAGGGCTTCGGCAAACGCGAACTGTGGCTGCACCTCGGCTGGCAGGACATCAAGCAGCGCTACCGGCGCAGCGTGCTGGGCCCGTTCTGGATCACCATTGCCACCGGCACCACCGCGGTGGCCATGGGCCTGCTGTACTCGAAGCTGTTCAAGCTGCCGCTCGAGGAGCACCTGCCCTACGTAACACTCGGCCTGATCATCTGGAATCTGATCAACGCGTCGATTCTCGAGGGCTCCGAAGTGTTCATCGCCAATGAGGGCCTGATCAAACAACTTCCGACCCCTCTGTCGGTGCACGTCTACCGCTTGGTGTGGCGGCAGATGATCCTGTTCGGCCACAACATCGTGATCTTCGTGGTCATCGCGATGATCTATCCGAAACCGTGGAAATGGACTGACCTGGCGGTCATCCCGGCGCTCGGGCTGATCGTGCTCAACTGCATATGGGTGTCGATCTGTTTCGGCATCCTGGCCACCCGGTACCGCGACATCGGCCCGCTGCTGGCCTCCGTGGTGCAGTTGCTGTTCTTCATGACGCCGATCATCTGGAACGAGTCGACGCTGCGGCAACAGGGCGCCGGCTCGTGGGCCAAGATCGTCGAGCTCAACCCGCTGCTGCACTACCTGGATATCGTGCGCGCGCCGCTGCTGGGTGCCGACCAGGAGTTGCGGCACTGGCTGGTGGTGCTGGTTCTCACGGCGATCGGCTGGACGCTGGCGGCGCTGGCCATGCGCCAGTACCGCGCGCGAGTCCCCTACTGGGTCTGACGGCTACACGTCGTCGGGCACGGAGCCGAACACGAACCTGCGCCCGGAGATCTCCTTCGGCTGGATCCGCACGTAACGACGCTTCGTGGTGGCGATCCACGACAACAGCTGCCCGCGCTCGGCCTCAGCGATCTCTTCGGGAGCCTCAAGAAGCTGCGGTATGCCCCGCACGATCACACTCCACCCGCCGACAACCGTGTGATCGTCGGCCTCGAACAGCACCCGGTCGTTGAACAGGGTGCTGATCAACTTGGTGCCCTCAGCGGTCCGGAACAGCACCGTGCGGTGCTGGACGACGAAGTTGACGGGAAAGATCTCCAGCCTCGTTCCGATGGTCGAGACGAGACGGCCCAGGGTCACGCTGGACAGCAGCTGCCAGCACTCGTCCTCCCCGAGCACCGAAACCGGGCTCTGCGGCGTCATGAGGCCACCGTAGCCGCCCGAAATGGCAATCGGCGCGCCCTGCTCCTCGGAAGGAGCGGGACGCGCCGATCGGCGTCGTATGCCTAGTTCATGTTCCAGGGCTCGCCGTAGGTGGTGACGCTGTCACCGGTGGAGGCGATCAGGCGGGCGAACGGACGCAGCAGCACGCCACCGGCCGCACCGGTCACGGTGCCGTGCGCGTTGGACACCGCCACACCGCCGGCCGGACCCTTGACGTCCACCGAGAAGGTGGCCACTTCCTGGATGCCCGGGCCGTTGCCCAGATCAGCGCTGATCGACACACCCGGGAACAGGTTCGGGGTGATGACCGAGTTCAGGCCGAAGGGCGGGCCGGTGATGTCACCATCGTCGATCAGGATGTTCGGGGTGGTGTAGGAGAAGTTGATCCCGACACCCAGCGACCAGGGGAAGCC
>NZ_JBSGAQ010000015.1:0-184058 GCF_053600815.1 Mycobacterium sp. NPDC004974 | reverse complement strand
ACGTTGCCCGACAGCTGACGCCAGGCGGCGTCGATGTCGCTGGCCGCCTCGGCGATCCGGATCTTGGCGAACGGATCGTCCTTGGCCTTCTCGCCGGCGAAGGCGGCGCGGACGCGCTTGCCCTGGTGCTCGACGTGTGCGTCGTAGGCGCCGTAGGCCATACCCACGATCGGGGTCGAGATGGTGGTGGGATGGATTGTGCCCCACGGCATCTTGTACACCGGGGCGGTGTTCGTCTCATACCCGCCGGCGGTGCCGTCGTTCATCGCCTTGTAGGACAGGAAGCGGTGCTTGGGCACGAACGCGTCCTTGACGATGACGGTGTTGCTGCCGGTGCCGCGCAGGCCGACGACGTTCCAGACGTCGTCGATCTTGTAGTCGCTGATCGGGATCAGGAAGCTGCCGAAGTCGACCGGCCGGCCGTCCTTGATCACCGGGCCACCCAGGAAGGCCCAGGTGGCGTGGTCACAACCCGAGGACCAGTTCCAGGCGCCGTTGACGATGTAGCCGTCGCCGGCCTCGCTCACGGTGCCGGCACCCATCGGGGCGTAGGAGGAGGAGATCCGAACCGAGGTGTCCTCGCCCCAGACGTCTTCCTGGGCCTGCTGGTCGAACAGCGCCAGGTGCCAGTTGTGGACACCGATGATGCCGGCGACCCAACCGGTGGAACCACAGGCACTGGCCAGCCGCCGGACCGCCTCGTAGAAGACCGTCGGGTCGCACTGCAGGCCACCCCACTGTTCGGGCTGCAGCAGCTTGAAGAAACCGATGTCTTCCAGCGCCTTCACGTTCGCATCGGGCAGTTTGCGCAGATCCTCGGTCTCCTGAGCGCGCTCACGCAGCGTAGGCAGCAGTTCATCGATGCCGGCCAGAACCGCCTGCACGTCACGCTGTTCAATGGATGTCACGGAAATGCCTCCCAAGATTCGGACTGCGATAAGCGCGAGCTGACCGCCTAGACAGAGATTAGAACACGTTACGATTTGTGTCGAGCAGGGCCTTGTAATGCGGGGCTGGACCTGGGCAAGTACGTTTTTGTAACATGTTCTAGTTATGAGTGATGAGAGGGTCCAGCCGTGACTGATGAGCCATTGGGCAGCCATGTGCTCGAACTGCAGGTGAGTGCGGTCATCGAGGAGACGGCCGACGCGCGGTCCCTGGTGTTCGCCGTCCCCGAAGGTTCGGACATCCCCGCCGACCGGTTGCGCTACGCCCCGGGGCAGTTCCTGACCCTGCGGGTACCGAGCGATCGCACCGGCTCGGTGGCCCGCTGCTACTCGCTGTCCAGCTCGCCGGTGACCGACGATCAGCTGACCGTCACGGTCAAGCGAACCGTCGACGGCTACGCGTCAAACTGGCTGTGCGACAACGCACACGCCGGGATGCGGATGCACGTGCTGGCCCCGTCCGGGACGTTCGTGCCCAAGAATCTCGACAGCGACTTCCTGCTGCTGGCCGCGGGCAGCGGTATCACCCCGATGATGGCGATCTGCAAGTCCGCGCTCGCCGAGGGCAGCGGCAACGTCGTCCTCGTCTACGCCAACCGCGACGAGAACTCGGTCATCTTCGGCGCCACCCTGCGCGAACTGGCCGCCAAATACCCCGACCGATTCACCGTCGTGCACTGGCTGGAGACCGTGCAGGGGCTGCCCAGCCCCGCCGCGCTGGCCGGGCTCGTCGCGCCCTACGCCGCTCGCGAGGCCTTCATCTGCGGGCCCGGACCGTTCATGGCCGCGGCCGAGCAGGCGCTGCAGCAGGCCGGTGCCGCCGACGAGCGCATCCACATCGAGGTGTTCAAGTCGCTGGACTCCGACCCGTTCGCCGCCGTCGTGATCGAAGAAGACGACAGCGACCAGGGGCCGGCCACCGCGATCGTCACCCTGGACGGCACCACCCACGAGGTCCGCTGGCCGCGCTCGGCCACGCTGCTCGACGTCCTGCTCGACAAGGGCCTGGATGCGCCGTTCTCCTGCCGCGAAGGCCACTGCGGCGCATGCGCGGTACTCAAGAAGTCCGGAGACGTCGAGATGAAGATCAACGACGTGCTCGAACCCTCCGATCTCGACGAGGGCCTGATCCTGGGTTGCCAGGCCACGCCGGTGTCGGATTCGGTCGAAGTCACCTACGACGAGTAACGAGCGGATACCTTTCTTGACGATGACGATCAACAGGCTCCCCGCAGCGAGCGCGGCAGCAGTGCTGACCGCGGCGGCGCTGACGTTCCCCACGTCGGCCACGGCGGCCGCGAACTCGGCCGTCACCTCGGTCCCGAGCCCCCAGGGCACGATCGAGATGCACGTCAACGCCGACTGCGCGGGCACACAGTGCACGTTCAACACGCAGGCCAACCTGCTGACGCCGGACGGCCCCATCGGTTTCCCGGGTGACGCGTGGGCGCGGCAGACCATCACTCTGCGCAGCACGAACAAGGACACCTGGCAGGAGGCCTCGTACAGCGCGCCGGCCGGGATGCCCCGGGAGATCAAGGGCTCCAATCACGACAACGTGCTGTCGAAGCTGTACCGGTCGGTCAACAAGGTCGAGATCTCGGCGACCTACTTCGGCGGCGGACCGATCGAACGGTTCCGCGTCGAGGGCGTGTCGACCCCCACCGAGTGGCGCACCGGCCAGCCCAACACGAAGGACCAGTTCATCATCTGCTCAGTGATCCAGGTGGTCTTCGGAGGGGTCAACCTCACCACGCCGACCGCCTGCACCCAGACCGGGTTCTGAAGCCTGTCCAACCAGCGCTAAGCCGGGATCTTCGCGCGGTCGAGGCCGTCGAGCACCGCCTGCGTCGTCTGCTCCGCGGTCATGGCTGAGGTGTCCAGCCACAGTCCCAATCGAGGCGTCGTCGACCGAATCGTCTCGACGAAACCCGTGCAGTCCCAGTCGGTGTCGTAACCAACCTTGTTGCGCGCGTGCTCCCGCTGCGCGATGACCTCCGGGGCAGGATCGAGTACCACTACGAACAGCGGACGGGTCCGAAGCATGCCGACGACATCGGCCAGGTACGGGCCGACGATGATGTCCTGCCAGATCGTCACGAAGCCCGCCTCGGCGTATGCGTCGGCGCTCGCCGCCCCGAGCCGATAGCGCAGCGAAAGTTGCGCCTGCGCTTCGGAGCTCATCTGCTCGGTCGGCTCCGCCCGGCCACCGACGACGAAACGGCGAAATACGTCTCCGCGCACGTGCGCCGATCGCTCGAACCGTTCGGCCAGTAGCTGCGCCACAGTGGATTTACCCGACGCCATTGCACCGGTGACGACGATGATCACGCCTTGGAGGTTAGTGACCTACCGCGGCAGGCCCAGCAACCGCTCACCGGCGAGGGTCAACAGGATCTGCTCGGTGCCGCCCGCGATCGTCAGGCAGCGGGTGTTGAGGAAGTCGTGCACCTCACGGTTGCGCACCGCACCCCCGCCGTCGGACAGTTCCAGCCGGAACTCCGCCAGCGTCTGGCGGTAGCGCACACCGATCAGCTTGCGGGCGCTGGCCTGCGCACCGGTGTCGTGACCACTGACCGCCAGCTGGGCGATCCGCTGATCCAGCAGCGAACCCACCTGGGCCGTCAGGATCAAGCCGCCGAGGCGGTCCAGATCGGCCGGGTCGACGTCGGGCTGCGCGCCGAGGGTGCGCAGCAGTTCCTCCATCGGATTGCCCAGCGCAGTCCCGCCGGCCATCGCCACCCGCTCGTTGGCCAGCGTGGTGCGGGCCAGCCGCCAGCCGTCGTTGACAGTGCCCACCACCATCTCGTCGGGCACGAACACGTCGTCGAAGAACACCTCGTTGAACAGCTCGTCGCCGGTGATCTCCCGCAGCGGGCGGATCTCGATGCCGGGTGTCTTCATGTCGATCAGGAAGTAGGTGATGCCCTTGTGCTTCGGGGCGTCGGCGTCGGTACGCGCCAGGCACACGCCCCAGTGCGCCTTCTGCGCCGCCGAGGTCCACACCTTCTGGCCGGTCAACTTCCAGCCGGGCTCACCGTTGGGGCCTTCTGCGCGAACAGCTTTCATGCGCAGGGCGGCCAGGTCGGAACCGGCGCCCGGCTCCGAGAACAGCTGACACCAGGCCAGGTCACCGCGCAGCGTGGCCGGTACGAACTGGTCGATCTGCTCGGCGCTGCCGTGCTCCAGGATGGTCGGCACCGCCCACCAGCCGATCACCAGATCCGGGCGCTCCACCTCGGCCGCCGCGAGCTCCTGATCGATCAGAAGCTGCTCGGCCGGAGATGCGTTGCGGCCGTAGGGACGTGGCCAGTGCGGGGCCAGCAGCCCGGACTCGGCCAGGGCCACCTGGCGCTTCTCCACCGACAGTGCGGCCACCTCGGCGACCGCGGCACTGATCTCCGGGCGCAGCTCCGCCACCGACTCCAGATCGATACGGAGCTCACGGCGCACACCCTGCTGGGTCAGCGCGGAGACCCGGCGGATCCACCGGCGCCGGCCACCGAGGGCATGCGAAATCCCGTATGCGCGACGCAGATACAGATGCGCCTCGTGCTCCCAGGTGATGCCGATACCGCCGAGCACCTGGATGCAGTCCTTGGCGTTGGCCTCGGCCGCGTCCACACCCGCGGCCGCCGCCACCGCGGCGGCGATCGACAGCTGGGAATCATCGGATTCGGACACCGCGCGTGCCGCGTCGGCCGCCGACACCGAGACCTGCTCGGAGCGCAGCAGCATCTCGGCACACATGTGCTTGATCGCCTGGAAACTGCCGATCGGCTTGCCGAACTGCTCGCGCACCTTCGCGTACTCGGTGGCGGTCTGCAGGGTCCACCGCGCCAGGCCGGCGGCCTCAGCGGCCAGGACGGCGGCGGTGATGTCCTCGAACCGCTGCCGTGAGACGTCGAGCACCTGCGCGGGCGCCGAATCGAGCGTGACCCGGGCCAGTGGCAGCGAGAAGTCCGTGGCGGTGAGCAATTCGACGCTCACCCCGGCGGCACTCCCGTCGACCAGGACCACGCGGTCCCCGGCCGGAAGGAGCAACACCCCGGCGGCATCCGCGCCCAGGACGTGCTCGGCGGTGCCCGAGACGGTGCCGGTTTCGAAGTCACCGGACAGCGTCAGGTCCGCGCTCAGCGCCGCACCGGCGGTGCGCTCACCCGACACGAGGGCCTCCAGCACGGCCTCATCGGTCACGACCAGGGTGGCCAGGGCAGTGGTGGCCACGGGACCGGGCACCAGCGCCGCGGCGGCTTCGTCGACCATCGCGCACAGGTCCTCGACCGTGCCGCCGGCGCCACCCTGCTCCTCCGGGACCGCAACGCTGAAGATCCCTAGTTCGGCGAGACCCTGAAACGGCCTGCGCCATGCATCGGCATCGTTTTCGCCGGATCGGACCGCCGCGGCGGTGTCGGTTGAGCCAGCCCAGCTCCTTACCAGGTCACGGGCGGCAAACTGCTCGTCGGTGATGGTGGCGGATGCGCCGGCCATGGTGGACCTCCTAGCCCCTAAAGCGAGAAGTCCGTGCTTCCCACTAGAACGTGTTCTAATGGTGACAGTGTTCGACCGTCAAGTCGACCCGCATCACAGCAGGACACGTCCGTGTGTTTACCGGCGCGGAGGTGCGTAGAAGGAGATCGCCGTGCGTATCGTTTTCGTCAAGGTACGCGACGAGAGGGGGCCACACACCGCATGTCCAGCGCACCACAGCAGGCAGGCAGCGAATCGTCCGCTTCGGACACCCGACCGCGTGAGGTTCTGAACGTGGCTGTTCTCGCCGAATCCGAACTCGGCTCAGAAGCACAGCGGGAGCGCCGCAAGCGCATCCTGGACGCAACCCTGGCCATCGCATCCAAGGGCGGCTACGAGGCCGTCCAGATGCGCGCGGTGGCCGAGCGCGCCGATGTCGCCGTCGGCACCCTCTACCGCTACTTCCCGTCCAAGGTCCATCTGCTGGTGTCGGCCCTCGGCCGGGAGTTCGAGCGCATCGACGCCAAGACCGACCGGGCCGCACTCGCCGGCGGCACGCCCTACCAGCGGCTGAGCTTCATGGTCGGCAAGCTGAACCGGGCCATGCAGCGCAACCCGCTGCTCACCGAGGCCATGACGCGGGCCTTCGTCTTCGCCGACGCCTCGGCGGCAGGCGAGGTCGACCACGTCGGCAAGCTGATGGATTCGATGTTCGCCCGGGCCATGAGCGACGGCGAGCCGACCGAGGACCAGTACCACATCGCGCGGGTCATCTCGGACGTGTGGCTTTCCAACTTGCTGGCCTGGCTGACCCGGCGGGCCTCGGCCACCGACGTCAGCAAGCGACTGGACCTGGCCGTGCGGCTGCTGATCGGCGCTGAGGACAAACCTAAGATCTAGCGGGTGAGCCTTCCCGCCGAACTCCAGGACGCATTGGCCCGGGCCGCACAGGCACCACGGCTACTGATCACTTCGGATTTCGACGGCACCCTCGCGCCGATCGTCAACAACCCCGCCGACGCGCGCCCGTTGCGCGACGGCGCTGACGCGCTCGTGGCGTTGTCTCAGTATCCGGACACCTCGACCGCGCTCATCTCCGGCCGCGCACTGGAAGTACTGCGGGAGCTGTCGGGGATGCCCGCGGCCGTGCACATGGTCGGCAGCCACGGCGCCGAATTCGACTCCGGATTCGCCCACCCCATCGACCGTGCCCTGCTCGATCGGATCGCCGCCGAACTCACCGCGATCGCCGCCATCCGGCCCGGGGTGACCGTCGAAGTCAAACCCGCCAGTGTGGCCCTGCACGTCCGCAACGCCGAGGCCGGCGACGCCGAAGCCGCGTGCGCGCAAGCACTGCGATCCGCACAGGCGTGGGATGCCCAGCTGACCAAGGGCAAGGCGGTGCTCGAGTTCGCGGTCATCACCACCGACAAGGGCGAGGCGATCGACATCCTGCGCGACGAGCACCGGGCATCGGCGGTGATCTACTTCGGCGACGACGTCACCGACGAGAAGGCGTTCCGCCGGCTGCGTGACGGCGACGTCGGCGTCAAGGTGGGACCGGGCGAGACGCTCGCCGAATACCGGGTCGACGAGCCCGAAGATGTTGTGGCAGCACTGAAGTACCTGCTGGACGCGCGCCGCTCCGTCGAAACGGATTAGGCCGGCGGGCCCGACGTCCGGCCGCGCACCACTTCGGTGGGGAGCACGTCGATCACCGGCAGCCCGTCCCGCGGCGGATTGTGCAGCAACTCGCCGGCCCGTCGCCCCTTGGCCACACTGGACTGCACCACGGTGGACAGACCGCGGCGCAACGCTTCGGGCACCCCGTCGAAACCGGTCACCGTCATCTCCCCCGGCACGTAGATGCCACGCGAGCGCAGATAATCCATGGCCGACAGCGCCAGCACATCGGCGGTGCACATCAGCGCGGTGATACGGGGATTGGCATCCAGCGCCACCTCGGCAGCCGCCCCTCCGGACGTCGGCAGATGGTCGTAGCTCTCCACCACCGTCAGCCGGTCCGGCGCGAGACCGGCGGCCGTCATCGCGTCGTACACACCGTGAATCCGCTCGCGCTGCACATGGAAATGCGGTGACAACACCCGATCTGGGTCTGCCAGTGCGGGTTTCGTGCCCTCGTGCGGCCACTCCCGGCCCAGCCGCATGGTCAGCAGGCCGATGTCGCGGTGGCCCAGGTCCAACACATGCTCGGCGAGCCGGCGCATCCCGCCGCGATCGTCGATGCTGACCCGCGACACCCCGGGAACGTCCTTGGGTTGATCCACCACCACGACCGGCAACTGGCGCTGACGCACCACCGGCAGATAGGGATCGTCGTCGGAGGCCGAATACACCACGAATCCGTCGACGCCCGCCGAGAGCACCGCCGCCGAACCGTCCTCGAAACTGCGGTTGGGTCCGATCGCCACCAGGAGCAGCCCCTGCCCCACCGCCTCGCAGGATTCGGCAAGTCCGGCAACGAAATCCAACGCCGCGGGATCGCTGAACGAATAGTTCAGTGGCTCGGTGATGATCAACCCGACCGCGCCGGCCCTGCGGGTCCGCAGGGAGCGCGCCACCGGGTCGGGCCCGGCATAGCCCAACCGCTTCGCCGCATCGAAGATCCGGTCGCGAAGCTCGGCGGACAACTGGTCAGGACGGTTGTAGGCGTTGGAGATGGTGGTCCGCGAAACCTTGAGTTCAGCCGCCAAGGAAGCCAGGGTGGCCCGCCGTGGCGGGTGGGGACTCCTCGGCATGCTGTCTGAGGCTAGTGGATCGTCGAATTCCGCACCCGGTCAACCGTCCATACCGCCAGCCAGAATCCGCAGGCAATCGTGACGATCACGAAGCTCGGCGGCATGTTGAAGATTGCGGACACCGCCAGCCCCGCCCACACCGACACGACGCTGATGCCGGTCGAGATCGTCATCGCGAGGATCGGCCGGGCCGTCACCATGATTGCCGTCGCGGCCGGGGTGACGACAAGCGCGAACAGCAGCAGCGTGCCCACCGCCAGCACCGCCATCGTCACCGCGATCCCCAGCAGGACCATGAACAGCACCGACAATGCGCGGACCGGTACGCCTTTGGCCTCGGCCACCTGCGCGTTGACCGATGCGAACAGCAATGGGCGGAAAACGAATACGACCGTGGCGGCCAACACGACCAGCAACGCGGTGAACATGAGCAACTGCTGATGGGTGATGGCGAGCAGGTTGCCGAACAAGACGTTGGTCAGCGTCGACGAATTCTTGGTGGCCAACGAGTTGAAGAACAGACCGAAGCCGGTGGCCAGCGCCAGTACCGTGCCGGTGGCCACCTCGCGGTCGTGGGCGCGGCTGCCCAGCGCCCCGATGACGAGCGCTCCACCGACGCAGAATGCCCCCAACCCCAACCCGACCGGAAGCCCGAGCAGCGCCGCACCGGTGGCACCGGGCAGACCGATGTGGGCCAGTGCGTGGGCGGCGAACGCGGTGTTGCGCACGATGACGAAATAGCCGATCAGCCCGGCGGCCAGCGCCACCAGCGTGCCGCCGATCAACGCGTTACGCATGAACGCCGAGGTCAGGATCTGCCACCAGTTGTGCTGGTAGCCCATCGCGAAAGTGCCCTGCGCCAGCAGACCCGCCGACATCACCCGCTCCTCATATACATCTGCCCCAGCGGGGTGTTGGCCACCTGCACCTTGGTCCCGTACAGGTGGGTCAGCAACTCGGCATCCACCACCTCGTCGATGGCCGCATGGTGAGCGTGCCCGTCGAGCAGGTAGATGGCGCTGTCGAGCACGCTCAGCAGCGGGTTGAGGTCATGGGCGACAACAAGAATCGTGACGCCGAGGTCCTGATTGAGCCGGGCCAGCAACTGCACGATCTCGTGCTGGTTGCGCAGGTCGAGCGCGGCCAACGGTTCATCGAGGATGAGCATCTTGGGATGTCCGACAAGGGCATTCGCCAGGGCGATGCGCTGGCGTTGCCCTCCGGACAGTTCCGACAGCCGCATATTGGCGAACCCGGTGGCCTCGACCCACTCCAACGCCTCGTCGACCCGGGCCCGGTCGGCGGCCGAGGTTCGGGTGAAGCCCCACCGCCGCCCCGTGAGCCCCAGGGTCACCGCACCCCGGGCCCGGATGGCCTCCCCCGCACCTGCCGCGTAATCCTGCGGCACGTAACCGATCAGGTCGTTGTGCTCACCTGGCGCACCACCGAGCACCCGGACCGAACCCGACGCCGCGGGCAGCAGGCCCAGCATGACCTGCAGCATCGTCGACTTGCCCGATCCGTTGGAGCCGATCAGTGCGACGATGCCACCGGTCGGGATCTCGAAGGTGCCCTCCGACCAGATCAGCCGTCCCCCGCGCACGGCGCTGACGTCGTCGAAGACGAGAGCCGGTTCTGCGTTGCGGGGTGACACTAGGCCTGAATTCCGAGCGCCTTGGCCAGCGCGGTCAGTTGGTTCACCTGCCAAGCCTCGAACGATTCCGCACCCGGCGCCACCGTTTCGGTGACATCGACGACCGGAATTCCGGCGCTCTCGGCGGCGGCCCGGATCTGTTTGGGCAGCGAACCTTCGGTCTGGGTGTTGTAGATCAGCACGTCGACCCCGTGATCGGCGAGCAGGCGCAGGAACGCGTCCAAGTCGGCCGGCGACGGGTCGGTGTGGTTGGACGAGGCCGCCTGGTAGCCGGCCGGCGTCTGGTTGACCAGGCCGACCGCGGCCGCCATGTCGTCGAACACCGTTTCGGTGGCGGCGTAGCGCTTACCGGGCGCCTTGGTCTTGATGTCGGTGATCAGCTGTTGGTAGGGCTGCATCGAGGTGGTGAACTCGGTGCGGCGCTGGGCAAAGTAGTCCCGCGCCTCGGGAGCCATCTGGCCCAGTTCCTCGCTCACCGCATCGGCGACGCCGGTCACCGCGGCCGGGTTGTACCAGGCGTGCGGGTTGGCGGCGGGGTCGTCGGACTCGCCGACGGCCCGCAGCACGGTGGCATTCGGCGCCGTGCTCTGGGCCAGCTTGGCCGCCCACTCGTCGTAGTGCCCGCCGTTGATGACGACCAGCTGTGCGCCCTGGAACTTGGCCGCATCCGCCGGCGAAGGCTCGAAGTCGTGCGGATCGACCGACGACCCGGCCACCACCGTGGTCACCTTCGCGCAGTCACCGCCCAGCGCCGAAACGATGTCGCCCCACTGGTCGACGCTGACAACCACGTTGACCGGTGTGGTCACGCAGTTCCCGCCGGACTCGGGCTGTTGGGCCCCTTCGGAGCCGCAGGCGGCAAGGGCGAATGGGGTGGCCAGCAGCAACGCGGTGGCCACGGCGCGGAGATTCAGGGGCAGGAGCACGGCGATAACGATAACCGTTTGCATTAGCAGATGCACGCCCGGATGATGATTTATTGAAAATCGTTTTCATTAAGGAGTGCGATGTCCAACCCGCTACCCGTCACCGTCCTGTCCGGCTTTCTCGGCGCCGGGAAGACCACGCTTCTGAACCACATCCTGGCGAACCGAGACGGCAGGCGCGTCGCCGTGATCGTCAACGACATGAGCGAGGTCAACATCGACGCCGCGCTCATCGCCGGACAGGGACACCTCGACCGCACGGAGGAGAAGCTCGTCGAGCTGACCAACGGCTGCATCTGCTGCACACTCCGCGAGGACCTGGTGGAGGCGGTCGGCGCGCTGGCGCGACAGAACCGGTTCGACCAGCTGGTGATCGAGTCGACTGGGATCTCCGAACCCATGCCGGTGGCAGCCACCTTCAGCTGGGAGTTCGAGGACGGCTTCCGGCTCGGCGAACTGGCCCGGCTGGACACATTGGTGACCGTGGTGGACGCCTCGACCTTCCTGACCGAGGTCGTCCGCGGTGAAGGCCTGGCCGACCGGGAGCTGGCCGCCGGCGAGGGCGATGCCCGCAGCATCGCCGACCTGCTCACCGACCAGGTGGAGTTCGCCGACGTCATCCTGCTCAACAAGACCGATCTGGTGAGCCCGCCGACCCTCGACACCGTCCAAACACTGCTGCGCAGGCTCAATCCGACCGCCAAGCTCATCCGGACCGACCACGGCGTCGTCGATATCGGCGAGGTGCTGGGCACCGGACTGTTCGACCCGGAGGCCGCCGCGCAGACGCCGGGCTGGGACGAGGAGATCGCCGACGGCCACACACCCGAAACCGAGGAGTACGGCATCAGCTCGATGACCTTCCGCTCCGACCGGCCGTTTCACCCGAAGCGCCTCGGCGACGCGCTCGGTCAGGTGACAAGGGTGTTGCGCAGCAAGGGATTCTGCTGGATCGCCAGCCGCCCGACGATCGCCGCCATCTGGTCACAGGCCGGCCCGAACCTGGTGATCGAGCCGGCGCAATACTGGTCGGGCACCGAGATCGCGCCGGGTCAGGAGATCGTGTTCATCGGGATCAAGCTCGACCGGGACAAGGTCCACCGGCTACTCGGCGGGGCCCTGCTGACCGACGCCGAGCTGGCCGAGGGTGAGCGGGCCTGGCTCCGCTATCCCGATCCGCTACCGGCCTGGAACGTCACCCACGCGCACTGACGGGCTTGCGCCCCCACACCTTGTTCATCGCCGCGGAGCGGTAGGCGAAGGTCGGATCCTCCAGCGCGGCCCTGGCGGCGGCCACCGCCGTCTCCGAGAGCACCCCGGCGGCCACCATGAGGTCGTCGACCTGCTGGAAGGTCTGTATCAGGAAGTGCGCCTGCCGGCTGCCACCGCGCTCCACGGTCAGCCTGCCTTCGTTGGCCACCTCGGTGAGTCCGAGTTGATCGACGTCAACCGGCAACATCGAGCCGTAGCCCAGGTTCATCACATTGGCCGCGGCCAGGAACTGCGTGCGGACGTTCAGGTAGTCCTCGTACCCCGCAGCCAGCGGATGGGTCCGGTCGACGGGCGCGGTGGTGCTGTAGTCCGGCTCCTCGACCACGAGCCAACCGCCCGGACGCAATGCCGAAACCATGCGCCGCATCGCCGCGACGGGGTCGGGCAGGTGCAACATCAGTGTCCGGCTGTGCACCAAATCGTGACGGCCCGACTCGATTTCATCGACCGTGATGTCAAGGCGCCGTACTTCGACGCCCAACGCCGGTAGGTCGCCGAGAAAGCGGGGGTCCAGATCCGCGGCGACGACATGCCCGGACGGCCCCACGCGATCGGCCAGCCAGCGCGCCACGGATCCCGCACCTGCACCCACCTCCAGGCAGGACCAGCCGGGCGCCACACCGACGGTGTCGAAAACGCGGATCGTCCACGGATCACAGAGCGACTCGAGCACACGCAGTCGCGCCAGTTCTTCGTTCGTCTCGTAGTCGGCCGCGAAGTAGCCACCGTCCCCTGTTGCGCCTGTCACCAGACCATTCTCACCATGACGGAACTCGGTCACAGACTCGCCACCCCATAAGCTCGACCCGTGTCTGAGCACGCCTTCAGCCCCGACGAGCGCCGTGCCGTCTACCGGGCCATCGCCGAACGTCGGGATATGCGCCGCTTCGTCCCCGGCAGCACGGTGCCGCCCGAGGTCCTCAGCCGGCTGCTGCACGCCGCCCACGCGGCGCCGAGCGTCGGCCTGATGCAGCCGTGGCGCTTCATCCGGATCACCGACGACGCGCTGCGCGGCAAGATCCACGCGCTGGTCGACGAGGAACGCATCCATACCGCCGACGCACTCGGCACCCGCGGCGACGAATTCCTGGCATTGAAGGTCGAAGGCATCCTCGACTGCGCCGAACTGTTCGTCGTCGCACTCGGCGAAAACCGCGACCGGCACATCTTCGGCCGCCGCACGCTGCCGCAGATGGACCTGGCCTCGGTGTCCTGCGCCATCCAGAACATGTGGCTGGCCGCCCGCGCCGAGGGCCTCGGCATGGGCTGGGTGTCGATATTCAAGCCGCTGCCCCTGGCCCAACTCATGGGCATGCCCGCCGACGCGGAACCCGTCGCGATCCTGTGTCTGGGCCCGGTACCCGAATTCCCGGACCGGCCGGTGCTGGAGATCGAGCACTGGACAACTGCACGCCCGCTGCCCGAATTCGTGGCCGAGAACGGCTGGCCGAGCGAGGCATCGCCTTAGGCTGGGCAGGTGGCTACCTCCGTCGATCTCAATGCCGATCTCGGTGAGAGCTTCGGGGCGTGGAAACTCGGTGACGACGAGGCCATGCTCGGCCTGGTCACCAGCGCCAACGTGGCCTGCGGTTTCCACGCCGGCGACCCCACGCTTCTGTTGCGAACGTGCCGCGAGGCCGCGGCCCGGGGGGTCCGCGTCGGCGCCCAGGTGAGCTACCGGGACCTGGCCGGATTCGGCAGGCGCTTCATCGACGTCACCCCCGAGGACCTGACCGCCGACGTGATCTATCAGATCGGCGCGCTGCAGGGCATCGCCCATGTCGCGGGTACGACGGTGACCTACGTGAAACCCCATGGCGCGCTGTACAACACAATCGTCAGCCACCCCGAACAGGCCGCCGCCGTGGCGGCCGCGGTGGCAGCGGTGGACGCCGGACTGCCGGTGCTCGGCCTGTCGGGTTCAGCGTTCTTCGAGGAGGCAGGGCGGCGCGGGCTGCGCACCGTGGCCGAGGCCTTCGCCGACCGCGCCTACCAACCCGACGGCACGCTGGTGTCGCGACGCGACCCCGGCGCCGTGCTGCACGATGCCCCCGAGATCGCCGAGCGAGTGGCGGGCATGGTTATGCGGAGACAGGTCACCGCGGTGGACGGTTCCGTCATCCCCGTCACGGTGGAATCGGTTTGCGTACACGGCGATTCACCGGGAGCCGTCGAGATCACCACAGCGGTGCGCGAGCGTCTGTCCGCTGAAGGGGTCACGCTGAGCGCGTTCTGCTGACAGGTTCGCCTGGCATGATGGCCGCGTGGTGGCGAACCCGGCGGTGACGCGGTGGCGGCCGAGTTCCATGCAGGTGCTCGTGGCCGGCATCATCGCATTGGCCCTGGCCGGCACCACGCTGCGGGCGTTTGTCGAAGGCACCCCCGATGTGTCGACGGCGGCCACGGTGTTCTGCGGCGTGTTCGTCCAAGCGCTGCCGTTCCTGGCACTCGGGGTGGTGATCAGCGGGCTGATCGCGGTCTTCGTGACGCCCGAGCGTCTGGCCCGCTGGCTTCCCCGACGTCGCAGCGCGGCAATCCTGGCCGCGGGGGTCGGCGGCGCGGCACTGCCCGGCTGCGAATGCGGTTCAGTGCCGGTGGCGCGCAGGCTCTTCGGCGATGACGCCCGGGACGGCACCGTGGGCGCGGCCGCGCTGACATTCATGCTTGCGGCACCGGCCATCAACCCCGTTGTGCTGGTGGCGACCGCCGTCGCGTTCCCCGGACACCCGCAGATGGTCGCCGCCCGGTGTGCGGCATCACTGCTCACCGCGCTGATCATGGGTGCGCTCTGGGCCCGGTTCGGCAGCCCGGACTGGATCACCCGTCGCCTACCCAAGCCGCATGACGGCGAGAGTTCCCGGTGGGCCGTGTTCACCGAAGCGGCACGTCACGACTTCCTTTCGGCGGCCTCCTATCTGGTCGTCGGTGCGGCTGCCGCGGCCGCCCTGCACGTGCTGGTTCCGCCGTGGGTGTACGAGCACCTGGCAGGGCAGATCGTGCTGGGGGTGATCACCATGGCGGCGCTGGCGGTGGTGCTGGCGTTGTGTTCGGAAGCGGACGCCTTCGTCGCGGCCAGCCTGACCATGCTGCCGCTGCTACCGCGACTGGTGTTCCTGGTGGTCGGGCCGGCTGTCGATCTCAAGTTGTTCGCGATGCAGGCCGGAATGTTCGGCCGCGCGTTCGCCGTCCGGTTCGCACCTACCACCTTCGTCGTCGCCACCCTGGCCGCGACCGGCGTCGGCCTGCTGATCCTGGGGCCACAGTGAGCCGCGAGACCGAGAACGCACTGCTGCTGCTGATCGGGGTCAGCACCGCGATCATCACCATCACCGGCGCGTACACCCGGTACGTCAAGCCGGGACTGTTGCCCTACCTCGCCGCGACCGCGGTGTTGCTCATCGCGCTGGCCCTTGCCGCGATCGTGCGCGATATCCGGCACGGCCGCCGCGAGGACGGCACGGACGAAGCTCATGATCATCCGCACTCCCCCGGCGTCGCGTGGCTGCTCCTCGTCCCGATCGCGCTGCTCGCCTTCGTCGTACCCCCGGCGATACGCCCCGACGCCGCATCGGTAACCGCGGTATCCACCGATGTGCTGCGCCGTCCGTTTCCGCCGCTGCCCGACGGCACTGCTCCGGAGATCTCCCTGCCCGACGCACTGATCCGCGTGGCGCAGGACTCCGCGGGCACCCTGGACAACCGCACGATCACCGTCACCGGGTTCACGATGCGCGACGGTGACCGCAGCGACCTGGCCCGGGTGGTGATCATCTGCTGCGCGGCCGATGCTCAGCTGGCCCGCATTCGTCTCTCCGGGCCTGCGGCGGCTCAGGTGGCCGGCTATCCGGACGACACCTGGATCAAGGTGGTGGGCACGATCCCTGCGGGACAAAGTAATTCGAGCCGGCGCACCATCCCGACGATGACGGCCATGAGTGTGGCGCGCACCGATCCCCCGGCACGCCCCTACGCCTATTGAGGCCTACCCGCGTGGCCGCGCGAGTCCACAATCACCACACTTCGATCCGCCCGGAACGCGGTAGTACAGGCAACAGCTGCGCCGGCGGAACGCCCACCCGGTCAGGACGCCGGTGCCGGCCAGATCCCCGGTGGCCAAGAGCGATTCGGTGACTCCGCGGAGGTCGTCATCCAATTCCGGTCTAGCTCGGGCCAGGTCGGCCGCCGCGGCGACCAGGGCGGCCGCGGCATTGCCGTAGAGCAGCCGCGGCGCCATCTTGACCCGTAGCCCGGCGGCCAGCGGTTCGAGGTGTTCGGTGATCACCGTTTGATACAGCTGCTGCGCCAGCGGACGACGGCCGTCGACGGGTCCTCCCACCGGCACCGGCAGCCTGAGCTCGGTACGGGCGGCATGGCGCTGCAGATCGGTGAGGTCCGGCAGCACGCCGTATTGCAGCGCACAGGCCAGCAGCGGCGACCACAAGCGAGAGGCGTGACTGAACTGGACCAGGGACGCACCGATGCGTAGATCCGTCGTGTCACTGCGTGCGGCGGTCGAGGCGACGAGGTCGGCGCAGCCCTGCTCGTAACAACGGTGCACCGGAATCCAGTCGCCCGGATCCCCGCCGACGGTGATAGCGAAGAAGCCTCCGTACGAGGCGATTTCGCTGAGTTGGTCACCGATGTTCACGGCCTCACCCCCACCTTGGGCGGGACGGTGACCTGCGGCCTGCCGGTATCGGCATCGAGGGTGATCCGGGCCTCGACCCCGTACACGTCGGACAGCAGCCCCTCGGTGAGCACATCGGCCGGCGGGCCGACGGCGACCAGCCCTCCATCGTCGAGCACGCAGATCCGGTCGCAGTAAGCCGCAGCAAGATTCAGATCGTGCAACGCGGCGACCACCGTCGCACCGGTCTCCCGCAGCAGGTGCAGGGCCTCGTGTTGATGTCGCAGATCGAGGTGGTTGGTGGGTTCGTCGAGCACGATCACCTCGGTGCGCTGCGCCAGCGCACGGGCGATGAGCACGCGTTGCTTCTGCCCTCCCGACAGCCGACCGTAGCCAGCCCCGCTCAGCTCCGCGACGTCCAGTGCCGCCAGCGCCGCGCCGACGATCTGCCGGTCCTCACGGTTGTCGGCCTCGAAGGATCGCTTGTACGGTGTGCGCCCCATCGCCACCATGTCGAACACGGTGAGCTCGAAATCACCGGTGGCTTCCTGCAATACGGCCGCGACCCGGCGCGCGGCCTGCTTGCCCGGCAGCTTCCACACATCGGTGCCGTCGACCAGCACCCGCCCGGCACTCGGCCGCTGCGCCCGGTACAACGTGCGCAGCAGTGTGGTCTTGCCCGCGCCGTTGGGACCCACGACGGCCAACATCTCACCCGGGGCGACCGACAACGAGACGTCGGTGATCAACGGTGTTCCGCGCACCGACACCGAGACCGCCTCGAATGACACCGCCGCCGTCACGTCACGGCCTTCCGCCGCATCAGCCACAGGAAGAACGGCCCGCCGGCGAGCGCGGTCAGAATCCCCACCGGCAATTCCTCCGGCGCGGCCACGGTGCGGGCCACGATGTCACACAGCACCAGAAACGCCGCGCCCAACAACGCGGCGGCCGGCAGCGCTCGACGGTGATCGGCACCGACCAGCAGACGCACCACATGCGGCATGATCAGCCCGACGAACCCGATCGTGCCACTGACCGCGACCATGGCCCCGACCATGAGCGCCACGACCACGAACATTCCCGCCCGGAACCGGTGTACGTCGAGTCCGAGCGAAGCGGCCGCCTCCTCGCCGGTGTAGAGCAGGTTCAGTGATCTGGTGAAGGCCAGCAGCACCACCACGCCGATGAACACCGCCAGGGCGGGCACCCAGACCATGCGCCAGGTGGCGCCGCCCAGGCCGCCGAGCATCCACCGCACGGCCGCCTGGGTCTTGTGCGGATCGTCCGAGGTGACGATCAGCAGACTGGCCACCGCGGACAGCACTTCGGCCACCGCGACGCCGGCCAGGATCAACCGCGCGGTCGTCATCCGCCCGCCCGATCGGGCCAGGAAGTACACCGCGACGAGTGCGAGGAAGGCTCCGAGGAACGCCGCCAGCGGCACGGTGAACACTTGCAATGCACCGGCGCCGAACACCAGGATCACCACGGCACCGACCGATGCTCCCGAGGAGACACCCAGCAGCATGGGATCGGCGAGCGGATTGCGCACCACCGCCTGCAGCGCCATACCGCTCGCCGCCAGACCGGCACCGACCACCGCGCCCAGGACCACCCGAGGTAGCCGGGCGTCGATCACGATGGATTCCCTTACCGCAGGCCAACTCTGCTCGACGAGGCCCGGGTGGACGGCGTGCAACACGATGGCCCACACCTGTCCCGGCGGGATGGACACCGAGCCGATTGCCACACCGGCAGTCATCGCCATCAGCAACACCCCGGCCAGCGCAGCCAAGGTCAGGCGGTAGGGCGTCACACGAACCGGTCCGGGTGCAGCTGTCGGGCCAGAGCGTCCACCGCCCGGCCCACCCGCACGCCGACCACCACCGAGGACAACGGGAGCACCGCGAACCGCTGGTGTTGTACCGCCGGAACATGCTGCAGCAGAGGATGTTCGGTGAGGAATCTCTTCTTGTCGGCGACCGGCTGGTCTCCGTAGTCGTAGATCACGATGACTTCGGGCGCGCGTTCGGCGAATTGTTCGAACGATACGTCGCCCCACACCTTCGGGACATCGGCGAACACGTTGACGCCGCCGGCCGCCTCGATCATCAGGTTGCCGATGCCCTTACCGCCCGAAGTGAACACGGTCGCCTCACCGCTGTCGTAGACCGCGACCCGTACGGGTTGCGCGCCGCGCAGCTTCGCTTCGGTCTGCGCCAGCTCGCGATGCAGCTTCTCGATCTGCTGCTCAGCCCGGTCCGTGATTCCGAAAATGGTTCCGATGTTTCGCATTTCGTCATCCACGGTGGAGATGGTGACGGGCTCGGACCGGCAATCCTCGATGTTGAGGTAGGTGTGAACCCCGGCATCGGTCAGCCGTTGCCTGCCGCGGCCCTCCTTCTCGTCGAACGCGCTGTCCCAGCCGCCGTAGACGAAGTCGGGTTCGACAGCCAGCAGCGACTCGTAGGACGGGTATTCCTTGGCCAGCACCGGAACGCTGTCGTAGGCAGTCTGGTATTCGGGCAGGATCCGGTCGTCGAGGTAGGACGTGCCGACCATGGATTTTTCGAGCCCCAGAGCCAGCAGCGTCTCGATCGCATGCTGATTGAGCGCGACAGCGCGGGCCGGCGGCCGGTCATAGGTGGCGCTGACGCCGCAATTGTCGACAGTGACCGGGAATCCCGGTGGGACGTCACCGTCGGCGTCGGGCGCTGCGGTCGAGGCGCACCCCGATACCAGTAGCGCTGATGCCAGTCCGGCGATCAGCCAACGAGCAGCCATGGGCGTACCCATCCTCTCCGGGGAGATCCGCCCCAGTACGTGCGAGGTGGCGACTGCGGTGTGTATCTGGCTTTCACAGTGGCGGGACCGCGCCGGATTCTCACCGGCTTCCACGATCCGCAGTCGCCCTATCGCCTCGAATGGTAGGTCAAGCCGGGCCGACCACCGGCAGCAGCGCCATCTCCCTGGCGTTCTTGATCGCCGTGGCGACCTGACGCTGCTGCTGCGGGGTGAGCCCGGTGATGCGCCGGGACCGGATCTTGCCCCGCTCACTGATGAAGGTGCGCAGCAGGTGGACGTCCTTGTAGTCGACCTCGGTCACCCCGAGGGCGTCCAGCTGATTGCGCCTCGGCTTTTTGAGTTCGGTGGCCGGCGGGCGCCTCTTGGTGTTCTTCCGGGAATTCGACGCCATCACCAGCTCGACTTCCGCACACCCGGCAGTTCACCGCGGTGCGCCAGTTCGCGCACCCGGACCCGCGACAGCCCGAACTTGCGCAGATGACCGCGGGGGCGGCCGTCCACCGCGTCTCGATTGCGCAGCCGCACCGGGCTCGAATCCCGGGGCAGCCGTTGTAATGCCGAGACGGCCGCGGCCTTCTGCTCACGCGTGCCGACCGGATTGCGGATGATCGCCTTGAGCTCGGCCCGCCGTTCGGCGTAGCGCTCCACGAGTTCCCGGCGCTGCTCGTTCTTGACGATCTTGGATCGCTTGGCCATCAGCGCTCCTCGCGGAAGTCGACGTGGCGGCGGACGACCGGGTCGTACTTTCGCAGCACGATCCGGTCCGGGTCGTTGCGGCGATTCTTGCGGGTGACGTAGGTGTACCCGGTCCCCGCGGTCGATTTCAGCTTCACGATCGGCCGGACATCGGTGCTGGCCATCAGATCTTCTCCCCTGCGCTACGCAAGCGGGCCACAACGGCCTCGATGCCGTCGCGGTCGATCACCTTGATTCCCTTGGCGCTGACCCGAAGCCGGATCCGGCGCCCTTCGCCTGGCAGGTAGTAGGTCTTGGTCTGGATGTTGGGGTTCCAGCGGCGGCGACTGCGCTTGTGCGAGTGCGACACCGTGTTGCCGAACCCGGGCGAGCGCCCGGTGACTTGGCAGTGGGCAGACATCGGTCTCCTTCGGATGGGGTAGCCTCACGATAATGATAATCATTTTCAACAACAACTCCGTCGGGAGGTGCAGTGCGAACCCCTGTGGTGCTGATCGCCGGTCAAGGTGACAGCGACGGCGTAGCGGAAGAACTGGGCCGCAGGCCGGGAACCGTGCTGGTGCGCCACACCTTTGACGGCCAGGTGGTCCTGCGGACCGTGTCCGACAGCAGCGGAACATCCGAACTCGCCCTCGAGCTCACCCACGGTTGCGTGTCCTGCACGGTCCGCGACGATCTGCTGATCCTGTTGCGGCGTCTGCACCGACGCGGCGACGTGGACCGCATCGTCGTGCAGTTGATGCCCTGGCTGGAAGCCGAGCCCGTGTGCTGGGCGATCAACACCATCCGGGTCCACGTCGGGCCCGGATACATCGACGGGCCCGCCTCCCGCGACGTCACCATCGACGCGGTGATCGCGTGCCTCGACGCGACGGTCTGGCTGCAACAGTCCGTCGGCGACGAGGAACTGCCCGACGGGCGCACTGTCGCCCAGGTGGTCGTCGGGCAGGCCGAGTTCGCCGACATGCTGGTGCTCAACGAGGCCGAGGCCACCACGCTGGCGGTCCTGCGCCGGCTCGCTCCCCGCGCCCGCATCACCGTCGGCCCCGACCGGGTGGAGCTCGGCCTGGCGCATCTGGAACCGAACAGCCGGCGCGGGCGCACCGCGACACCGCACGATCCACTCCTGGCCGGTGAACCGCCGCTGGAGCCCGACGACGAGGTAATCATCGTCGAATTCGCCGCGCGCCGACCGTTTCACCCGCTACGCCTGCACACCGCCGTCGACCTGCTGCTCGACGGCGTGGTGCGCACCCGGGGGCGGGCCTGGCTGGCCAACCGGCCGACCGACGTCATGTGGATTGAATCCGCAGGCGGCGGAATGCATTTCAGCAACGCCGGAAAATGGCTGGCGGCAATGGATTCCACCGAGCGGGCCTACACCGACCCGGAGCGGCTGGCGATCGCGGCGATCGACTGGCATCACCAGTTCGGTGATCGCCACATCTCGCTGACCGTACTGGTCTGCGGCGCCCGGCCCGGCGAGGTCATCGACGCGCTGCGCGGCGCGCTGCTCACGGACGACGAGCTGGCGCGACCGGACCAGTGGGCCGATTACCCCGACCCGTTCGGGGATTGGCACGAAGAACCTTGCCAGCCCGCGGTCGAAGAACCCGCAACATCCGCCCACACAGAAGGGGAAAACCAGTGAAACCCGAAATCCACCCCGACTATCACCCCGTGGTGTTCCAGGACGCCGCGACCGGCAGCCAGTTCCTGACCCGGTCGACGGCAACCAGCGAGCGCACCATCGAGTGGGTAGGCCCGCACGGGATCCAGACCTACCCGCTGATCGTCGTCGACGTCACCAGCGACTCGCATCCGTTCTGGACCGGCTCGGCCCGGCACATCGACTCGGCCGGGCAGGTGGAGAAGTTCCGCCGTCGCTACGGACAGGTCTAGCCCTAGGGTGGGGCCATGCGGCTCAAGCCCGGCAGACCCGACCTGGCCTCCTATGCGCGGTTCTTCGACGCACCGTCGGCCACTGCGCAATCCCCGGTCAGTGTCACCTGGGCCGGGGTCAGCACGCTCCTGGTCGACGACGGCACCTCGGCCGTGCTCACCGACGGGTTCTTCTCCCGGCCCGCACTGCCGAGCATCGTCTTCGGCAAGCTGACGCCGTCACTGCCCCGCATCGACGGCAGCCTGGCCCGCCTCGGCGTCGACAAGCTCGAAGCCGTGCTGCCGGTCCACACCCACTTCGACCACGTCATGGACTCGGCCGTCGTGGCCGAGCGCACCGGCGCCCGACTGGTGGGCGGCACCTCGACCGCCCAGGTCGGCGCCGGGGGCGGACTGGCGCCCGATCGGATCGTCACGGTCACCCCGGGCGAAGCCGTCGCTCTGGGCGCGTACGACGTGACGCTGTTCGAATCCGAGCACTGCCCACCGGACCGCTTCCCCGGTGTCATCACCGCGCCCGTCGTTCCGCCGGTGAAGACATCGGCGTACAAGTGCGGCGAGGCCTGGTCGACCCTGGTCCGCCACCGGCCCAGCGACCGCAGCCTGCTGATCGTCGGCAGCGCCGGTGCGGTGCCGGGCGCACTGGACGGGCAGCACGCCGAGGTGGTCTACCTGGGGATCGGCCAACTCGGCCTGCAACCCAAGCACTACCTGATCGACTACTGGACCCACACCGTCCGCACGGTCGGCGCGCGGCGCGTGGTGCTGATCCACTGGGACGACTTCTTCCGCCCGCTGCACAAGCCCTTGCGCGCATTGCCATATGCCGGTGATGACCTGGACGTCTCGATGCGCGTGCTGACCCGACTGGCCGAACAGGACGGTGTCAGCCTGCACCTGCCGACGCTGTGGGAGCGCTCCGATCCCTGGGTCAATTGAGCCGCTGAAACGACGGCGGCAGCGGCAGACCCAGCTCCGCCAGCACGCCACGTAGCCGCGTCGGGTAGTCGGTGATGAGGCCGTCGACGCCGTCCGCGATCAACGCCCGCATGGCGGCCGGATCGTTGACGGTCCACGGAGTCACCTTGAGGCCCAGCGCGTGTGCCCGCTCCACGAATCCGCGGTCCACCAGCTGATACTGGGGCGAGAGGACCGTGGCGCCCACCGATATCGCGCCGGCGATCGGATCGCCGTCCACTGCCGGATTGACCCCACCGAGCCACGGAGAGTCGGGCACCCAGGTCGTGTCATCCCACAGCGCCACCCTCGGCAGCGAAGGCTCGGCCCGCTGCACCAATGGCAGTGTGCGCCAGTCGAAGCTCTGGATGTCCACCTTGTCGAGCTTGCCCGCCACGCGCACGGCATCGAGGATGACGTCGACGAACTCCTGCGGCGTGGCCGAGGTTTCGGGTTTGTCGGCCTCGATCTTGGTCTCGATGTTGAAACGCACGTCGGCGCCGTAGGCATCGGTCAGCGCGAATACCTCGGGCAGCACGGCAATCTTGTTGCCGCGCACCACCTCAGCATCGGGAAAGCCGCTCAGCAACTTGCCGCAGTCGAGCGTGCGGATCTGCTCGAGCGTGAGATCGTGCACCAGTTTCCCCACGTACGGGTACATGGGGTCGCCCGGGAACGCCGGGGCTGTGTCGGCACATTTGGTCTCGTCGATCCGGGGGTCGTGCCACACCAGGGGTTGCTTGTCTTTGGTGAGCACGATGTCGAGCTCGAGCGTGCTCACCCCGAGCTCCAACGACTTCGCGAAGGCCCGCAGCGACTCCTCGGTCGTCTCGCCACGTCCGCCACGGTGTGACTGCAGGTCGAACCCGGTGGGCGCCGCGACGGCCGGCGGGACAGACTGGAACGCGGCAGCCAGAGCGAACAACAGGACCATCGGAGCAGCCGGACGCATGGTCACCAACGCTAGCGAGTCACCCGGGTACGGTCAGGTCCGCTAGGCCCGATACGCGAATCGTCATCGAATGTTCGACTGGCCGAAAGGACCCACGCCATTGATTCTGGCCCTGGTGCTGCTGGCCGTCGTGCTGGTGTTCGCGCTGGCGCGGCCCGAGGGCTGGCCCGAGGCCGTCGTGGCGATCCCGGCCGCCGGGCTGCTGATCGCGCTCGGCGTGATCTCGCCGGACGATGCCCTGGCCGAGGTGAACCGCCTGCTGCCCGTGGTCGGATTCCTGGCCGCCGTGCTGGTGCTGGCCCACCTGTGTGACGACGAGGGCCTGTTCCACGCCGCGGGCACACTGATGGCCCGGGCGAGCAGGGGTGATTCCCGGCGGTTGCTGACCCGGGTGTTCCTGATCGGGGCGACGACGACCGCCGTGCTGAGCCTGGACGCGACCGTGGTGCTGTTGACGCCGGTGGTGCTGGCCACCGCCCGCACACTCGCGATACCGCCGCGGCCGCATGCCTACGCCAGCGCACATCTGGCCAACTCCGCGTCGCTGCTGTTTCCGGTGTCGAACCTGACCAACCTGTTGGCCTTCACCGTGGCGGGGCTGTCCTTCACTCAGTTCAGTGCCGTCATGGCGCTGCCCTGGCTGGCCGCCATCGGCGCCGAATTCGTCTTACTGCGTTGGTTTTTCCGCCGTGAGCTGAGCCGCCCGGCGGCCGAGGTGACTCCCCCGCCGCCCGAGGTTCCGGTGTTCGTGCTCGTGGTGCTGGGGTTCACGCTGGCGGGTTTCGTCGTCGCCTCGGTCGTCGATGTGTCGCCGGCCTGGGCGGCACTGGCGGGGGCGGTGGTGCTGGGGGTGCGCAGTCTGGCACAGCGCCGCAGCACGGTCGGCGGGATCGTGCGCGCCGTCAACGTGCCGTTCCTGGCGTTCGTGCTGTGCCTCGGCGTGGTGGTGAATGCGGTGGTGCACAACGGTCTCGGCGACGCCATGCGTGAGGTGCTTCCGGTCGGCGACTCACTGCCTGCGCTGCTGGGCCTGGCGGCGGTGGCCGCAGTGCTGGCCAATGTGGTCAACAACCTGCCCGCGGTGCTGGTGCTGCTGCCCTTGGTGGCCGGCGCCGGACCGGGCGCGCTGCTGGCCGTATTGATCGGGGTCAACGTAGGCCCCAACCTCACCTACGTCGGATCACTGTCAAATCTGCTGTGGCGCAATGTTGTTCACCGCGAAGGCCTGCCGGCGAAGTTCACCGAGTTCAGCCGAATCGGCCTGGCCACCGTGCCGTTGACCCTGGCGGCCTCGGTACTCGGATTATGGCTGAGCCTGCGACTCTTCAATGGCTAGGAAGCAGCTCACCACTCTTTGAGCACCCGCAGCTTGTTCGCCTTGTTCATCGCTTCGCGCCGCAGGCGCTTCAGCTCCGGGTAGAAGGCGTTGCCCTTGTTGGACTCCTGGCCGTTGAGCGGCAGATCGAACGTGGCGATCAGCTTTTCCTCCAGGAACCACGGCTCGGGGTGCACCATCCAGGACACCAGGGCGTTCTCGGCCATCCACTGCGTCAGAACGGCCTCTCCACCGGCAAAGGTCCGCCTGTCGCCCGAGCCGATCCGGCGCAACTTGAAGCCAAGCTCATCGGCCAGCAGGATGCCGAGCGTCTTGCGCAGCGTCGAGCCGTCAGCGTCGGCGTTGGCTGCCCCGTAGTGGTACTTCACCCGCTTGCGGAGATTCTGGGTGCTCGGCGGCTTCCCGCCAACCGGCGGGCGGGTTGGACTGATCCCCACGTAGAGCAGCGTCAGGCCATCCCGCTGCCGGCACCCCGAAACGTCAATGCCCGCGGGCACCGTGCGAAACCACCAACCGTTGGCTCCGGGCAGCTCCGGAACCGGGCAGGGTTCGCTGAACACTTCCTCCCGGGTGAACGGCACGGCGGCGAGAAAATCCGCGGGATTGCTGGCGCTTCGTCCTCTCGACATGCGCCTAACTCCGGCGCTGACGGGCGATCTCGGCCAGCACCACACCGGCCGCCACCGAAGCGTTCAGCGACTCCGTCGGCCCGGCCATCGGGATCGAGACCACCGCATCGCAGTTCTCCCGCACCAGCCGGGACAGGCCCTTGCCCTCCGAGCCGACGACGACGACCATCGGTCCGCCGCCCTCGAGCTCGTCGAGTGTCGTGTCACCACCGGCATCCAGGCCGACCACCTGAAGACCGGCGTCGGCATAGCTCTTCAGCGTGCGAGTCAGATTCGTCGCCCGCGCCACCGGCGTACGGGCCGCGGCACCGGCACTGGTGCGCCACGCCACCGCGGTCACCGAGGCCGAACGCCGTTGCGGGATCACCACACCGTGCCCGCCGAACGCGGCCACCGAACGCACGATGGCACCCAGGTTGCGCGGATCGGAGATGTTGTCCAGAGCCACCAACAGTGCGGGCTCCCCGGACTCCCGGGCCGCCTTCAGCAGATCGTCGGGATGGGCGTAGTTGTACGGCGGCACCTGCAGGGCCAGGCCCTGGTGCAACGCGTTGGAGCTCATCCGGTCCAGATCGTGGCGCTGCACCTCAAGGATCGAGATACCGCGGTCGGCCGCAATCTGGACGGATTCGGTGAGGCGCTCATCGGCCTCGGTACCCAGCGCCACGTACAGCGCAGTGGCCGGAACCTTGGCCCGCAGGCATTCCACCACCGGGTTGCGGCCCAACACCAACTCGGTGTCGTCGGTTTTCTTGTGTCGCCCCTGCGCCTGACGCGCCGCCTTCGCGGCCTTCTTGCCGGCCGGATGGTGCGGGCGCTGATCTGCACGGGGTGTGGCCCCGCGACCCTCGAGCCCGCGGCGACGCACGCCGCCGGACCCGACGGTCGGCCCCTTCTTGGTCCCCGGCTTGCGCACTGCGCCGCGCCGCTGCGAATTCCCGGCCATCTACGCTCCGTTCCCGTCCACCAGGGCCCACTGTGGACCGTCGGCGGTGTCGGTGACCTCGATACCGGCCGCCTTGAGCCGATCGCGGATGGCGTCGGCCGCCGCCCAGTCACGATTGGTCCGGGCCTCGGCCCGGCCGGCCAGTGCCCATTGCACCAGTTCATCCACGGCAGCCAGCGCGGCCGAAGTCTCGTCGCGGGATTCCCAGCGCTCGTCGAGCGGATCGCAGCCCAGGATGCCCATCATCGCCCGGATCGAGGTGGCCTGCGCCATCGCGCCTTCGTGATCGCCGGCGTCCAGCGCGCGGTTGCCCACCGCCCGGGCGGCATGCACCTCGGACAGTGCGATCGGCACCGCGAGGTCGTCATTCAGGGCGGCCGCGAACTTCGGCGTCCAGTCACCCACGGCGACGGCGCCGACCCGGTTACGCACCCGGTGCAGGAAATCCTCGATGCCGCTGTAGGCCTTGACCGCGTCCTGCAGCGCATTCTCGGAGAATTCCAGCATGGACCGATAATGCGCGCTGCCCAGGTAGTAGCGCAGCTCGGCAGCCCGAACCCGTTGCAGCACAGCAGGAATCGAGAGCACATTGCCCAACGACTTGCTCATCTTCTCGCCGCCCATGGTGACCCAGCCGTTGTGCAGCCAGTACCGGGCGAAGCCATCGCCCGCGGCCTGCGCCTGGGCGATCTCGTTCTCGTGGTGCGGGAAGACCAGGTCCATACCGCCCGCGTGGATGTCGAACTCCGCGCCCAGATAGGCCTCGCACATCGCCACGCACTCGGTGTGCCAGCCGGGGCGTCCCCGGCCCCAGGGCGTCGGCCACGACGGCTCGCCCGGCTTGGCGCCCTTCCACAACGTGAAATCGCGCTGATCGCGCTTACCCGTCGCCGCGCCCTCACCCTGGTGCACATCGTCGATCCGGTGGCCGGACAGCGCGCCGTAATCGGGCAGGCTCAGCACGTCGAAGTAGACGTCCCCGCCGGCGGCGTACGCGTGTCCTCGAGCGATCAACCGGTCGATGAGCTCGACCATCTGGGTGATGTGTCCGGTGGCCCGCGGCTCAGCCGACGGCGGAAGCACGCCCAGCGCGTCGTACGCGGCGCTGAACGCCCGCTCGTAGGTCGCGGCCCACTCCCACCACGGCCGGCCCGCATCGGCCGCCTTGTTGAGGATCTTGTCGTCGATATCGGTGACGTTGCGGATGAACGCAACGTCATATCCATTGGCGGTCAGCCAGCGGCGCAACACGTCGAACGCGACTCCGCTACGGACATGACCGATATGCGGCAAGCCCTGGACGGTAGCACCGCACAGGTAGATCGAAGCGTGCCCCGGCCGCAGCGGTACGAAATCTCGTACGGCACCCGCCATGGTGTCGTACAGCCGCAAATCGGAGGCAAACCCCGACGCGACGGCTTGAGCGCGATCGGTCACGACGTGCCAGCTTACCGGCCTATTCGGCAGGAACCACCAAAGCGCTGGCTATCGCGGCCAATCCTTCACCCCGGCCGGTCAGCCCGAGCCCGTCGGTGGTGGTGGCCGACACCGATACCGGCGCCCCGATCAGCTCCGAGAGAAGCTGCTGGGCCTCCTCCCGGCGTGGCCCGATCTTGGGCCGGTTGCCGACCACCTGCACCGTGGCATTGCCGATCTCGAAGCCCGCCGCCTGCACCAATCCGCGGACGTGACGCAGCATGTCCGCGCCGGTGACCCCGCGCCATTCCGGCCGGTCGGTGCCGAAGACGCCGCCCAGGTCGCCGAGTCCGGCCGCACTGAGCAGGGCGTCACACAATGCGTGCGCGGCGACGTCGCCGTCGGAATGGCCGGCGCAGCCGTCGGCGCCGTCGAAAAGCAGCCCCAACAACCAGCAGGGGCGCCCCGACTCGATCGGATGGACATCGGTGCCGAGCCCGACCCTGGGAATCCTCACGCGCCACGCGCCATGACAGCCTCGGCGAGCAACAGGTCCAGAGGCGTGGTGATCTTGAAAGCCAGCGGGTCGCCCTCGATGATCTGCACCGGCGTACCGATCTGTTCGACGAGTGAGGCGTCATCGGTGACCACTCCGGCCCCGGCGCGCTGATAGGCGCGGCGCAATACGTCGGTACGGAAACCCTGCGGGGTCTGCACGGCCCGCAGACCGGCCCGCTCGGGCGTCCCCAGCACCGCACCGTTGGCGTCGACCGCCTTGATGGTGTCGGCCAACGGAAGGCCGGGAACGACGGCAGCGTGACCGTCGGCCAAGGCAGCCACTACCCGGGCGATCAGCGAAGGAGGAGTCAATGCCCGGGCAGCGTCGTGCACAAGGATGAAATCGGGGTCGTCAGCGGCCGCAAGAGCCAGCCCTACCGATTCGGTTCGATCGGCTCCCCCGGCCACGATCTGCGCGCGGCCACCGAACACCATGATGGCTTCATCGGTGAGCGCGGGCGGCACCGCGACCACGACCTTGTCGATCACCCCTGAAGCCAGCAGGCCTTCGAGGGCATGCTCCAACAGGGGTTTGTCCCCCAGATTGACGAATGCTTTCGGCCTGCCCGCGCCTAGCCGCTCACCAGAGCCGGCGGCCGGGACGACCGCGACAGTTGTTGCCACGACGCGTCAGGACGCGGCAGCCAGAACCTCGTCAAGGATGGTCTCGGCCTTGGCGTCATCGGTGTTCTCAGCCAGCGCAAGTTCGCCGACCAGAATCTGCCGGGCCTTGGCCAGCATTCGCTTCTCACCCGCGGACAGACCGCGTTCCTGATCCCGACGCCACAGATCCCGGACAACCTCGGCAACCTTGTTCACGTCACCGGAGGCCAGCTTCTCGAGATTGGCCTTGTAGCGGCGCGACCAGTTGGTCGGCTCTTCGGTGTGCGGAGCACGCAACACCTGGAAAACCTTGTCGAGGCCTTCTTGGCCCACGACGTCGCGGACTCCGACGTATTCGGCGTTGTCTGCGGGCACTCGAACGGTCAGATCCCCTTGGGATACTTTCAGGACGAGATATTCCTTCTGCTCGCCTTTGATAGTCCGGGTTTCGATCGCCTCGATCAACGCAGCACCGTGGTGTGGATAGACGACGGTGTCTCCGACCTTAAAAATCATCTGATTCGAGCCCCTTTCGCTAGTCCATCCTAACACGGGCCCAGATCACATGCGCACCAACTGCGCAGGTCAGGGGCACTGCAGATGAAGAACAGGGGTTGACATGGTGACGAAAGCGTGCAACCAAAGCGCCTGTCGGACACCCGAACCGGGCCCGACCGCAAGGCCGTTGCGGGCCTGAAACACCCCTGGCGAAGCGCTCTGCCAAGCCCTCGCATTCCGCCCACCGAGGCCACCTACTACTGTGCATAGTCGAAGTACGCCGACCCAGCTCAGGAGGCTTGAGTGAACCGCTTCGCAATGCGCACCTCGGCCGGTCTGGCCGCATGTGGCCTGACCGCAGCCGTTCTCACCGGTTGCAGTGCCGGGCAGGTCTCCCAGACGGCAACCCAGGAGCCCGCCGTCAACGGTGTCAACGCGCAGGCCGGCACGGTCGCGCTACGTAACGTGCACCTGCGCGCGCCGCAGCAGAAGGACTACGTCGAGCCCGGCTCCGAGACCGAGCTGCTGTTCGTCGCGGCCAACGAATCCACCGAGGCGCCCAACAAGCTCGTCTCGATCAAGACCACCGTCGGCGACGTGGCACTGACCGGGGATCAGACCATCCCGGCAGGCGGCGTCCTCGTGGTGGGCGAGCCCGATGGTCAGACGAAGCCGCTGGAGAAGGCCGAGCCCGCCGAGGCCGTCACCGCCAAGGTCACCTTGACCAAGCCGGTCACCAACGGGCTGCTCTACGACTTCACGTTCAAGTTCGAGAACGGCGAGACCACGGTGGCCGTGCCAATCTCGGCAGGCGAAACGCCCCGACGCGACAACGCCGGCGAGGAGCCCGCCGAGGGCGCCGCAGCCGGTGGCCATCACTGATCTGAACCTCTGACCCACCGGGGTCCCCACCGGCGCGTACACGGCACCGATGTCGGGGGCACCCGTTACTGTCACGGCGTGGCCGCTTCGAAAGTACGTTCGCAATACCGCTGCTCGGAGTGTCAGCACGCCACACCCAAATGGGTCGGCCGCTGCGCCAATTGCGGTACCTGGGGCACGGTGGATGAGGTGGCCGTGCTCGCTCTCTCCGACAGAGTGGGCGGGTCAGTCCGCCGCTCGGTGGCCCCGACCTCGCCCGCGGTTCCGATCACCTCTATCGACCCCGGAATCACCCGGCATTACGCGACCGGGGTCACTGAACTGGACCGGGTTCTGGGCGGCGGCCTGGTGGCCGGCTCGGTCACGCTGCTGGCCGGTGAACCCGGCGTCGGCAAGTCCACCCTGCTCCTGGAGGTCGCCAACCGCTGGGCGCACACCGGCCGACGGGCGCTGTACCTGTCCGGCGAGGAGTCCGCGGGCCAGATCCGGCTGCGCGCCGAACGCACCGGCTGTACGCACGACAACGTCTATCTGGCAGGCGAATCCGACCTGCAGATCGCGCTCGGTCACATCGAGGAGGTCAAACCGAGCCTGGTGATCGTCGATTCGGTGCAGACCATGTCCACCACCGAAGCCGACGGCGTGACGGGTGGGGTGACCCAGGTGCGTGCGGTGACCACGGCGCTGACCGGCCACGCCAAGACCGCCGTGGGAGACCCGGCTGTGGCCATGATCCTGGTCGGGCACGTGACCAAGGACGGCGCCATCGCGGGGCCGCGTTCCCTGGAGCATCTGGTCGACGTGGTGCTGCACTTCGAAGGTGATCACGCGTCGAGCCTGCGCATCGTGCGCGGGGTCAAGAACCGGTTCGGCGCAGCCGACGAGGTCGGCTGTTTTCAGATGCACGACAACGGAATCGAGTGTGTCAGCGATCCGTCCGGACTGTTCCTGGACCAGCGTCCGGCGGCGGTACCCGGCACCGCCATCACGGTCACCCTCGACGGCAAGCGCCCGATGATCGGCGAGATACAGGCGCTCGTCGCCCCGCCGGTCGGGCCTCCTCGGCGGGTCGTCAGCGGGATCGATTCGGCCCGTGCGGCGATGATCGGCGCGGTGCTGCAGACCCGCTGCAGCCTGCCGATCGGCAACAACGACATCTACCTGTCCACCGTCGGCGGCATGCGGCTGACCGATCCATCCTCGGACCTGGCCGTGGCCGTCGCCATCGCGTCGGCCTATCTCGACATCGCGTTGCCGATGAACGCGGTGGTTATCGGCGAGGTGGGGCTGGTCGGCGATCTGCGCCGGGTCACCGGCATGGATCGCAGGCTGGCCGAGGCCGCCCGGCTGGGCTTCAACATTGCCGTGGTGCCACCGGGGGCCACCAGTGCACCGGCGGGGCTGCGCATCATCACCGTCGATCACATCGGCGCGGCATTACGGGCACTCAAGGACATCGCGATTGCCAGCAATCGTGGGCAGCATGGACAATAGCGGCCGACCCTAGGAGAACCGATGGCCGTGAACTCCGGCGCCAGGACCAGCCGCACCGTCGTGCATCTGGCTCGGCCGACGCTACGAGAAACCCTCGGCCGGCTGGCCCCCGGTACGCCGTTGCGTGACGGCCTGGAACGCATCCTGCGCGGCAAGACGGGCGCGCTGATCGTGCTCGGCTACGACGACAGCGTCGAGGGCATCTGCGACGGCGGGTTCGCCCTGGACGTGCGTTACGCCCCCACCCGGCTGCGTGAGCTGTCGAAGATGGACGGCGCGGTGGTGTTGTCGAGCGACGGCGGCCGGATCGTGCGGGCCAACGTCCAGTTGGTGCCGGATCCATCGATCCCCACCGACGAATCCGGAACCCGTCACCGTTCGGCCGAGCGCACTGCCATCCAGACCGGCTATCCGGTGATCTCGGTGAGCCATTCGATGAGCATCGTGACCGTCTACGTCGCCGGGGAGCGGCATGTGGTGCCCGATTCGGCGACCATCCTGTCGCGAGCCAACCAGACCATCAACACACTGGAGCGCTACAAGGGCCGCCTCGACGAGGTCAGCAAGCAACTGTCCACCGCAGAGATCGAAGACTTCGTGACGCTGCGCGACGTCATGACCGTGGTGCAGCGCCTGGAAATGGTGCGCCGGATCAGCCTCGAGATCGACGCCGACGTCGTCGAACTCGGCACCGACGGACGCCAGCTCAAGCTGCAGCTCGACGAGCTCGTGGGCGACAACGAGGCCGCGCGTGAGCTGATCGTGCGGGATTACCACGCGCTGCCGGATCCGCCGACCGCCGCTCAGGTCGGCGCGACACTCGATGAGCTGGACGCCCTGACCGACAGTGAATTGCTCGACTTCACCACGCTGGCAAGGGTTTTCGGTTACCCGTCGACGTCGGAGGCACAGGATTCGGCAATGAGCTCACGCGGCTACCGCGCCATGGCGGGGATACCGCGACTGCAGTTCGCCCACGTCGATCTACTGGTCCGCTCGTTCGGCTCACTGCAGGGACTACTGGCCGCCAGCGCGGACGATCTGCAGTCCGTGGACGGCATCGGGTCGATGTGGGCCCGCCACATCCGTGAGGGCCTGTCCCTGCTGGCCGAGTCGACGATCGCCGACCGGCTGGCCTGAGCGTCAGTTACCCGGTGCCGCCGGCTCAGCCGGCGGTGCACCCTCGGGCGGCGGCCCCGGCTGTTGCGGATTGGCCTGAGCCAGGATGAACGGCACCGGCGCTGATCTGAGATTGCCCAGCTGGACCATCAGGTTGTAGGTGCCCGGCCCGATCGGCTGACGCGGCATCGGGCACTGCGGCGCCGAACTCATACCGGTCCAGGTCACCTCGGTGGTCACCTGCTCACCCGGGTTGAAGGTCTTCACCAGCGTCTCGTTGGACGGCGCGCAGTCCAGGTTCGACCAGAGCCGGTTGTTGTCCAGCGAGTATACGTAGGCGGCCAGCACCGCGGCGCCCACGTCACGCTTGCAGGCCACCAGGCCGATGTTGGTCACGACCATGGTGAACTTCGGCTGATCGCCCACGACGTACTCGGGCTGGCTGGTGATGCCCTTCACCGCGAGCGTCGAATCGGGGCAGTCGTCGCCCTCTTTGAGCAGCGGCGGCGGCGTGACGGCAGCGGTCGGTGTGGCCGTCGGCGGCGGCGCGTGCTGGGCCGGCGGCACCACCGGGGTCTTGACCTCGGGGTTCTCGCCCGGCAGCGGCGTCGGCGGGGCGGCCGCGGCAGAGGATTCGTCGGCGGGCTTGGTCTCGGCTCCGGAGCTGCTGGTCACGATCACCGCGACGATCGCGGCGATGATCCCCACGACGACCACCGCGATTCCGATGGCCAGCGCCCGGCGCCGCCAGTAAATCTGCGAGGGCAGAGGCCCATGAGGTTCGAGATCCAACACGGCTTTCACGGTAAGCCCAGGTCATTCCCAGTTGCCCGAGGCGACTCGGCGTGTCGGGGCTGCGGCAAAATTCTCAGGCTTCGCCGATGTTGCCCAGATGGCTGCGCAGTTCCACGTGACCGTCGGACAGGTGGTAGGTGGCGCCGACGATGGCCTGGGTCCCCGCAGCGAGACCGTTGGAGATCGCGGCCGACCGCATCTGCAGCTGGTTGACCGTCTCCTTGACGTGGTAGGCCTCGAACTCGTCGACGCGGGTCAGGCCGGAATGACGACCCATCAGGATCGACGGGGTCACCCGCTCGACGATGTCGCGCACGTAGCCACCGGGCATCGCCCCCTCGTCGAGGGCGTTGATGGCGGCCTGGACCGCGCCGCAGCTGTCATGGCCGAGGACCACGATCAGCGGCACGTTCAGGATCGACACCGCGTATTCGATCGAGCCCAGCACCGCGTTGTCGAGCACGTGGCCGGCGGTACGCACCACGAACATGTCGCCCAGGCCCTGGTCGAACAGAAGCTCGGCGGCAACGCGGCTGTCGCCGCAGCCGAACACCACGGCGGTGGGCTTCTGCCCGTGTGTCAGCTTGGCTCGACGGGCGATGTCCTGGCTGGGATGCTGCGGTTCGCCCGCGACGAAGCGAGCGTTACCGTCCTTGAGTGCCTTCCACGCGGACACCGGATTCGAATTGGGCATATCAGCCATTTTGCATGAGATGCCGATGAGCATCGACGCGGAGCAGCTCGTCGGCTGGTACAGAGACGCCCAGCGGGACCTGCCGTGGCGCCGACAAGGGGTGACCGCCTGGCAGATCCTGGTCAGCGAGTTCATGCTGCAGCAAACACCGGTGGCCCGGGTCGAGCCGATCTGGCTGGCCTGGATCGACCGGTGGCCCACCCCGTCTGCGACGGCGGCCGCCGGGTCGGCCGAGGTGCTGCGGGCCTGGGGCAAGCTGGGGTACCCGCGGCGGGCCAAACGCCTGCACGAATGTGCCGTGGTGATCGCGGGCGAATACAGCGACGAGGTGCCCACCGACGTCGAGACCCTGCTGACCCTGCCCGGCATCGGTGCCTACACCGCGCGTGCGGTGGCCTGCTTCGCGTATTCGGCCAGCGTTCCGGTGGTCGACACCAACGTGCGCCGGGTGGTCACCAGGGTCTTGCGTGGGCAGGCCGATGCACCCGCCCGCGCCCGCGACCTCGACGATGTCGCCGCGCTGCTGCCTGAGGATGCCACCGCACCGACGTTCTCGGCCGCCCTGATGGAGCTGGGCGCGGTGGTGTGTACGGCCCGCTCGCCGCAGTGCGGCTGCTGCCCGCTGAGCCACTGCAGTTGGCGGTCGGCCGGGTATCCGGAGGGCACGATGACCCGAAAGGTGCAGCGCTACGCCGGAACCGATCGGCAGGTGCGCGGCAAGCTGCTGGATGTGCTGCGCGACAGCAGCACTCCGGTCACCCGCGCCCAACTGGACGTGGCCTGGCTCACCGATACGGGGCAACGGGATCGCGCACTGGACTCACTACTGGTCGACGGCCTGGTCGAGCAAACCCTCGACGGTCGGTTCGCACTCGCCGGGGAAGGCGAAATTACATGAGATCGGCATGAATCCGTTCCGCGGCACACCATTTGGGCCGCGCATCACATAGAACGGATTCATGTCAAGCAAATTCTCAACGACGTTTGCGTGTACGGCAATCGGCCTGGGCGTCGGCCTGGGGCTGGCCGCCCCGGCCAATGCTGCACCGTCCGGCACCGGTTCTGCAGCCGACACCGTGCGGGACCTCCAGAGCCGCGGCTATCAGGTGCAGATCAACTCCAATGCCAATACGGCCCTGTCGAACTGCCGGGTCACGGGGTTGCACGGACTGGCCGATTCCAACATCGACGAGGACGGGTACCGGATCGATTCGGCTCAGCACACCACGGTCTACGTCAACGTGGCCTGCCAGCCCGACGGCTGACACATCACGCCGTGACGGCGTCTTCGCCCGCACCGCAGGAGAATTGGCGCCGGTAGTCCGAAGGTGTCACGCCGATGAGCCGGCGGAAGTGATGACGCAGCAGCGTTGCGGTGCCGAACCCGGCCTGCTCGGCGATCCGGTCGATGTCCAGGTCGGACTCCTCGAGCAGCCGGCGCGCGTACAACACCCGCTGATCGGTGATCCACTGCATGGGGGTGGTACCGGTCTCCTCGACGAACCGGCGGGCGAAGGTGCGGGTGGACATCGCCGATCGCCTGGCCAACGTCGTCACCGTATGCGGCTTGTCCAGGTTGCCCATGATCCAATCCAGGTGCGGCGCAAAACCTTCCGAACACCTGACCGGAATCGGCTGATCGATGAACTGACGCTGCCCGCCATCGCGCTGCGGTGGGACCACCATTCGCCGGGCGATCTTGTTGGTCACCTCACTGCCGAGTTCGCGGCGTACCAGATGCAGGCACGCGTCGATGCCCGCCGCGGTGCCTGCGCTGGTGATCAGATTGCCGTCGTCGACGTACAGGACGTTGCGATCCACCTTGGCGGTGGGATATTTGCGGGCCAAGGCATCGGCGTGCATCCAGTGCGTGGTGCACGGCCTGCCGTCCAACAGACCCGCCGCACCCGCCAGGAACGCGCCCGAGCACACGGTCAGGATGATCGAGCCCGCATCGGCGGCGGCCCGCACGGCATCCAACGCCTCGGGCAGGTAATCGGAGGTGCCGATCGCCGGGATCGCCACCAGGTCGGCGCCATGCAGGGCGTCGAGGCCGTGTTCGGGCGTCAACGTAGCGCCGACCGACGTCCGCACCGGCCTGCCCGGCTCGGGACCACACACCTTGAAGTCGAAGTTCGGTACGCCGTCAGCGGATCGGTCGATCCCGAAGACCTCACAGATGACCCCGAACTCGAAAACAGCCAGACCGTCGAGCACCAGCGTGGAGACGCTTCTCAGCATGGCAGCATTTTATCGTAAGGTGTCAGCGCTGCCACTGTTGGCGGGATATTTCCCCGACAAGCATTACTGCCATGACTGTTGCACTCGCTCTGATCATCCTGATCTCGCCCTTCGCGGTCGCCGCGGCAGTGGGCTGGGCGGCACGGCGCAGCAAGATCCTGCGGTTCCGCCTCGATCTGTTCGACATCGACCAACCCGACTACGAGACGTATCGCGCCGGCCATGACCTCGACGCGATACGCAGCCGGTTCGAACACCAGCCGGCCTGGCCGAGCGCAGGCGTCCTAGGCGAGCGCCGTTAGAAACCCGGTGACAGCTTCGCGGTACACCTCGGGCGCGTCGTCGTGGATCAGATGACCCGCACCGGGAACGTGCAGATACCTTGTGTCCTGACCGATCTCGGCCATCCGGCGCATCTGCCCGGGCGGCGCCACTGAATTGCCCGCCTCCATGAGAAGGGTCGGAACGCGCACGTCCCGCCACTGCTGCCAGTAGTCCCGCGTCCCCCACTGGGCAGCGATGTCCAGCCACCACTGCGGATACCCGTGCAGCCGCCAACCGGTGGCCGTCCGATCGAACGCCTCCAGGAAGTACTGACCCGCGACGGGCCCGAACTCGTCGTAAACCTCCTGTGCCGAACCGAATTCGACCGGGAGAGCGTGCACCCACGGCTCCCACGGGCCGGTGGTGCGGCCCCGGAAATCGGGGGCCATGTCCTCGACCACCACCGCGCGAGCCAGTTCCGGGCGGGCCGCTGCCAGACACCAGGAATGCAACGCCCCCATGGAATGTCCCACGAGCATCACCGGCCGCCCGAGCCCGGCCACGGCATCGCCGAGATCTGCGACGAACCGCTCGGTGCTGATCGGATACGGGTCGACCACATCGCGCCCGCGGTGCCACGGCGCGTCGTAGGTGTACACCTCACCCAGCTCCGTCAACCACGGCGATTGGCGTGACCATGTGCTGCCGCGGCCCATCAAGCCGTGCACCAGGACGATGGGCTCGCCGCGGCCCCCTCTGTGGGTGAGCAGATCTGTGACCATCCCGTTATCTTGCCGGGCACTCACGGTAGCCTGAACGGCATGCCTGTCGTGAAGATCAACGCCATTGAGGTACCGCCTAACGCAGGCCCGGAACTGGAGAAGCGGTTCGCCAACCGTGCACACTCCGTCGACAACCAGCCCGGGTTCCTCGGCTTCCAACTGTTGCGTCCGGTCAAGGGCGAAGACCGTTACTTCGTGGTCACGCAGTGGGAAACCGAGGAGGCCTTCCAGGCCTGGGCCACGGGCCGCGCCGCCGAGGCACACAAGGGCGAGCACGCCAACCCTGTGGCCACAGGCGCATCGCTGCTGGAGTTCGAGGTTGTGCTGGACGTTGCAGGGCCCGCTGCCCAGGCGTAGCCGCGGCCGGACGCTGCACCGCACGGTTGGCCTGACGGCCATCACCGCGGTCGTCGCGGCCCTGGCTTGTGGCTGTTCGCAGAGCGTTGCGCCCGCGGCAGAAGTGTCCTACGGCGCGCGCATCGACACCATCACCCCGCCCGGTCTGCGGGCCAAGCAGACCATGGACATGCTCAACTCCGACTGGCCGATCGGCCCCATCGGCGTGCGCACCCTCGCCGTACCCGAGAAGGTCGATCTGGTCGGTACCAAGATGGACTCCATCTGGTGGGATCGCCCGTTCACGGTCAACTCGGTGGACATCGGGGCCGCGCAGGCGACGTTGCACGTGCAGACGTCCTACAACGTCGCCCAGGACATCGAGCTGCGGACCAACGACGTGGGCCTGGTCGACCGCTTCGAGGTCACCCTCGTGCCTCCGAAGATCGACAAGTGGTCTGACATCGACGCCGAGCTGACCAAGTCGGGGGCGCGGTACTCCTACCGGGTCTCAAAGGTCAACAACGGCAAGTGCGAGCAGGTCGCGGGCACCAACACCGATATGTCGCTGCCTCTGGCCTCCATCTTCAAACTGTATGTACTGCTTGCGGTTTCGGACGCGGTCAAGGCCGGGACGCTGAGCTGGGACGACCACCTCACGATCACCAAGGAAGGCAAGAAGCTCGGTTCCGCCGGGCTGGACAAGCTTCCCCCCGGCGCCCAGATCACCGTGCGGACCGCCGCCCAGCAGATGATCTCGGCCAGTGACAACATGGCCACCGATCTGCTGATCGGGCGGATGGGCCCGGCTGCGGTGGAACGCGCACTGGTGACTGCGGGCCATCACGATCCGGCCAGCATGACCCCGTTCCCGACCATGCACGAGGTGTTCTCGGTCGGCTGGGGCGAACCGAATCTTCGCGACCAGTGGAAGACCGCCTCCCCCGCTGACCGGGTGGCACTGCTCCAACAGACCAATTCCCGCCCCTACGAACCAGATCCGTACCGGACCCACACCCCCGCCTCCAACGACGGCCTCGAGTGGTTCGCCAGTGCCGCCGACATCTGCCGGGTGCACGCCGCGCTGCAGGCCTCGGCATACGGGCCCGCCGCGCCGGTGAAGGACATCCTCTCCGCGCTACCCGGCATCGACCCGGATCCCGCCAAGTGGAAATACATCGGCGCCAAGGGCGGCAACCTGCCCGGCGATTTGACCTTCAGCTGGTACGCGGTGGACTACACCGGGCAGCCGTGGGTGTTCAGTTTCCAGCTGAACTGGCCGAAGTTCCGTAGCCCCACCGCTGCAGGCTGGTTGTTGCAGATTGCCAAGCGGGCATTCGCCATGGCGCCTGTGGGTTAGCTCGGTACGATCCGCTGCATGCCGCTGCAGACGGGGTCGAATTTTGCTGGGTTCACGGTGATACAGCCGCTGGGCTCCGGCGGGATGGGCGAGGTCTATCTGGTCGGGCACCCGCGCCTGCCCCGCCAGGAGGCCATCAAGATTCTGCCGGCCAGCGCCTCCCAGGATCCCGACTACCGCGACCGGTTCACCCGAGAAGCCGAACTGGCCTCGAGTTTGTGGCATCCCAACATCGTCGCCCTGCACGACCGCGGCGAGGCCGACGGCCAACTGTGGATCTCGATGGACTATGTCCGCGGCCAGGACGCTGCGGTTCTGGCGCGGGCGTATCCGGCGGGGCTGCCGCTGCCCCAGGCGACGGCGATCGCCACCGCGGTCGCCTCAGCACTGGACTACGCGCACGGCCACGGGATGTTGCACCGCGACGTCAAGCCCGCCAACATTCTGCTCGGCGAGAGCGACCACGCCGACCAACGCATCCTGCTCGCCGACTTCGGCATTGCCCGCCGCACCGGGGACATCAGCGGACTGACCGCAACCAACACCACCGTGGGCACCGTCGCCTACGCCGCCCCCGAGCAGCTGTTGGGTAACCAACTGGATGGCCGGGCCGATCAATATGCGTTGGCCGCCACGATGTTTCACCTTCTGGCCGGCACACCTCCGTTCGTCGATTCCAATCCTGCCGTCGTGATCGGCAAGCACCTCAGTGCGGCGCCGCCTCCCCTGTCGCAGTTCCGGCCCGAACTGGCGCGGCTGGACCCGGTTTTCGCGCGAGCATTGGCGAAGTCGCCCGCCGACCGCTACCCGAAGTGCTCAGATCTTGCGCAGGCACTTGCCGGTGTCGGCGGCGGTGCCGTGTTCGGTGCGCCGCAATCGATCCATCAGCAGATGACGATGCCGGCTGCGATCGCGCCGATGGCGCAGGCACCGACGCAGTTCGCCGTCCCAGCGGCATCACCTCGCGGGACCGCCGCGGCGGTGGCCGTCATGCTGGCGCTCCTCGTGTTGCTCACCGGCGCGGGCGTGTTCACGGCGTGGCAGTGGTCGCGCCCCACCCCTCATGCCGCGACGTCGACACAGTGGCAGCCGTATACCGATTTCGCCAAGTCTTTCACCGAACGGATGATGTCGGTGAGTGCAAAGAACAGTGACACCGACGTCGATTGGATCTTGGACAACTCGACCGGAGCATTTCGCGACGACTTCGCCTCACAGCGTGACACTTTCGTCCAGACATTGAAAGGAAGCGGTGTCACAACGACCGCAACCACCAAATCCGTGGCGTTGAAGTCCTTCGACGATCGCGCCGAGAGCGCGATGATTCTCGTTGCCGCAGTCGCACAGACAGCGAGCAACGCCGCCCCTGACCAGACCCCTCGAAACTGGCGACTGATCATGACCATCGAGAAAGTCGACGGCACCTTCAAGACTTCGAAAGTTGAGTTCGCATCGTGACGGGCCGCCAGACGGTTCTGTGGATCATCAACGCCGCATTGATCATCGGTGTCGCCACCGTGACTGCGCTCGGCGGCATCCAGCTGATCGTGAAAAGCCGCCCAGCACCGTCCGCACTCGCCGATCAGGCTGACCTACGGCAGGCCGTCGCCGATGCCGCGGCGACCAACACCGTCAAGATCATGACGTACTCCTCCGACACCATCGAGCAGGACCTGGCTGCGGGACTTGCGGTCACCACGGGCGCATTCGCCGACTACTACAAGAATTTCACCCAGCAGACCGTCCTTCCTGCCGCGCGCCAGAAGAACGTCAAGACCACGACAACCGTTGTGCAGTCCGGCGTCATCTCCATCGACAACCCCGTCACAGCAGCGGCTTTGGTGTTCCTCAATCAAGTCACCACCAGCACGGACAACCCAGACCCCTCCACCAGTCAGAGCGCCGTGCGGGTAGGCCTGAAGAAAGTCGACGGACAGTGGCGCATCGACAGTTTCGATCCCCAGTGACCTGACCGGCCTCACGAGGTAGCGCTGCTCCGCAGCGTCCAGGCCTGACCACGGAAATTCATCACGGTCCGGCTCATCGGCGCGATATCGATGCGCCAGAACGATTTTGGCGGGGCATCCAGGGCCACCAGGATGGCCGCCCGGATCACCGCGGGGTGAGTGACGGCGACCAGCCGTCCCCGCGCCGAGGCCAGGCTGTCCATCCAACCGTGCACCCGGTTGACGAGGTCGACCACCGACTCGCCGCCGTGGGGCGCCCGGGTCGGATCGGTCAGCCAGACCGCCAGGTCTGCGGGCTGTACGCCGCTCAGTACAGCTCCGCGCCAGCTCCCGAAGTCCAGATCCGCCAGTTGGGGTTCGACCGCCGCCGACAGGCCGAGCAGTTCGGCGGTCTGGCGGGCCCGCTTCTCGGGGCCGCAGTACGCGGCGTCGACGACCCCGAGTTCGACGGTCGCATCGGCCTGCCGATGGCCCAACGCATTCAGCGGCTCATCGGTGGGAAATCGTCCGGCCGCCGTGGCGTCGGTCATGGCATGAGACACCAACGTCAGCCGGACGACTTCACTCACGCGATCAGTTGCTCCTGTCGCTTGCCCTCGAGCACCTTCGACACCAGCGCCCCAAACACCAGTCCGATCGTCGCCCAGATCACCACCTGGGTGCCCAGCGAGTACAGCCGGAACTGGTAGAGGTCATCGGCAGGGAACGTCGACGGGGTCTCATGGATGCCCGGCAGGATCAGGAAGACCACGGCCATCGACACCACGTAGTCCGCGGCGCCGACCAGGGTGGCATTCCACACCCCTAGCCTCGGCGTCAGTCGACGCGCCAGCAGGACCGAGCCCACGAACAGCCCGGCCGAGAGCACCACCAACAGCAGGTACAGCAGGGTCCGCTGCTGGATGGTCTCCTCGAGGCTGACCGCAGGTGGGTTCGGCGGGTATTTGAGCGCCGGGACGATCCACAGCGAGACCAGCATGCCGCCGGCGGTCAGCGCCGCCAACGCCCGCGCGGACAGGTTGGCCCTGCCGTACACCGCGCAGAACACGACGGCCAGCAGCGCTCCCATCGCCACGCTGAAGATCAGTACGCCAAGACCCATGCCGATGTTGGACTGCACGCCGCGGGTGAACACCTCGGCGCTCTCGCCGCCGCCGTGGGAATGTCCCCCGGCGCCATGTGAATGCTCTGCCGCTTCATGCGCTGCACCGACACCGTTCTCGAAGTCGATTGCCCGACCGATGATCGGCTCGATCAGCAGCTTGGCCCAGATGAAGGCGAACACGCCAGCTAGGGCGCCGGCCAGAAGGCCGCGCCCGATGATCTGTTTTTCCATTTTGTTCGGGATCTCCGCTGCGTATCAGTGGCAGGGGAAACCGAGCAGGTGCCGGGCGTCGTGCACGAACTCGTGCACGTAGGTGTTATTGCCCAGAACCGAGGTTGCGCCTTGGTCCATCCCGACGAAGTAGAGGGCCAGCAGCGCGATGAACGCCGTCAGGGTCAGCCAGAGCACCGCCTTGGTGGCCGACAGCTCGATCGCGGGGGCGTGGCTCTTGCGTGCCTCAGTGGGAGTCATACCGGTCCTTTCCGGGAATTCGCGTCCCAGTCCGTGTCGTGACAGGTAAGGGTCTGACTGTTAACAGTGGCGCGGCCGTCCTGGATTCTCACCAGGTTCCTCTGCCTGTCGATTACACCAGCATCCTAAACACCGCGCAGGAGTTCTCCGCATCGGCAGGTATGGAACCGGCATGAAAAATGCCCCCGCCGTTGCGGCGGGGGCATTTTTCGTCTTGGACCTTATTCGGCGGTCGCTCCGGCCTTCGCCAGATCCGGACCGTCGGAGCCGGCCGCCTTGGGCGCTCCGGCGAACGTGAACTTCGCGTTCTCGCCGGCACCCTCGCCGTCCCAACCCTCGACGTCGACCGTCACCAGCTGGCCCGGGCCGATCTCCTCGAAGAGGATCTTCTCGGAGAGCTGGTCCTCGATCTCACGCTGGATGGTGCGCCGCAACGGGCGGGCACCCAGCACCGGATCGAAGCCGCGCTTGGCCAGCAGGGCCTTGGCCTTGTCGGTCAGCTCCATCGCCATGTCCTTGGCCTTGAGCTGGTTTCCGACCCGGCCGATCATCAGTTCCACCATCTGGACGATCTCGTCCTGTGTCAGCTGGTGGAAGACGATGATGTCGTCGATGCGGTTGAGGAACTCAGGGCGGAAGTGCTTCTTGAGCTCGTCGTTGACCTTCTGCTTCATCCGCTCGTAGTTGTTCTCGCCGCCACCCTGGGTGAAGCCGAGGCCAACCGCCTTGCTGATGTCGGACGTGCCGAGGTTCGAGGTGAAGATCAACACGGTGTTCTTGAAGTCGACCGTGCGGCCCTGACCGTCGGTGAGGCGGCCGTCCTCCAGAACCTGCAACAGGCTGTTGTAGATCTCCTGGTGGGCCTTCTCGATCTCGTCGAACAACACGACCGAGAACGGCTTGCGACGCACCTTCTCGGTGAGCTGGCCGCCCTCTTCGTAGCCGACGTAGCCCGGAGGGGCACCGAACAGCCGCGACGCGGTGAAGCGGTCGTGGAACTCACCCATGTCGATCTGGATGAGCGCATCGTCGTCGCCGAACAGGAAGTTGGCCAGCGCCTTGGACAGCTCGGTCTTACCGACACCGGACGGGCCGGCGAAGATGAACGAACCGGACGGGCGCTTCGGGTCCTTCAGGCCGGCGCGGGTACGGCGGATCGCCTTTGAGACGGCCTTGACGGCATCCTCCTGGCCGATGATCCGCTTGTGCAGCTCATCCTCCATACGCAGCAGACGCGTGGTCTCGGCCTCGGTCAGCTTGAACACCGGGATACCGGTCCAGTTGCCGAGCACCTCGGCGATCTGCTCGTCATCGACCTCGGCGACAACATCGAGATCGCCTGAGCGCCACTGCTTCTCGCGCTCGCCACGCTGCGCGACCAGCTGCTTCTCCTTGTCGCGCAGGCTCGCGGCCTTCTCGAAGTCCTGCGCGTCGATCGCGGACTCCTTCTCCCGGCGCGCGTCGGCGATCTTCTCGTCGAACTCGCGCAGGTCTGGCGGTGCGGTCATCCGGCGGATGCGCATCCGGGCGCCTGCCTCGTCGATCAGGTCGATCGCCTTGTCCGGCAGGAACCGGTCGTTGATGTACCGGTCGGCCAGGGTTGCCGCGGCCACCAGCGCGCCGTCGGTGATCGAGACGCGGTGGTGCGCCTCGTAGCGGTCACGCAGACCCTTGAGGATCTCGATGGTGTGCTCGACGGTCGGCTCACCCACCTGCACCGGCTGGAAACGACGCTCCAGAGCGGCATCCTTCTCGATGTACTTGCGGTACTCGTCGAGCGTGGTGGCGCCGATGGTCTGCAGCTCGCCACGGGCCAGCTTCGGCTTCAGGATCGACGCGGCGTCGATCGCGCCCTCGGCAGCACCCGCACCCACGAGCGTGTGCAGCTCGTCGATGAACAGGATGATGTCGCCGCGGGTGTTGATCTCCTTGAGCACCTTCTTGAGGCGCTCCTCGAAATCACCGCGGTAGCGGCTGCCGGCCACCAGCGAACCGAGGTCCAGGGTGTAGAGCTGCTTGTCCTTGAGCGTCTCGGGGACCTCGCCGTGCACGATGGCCTGGGCCAGGCCCTCGACGACGGCGGTCTTGCCGACGCCGGGCTCGCCGATCAGCACCGGGTTGTTCTTGGTGCGGCGGCTCAGCACCTGCATGACCCGCTCGATTTCCTTCTCACGGCCGATGACCGGATCGAGCTTGCCCTCCATGGCGGCGGCGGTCAGGTTACGGCCGAACTGGTCGAGGACCAGCGAGGTCGACGGGTTGCCCGACTCGCCACCACGACCACCGGTGCCGGCCTCGGCGGCCTCCTTGCCCTGGTAACCGCTCAGCAGCTGGATGACCTGCTGGCGCACGCGGGTCAGCTCGGCGCCGAGCTTGACCAGCACCTGGGCCGCGACGCCCTCGCCCTCACGAATCAGGCCGAGCAGAATGTGCTCCGTGCCGATGTAGTTGTGGCCGAGCTGCAGCGCCTCGCGCAGGGACAGCTCCAGCACCTTCTTGGCGCGCGGCGTGAACGGGATGTGCCCGGACGGGGCCTGCTGGCCCTGGCCGATGATCTCCTCGACCTGGCTGCGCACGCCTTCCAGCGAGATGCCCAACGACTCCAGCGACTTGGCGGCTACGCCCTCGCCCTCGTGAATAAGACCCAACAGGATGTGCTCGGTCCCGATGTAGTTGTGGTTGAGCATCCGGGCCTCTTCTTGCGCCAGGACGACGACCCTGCGGGCACGGTCGGTGAATCTCTCAAACATCGGTGGTTACCTGCTCTCCATCGCTAGCGATACCCGCGTACGGCCGCGTTCTGTCGGTTTTCCAATAGCCCGCACGTAGTACCTACCGTCCACTCTAATGGGCGGCCGTCCCGGGCGCGGAGGTTGGCGGTCCGTTCCGCAGAGCGATCACCCGGTACGAGCTGTCCACATGTAGTTCTGCAGATGAGCAACGCCGCCGGTCGGCGAATCGTTTCCGAAATCCACGGCTTTCCGGTTCGCCACTAGCGAAAAACTCCGGACCGGGAATTCTCACCGGTCCGGAGCTGGCAACTATCGGTTAAGTTGCAGTCGTTTATGTTGCGGCATGGAAAGCGTCGATGACGTCGGCGGGGATCCGGCCACGGGTGGACACGTTGTGCCCGTTGCGGCGGGCCCATTCGCGGATGGCGGCACTCTGCTCTCGATCGATGGCGCCACGGCCACGGACCGGGCCTGCCGCCCGTCCGCGTCGACGCCCACCGACCCGGCGTCCGGCCTCCACCCACTGCTTCAGATCGTTACGGAGCTTGGCGGCATTCTTGGAGGAAAGGTCGATCTCATAGGTAACACCGTCGAGGCCGAATTCGACCGTCTCATCGGCGGTGGCCTCACCGTCGAAATCATCGACCAACGTGACGGTCACTTTTTTCGCCATTACCCCGCACCGAACCCTTCTGCATACGCATTGGTGACTACACCTGAGTATCCTGCACCCGCGACCCAATGTGCCACAAAAACGCAAACATTTCCAACGACCTGTCGATCAAGTCGGATCGGTTGCACTGGCTAGTTACTGTGACGGCGAACAATCGGGAACAAAACCGTCTCCCGAATAGACAACCCCGTCAACGCCATCAACAAGCGATCGATACCCATTCCGGTACCCGTTGTGGGCGGCATCGCGTACTCCAATGCGGCAAGGAAATCGTCATCGAGAACCATTGCCTCGTCGTCGCCGGCGGCGGCGGCACGGGCCTGGGCTTCGAATCGTTCCCGCTGGATTACCGGGTCGATGAGTTCGGAATATCCGGTGGCGAGTTCGAAACGCCGCACGTAGAGATCCCATTTCTCGGTCACTCCGGGGATGCTGCGGTGAGCCCGGGTAAGCGGCGAGGTCTCGACCGGGAAGTCGCGCACGAACGTGGGAGCCCACAACTTCTCTCCCACGGTGTGTTCCCACAGTTCCTCGACCAATTTTCCGTGCCCGTAGCCACGGTCCCGCGGAATCTCCAACTCGAGTCCCTCGGCAATACGCCACAAGTACTCAACTGATGTGTCGGGCGTGATCTCCTCACCGAGCGCCTCAGACAGCGAGGGATACATTTCCAATGTGTCCCATTGGCCGTCGAGATCGTAGACAGTGCCATCGGGCAATGGCACTTGACGCGTGCCGATCGCCTCGTCGGCAACCTCTTGAATGAGTTCCCGCGTGACTTGCGCCGAATCGTTGTAGTCACCGTAGGCCTGATATGTCTCCAACATCGAGAATTCCGGCGAGTGTGTGGAATCGACGCCTTCGTTACGAAAGTTCCGATTCAACTCGAAAACCCGGTCAAAACCGCCGACGATGCAGCGTTTGAGGAACAATTCCGGCGCAATCCGAAGGTACAGATCAACGTCGAGCGCATTGGAATGGGTGATGAACGGCCGTGCCGCCGCCCCGCCGGCCAGCGTTTGCAGCATCGGCGTCTCGACCTCGAGGAAACCGCGCCGTTCCAGTGCCGCCCGCACCGCGCGCACCACTGCCACCCGCTGACGCGCGATGCTGCGCGCCTCCGGACGCACGATGAGATCGACATAGCGCTGACGCACGCGGGCCTCTTCGCTCATTTCCTTGTGAGCAACGGGGAGCGGTCGCAAGGCCTTGGCCGCCATCTGCCACGAATCGGCCAGCACCGACAGCTCACCGCGCTTGGAGCTGATCACCTCGCCGTGGACGAACACGATGTCGCCCAGATCGACGTCGGCCTTCCACGCATCCAGCGACTCCTGCCCCACCTGGGCCAGGCTGATCATCGCCTGCAACTGCGTGCCGTCGCCCTCCTGCAGCGTCGCGAAGCACAACTTGCCGGAATTCCGGGCGAACACCACCCGACCCGAGACACCGACCATCTGGCCGGTCTGGGTGTCGACGGCCAGATCCGGATAGGCGGCGCGCAGTTCGGCCAGCGAATGGGTCCGCGGAACGGTCACCGGATAGGGCTCGCGGCCTTCTGCCAGCAGGCGCTCCCGCTTGGCCTGACGAATCCGGAATTGTTCAGGAAGGTCGGCCTGGGACTGGGACGCGTCGTCGCGATCGGCTGGGCTCACAAAATGCCAGCTTAAATGAACACGTGAGCGCTCAATTGCACGCCGACAAGGTGGCAGCACTCGACCATGAGCCGCTGGACTGGCGGTTCAAGGGCATACCCGCTCCCCGGTGGGGGTCAGACCGCCCTCCAGGTGTGCACAACCTCACACCGGTCACCGGGCCGGCTTGAGCCTGCCCCGCTGGCTGTCGCGGTTGCGCTCGAACACCAGGCGCAGGCCGTCGAGGGTGAGGTGGCGGTCGTAATGCTCGACTGTGCGCAGGTCCGGCAGCACCAAGGGAGCGGTGTAGCCGGTGGCCACCACCGCGACGTCGCTGCCGGAGAACCCGTCGACGTCCTCGCGGATCCGGCTGACCAGTCCGTCGACCAGCCCGGCGAACCCGAAAACCGCACCGGCCTGCATGCATTCCACGGTGTTCTTGCCGATCACCGAGCGCGGACGGGTCAACTCGACCCGGCGCAGCGCGGCCGAGCGGGCGGCCGCGGCGTCGGAGGACACCTGCACACCGGGTGCGATCGCCCCGCCGAGGAACTCACCTTTGGCTGACACCACGTCGACGCAGATCGACGAGCCGAAGTCGACGATGATCGCCGCGGTGCCGTATTTGTGGTAGGCGGCAAGGCAATTCACGATCCGATCGGCGCCGACTTCCTTGGGGTTGTCGACCAGCAACGGGATACCGGTACGCACGCCGGGCTCGATCAGCACATGCGGCACAGAGGGCCAGTACTGCTCGAGCATCAGACGCACCTCATGCAGCACCGAAGGCACGGTGGACAGCCCCGCGGCCCCGGTCAGGTGCTCGGAGTCGTCACCGATCAGGCCGTCGATGGTGAGCGCCAACTCATCGGCGGTCACCTCGGATTCGGTCCGGATCCGCCACTGCTGCACCACTTTCGCGTGGTCTCCGGAACCGGAGATCAGTCCGACCATGGTGTGGGTGTTGCGGACGTCGATGGCGAGCAGCATTATCGCGGCGACATCAGTTCGGACGCATCTGCGGGGACGTACGCGGGGTCGTGGCTGTGTTCACCGAGGTCGATGTGCTTGTTGTCGGCGTCCACGAACACGATCCGCGGCTGGTAGGTGCGAGCCTCGGCGTCCTCCATCACCCCGTAGGCGATGAGAATGACCAGGTCGCCGGGGTGGATGAGATGTGCTGCGGCACCGTTGATCCCGATCACCCCCGTGCCGCGCTCACCGGTGATGGCGTAGGTCACCAGCCGGGCACCGTTGTCGATGTCGACGATGGTCACCTGCTCGCCTTCGAGCAGGTCGGCCGCCTCCATCAAGTCGGCGTCGATGGTCACCGAGCCCACGTAGTGCAGGTCGGCCTGCGTCACCGTGGCACGGTGGATCTTGGATTTCAGCATGGTGCGCTGCATCAGTTCCTCCAGGGCAGTTCGTGATTGTCGCCGTCGCCGACGCGAGGGTGTCCGTCGATTCCGGCGGACGCCCCGATGTCGACAGAGATGTTGTCCAGCAGTCTGGTTCGGCCCAGCCGAGCCGCCACCAGCAGCCGCGCCTGGCCCTCGCCCGGCGCGGGGCCCAGCATCGGGTCCCGCACCTCCAGGTAGTCGACGTCGATCGCGGGTACCTCATCGAGCACGGCCCGGGCCGCATCGATGGTGGCCGACGCGCCGCCGGCCGCGGCGTACTTACCGGCCAGCAGCGCCGCCGACAACGCCCCGGCCTGCTCACGTTCATCGGCGTCCAGGTATCGATTCCGCGACGACATCGCCAGTCCGTCGGATTCGCGGACGATGGGAACTCCGACGATCTGTACGTCGATGTTGAGATCGGTGACCATCTGCCGGATCAATGCCAGTTGCTGATAATCCTTTTCGCCGAAGAAGGCCCGGTCGGGCCGGACGATCTGGAGCAGCTTGAGCACGACGGTCAGCACACCGGCGAAATGACCGGGGCGCGAGGCGCCTTCGAGCTCGCCACCCGCAGGACCCGGTTGCACACTGGTCCGCGGGCCGTCCGGGTACATTGCCGAACCGGTTGGGGTGAAAGCGATCTCGACCCCTTCGGCACGCAGCGCGGCCAGGTCCTCATCGAGGGTGCGCGGGTAGGCGTCGAGATCCTCTCCGGCCCCGAACTGCAACGGGTTGACGAAGATCGACACCACCACGACGGCACCGGGGACGCGCTTGGCGGCGCGGATCAGCGTCAGGTGGCCCTCGTGCAGCGCACCCATGGTGGGTACGAGGGTGACCCGGCGCCCGCTGGCGCGCAGGGCCCGGGTGACGGCCGCGACATCGGCAGGTGCCGAGTAGACGTTCAGTTCACCGGCGACGAACTTGGGAGGGTTGCTCTGGGTCATCCTTGACTCGTTTCAGGGCTGGTTTCCGGGCCGGTGCCTGAGAGCACCTCGAAGACGTCCATGGGCGCGTGGGCGCGTTGGGCGGTACGCAGCGAATCGGCCCGATACGCCTGGGCCAGTTGATAATCCAATGCGCGTAGGGCATTCAGATGCGCGGCCACCGCTGCTGCGTCACCACGCGCAACAGGTCCGGTCAATGCGGCCTGGCCGCGTTGGAGCGCATTTTCCAGCGCGGCCCGGGCCAGTGGGCCCACCACCCGCTCGGGCAGACCGCCGGGGGCATCGCCGACAAGTTCCTGGCCGAGCAGTTCCTCGCCGCGCAGTGAGGCCCGCAGGGTGTCGACGGCGTCGAGCACCAGGGTGACCAGGTGGTTGCTGGCATGCGCCAGCGCCGCGTGGTACTGCGTCCGCGCGTGCTCGGGCACCCGGAACGGCTCACCGCCGATCTCCAGCACCAGCGACTGACCGATCGCGTAACCGACTTCGTCGGCCGCGGTGATCCCGAAGCACGTATCGGGCAGCCGCGCGAGGTCCTCGTCGGAGCCGGTGAACGTCATCGCCGGGTGAATGGCCAACGGAATGCACCCCTGCTCGGTCAGCGGGGCCAGTACCGCGACCCCGTTGGCGCCGGAAGTGTGCACCACGATCGTGCCGGGCCGCACCACGCCGGTGGATGCCAGACCCGATACCAGTGACGGCAGCTCGGCGTCCGGAACCGTCAACAGCAGGAGTTCGGCCCGCTGCGCCACGTCGGGGACGGGAAGGATCGAGGTGTCGGGCAGCCGGCGCTGCGCCCGCAGCCGCGAGGCCTCGGAGATCGCGCTGCACGCCACCACCACGTGCTCGACCCGTTCCAGGGCATAGCCGAGCGCCGTGCCGACCCGGCCGGCCGAAATGATGCCGACGCTGAGCCTGGCAGGACGCAATCCCTCAGGGGGGGACCACCCGTTTGCAGGGGGCTGCTCCATCGCAGACGACCTCACAGGATGAATAGGTTCTTCTCGTTCCAGTCCCGCGTTGCGGGTACCGGACGGTCGTCACGAGACTAGCTCACTCCTCGCGGCGCCTGCGACGCCCGCCTTCGGCCGGGCCGGACTGAAACCGCGCCAGCAGCTCATTCACCGACTGTCCGTCGGCATGGTGTCCGTTCGCCGGCTCGGGTTCCGCTTCGCTGCCGTGCCGTGAAGCCCGCCGGGGCGGCGTCGGTGGTTGCGAGGATTCTGTGGCCAATGCCGGGGACGCCGGTGCCGCCGGGGAGCGGCCGGGATCGGCGATCTCCGCTGCGGCGGAGTGCCGGCCACGGGGCGGCTCGGGAGCCTGAGCCGCCGACATTGCGGGGGCCGCCGGCGGGGCCGGTTCGGCAGGCGCCGGGGCCGGTTCGGGGGCCTCCGGCGGCGTTGCCTCGGGGGCGTCCGGCGGGGTTGCTTCGAGCATTGAATCAGGTGCGCGACGCCTGCCGACATACTCCGTCGTGGCGCCGTTCTGAGCGATGGGCGCAGCCCAGTTGCTGCCGGGGGCGCCGGCGGGAATCCACTGCCCCTCGGCGGGAGCCGGTTGCCAACCCGTGGCCGCAGGCTCGACTGCCGGTGCAGGCGTGCTCGCCGGCTCGGGTTCAGGGGCTTCGATCGTGGGCGAGGGCTGCATCGGCGGCATCGCCGGCGGCGGTGGGGGCGGCGCCCAGGTCGACGGCGGCTCGGGCTGCCTGCGTGCGGCCGGTTGCGGCTCGGGTCGGGGTTGCGGCTCCGGCCGGGGCGCAGGTTGCGGCTCAGGTCGAGGCGCAGGTTGCGGCTCAGGTCGAGGCGCAGGTTGCGGTTCTGGCCGAGATACGGGTTGTGGTTCAGGCCACGGCTGGGGCCTGGCCTCCTGCTGACGGGGGGCCTCCTGCTGACGCGGGGCCTCCTGCTGACGCCGTCGGCGCCGGGCCTGTTCACCGGCAGGCATCGGTCGCGACGGCAGACGATGCGCACCACCCGAGGTCGCCCAGTCGTTCTCCGGCGGATGCGGTTCGGCCGGAACATCGATGATGGGGCTTTCCTCGGTCCGCGAAATCCGAATGTCGGTGACCTCGACCGGCGGCACGTCCAGGCGGCTGGCGGTCACCCGGCCCGCGGTGCGCACGGCGCTCTTGTCGGTCTCGATCGCCGGGCGGTGCACCAGGTCCGTGTCGAACAGGATCTCCAGGTTCGCCCGCAACGCGGCCAGCTCTGAGCGCAGCGCGGCAACCTCGTCGGCGGCCTGCGCGCGCAACTCGGAGGCCAGCTCCCGGCGCAGCTCGGTCTCGACGGTCAGCTCGTACTCCCGCCGCGCCGAGATCTCCCGATCCAGCTGCAGGTCGTAGACGAACTTCAGGTCCCGGGCCTTGGCCTGGTCCAGGTCACTCTGACGCCGGTAGATGACGGAGACGAAGGCCGCCACCACGGCAGCCCACAGGGCCAGGATGACTGCGAGCTTCAGCAACTCGACGCGATCGGTGAACACCAATGCGGAACTGGCCAGAATGGCGAGTACCAGCAATACCGTTAAGAGCAGCCAGCCTGGCCTTCGGCCGCCGCGCCGTGGCCGACCACCGCGGGGCAGAACGGTCATGCGCCGACTGTACCCGTCACCGGTCATCTAGCCTGGCGACCACCGCGGCGATTCGGCCAAACTACCTCAGACAATCCGTCACTCAGGCGCAGTGTCCCCGTTGTCCGGCGGTTCCTCGGGGGACTTGCAACAGTGCTGCAGCCACACCGCCGCGACAGCCAGAGCCAGGGCACTGACCGCTGCCACCGCCGCGCCCGGAGTGTCCTCGCCGGCCACCCGCAGTTCGCCCCGTCGGGGCAGCAGGTACACCAGCACACCGATCCACCAGCCCGCGACGATGGCGCCTACCCAGGCCGAGGCCTTGGCGATCACGACCGACCGGGCCACCGTGAGCGGGTGCAACCGGCCCCCGCCGACCCCGATCTGGCCGTCGTTGATCTTGGCCCGCACGTAGAACGCCCAGCCCGCCTCGACGAGCGCGACCGCCAGCAGCGAAAGCCCGGTCCACAACGTCACCGGCGGGAACCACCGGTAGAGCACCCCGATCAGCACGTAGCCGACGATGGCGACGACGGCGACCGCGCCGGCCAGGTCACGCTTGCGGGTGGGGCCCATCAGTCCGCCACCGGTCCGGTGCCGAAGTCCAGCGCCAGGTCGGTGCGCCTGACCCCGGCCCGCTCGGCCGGATCGATCTCCTCCAGCAGGTGCGCCACCCGACGGGACCGGCCGGCCACCGTCAGCGTGGCATCCGGATCCACGACCAACCACGGGATCAGGACGAACGCGCGCAGGTGAGCAAGCGGATGCGGCAACGTCAGGTCGTCGTCATGGGAAAGCACCTCAACGTCACCGTCATGGCAGGTCACCAGGTCGACATCGAGGGTGCGCGGGCCCCACTTCTGCTCCCGGACCCGGTCCGCCGCCTGCTCGAGCCGCTGGCCGCGGCACAGCCAACCGTGTCCGTCGAGGTCGGGATCATCGGCGATCAGCACCGCGTTCAGGAACGGGCCCTGCTCGACTCCGCCCCAGGCGTCGGTCTCGAATACCGGCGACACCGCGCGCACCGCACTCCCGAGGCCGTCGACCACCGACTGCAACCGGGCCAGCCGGTCGCCGAGATTCGACCCGATCGACAGGACAGTGGTGGTCACAGCGTGCCCCTGCGGGACCGCCGGGCCACCACGGCGACATCGTCGAAGGCCAGCGGAATCGGGGCGCTGGGCTTGTGCACGACAACCTCGACCGCGTGCAGGCGCTCGTCGATCATGATGGCGTCGGCGATTTCGGCGGAGACCGTCTCGATCAAATTGCGCGGCGGGCCCGCGACGATGTCAGCTGCCTGCTGGGCCAGTGCGCCGTAGTCGAGGGTGTCGGCCAGATCGTCGGTGGCCGCCGCGCGGCGCAGGTCCACCCACGCCGTGATGTCGACGACGAACTCCTGGCCATCGCGGCGCTCATGGTCGAAAACCCCGTGATTGCCGCGAACCCGCAAGCCGCGCAACTCAATTCGATCAGCCAACCCGACCTCCAGATTCCCAGGCTTCCAACACGGCGAGCGCGTCGACGGAGGCCACCACATCGTGCACCCGAACACCCCAGGCACCGTGCTGGGCGGCCAGCATCGAGATCGCCGCGGTGGCGGTCTCCCGGCCGTCCGGTGGCCGCGGTGTCCCATCCTGTGCGGCCAGCAATGCACCCAAGAAACGTTTGCGTGACGCACCGACCAACACCGGGATCCCGGTGTCGATGAATTCGGGCAGCGCACGCAGCAAGGCCCAGTTGTCCTGGGCGGTCTTGGCGAATCCCAGGCCCGGGTCGATGATCAACCGCTGCGGGTCGACACCCGCGGCGACCGCGGCATCGACAGCGGCCAGCAGCTCGGCGCGGACCTCGGCCACCACGTCGCCGTAACCCGGGGCGTGGTGGGGCTGCTCGGCACTGACCGAACGCCAGTGCATCAGGATCCACGGCACCTTCGCCTCGGCGAGCAGGGGCGCCATGTTCGGGTCGGCGCGTCCGCCGGACACGTCGTTGACGATCTGCGCGCCGCTTTCCAGGGCGACCTTCGCCACGTCGGCATGCATGGTGTCGATACTGACGGCGATCCCCTGGGAGGCAAGCGCTTCGATCACGGGAGCGACGCGGGCCGCCTCCACGCCAGGGTCAACCCGCACCGCACCGGGGCGGGTTGATTCCCCGCCCACATCGATTATCGCGGCGCCGGCGGCAGCGAGCGCCAGCCCGTGTGCGACAGCGCGGTCACGGTCGATGAACTTGCCGCCGTCGGAAAACGAATCGTCGGTCACGTTCACCACGCCCATGACCTGCACACGCGTTCCGCGAGGGACAATCGGGCTGGGGAGGTTCACTTCCGCAGGATAAGTTCCAGCGCCTCGGCCCGGGATGCCTTGTCGGTCTTGAACTGTCCGCGCACCGCCGAGGTGGTGGTGACCGCGCCGGGTTTGCGGACGCCGCGCATGGCCATGCAGAGGTGCTCGGCCTCGATCACAACGATTGCCCCGCGCGGGTCGAGCTTGCGCATGAGCGCATCGGCGATCTGGGCGGTCAGGCGTTCCTGCACCTGCGGGCGCTTCGAGTACAGGTCGACCAGGCGGGCGATCTTCGACAGCCCGGTCACCCGGCCGTCGACCCCGGGGATGTACCCGACATGGGCCACCCCGTGGAACGACACCAGGTGGTGTTCACACGTGGAGTACAACGGGATCTGCTTGACCAGCACGAGTTCGTCGTGTTCCTCGTCAAAGGTCGTGTTGAGCACCGCGTCCGGGTCGGTGTAGAGCCCGGCCATCAGCTCTTTGTACGCACGCGCCACGCGGGCCGGGGTTTCGAGCAGACCCTGACGGTCAGGGTCCTCACCGATGGCGATCAGCAGCTCACGCACCGCCGCCTCGGCCCGCGGTTGGTCGAACACCCGCGTGGTCGTATCGGTGTTGTTGTGATGCTCGCGCAGCGACTGCGACATCGAAGCCTCCGTTCTCGGATCAGCCGTGGGCCGGTGGGTTGGACCGGTCGGCCCGCTCGGGACCGCCATCCTGACTCGCCTCCTCATTGGGGGCGGGCTGGCCGGGATGAGGATAGGGCTGATACGGGTACGGCTGGGGCTGTTGCCATCCCGACGGATGCGGCGGGGGGTACCAGTAACCCTGCTGCTGCTGGGGCGGCTGGTATCCCGGCTGCGACGGCGCGGGCGGCCAGCCAGGGGCGTGCCAACCGGCCGGTGCGCCGTAGTCGGGCTGGGTCGAACCGTTCGGCGGCGCACCATTGGTGCCGGCACCGTTGGTCTCGTTGGCCCGCTCGGCCTCTCGGCTGGCGGCAGCGATGGCGGCCTTGAACGCCGGCTCGGGGACCGGCGGCGGCCACGGCTCGCCACGCTCGATGGCGATCTCGCCCGGCGTCTTGATCGGCGGCTTGTCCGACGGCACCCGGCCACCGAAGTCGTCGAACATGGTCAGCCGGGGACGCTTCTTCACGTCACTGAAGATGGCCTCCAACTCGGCGCGGTGCAGTGTCTCCTTCTCCAGGAGCTCACCGGCCAAGGTGTCGAGCACATCGCGATACTCGGTGAGGATCTCCCACGCCTCGGTGTGAGCGGCCTCGATGAGCTTGCGCATCTCATCGTCGATATCGCGGGCGACGTCGTGGGAGTAGTCCGGCGTGGTGCCCATGGTGCGGCCCAGGAACGGGTCGCCGTGCTCGGTGCCGTATCGCACGGCGCCCAGCTTGGAGCTCATGCCGTACTCGGTGACCATGGCGCGCGCGATCTTGGTGGCCTGCTCGATGTCGGACACCGCACCTGTCGTGGGCTCGCGGAAGACCAGCTCCTCGGCGGCGCGGCCACCCATGGCGAACACCAGCCGGGCGATCATCTCCGAGCGGGTCATCAGACCCTTGTCGTCCTCGGGGACTGCGACGGCGTGGCCGCCGGTGCGACCGCGGGCCAGGATCGTCACCTTGTAGATCGGTTCGATATCGGGCATCGCCCACGCGGCCAGGGTGTGCCCGCCCTCGTGGTACGCGGTGATCTTCTTTTCCAGCTCGCTGATGATGCGGCCCTTGCGGCGTGGTCCGCCGACGACGCGGTCGACGGCCTCTTCCAGCGCCGCACCGGTGATGACGGTGCCGTTCTCGCGGGCCGTGAGCAGTGCGGCCTCGTTGATGACGTTGGCCAGGTCGGCACCGGACATGCCGACGGTGCGCTTGGCCAGCCCGTCCAGGTCGGCGTCGGGGGCGATCGGCTTGCCCGCCGAGTGCACCTTGAGCACCGCGCGACGGCCGGCGAGGTCGGGGTTGGACACCGGGATCTGCCGGTCGAAGCGGCCCGGACGCAGCAGGGCCGGGTCGAGGATGTCGGGCCGGTTGGTGGCCGCGATCAGGATGACGCCCTGGCGGTCGCCGAACCCGTCCATCTCGACGAGCAACTGGTTCAGCGTCTGCTCACGCTCGTCGTGGCCGCCGCCCATGCCGGCGCCGCGCTGACGACCAACGGCGTCGATCTCGTCGACGAAGATGATGCAGGGGCTGTTGGCCTTGGCCTGCTCGAACATGTCGCGCACCCGGGAGGCGCCGACACCGACGAACATCTCGACGAAGTCCGAACCGGAGATCGTGAAGAACGGAACGCCGGCTTCACCGGCGACCGCGCGGGCCAGGAGGGTCTTACCGGTTCCGGGCGGGCCGTACAGCAGCACACCCTTGGGGATCTTGGCGCCCAGCGCCTGATACCGGCTCGGGTTCTGCAGGAAGTCCTTGATCTCGTAGAGCTCCTCGACCGCCTCGTCGACACCTGCGACGTCGGCGAACGTGGTCTTGGGCATGTCCTTGCCCAGCTGCTTGGCCTTCGACTTGCCGAAGCCGAAGCCCATCCGGCCGCCGCCCTGCATCCGGGAGAACATCACGAACAGGCCGACCAGCAACAGCAGCGGCAGCATGTAGATCAGCATCGAGCCGAGGAAGCTGCCCTGATTGACAGTGGTGCCGAACTTGATGTGCTTGGCATCCAGCTGATCGGCCAGCTTGATGGCATAGCCGGTCGGGTACTTGGTGATGACCTTGTCGGAATTCTCGGTCTCGTCTTTGCCGCTCTTCAGATCGAGACGCAGCTGCTGTTCGCGGTCGTCGATCTGGGCGTTGTTGACGTTGTCGGCATTGATCTGCGCCACCGCCACCGAGGTGTCGACGGGTTTGTAGCCGCGGGTGTCGTCGCTGAAATAGAAAAACGACCAGCCCAGCAACAGCACGACCGCGATCACGGTCAGCGTACGGATCACATTTTTGCGGTTCATCGATCACTCGGCCGAGTTCGGCCCGGTCCTTCCAACGTGCGCAGTTGAGACATTCAAGGCTACCGCTAGACCAACGTCCGGCAGTTCCCGACGGTATCCAGCCCCACTACACATACTGGAAGCACTACTGCCGGCGGGCGATACCGGCCACTTCTGCGATGACATCGGCATACCAGCGGAAGAGGTTCAACGGCTCGGGCTGATCGTCGCGCAGCAGGTCTGACCAGCAGTCCGCGACCGCAGCGCGGGCCACGGCACCGATCCATGGCTGCGGCAACAGTTGGGGTGGCAGCAGCGGATCCGGCTCCACCGCCCGGGTGAACTCCGCGGCCAGCTCGATCGCGACGCCGAGTCGGACGGCGCGGGTGGCGCGGGGCAGCGCACGCACCGATCGCTGGGCGGTCGCCAGGAGTCGCCGGTGGCCATCCGCGATGGCCTCCAGCGGCCACAGCGCTCCGGCCAGCGCCTGCGGCTCGGTGACTCCCCCGACGTCGAGGTCGGTTGTGGTGAGGATGGTGACCCGGTCGGAGACGCCCAATCGGTCGGCCGCAGCCCGCACGTGCGGCTCCCACGCGTTGGGCGATACATAGAGTCCGCCCTGGATGGGTGCGCCGCCCAACCGGAGAACGGCATCGCGCATCGCGTCGCGGGCCGCGCGGGCCGACTCACCGATCGCGAAGGCCACCACATGCCATTCGTGGTCCCAGTCGGCCTGCCCGCGGTCCTGCGCGTACATGTAGCGGACGAACTCGAGGTCCGGCTCGATGGTGCTGCGGACCTCGGGAGTCGCGCGTAACACCGCCTTCCGCCCGCGGCCGTCCTGAACGAACTGCCCTTCGGCGACGAGGCGCTTGATGCACAACCTGACCTGCTGGTCGCTCATGCCGAGGGTGTTGGCGACTTCGTAGAGTTCGCCCGCGTCGACCGTGGCATCCTCGCGGATCAGGCTCTCCACCAGGGTGCGGGTCGGGATGGCACGGTCGGCGTCGATGCTCGCCTCAGGGCTCATCGGTACTCCTGCTCCGTCACGATGAGCGGCGGTGAACCGGTGCGGCCGAGCTCGCGATCGAGGTCGGCGAAGAAGCGCTCGCTGCTCATCACCGCATCGGGTGGGTGTACACCGGCCCGCCGCGCGGTGCCGTCGACGACCTGGGACATGCCGAGCGCCAAGGGAATTGCGGTGGCGCGGGCCATGTCCGTCAGCAGTGCGCCAATGCCGGCCTCACCGCTGAGGTGGGCCAGCACCGCCACCTCGCGGCCGTGGCGGTCACCGTAGGCCACCGCGAAGAACGGCGGCAGCGTGCCGGGGCCCTTGTTCAGCACCGCACGCGGCAGCGACCGGATGACGGTGGTGAGATGCGGCTTGGCGACGCGACGTGCGGCGGCCTCGTTGGTGAGCCTGCCGCTGTCGATGTCGCGCCGCAACACGTCGAGAAAGGCGACCGCCGACGGCGTGACGACCATGAGGTTGGCCGATTCCCCGGTCGGTTTGAGGGTGCGTTGCAGCGTAACGGGTTCGGGGTGTCCGACGGTGTAGGCAGTGCCGCGACGTCCGCCGGGCAGCTCGAGTGTCACCGGACGCAACGGCGGTTGTTCGGTCAATGAACCTGCCCGCACCGCTGTGATGGTGCCACTGCTCTGCTGCATCCAATGAACTGCGGCCGCGGTCGGTGATCCGTCCGGGCCGATCAGCTGGTCGCCGCTGTCCTCGATCCCGGCTGTCACGTCGACCGGCCAGGCGGTGTACACGTCGCGCACGGTGTCGAGCGGAGCCGCTGCCGTCGCGGCGAGCAGGTTGCTCACGCCAGGGCTGGCGCCCATGCCGATCACGGCAGTCACCCCCGCCGCACGGGCCGAGGCGTCGAGTTCGAGCATCTGCACCGTGGGTTCCCAGTCGTCGCAGATGTCGAGATAGTGCGTCCCGGTGTCGATCGCGGCACGCAACACCGCCAGGCCGATGCGGTAGTAGGGGCCGACGGTGTTGAGCACCAGGTCGACCTCGGCGAGGGCGCTGCGGAGTTCGGTGCCATCGGTGACGTCGACCCGGCGGGCGACGGTCGGCACCGGCGCTCCCACCAACTCTCGGGCGACGCGCTCGGCCGCCGCGAGATCGCGGTCGGCGATCACGATCCGCTCCACGTCTCCGGAGAACGCTGCGGTCCGAACCGCTGCGGCACCCATCGCTCCGGCTCCGCCCAGCGCGAGGACTCTCATGGTGTGCTCCTGTCAGGAAGATGATCGACGAACTCCCGCAGGGAGTCGAGGTAACCGGGTGCGTACAGCGAGCGCGGCGCGAACACGGCCACCAGGAACGAACGGAACCCCTGGTGATGGTCGAGCCGGGCCTTGGCGATGCTGTGCGAGGCGTCCGGGAACTTCTGGACGGCGAGTCGATCCGGCGGCAGCTGCGCGCGATAGACCCGCTCAGTTTCGGCGACGTCGACGTTGCGGTCGTCCGCGCCGAGCATCAGCAGCACGGGAACCTTGATCCGGGGCAGTACCGAAGTGACATCGGACAGGTAGTTGGCGCTCACGAACCGCCAACGGTCGGCGGACATCGGCGGGTCGTCGATGCCGCTCGCGACGTACCGGTCGTAGTCGGCGCCGGCACGCAACAGCCGCACCGATTCGGCCCGGCGTTTCAGCGCGGCGGCGATCTCGGGGCTGCCCGCTCCCTGTGCCCGAAGTTCGGCCAGCAGGTTGAATTCGCCCTGACGCAGCCAGTTGACCGCCGGCCCGACCAGGATCATGAACCGCAGCTCGGGGTGGTTCGCGGCCACCTCGGGCAGCACCCAGCCGGCCTGACTGATCCCCCACACCCCGATGCGGTGCGGGTCGATATCGCCGCGGCCGCGCGCCCAGGTCAGCACAGCCTCGGTCTCGACGGCACGGTCATGCATGCTCTGGTACAGCCAATTGCCCGGCGCCCCTTCGATTCCGGGCTTGTTCCAGGACACCGAGGCGTAACCGGCCCGGGCGAACGACTCCCACAGCGGCCGGTAGAACGAATCGCGCGACGCGTCAGCGGGGCCATCGCCGTGCACGAAAACCACCAGACCGTAGGGCTTCTCCCCGCGGGTCGGCAGCGCCAGGATCGCGTCGAGCGGCTGCTTCGACCCGGGTATCTCCACATGCTCCTCGGTGATGTCGAAGTCGTTCTGACACAGGATCACCGCGCCGAGTCCAGCCGCGACAACACAGCAGACGACGATCACCCGAATGCACACGCGAAGCATGTATCTATCGTATCTCATACGGTCGTTTTGGTATCGATAGTTTTGAATAGGCAGGCTTACGCAGCCGTCGATCCTGTGCTTGGGTGAGATCGTGCTCACACCGACCGAACGGTTAGTCGATACAAATGGCGTGACATTGACGGTGACCGAGGCGGGTGAACGCGGAAATCCGGTGGTGGTGCTGACCCACGGATTTCCCGAGCTCGCGTACTCGTGGCGGCACCAGATTCCGGCGCTCGCGGCGGCCGGCTATCACGTACTGGCCCCTGACCAGCGCGGCTACGGCGGTTCATCGCGACCCGAAGACATCGACGCCTACAACATCGTTGAGTTGACCGCCGACATCGCCGGCCTGCTCGATGACGTCGGTGCCGAGCAGGCGGTGCTCGTCGGCCACGACTGGGGTTCGCCCGTCGCGACCAACTTTCCGTTGTTCTACCCCGACCGGGTCAGAGCAGTCGTGGCCATGAGCGTGCCGCCGGTACCGCGAGCGCCCGCGCCCCCGACGCAGATCTGGCGCAAGATCGTCGGGGACAACTTCTTCTACATCCTGTACTTCCAGGAACCCGGTGTCGCCGACGCCGCGCTGGGCGCCGACCCGCGGCAATCATTGCGCCGGATGCTCTCGATGGAAGGCATCAGTGCGCCCCCGGAAAGCCTGTCGGGACGCCCGTTGCCGCCGCTGCCGGACTGGATCAGCGCCGACGAGTTCGAGCGCTACGTGCAGGCCTACACCGAGAACGGATTCACCGGGCCGCTGAACTGGTACCGCAACTTCGACCGGAACTGGGAGCTGACCGAAAACACTCCCGCATCGACCATCACGGTGCCCACCCTGTTCCTGGCAGGTACCGCGGATCCGGTACTGGGCTTCACCCCGCGCGACCGGGTGCACGACGTGGTCACCGGCGACTACCGCGAGGCGCTGCTCGACGGCGCCGGGCACTGGCTGCAGCAGGAACGACCCGACGAGGTCAACAAAGCGCTCTTGGAGTTCCTGGGAGGTCTGCGGTGAGTGGGCCAATCCCCCACCACCGCACTGCAATACGACACGGACCGGGTCGGGGCGCGGGACCGCCTCGGCTGCGACCGGCACTGCAAAGTCCTGGTGACCGCGTGACGTCCCGGTAGGGTTCGGTCATGCCGATCGGGAATGCGAAATTGCGGGTACTCGGCGTTGCCGCCGCGGGATTGATCGCCGTCAGCGCAAGCGCGTGTGATGCGACCTCAGGGCCCGCCGCGGGCGCGCCGGACGGCGCCCGACAGGTGACCGTCGTCGGATCCGGCCAGGTGCAGGGCGTGCCAGACACCCTGACCGCCGATGTGGCGATGGAGTTCACCGCCCCGGACGTGTCGGGCGCGCTCAACCAATCCAGCCAGCGCCAGCAGGCCGTGATCGATGCGCTGGTCGGATCGGGCATCGACCGCAAGGACATCAGCACCACGCAGGTCAGCGTGCAGCCACAATTCACCGACAGCAAGATCTCGGGTTATCAGGCCAGCAATGCGATCAAGGTGAAGATCCGTGACACCGCCAAGGCCTCCCAGACCCTGGCGCTGATCGCGAGCACCGGAGGCGACGCCACCCGCATCAACTCGGTCAACTACTCGATCGAGGACGATTCGGACCTGGTGCGCGACGCCCGTGCCCGGGCATTCGACGACGCCAAGAACCGCGCCGATCAGTACGCCGGGTTGTCGGGGCTTCACCTGGGCAAGGTGATCTCGATATCCGAGCAGTCCGGTGGCTCCACCCCGCCCACGCCCACCCCGATGCCGCGGGCGGCGATGGAAGCCGTTCCGCTGGAACCCGGTCAGCAGACGGTGAACTTCTCGGTGACCGTCATCTGGGAGCTGACTTAGGCCGCCGTGCGGTCGGCGGCTGCCGCGCGGAGTGCCGCGACTCGTTCGCGGATGCGGTACTCCGTGGAACGCGGCATCCCGGCGGGGCGGTAACGCCCGTGCCTGACCCGGCACACCCGGCCGTGGGCCATCTCCCAACGCAGGGCGTCGGAGATCGCCTTCGACGGCCGTCCCCTTGTGGTGAATCCCTGATCCTCGAGTGCATCGACCAGGTCGGCCACCGATTGCGCGCCGTACCGGAGCAGCTGCACGGTCAGTACATAGCGAAGATTGGTGCCCCGCAGCAGGAGTTTGTCCCTCATGGCGTCACAGTGCCAAGAGGGACCGACAAGTCACGCCAGTCACAAATTCCAGCGGGGTATCCGATGTGCCCGGCTATCAGCGACTTTTCAGCGACAATCGCCACATCGACAACATGGAACTCACCAAACCCATTGTCGCTAACCAGTTTTGCGACGCCAGCATCTCTGACCCCACGAGCCTCATCAGTCCAGCGCCCGACTCATAGCGACTCTGTCGCTGACAGCCGGGCACCCCGAAATCTGTTATGCACGAGGCAAATTGCACCCTAAGTGACGCGAGTACAAATCGCGTCTGCGACCAGAGTGGTCACAGATGCCCACGAGGCGATTGTCGCTGAAAAGTCGCTAACAGCCGGGCAGGTCGGCCATCGCTTTCCCGCGCCGACACGCCGAGACGCCGAGCCGGGGTCAACCCGCTGGTGCGATGTCGACGGGGATGCCATTGAGCACCGCGGTGCCCGACAACGGATCCAGATGTGTCCCGTCGTTGAGTTGATTGACGTTCGCCCCAGGCCGGCTGGCCGCGAGTTGCTGGCCGGTGCCGCCGCGGTCATGTCCCCAGCCATGGGGCAGCGAGACCACGCCGCGCCGCATGCCGTCGTTCACCTCGATCGGGGCCAGCAGTTCACCGCCGGGGCCCTTGATCACGGCGATGTCGGTGAGTCCCAGATCAGCGGCATCGTCGGGATGGATCTGCAGGGTGCACCGGTTGGAGCCGCCCGACAGCGCCGGGAGGTTGTGCATCCAGCTGTTGTTGGACCGCAGATGACGCCGCCCGATCAGCAGGAACCCGCCTACCGCGCGGCCGAGTGCATCGCGCAGCCGCGCCACGTCGGCGACGATCGGCTCCGGCGCGAGTTCGATTCGCCCGCTTGGGGTTCGCAGGACCTCGGGGACCCGCGGTTTCAGCGGCCCCAGGTCGATGCCGTGCGGGTTTGCCTTCAACAGCTCCATGGTGAGCCCGTCGGGCTTGGCACCGAACGCGTCGCCGTAGGGCCCGAGCCGCAACATCATGTCGAGGCGGCGTTCGTACCCGGGGCCGTCGTACAACATCGAGGTGAGCTCTTCGACGTCGCGGCCCGCCACCGGCGAATCGGGGTCGGCTGTCTCCTTCGCCAGCGTCTTGGCGATCACCTGGGCGTCGACGAGAGCCGGATCCCCATCGGCCCCGATGCCGTAGAGGATCAGGGCGAGCCGGGACAGGATCTCGGGCTCGTCGGGCCGTCCGTCCAGCGGCAGTGCCGGCGGGGAGTACCGCACGTTGTTGCGGACGGCGAGGTTGTTCAGCGCCACGTCGAAGTGCGCGCTGCAGGCCGGCGGGGGCGGCGGCAGGATGACGTCGGCGTGGCGGGTGGTCTCGTTGAGGTACGGATCGACAGACAGCATGAAGTCGACCCGGTCCAGGGCCCGGTCGAGGCGGTCGCCGTCCGGCGCGGAAAGCACCGGGTTTCCGGCGATCGTGATCATCGCCTTGATCTGCCCTTCACCGGCGGTGTCGATCTCCTCGGCGAGCGCGGCCGCCGGCAGTTCGGAGAGCACTTCGGGATAGCCCGAGACCCGGCTGGCCCACCGCCCGGTCTGGAATCCGCGGCCGGGTTTCGGCGGGCGCGGTGCGGGTGCGGCGGCTCCGAGCGCGAACATCGCTCCGCCGGGGCGGTCGAGGTTGCCGGTGAGGACGTTGATGACGTCGACGAGCCAGCTGCCGATGGTCCCGAACTCGACTGTGGACGTACCCATCCGGCCGTAGACGGCGGCGGTCGGGGCGGCGGCGAGCTCGCGGGCCAGATCCCGGATCTCTTCGGCTGCCACGCCGCACGCCTGCGCGACGGCCTCGGGTGAGAACTCGTCGGCCAGGCCACGGACCTGCTCGACTCCGGTGACGTGCTCGGCGAGCCCGCCGAGTTCGACGAGCTCCTCTTCGAACAGCACGTGCACGATGGCGAACAGCAGCGCCGCATCGGTACCCGGCCGCGGGGCGAGGTGGCGGTCGGCCAGTTTGGCGGTCTGGGTGCGGGCCGGATCGATGACGACGAGCTTGCCGCCACGTTTGCGCAAGGCCCGTAGCTTGCCTCCGAAGTCGGCGGCGGTGGCCAGGCTGCCGTTCGACACCAGCGGATTCGCACCGATGATCACCAGATAGTCGGTGCGGTCGAGATCGGGGACGGTGAACGCGACCGGGCTGCCGAACATCAGACCCAGCGCGACGTGCTTGGGCATCTGGTCGAGCGTGCTGGCGCTGGACACCTGCCGGGTGCCGAGGCCCCGGATGATCAGCGGCGCATACAGACTGCCGGCGATGGTGTGCGCGTTCGGGTTGCCGAGGTACACCCCGACCGCGGCACCGCCGTGCTCGGCGATCACCGCGGCGAGTCGCTCGGCGACCACCGCGTACGCCTCAGCCCACGTAGCTTCGGTGAGTACGCCGTCACGCCGGATCAGTGGTCGCGTCAGCCGGTCCGGATCGTTGTCGAGCTCACCGAAGCTGGCGCCCTTGGGGCAGATGAATCCCGCACTGAACACGTCGTCACGATCGCCGCGGGCGGCGGTCACCCGACCGTCGGAGATGGTGAGCGTCAGGCCGCAGGTGGCCTCGCAGAAGGGGCAGATCCGAAGGGCCGTGCGGGTATCAGCCATGCCCCGAATTGTGCGCCGGACTCCGGCCTTTTGTAAGCCTCCGGCTTAGGGCGTTTCGTACACCTTCGGTTCCAGGGTGCCGATGTAGGGCAGATCGCGGTAGCGCTCGGCGAAATCCAGGCCGTATCCGACGACGAACTCGTTGGGGATGTCGAAGCCCACGTAGGCGACGTCGAGTTCGGTCCTGACGGCGTCGGGCTTGCGCAGCAGCGTGCAGACCCGCAGCGAGCGCGGGCCACGGGTAGCCAGGTTGCGCAGCAACCAGGACAGGGTCAGCCCCGAGTCGATGATGTCCTCGACGATCAGCACGTCGCGGTCATTGATGTCGCGGTCGAGGTCTTTGAGGATGCGCACCACACCCGAGGACGAGGTGGACGAGCCGTACGAGCTGACCGCCATGAACTCCAGCTGCGTGGGCAGCGGGATGGTCCGGGCCAGATCGGTGACGAACATGACCGCGCCCTTGAGCACGGTGACCAACAGCAGGTCGTCGTTGCCCAGATTGTCTCGGTATTGCTCGGCGATCATCTCGGCGAGTTCGACGGTGCGGGTCCGGATCTGCTCCTCGGACAACAGCACCGATTTGATGTCTCCCGCATACAGCTCGGCAGAGTCGACAGCCACATCGAACAGCGTGCCATGCGAGGCAGCTGCTTTCCAACGCGGATCGCTAGACCGGTTCGGTATGCATCATCAGCACGCCGCCGCGCCGCGCCGCGAACAACCGCTGTTTGCGCAGCCCGGACCCGACGGCCACGCCACCCTGCCCGCGCCAGGCCGTCACCAGCCGGTCGACGCCGCGGATCTGGATGTCGGTCAGATCACACGCGCCGCTGTCCAGCAACCAGGCCCGGATCACCCGGCGCCGCACCGCGTCGGGCAACGGGGCCAACCCGGCGATGTCCAGACCGCCGGCCTCGGTGCGCGCCCCGGCCAGGGCCTCGCCGGCCAGCGCATCGAGCGTCTCGGTGTCCTCGCGCAGCGCGGTCGCGGTGCGGGCCAGGGCCTCGGCCACCCCGCCGCCGAGCACGTCCTCCAGCAGCGGCAGCACCTCGCGGCGGAGCCGGACCCGGGTGAACCGGGGTTCGGCATTGTGCGGGTCCTGCCACGGGCTGACGCCGAGTTCGTCGCAGACGGCGTGCGTCAGTGTGCGACGCACCCCCAGCAGGGGCCGGTGCCACGGCGGGTCATGCGGGCGCATCCCGGCGATCGAGCGGGCACCCGATCCGCGGCCCAGCCCGAGCAGCACCGTCTCGGCCTGGTCGTCGAGCGTGTGGCCGAGCAGTACCGGGGCGCCGGCACGGGCCGTGTCGAGTGCTGCGTAACGGGCCTGACGTGCCGCCGCCTCCGGCCCGCCGGTACGGCCTACGTCAACCAAAAGAACATGCGCTGCAACGCATCCCAATGCCATCGCCTGCCTGCGCGCAGCTTCGGCGACGGCGTCCGATCCGGCTTGCAACCGGTGGTCGACGATCAGCGCGGTGGTGGGCCGCAGGCCGGCCGCGACGGCGGTCAACGCCAGGGAGTCCGGGCCGCCCGACAATGCCACACACCATGTCGAGCCATCGACGCCCTCGCCGGTGGCCGCGACCGCTTGCCGCAGCGCGGCTACAGCACCCGTTCGATCCATCGTTGCGGTTCGTCGATCTCGTCGGGTTGCGGCAGGGTGTCGGGGCTGGACCAGACCGTGTTGAACCGGGCCATCCCGACTTCCCGCACCACATGGTCGACGAATGCCTTGCCCCGGGTGTACTGGCTGATCTTGGCATCGAAGCCCAACAGGGCGCGGACCACGCGCTGCAGCGGGGGCTGCTTACGCTGCCTGCGTTCGTCGAAGCGACGCCGGATGGTCGAGACCGTGGGCACCACCGCCGGCCCGACGGCATCCATCACGTGATCGGCGTGCCCCTCCAGCAGGGTGCCCAGCACCAAAAGCTGATCGAGCGCGCGGCGCTGCGGCTCGGCCTGCACGGCACGCATCAGGCCGAGCACGCCGCTCGAATTCGGGTCCGGCGCCGACCCGTTACGTTGATCGCGGACGAACTGCGCGAGCCGGCCCACCACCTCGGCGACATCCTCGCCGGCGTCCTGGGTGAGCACGGCCAGCGCCTGCGACATATGGTCGGCCAGCCAGGGGTTGGCGCGGAACTGCACCCGGTGGGTGACCTCGTGCAAGCACACCCACAGCCGGAAATCAGCTGGGGCGACACGCAATTGACGTTCCACCGCGATGACGTTCGGATACACCAGCAGCAGCTCGCCACCGTCGGGGCCGAACGGGTCGTACTGGCCGAGGATGCCCGAGGAGATGAACGCCAGCACCGCACCGGTCTGCGCCCCGGTCACCCGGCCGGTGATGAATCCCGGTTTGTGCGTGTCACTTTCGTCACCGGGTTGGAGGCCGGTGGTCATCACCCGCATCGACCGGGTGGCCGCCCGGATCCACTCGGGACGGTCCACCACGCGGGCCTCGGGAACCTCGACACCCTCGATCAGACCCGTGACTTCACGCACCGGCAGCTCGGCGGCCTTCGAACTCTCCGAGAGCTGCTCGATCACCTGGTTGCGGGTGTAGTCGCTGGAGGCCGGGGCCGGCCGGGCCAGCTTCGCCCCGACCGTTGCGGCGAAATCCCAGTCGACCGCGCGGCCCGCGGTCATGGCGACCTTGTCGCTCACGTGCCACATCCGCACGACCGCAGCGACGCGGCCAGCTCGTCGATCGCGGTGCGCCCGGTGGGCCCGGCGTTGTTGGAGATCAGCGCGAACGTGAGCACCCGCCCGCTGTCGTCGGTGACGATGCCGGCCAGCGCGTTGGTCCCGGTCAGTGACCCGGTCTTGGCCCGCAGCCAGCCCGCGGCGTCACGGCCGGCGTCGGTGTCCAGGTACCGGTTGGACAACGTGCCGCTGCCGCCGGCGATGGGCAGCAGGTCCACCAGCGGCCGCACGGCGGGCTCGGTGTTGCCCGCCGCGATGTTGACGACCTCGTCGAGAATCCGGGCGGTCAGCCGGTCTTCGGTCGACAGGCCGCTGGAATCGACCAGCCTGGCCGCCGACATGTCGATGCCGATGCCTTCCAGTTGGGTCAGCACCGCGTCGACACCGCCGTCGAAACTCTGCGGCCGGTGCAGTTGGGCGGCAACCTCACGGGCGATCGACTCGGCCATCACGTTGTCGGACTCGTTCATCATCTGGCGCAGCCGCTCGATCAGCGGCGCGGACTGCACCGCGGCGATCTGCTTGCCCGGCACCGCATTGGCCAGCACGGTCACCGTCGCGGGGTCCACCTTGAGTGCGGCGGCCAGGGCCCGGCCCGCGTCCAGCGCCGGTGTGGTCGACCGCCTGGATTCCACCGTCGTCGGCTGGATGCGTCCGCCGTCGAGCATCACCGGCTCCATCGGTGCGATGTCACCACCCTCGATATCGGCAGGGTCCCAGCCCGGCGCCATCGTGGGGCCGCTGTACTCGCTGATGTCCACCCGGACCGCGGTGACCGTGATGCCGCTGTTGCGCACCTGCTCGGCCAGATCACTGATCCGGGCCGCGCCTTTGTACCAGGTGTCGGTGTCCGCGGGCGCCGCCGAGAGCGTGGTGTCCCCGCCGCCCTTGAGCACCACCAGACCGGGCTGCGAATCGACGGCCAGGACGGTGGTGGCGAGCCGGGCATTACGGTCCAGCGTGAGCAGCGCAGCCGCCGTCGTCAGCACCTTGTTGACCGAAGCCGGCTGCATCGGCACCCCGGAATTCTGTTCCCACAGTTCAGCGCCGGTCTCGGCGTCGGTGATCCGGCCGGTCACCTCACCGAGGTCGGGATTCGCCAGGGCCGGGCCCAGCGCGGCGGCCAGGCCGCTCACGGTCGGTGTCGGCGCCGACATGTCCACCGGGACGATCCCCGGGCTGGCCGTCGCCGGCGGGGGTGCCGGCGGAGCCGCCTCGGCATCGCTGGACCGGTGCCCGGTGAGTACGGCAGCAACCGCGACGACGGCGGCGACCAGCACCAGGACCACGACGCCAACCGCCACATGGGTGGACTGCCGCCACCGAGTGGGCCGCATATTTCTCCTGCTCTGCCGGTGGTGGGGACGAGCCACCCGTTTAGGCCAGACTATCGCTCTATTAGGGTTGACCCGCGTCGTCGCCCGACGACCCACGACTGACCGCAGATGCGAAGGAGCCACGACGGTGAAGTTCGACGTCGTCATCGAGATCCCGAAGGGTTCGCGCAACAAGTACGAGGTTGACCACGAGACCGGCCGGGTCAAGCTCGACCGCTACCTCTACACGTCGTTCGGTTACCCGGCCGACTACGGGTTCTTCGAGGACACCCTCGGCGAGGACGGCGATCCGCTGGACGCGCTGGTGCTGCTGCCCGAGTCGGTGTTCCCCGGCTGCATCGTCGAGGCCCGCCCGGTCGCGATGTTCAAGATGACCGACGAGGCCGGCGGCGACGACAAGTTGCTGTGCGTGCCGGCCGGCGATCCCCGCTGGGACCACATCCAGGACCTCGGTGACGTGCCGCCTTTCGAGCTCGAGGCGATCAAGCACTTCTTCGTGCACTACAAGGACCTGGAACCGGGCAAGTTCGTCAAGGCCGCCGATTGGGCGGGCCGCGAAGAGGCCGAGGCCGAACTGCAGCGCTCGATCGAGCGGTTCAAGAGCTCAGATCACTGATTTAGCCTCGCTGTAACACGGGGTAACTCCCCTGTGCTCTGCGCCTCTCATGCTTGACCAGGTGTTGATGCATCAGGGCATGGGACTTGAGGCGTACAACGCACTGCCCCTGCGGCGTGCGGTGCATGCCGTGTACGAGTGCTGCTACAGCGTGGTGCTGGCGACCGACCTCGCCAGTGGGCGCCCGTTCGCCGACCACGATTCGCTGTTCCGGCAGGCCGACACCCTGCTGTTCAGCCTCGGTGAGGGTTCCATCGACCGCGTGCTGCAGGCCTATCCGCATATCGGCAGGCGTCCGCGCAGCCCGAAGTCGGTGTGCGAACAGTGCTCGGTATGGGATGACGATCCCGCGGTGATGTCACAGCTCAGCACCGAGGACGTCCACTACACCGAGCGGTTCGGGTTCGGTTTCGTGATGTTCGTCGAGGACTGCTGCGCGCACCGGGCCCTGGCCGGGATCATCGACCGGTTGCACAACGACCAGGAGACCGAGCGCAAGGTCGTCCGCAACGAGCTGGCCCGGATCAACCGGGCCCGCCTGGAACGCATGCTCGGCCCCGAGGGCGGCTACTACAACTGGTAGCCGTATCCGCCTGCGTCGCGGTATTCGAGCTCCATCATGCCCGGCGGGGCACCCCGAAGATCTTCGCCATGATCCGATCCCGCAGCGCCGCAGGGGTGTTCCGCATCAAGGCCACCTGAACCTTGTTGCCCAATCCGACCAGGTACCGGGCCCTCGGCTTGTCCGCGGTGAGCGCCTCCTGCACTACCGCAACCACTTTCGCCGGCGGCACGGCCATGCGCTGCGACACCGGGATGAACTTCTTCATCCCCTCGATGTGCTTGGCGTACAGAGCCCGTTGCTCGAGCGGTATCCCCGCCTCCACCTCGACGACCATGTCATCGGCCTTGCGCCACATGTCGGTGTCGGTCTGCGCCGGCTCCACCACCACCACGGGAATGCCCCAGGGCCTCAGCTCGATTCGCATCGCCTCGGCACCGGCCTCCAGAGCAAACTTCGACGCGGCGTAGGCACCGAGCATCGGCATGGACATCTGGCCGTTCACGCTCGAGATGAAGACCACCCGGCCACGGGATTCGCGCAGCCTCGGCAGTACCGCCCTGGTCACCGCGAACTGGCCGATCACGTTGACCTCCAACTGTTTACGCCAGTCGTCGGCCGTCAATGCCTCGACCGGCCCGGCGACCACGATGCCGGCGTTGTTCACCACCGCATCCAGTCGCGCCGGCAGCGCAGCGTCCAGCGCGTCGATGTTCCCGGAATCGGTGACGTCGAGGATCACCGCAGAGATGTGCTGCGGGTCGACCTCGGTGACCGAGGCGGCATCGGCTTTCGAGCGCACTCCGGCGATGACGTCCCATCCGGTCGCGGCCAGGTGTTCGACGATGGCTCTGCCGATTCCACGGCCGGCGCCGGTGACCAGAACTGAAGGCATACCGGCGAGGGTACGTGGCTTACGACGCCCTCGCCTGCGACCGCAACTCCAGCCTGCGCAGCACGTCGGCCCCGAGTCCGTGCGGGTCCTGGCCCGCCGTGGCCGGGATCAGGGTGACACCGTCGGCCACCTCGGCGGCCTTGATATCGGCGATCAGGCCGGCCAGGCCGTCCACCGTCCCGACGTAGCGCACCTGCGCCTCGGGACCGGCCACCGTCAGGCTGCAGCGGGCCGAGCGGTAGTCCCCGGCGACGGCAACCGTGACATCGAGGATCACCGAGACGCCGTCGTCCTCGGATTTCAGGCCGGACCGGATCCGGCGCGCCTGGGCCAGGTCGGGCGCGGAGATCCGCGCCGTCGGCTCGTCACCGTCGGTCAGCTCGGTCCAGGACTCGGCATCCGCCACGAATATCCGCACCCCGGCCACGCTAAGCGCGAATACCGCACCAGCACAGAGTTACGTTCAGCCGGAATCCAAGGGACTACCGGGCGTCCCGCACCCGGGTCTTGTACAGGCTCGCGGCGGTCGTGATGGCGAGCGTCACCACGATCACGCCGAGGCTGGCCAGGGTCGGGATCTCCGGGACGTGCACCGGCTCGCCACCGTTGATGAACGGCAGCTCGTTCTCGTGCAGCGCGTGCAGCACCAGCTTGACGCCGATGAAGGCCAGGATGAACGCCAGCCCCTGCGAGAGGTAGACGAGCCGTTTGAGCAGGTCACCGAGCAGGAAGTACAGCTGCCGCAGCCCCATCAGGGCGAACACGTTGGCGGTGAACACCAGGTAGGGCTCCTGGGTCAGGCCGTAGATCGCCGGGATCGAGTCCAGCGCGAACAGCAGATCGGTGGTGCCCAGCGCCACGATCACCAGGAACATCGGCGTCATCAGCCGCTTGCCGTTCTCGTGCACCCACAGCCGCAGACCGTCCCACTTGTCGGTGGTCCGCAGGTGCTTGCGGGCAAACCGCACCAGACCGTTGTCGCCGTCGTCGTCGTGGTCGGTGTCACGGACGAGGTTGATCGCGGTGTACACCAGGAACGCACCGAAGATGTAGAACACCCAGGAGAACTCGTTGATCGCGACCGCGCCGAGCGCGATGAAGATGCCGCGGAAGATCAGCGCCAGGATGATGCCGACCAGCAGGGCCTGCTGCTGGTAGATCCTCGGCACCTTGAAGCTGGCCATGATGATCAAGAAGATGAACAGGTTGTCCACCGACAGGCTGTATTCGGTGAGCCATCCGGCGAAGAACTCCAGCCCGAACTGGCTGCCGTGGAAGTACCACACCCACACGCCGAAGGCCACCGCCATGCCGATGTAGATCGACAGGTACGTCGCGGTCTCCCGCGTGGTGGGTTCGTGGGGGCGTCGCCCGATCACGACGACGTCGAACAGCAGAACGGCGATGGTCACTGCGAGGGTGACAATCCATTCCAGCTGGGTTACCTGCATCGAGAATCCTCCGGTCGTCAAAACGCCGGAGGTCTCTTCCACCGGTTACAACACACCGGTCCGCGACACCGATCGATCATTGACGACCGACGTGATGACGACATCGCAGCGAAAGGAATACTCCCCTCCGCCGACCAGTCTGCCTGACGGATCCCACGAACCGAAATCGAAGCGGCACGCCGGACCGACCCGCCGTGCGCCACTGGGCCGTGATGGCCGGGGCTTAGTAGTTTGTACTCGTGACAGCTCCCGCCGGTCCGCACGAGATTCCCCCGCAGTACGTGCTATCCCCACTGGCACCCGAGCCGCGCACTCTCGTCGACATCCTCCACGACACGGCCCGGCGTTTTCCCGACGCACCCGCCCTCGACGACGGCACGGTCCAGCTCACCTACGCCGAGCTGATCGCCGACGTCGCCGACAGTGTGTCCTGGCTGGCAGCACGCGGTATCGGCCGCGGAGACAAGCTCGGAATCCGGATGCCCTCGGGCAGCTATGCCCTGTACGTGGCGATCCTGTCAGTGCTGGCCTGCGGCGCGGCATACGTCCCGGTCGACGCCGACGACCCCGACGAACGCGCCGAGCTGGTATTCGGGGAGGCCAACGTGGTCGGCGTGATCACCGAGGCCGGGCTGGTGCGCGGACCGGGTTCGTCGCGGGGCTGGCGGGCCGCGGAGCCGCTGGGTCGCGACGACGCCTGGATCATCTTCACGTCGGGCTCGACGGGCACCCCGAAAGGTGTGGCCGTCACCCATCGCAGCGCCGCGGCGTTCGTCGATGCCGAAGCACAGATGTTCTTGACGGACAACCCGATTGGCCCCGGAGACCGGGTGCTGGCCGGGCTGTCGGTGGCCTTCGACGCGTCGTGCGAGGAGATGTGGCTGGCCTGGCGGCACGGCGCCTGCCTGGTGCCCGCCCCACGGTCACTGGTGCGCAGCGGCATGGACCTGGGCCCCTGGCTGGTGAGCCGTGACATCACCGTGGTGTCCACCGTTCCGACGCTGGCGGCGCTGTGGCCGGCCGAGGCACTGGAAGCCGTGCGGTTGCTGATCTTCGGGGGCGAGGCCTGCCCACCTGAACTCGCGGCCCGGCTCGCGGTGGACGGCCGGGAGGTGTGGAATACCTACGGCCCCACCGAGGCGACCGTCGTGGCCTGCGCCGCGCAGCTGGACGGGCAGGGCCCGGTCAGCATCGGCCTGCCGCTGGCCGGCTGGGACCTGGCGGTGGTCGACAAAGATGGCGTGCCGGTGGCGATCGGCGACGTCGGCGAGCTCGTGATCGGCGGGGTGGGCCTGGCCCGCTACCTCGACCCCGAGAAGGACGCCGAGAAGTACGCGCCCATGCCGACGCTGGGCTGGAACCGGGCCTACCGCAGCGGTGACCTGGTGAGATTGGAGGCCGACGGCCTGTACTTCCAGGGCCGCGCCGACGATCAGGTCAAGGTCGGCGGCCGCCGCATCGAACTGGGCGAAGTGGATAACGCGCTCGTGCACCTGCCCGGCGTGAGCGGCGGTGCGGCAGCGGTCCGCAAGACCACCAGCGGCACCCCGCTGCTGGTCGGCTACATCGCCAGCGCCGATCCGGAATTCGACCTGGCCGCCGCGCGCGCCGCGCTGTCGGAGTCGCTGCCTGCCGCCCTGGTGCCCAGGCTCGTGCTGCTCGACGAACTACCGACCCGCACGTCGGGCAAGGTGGACCGCAACGCACTGCCGTGGCCACCGCCCGGAGACGCCGATCAGGAGGCGCCGCAACTCGACGGCACCATGGGCTGGCTGGCCGGCTTGTGGCGCGACGTGCTCGGCACGCCCGTCGAAGGGCCGGAGGCCGATTTCATCGCGCTGGGCGGCGGTTCGCTGTCGGCTGCGCAGCTGGTGGCCGCACTGCGACGGCGCTACCCGCTGGTGACCGTCGCCGACCTCTACGATCACCCCCGGCTCGGCTCGCTGGCCGGCTATCTCGACGAGCTCAAACCACCGCCGGAGATCCAATCCCGCGAGGTCAAACCGACTCCTCTGTTCACCCAGGCCGCACAGGTCGCATTGTCACTGCCGTTGGCCACCCTCACCGGCATGCAATGGGTGGTCTGGCTGGCCATTTTGAACAACGTGGCCGCCCAGACGGGGATCGTGTCGTGGGCGCATCCGCTCAGCTGGTGGTGGGTGCTGGCCGGGTTCCTGCTGTTCGTCACGCCACTGGGCCGCATGGGCATCGCGGTGCTGTTCGCCCGGATGCTGCTGACCGGACTCGAGCCCGGCACCTATCGCCGTGGCGGCGCCGTGCACCTGCGGGTGTGGATCGCCGAACGACTGGGCGCTGCCAGCGGTGCGGAGAACCTGGCCGGTGCACCGTGGATGGTCTACTACGCCCGCGCCCTGGGCAACAGCGTCGGCAAGGGCGTCGACATGCACTCGGCTCCGCCGGTGACCGGCATGCTCAAGATCGGCCACCGCGCCTCGGTCGAGCCCGAGGTGGACCTGACGGGGCACTGGATCGACGGCGACCTCTTCCACGTCGGCCCGGTGTCGATCGGCAACGACGCCACGATCGGCGCCCGCACCACGCTGCTACCCGGGGCGAGCGTCGGCAAGAACGCCGACGTCGCCCCCGGATCGGCAGTGGTCGGCAAGGTCAAGAACGGTCAGTTCTGGAAGGGCTCGCCGGCCGTGAAATCGGGCAAGGCCCGCCACCCCTGGCCGGATCACCGGCCGGGACGCGCCCCGGTGTGGGTCGCGGTGTACGGCGTGTCCTCGGTGCTGCTGGCCGGTCTGCCGCTGCTCGCTCTGGCCGCCGGCCTGGCGGTGATCGTCTGGGCCGTGCACGGCACTGCCTCACCGGCCGAAGCGGTGCTGCCCGCGCTCGCATGGACCCCGGCCGCGGCCGTCGTCTCGCTGCTGACCTATGCCGCGCTGACCGTGATCGGCGTGCGCATCCTCTCGGTGCGGCTCTCGGAGGGCTACCACCCCGTACGCAGCCGCGTGGGCTGGCAGCTGTGGACCACAGAACGCCTGATGGATGCGGCCCGCAACTACCTGTTCCCGATCTACGCCAGCTTGCTGACACCCTGGTGGCTGCGGCTGCTCGGCGCGAAAGTCGGTCGGGACACCGAGATCTCGACAGCCCTGTTTACGCCGAAGTTCACCGAGGTCCAGGACGGCGCGTTCCTGGCCGACGACACCATGGTGGCGTCCTATGAGCTGGGCGGCGGCTGGATCCACGTCGCCAAGGCCACCATCGGCAAGCGCGCGTTCCTCGGCAACTCCGGCATCACCCAGCCCGGCCGCAAGGTGCCCGACGACGGCCTGGTGGCCGTGCTGTCGGCCACGCCGCACAAGGCCAAGGCCGGCTCATCCTGGCTGGGCAGCCCACCGGTCCGGTTGCGCCGCAACGCCACCGAGGCCGACGCACTACGCACCTTCCACCCGTCGATTCGGCTCAAGATCATGCGCTCGACCGTGGAGACCTGCCGGGTGATCCCGGTGATCGTCACCTTCGCGATCGGAGTCGCGGTTCTGGGGGCGATGCAGGCCGTGACGATCCGGTTCGGATTCCTTTGGGCGACGCTGACCGGTGGCTTGGTGTTGCTGGCCGCCGGCGCCGTGGCCGGGACCATCGCGGTGATCGCGAAGTGGTTGGTGGTCGGCCGGATTCGCGCCGTCGAACACCCCCTGTGGTCATCGTTCGTGTGGCGCAATGAGGTGTCGGACACCTTCGTCGAAACCGTCGCGGCCCCCTGGTTCGCCCGGGCCGCCAGCGGCACCCCCGTGATGAACCTGTGGCTACGCGGGCTGGGAGCCTCGATCGGCCGCGGCGTGTGGTGCGAAACCTACTGGCTGCCCGAAGCCGATCTGGTGGCACTGGACACCGCCTCCACCGTCAACCGCGGCTGCGTCGTACAGACCCACCTGTTCCACGACCGCATCATGCGGTTGGACAGCGTTGTGCTCGAAGAAGGTTCGACACTCGGGCCGCACTGCGTGGCGCTACCCGCGGCCCGACTGGGTGCCGGCGCCACGGTCGGACCGGGCTCACTGGTGATGCGCGGCGACGAGGTACCGCCGTCGACGAGGTGGCAGGGCAACCCGATCGCGCCGTGGAACATGTTCGGCAAGAAGCGTTCCGCCGACAAGACCACCGACAAGACCGCCAAGAAAACAGAAGACTCCGCCGCGTGACCCGATCGAAGAAAGCAGCGAAGAAATTGGCACCCCCGCCCGTTATCGACCCGTATCTGCCGCGCAACGGCAATTTCGGGTACCGGGTGTCGCGCTACGAACTCGACCTCGAGTACAAGGTGGCGATCAACCGGCTGGCCGGGACAGCCACGATCACCGCGGTCACCCTGGCCGCGCTGCGCACCTTCACCCTCGACCTGTCCGACGCCCTGACGGTGTCGCGGGTGTCGGTGAACGGCCGCCGTCCGGCCCAGTACCGATGTTCGGGCGGGAAGCTGTCGGTCACCCTGTCCTCGGCGTTACCGGCCGGGGCCGCGATGACCATCGTCGTCCGCTACAGCGGAACCCCGCGCCCCATCGAAACATATTGGGGTGACGTCGGTTTCGAGGAACTGTCGAACGGGGCCCTGGTGGCCGGCCAGCCCAACGGGGCGGCCTCCTGGTTCCCGTGCGACGACCACCCCAGCTCGAAGGCCAGTTACCGGATCCAGATCAGCACCGACAGCCCGTACTACGCCCTGGCCAACGGTGAACTGATCTCCCGCAAGGCCCGCGCCGGGCACACCGTGTGGACCTACGAGCAGGCCGAGCCGACGTCGAGCTACCTGATCACCCTGCAGATCGGCCAGTACGAGAGCCAACGGCTGACCAAGACGCCGGTACCGATGCACGCGGTGCTGCCCGCTCGGTTGCGGCGCGAGTTCGACCACGACTTCGAGCACCAACCGCAGATGATGAAGTTGTTCATCAAGCTGTTCGGCCCATATCCACTGGCCAGCGGCTACACCGTGGTGGTCACCGACGACGATCTCGAGATCCCGCTGGAGGCCCAGGGCATCTCGATCTTCGGGGCCAACCACTGCGACGGGCACCGCGGCGCCGAACGGCTCATCGCCCACGAACTGGCCCACCAGTGGTTCGGCAACTCGGTCACGGCGCGACGCTGGCGCGACATCTGGCTGCACGAGGGATTCGCCTGCTATGCGGAGTGGCTGTGGTCCGAGCACAGCGGCGGCCACACCGCCGCCGAGTGGGCCGAGCACTACTACGAGCGGCTGCGCGACAAGCCCCAGGACATTCTGCTGTCCGATCCCGGGCCCGAGGACATGTTCGACGACCGTATCTACAAGCGCGGCGCACTGACCCTGCACGCGCTACGCACTCTGATCGGCGACCGGAATTTCTTTGCGCTGCTGAGGGATTGGACAGCCCGCTACCGACACAGCACGGCGTTCACCGACGATTTCACCGGGCTGGCCGCCGGCTACACCGACGAGCCACTGCAATCGCTGTGGCAGGCCTGGTTGTACTCCAAAGAGCTGCCGGACCTGTGACCGATGCCGGCGGCGCACCCGCACCCGGACCGGTCACGCGCAGCAGCGTCGCCCGCGTCGGCGCGGCGACGGCGCTCAGTGCGCTGTGCGGCTACGCCGTGCTGTACCTGGCCGCGCGCGATCTCGAGCCCGCCGGCTTCTCGGTCTTCAGCGTGTTCTGGGGTGCGTTCGGCCTGGTGACCGGGGCTGCCAACGGTCTGCTGCAGGAGGCCACCCGCGAGGTGCGCTCGTCTCGGCACCGCGACCTCAGCGGCGGGCCGACCACCCACCCGATGCGGATCGCCGCCCTGGTCGGCATCGTCGCGGCCCTGGTGATCGCGGCCAGCTCACCGCTGTGGAGCGCGCACGTGTTCGCCGAGTCGCGCGCGCTGAGCGTCGTGCTGCTCAGCGTCGGGCTGGCCGGATTCTGTCTGCACGCCACGCTGCTCGGCATGCTCGCCGGGGTGAACCGCTGGACCGAGTACGGGGCCCTGATGGTCACCGACGCCGGAATCCGGGTGGCCGTGGCCGCGGCGACGTTCGTGCTCGGCTGGGGGTTGGCCGGGTTCCTGTGGGCCACCGTGGCCGGAGCGGTGGCCTGGCTGATCATGCTGATCGCCGCGCCGGCAGCGCGCCTGGCGGCCGGGCTGCTCACCGCGGGCAGTCCGTCGACATTCCTACGCGGGGCCGCACACTCGATCGCCGCGGCCGGCGCCAGCGCGATCCTGGTGATGGGCTTCCCGGTGCTGCTCAAGGCCACTTCGGGGGATCTGGGCGCGGCCGGCGGTGTGGTGATCCTCGCCGTGACGCTGACCCGCGCCCCGCTGTTGGTTCCGCTCACCGCGATGCAGGGCAATCTGATCGCACACTTCGTCGACCAGCGCGACAAACGGCTGCGGGCACTGTTGGCGCCGGCGGCCGCGGTAGCCGCACTGGGTGCGGTGGGCGTGGCCGCGGCCGGGCTGCTCGGCCCCTGGCTGCTGCGGGTCGGGTTCGGCGACGAGTACCGCGCCGGCGGCGCCCTGCTGGCTTGGCTGACCGCGGCGGCCGTCGCCATCGCGATGCTCACGCTGACCGGCGCCGCTACCGTCGCAGCCGCCCTGCACCGGGCCTACGCGCTGGGCTGGATCCTTGCCACGGTCGCAGCGGTGGCACTGCTGTTGCTACCGGTGGGGCTGGAGACTCGGACCATCGTCGCGCTGCTGTGCGGACCGCTGGTAGGAATCGCGGTTCACCTGGTCGCGCTGGCCAAGCTGGCAATGCAGTGACCGTGTAGTTTGGTGCCCATCGACATGCGCTTTCACGACGTTTGGATCATCATCCCCGCCTTCAACGAGGCGAGCATCATCGGCGACGTCATCTCCGACGTGCGCTCCGTTTTTCCTAACGTGGTGTGCGTCGACGACGGCAGTCGCGACGACACCGCCGATATGGCGTTCGCCGCCGGCGCACACGTGGTCCCCCATCCGGTGAACCTCGGTCAGGGCGCGGCCATTCAGACCGGGGTCGAGTACGCCCGCAGCCGTCCGGGTGCCCGGGTCTTCGCCACCTTCGACGCGGACGGACAGCACCAGGTCAAAGATGTGATCCGGATGATCGATCGGCTCGATTCCGACAACGCCGATCTCGTGGTGGGCACCAGGTTTGCCGGCACGGTCACCCACGTCCCGCCGGTCAAACGCGTCATCCTGCGCGCCGCGGCGTTTCTCAGCCCGCAGAGCCGCAGCCTCGGCCTCACCGACGCACACAATGGACTGCGGGTGTTCAACAAGACTGTCGCCGACGCACTCAACCTGACCATGAACGGCATGAGCCATGCCGGCGAGTTCATCGCACTGGCAGCCGAAAACCATTGGCGGGTGGCCGAGGAACCGGTCGAGATTCTCTACACCGACTACTCGAAGTCGAAGGGACAGCCGCTGCTCAACGGCGTCAACATCGTCTTCGACGGACTGCTACGCAGGAGGATGTCCCGGTGAACTGGATTCAGGCCCTGCTGATCGTCTCGGTGCTGGCGCTGTTGGCCTACCTTCTGGGATCTCGACGCAGCGCACGGTCCAAAGCCTGGGTCAAGGTCGGCTTCGTGCTGTTCGTGGGCGCGGGCATCTACGCCATCCTTCGGCCCGACGACACCACGGTCCTCGCGAATTGGCTTGGCGTGAAACGCGGTACGGACCTCATGGAGTACGTGCTGATCATCGCGTTCGTGTTCGTCACGCTGTCGACATACCTGCGCTTCAAGGACATCGAGCTGCGCTACGCCCGGCTGGCCCGGTCCGTGGCTCTGCAGAACGTACGGGTGCCGGCCGCTGCAGAAGATGAGTGACGAGGCATCCGTCGATGCCGATGACGCAGCGCCGCTGAACGCGCTGCTGACTGTGGCGGCCGAGCGCCAAAGCGCAGGCGATCTACGCGGGGCGCTGCACAACGCCATCGAGGTTCTCGAAGCCCGACGCACCACCCTGGGCAACGATCATCCGGACACACTCGCCGTGGCGTGGCTGGTGGTCAGTTGGCGACACGATCTCGGCGAAGCCGGGGCCATCGAAGCCTTGCGTGACCTACTCCCGACAATGATCCGCGTTCTCGGTGCCGAGCACCGCGATACATTGTGGGCCCGGCACACTCTGGCCGCAATCGACGACAGCGCAACAGATCCAGCCGATCGGCTGCTGCGATGGGTTCACCTGTGCGGTGCCGACACTCGAGTGTTCGGCGCACGCCACCCGCTGACGCTGGCGGCGGCATACGCGGCGGCGTTGGCCCGTCGCGATCTCGGCGATCCCTACGGGGCGAGTATGGAGGCGCTCGTGGTGCACCGGCACCGACTCCGCCTCCTCGGTGAGCACCATCCCGAAACCCTGGCGGCGCGTCTGGCGCATGTGAGCTGGCACGGTGAGGCGACGGGGGTCACCGCGAACACCCTCAACGACCTCGACGACCTGATCCAGGTGCTGGAAAAAGCGCTCGGCCACGACGATCCCACCACGTTGACGGCCCGCTATACCCGAGCACTGTGGACCCCGGAATCAGCTGACAACCCGATGGAGCGCATTTCCGAATGGGAGGTCCTCGCAGACGATCTCGCCCGCGGACGAGGCGATGCGGACCCATTGACCCTATCGGCTCTGGACAAGCGGGACGCAGCACGCGTGGAGTGGCAAGACCTGCTGGAGTTGACCCGCGAACTCGCCTACAGCCTGGAGCTCGAGGAGCGCAGCGACGACCCGGACTGCCCCGACGCCGAAGCCGAGACCAGGGCTACTGACGCCGCAGACGAGGAAGAGTCCGACCGAGCTCATTTCTTCGAATGCGTTCTGACGGCGAAAAGAGCACTGTCGCAGTGCGCCCGGGGCGTGGGCAACGATGACTACCAGACGTTGCTATGGCACTACTACCTTGCATGGTGCCTGTGGGCCGGACACGAATTCGGCTCGGCCGGTCAGCGGGCCCGACGGCTGGTCAAGGACAGCACGATCATCCTCGGCGAGGACCATCCATTGACCGACGCAGCACAGATCTTGTTGTCCTTCAGCGACACCCAGGCATGGACGGGACTCTCACCGTTCTGGGACGGTAGCGACGCCGCTGAACTTACCGGAAGCTAGCGGCTGAGCAACGCCGCCAACATTTCGATCCTGGCGTCCTCGAGCTCGGGCATCGGCAGCACGCGCCGCACCATGGCCGCGCCGTCGAACGTGTTGATCACGATGGACAGCAGTACGGCGAAAACATCCTCGGGGAACTGATCCATCCCGGGCGCGCCCTTGGCGATTTCGTAGATACTGTCGATGTACTCGGCAAGCACGGTCTGCAGTGCGGCCCTGAGCTTTTCGTCGGTGCGAGCCGCCATGAGCAGCTCGTGCCACACCGTGTTGGTGTCACTCCCCGCGATGTCGCGCAGGATCCTCAACTGCGCCGGTAACGGCGGCTGCTCGGCGGCGATCTCCGAGCCCAACTTGCCGCCCAGCTCCAGCTGACGTCGTGCCACCTCGCGAGCGGTGGCCGCCATGAAGTCGCTCATGGTCGGGAAATGCCGGAACAGCGCGCCGTCGGAAACCTTCGCCCGCTTGGCGATCACCGCCGCCGATGCCCGCGCGTACCCGACCTCGATGATCGTGTCGATGGCGGCATCGAGTAGTCGTGCGACGGTTTCCTCGCGGCGCTGCTGCTGGGTTCTGGCCATGTCAGACCGGCGTATGGTCCAGCTGCTTGGTTCCCGCCCGAAGGTAGCGACCCGATTTCACCGACTCACCGTAGCCGTCGCGGAACCGGCCGTTGCGGAACACCACCTGCCCGTTGACGGCGGTGGCGACGACGGCGTCGTCGTTGCGGTTCACCATGCGGCTCAGCCCGCCGTAGAACGGGACCGACTCCTCGTGGTAGGCCTCCACCGAGTCGTTCAGGCCGGCCGGATCGATTACCACGAAATCGGCCCGGTCACCTTGGCGCAGCGTGCCGGCCGACACGCCGAACCAGTCGGCCACCTCGGCGGTCAGCCGGTGGACGGCGTGCTCGGTGGACATGAACGGCCTGCCGCGGAGCTGTGCGTCGCGCACCCGCTTGAGTAGCTTCACCGGGTAGTTGTAGAACGCCATATTGCGCAGGTGCGCACCGGCATCCGAGAAGCCCATGTGCACCGAGGGATCCGTGGCCAGCCGGTCGAGGTACTTGGGGCGGTTGTTGGCCACGATGGTGGTCCATCGAACGTTGCGCTCACCGTTGTCGACCAGCACGTCGAGGAAGGCGTCGAGTGGGTGGATGCCGCGCTCGTCGGCGATCTGGCCGAAGCTCTTGCCGATCAGCGTCTTGTCGGGGCATTCGACGATGGTGGCGTCGTGGAAGTCGCGGTGCCACAGGGTCGGTCCGAGCACGCGGCGGTCGAACGACTTGCGGAACCGGCGGCGGTACTCAGGGTCGGCGAGCAGCTTGTTGCGCTCGATCTGATCCTTGAGGTGCAACGCCGCGGTACCGGCGCCGAACTCCTCGAAGACCGGCAGATCGATTCCGTCCGAATACAATTCGAACGGCACGGGCAGATGCTGGAATCGCACCTTGGCGCCCAGGAGCCGGTTGAGCAGCCGGATGCCCGGCCCCAGCACGTGCACCGCGACGGGCGCGGACTTGGCATCAGCCGAGACCAGCAGGCTCATCCGGACACCCTGACGCCGACCGAACAGGCCGCTGCTCTCCAGGAAGAAGTTCAGTGCCTCATAGGCTTTGGCCGTACTCGGCGCGCTCTGCAGCATCCGTCCGCGCTTGCGCAGCACCTTGATCAGACGCCGGCGCTCACGCCAGGTCGCGAACGTCGACGGCAGTGCACGGGACCGGAACCGGTCCCCGTCGAGCTTGTCGATCGCCGCGTCCATCCCGGACATACCGAGCATGCCCGCTTCGAGGGCCTCGTCGAGCTTGGCCGCCATGGTTTCCAGCTCGGCGTCGGTCGGAATGACCCCGCGGGTGGTGGCCCGGTCCAGCCCCAGCACCGAGGCCCGTAGATCCGAATGCCCCAGCAGCGACGCGATATTCGGGCCGAGCGGCAACTCGTCGATGACCTTCACGTACTCGGCCGGACCCGACCAGGTCTTGTGTTGCTGCAGGGCGCCCAGCACGAACTGACGCGGGACCGCCTCGACGCGGCTGAACAGGTCGGCAGCGTCCTCGGTGTCGGCGTAGACGGTGGACAACGAGCACATGCCCAGCAGCACCGTGGTCACGCCGTGGCGCACCGACTCCCGCAGGCCCGGATCGAGCAGGACCTCGGCGTCATAGTGGGTGTGCACATCGACGAAGCCGGGCAACACCCACTTGCCGCCGGCGTCGATGACGTCCGGACAGTCGGACTCATCGAGCGGGGTGGCCGATACCGCGGCCACTACCCCGTCACGAATCCCCAGCGTACGAACCTGCGGCGGGGCGCCGGTGCCGTCGAACCACAGGCCGTTGCGAACGATGACGTCGTAGGACATGACGCAACGCTAAACGAGAAAGTGAGTACTCACAATCTTTTAGTGGGAATTACCCCGGAAAAATTCGACCGTCCTGGGGATACCCGCGGCCAGATCCACCTGCGGCCGCCAGCCCAGCACGTCGCGGGCCCGGCTGATATCGAGCTGGGAACGACGCAGGTCACCGAGCCGCGGCGGGTACATCTCCGGTTCGTCGGCGGCACCGACGGCCAGTGCGATCGCGGTGTGCATCTCGCGGGTCGAGGTCTCCACCCCGGTACCGACGTTGAACCGTTGACCGCCGCCGTCCGGTCCGGATGCCTTGACGAAGGCGTCGACCACGTCGTCGACGTACACATAGTCGCGGGTGTCTGAGCCGTCGCCGAAAATCTTGGTGGGCCGGCCGGCCAGCAGCGCCTGAGCGAAAATCGCCACCACACCGGCCTCACCGTGCGGGTCCTGACGCGGGCCGTAGACGTTGGCCGGCGCGATGTGCGAGCAATCCAGGCTGTACAGATTGCGGAACATGTTGAAGTAGACCTCGCCGGCCACCTTGCTCGCCGCGTACGGCGAAGCCGGATTCGTCGGGGTGTCCTCACTGGTCGGATAGGACGGCGGGGTGCCGTACACCGAACCGCCCGAGGAGGTATGCACCACCTTGCGCACACCGGACTGACGGGCCGCCTCAGCCAGACGCACCACGCCCACCACGTTCACCGTGGAGTCCAGTTGCGGATCGTCCACCGAACGCTTCACCGAGATCTGGGCGGCCAGGTGGAAGACCACCTCGGGCTGGGTGTCCTTGAACAGGCCCAGCAGATCGGCGTCGACGATGTCGGCCTTGACGAACTCGAAGTTGTCGCTGTTGTCGGCGCTGCTCAGGTTCTCTGCCCGCCCCGAGCTCAGGTCATCGAGCCCGACGACGCTGTGCCCGTCCGCCAGCAGGCGGTCAACCAGCGTCGATCCGATGAAACCCGCCGCTCCTGTCACCAGTGTTCGCACCGGCTCACCATACCGACGGCAGATGTGCCCCCGCTGGGTCCGTACAGTCGGCAAGAGTGAACAAGGTCGCCCGCATCGCCGCTGCGCTGATCGCGCTGCACCTGGTGGTCCGGGCGATACTCGCGTTCGGGGGCTATTTCTACTGGGACGATCTGATCCTGATCGGCCGGGCCGGGACCCAGAATCTGCTGTCACCGTCCTACCTGTTCGACGACCACGACGGCCACGTCATGCCCGCGGCGTTCCTGGTGTCGGGGGCGGTCACCCGGGTGGCGCCGTTCTCCTGGGTGCTCGCCGCGGTGAGCCTGGTGGTGATGCAGCTGTTGGCGTCCTTGGCGTTGCTGCGGGCGCTGTGGGTGGTCCTGGGCTGGCGCCCCGTGTTGCTCGTGCCCCTGACCTTCGCGTTGTTCACGCCCTTGGCACTGCCCGGGTTCGCGTGGTGGGCGGCGGGACTGAACACGTTGCCGATGCAGGCGGCACTGGCGTGGGTGGTTGGCGAGGCCGTACTACTGGTGCGGACCGGGTCTTCGCGGCACGCCGTCACAGGTGTGCTGGTGTTTCTCGGCGGACTGCTGTTCTTCGAGAAGGCCGCGGTGATCCCGTTCGTGGCGTTCGCAGTGGTGGCGCTGCTCGGGTACGTCACCGGGACTTTCAGCGTGCGTGAGGTGTGGCAGCGCGGCCTTCGGCTGTGGGTCGGGTCCCTGGCCCTGATCGTGGCGTGGATCGGGGTCTACCTCGTCGTCGTCGATCAGAAGCGATGGAGCTTCGACCTGACCATGACCTGGGACCTGCTGAGCCGCTCGTTCACGCACGGCATCGTGCCCGGGCTCGTCGGCGGCCCATGGTCCTGGCAGCGCTGGGCGCCCGCCTCCCCGTGGGCCACGCCGCCGGTCTCCGTGATGGTGCTGGGCTGGGTGTTTCTGGTCGTCGCGGTGGCTGTGGTGCTGGTACGCAAGACCCGCATCTGGCCGGTGTTGGTCGTGGTCCTGGGCTATGCCGTCGCGTGCCAGATCCCGATCTATCTGATGCGTTCGTCGCGGTTCACCGCGTTGGAGCTGGCACAGACGCTGCGTTATCTGCCGGACTTGGTCGTCGTGCTGGCGCTGCTCGCGGCTGTGGGATTCTGTGCGCCGAACCGAGACTCACGGTTCTCTTCCGTCCTCTCGGACTCACGGGCGCGCACTGCCGTATGTGTCAGTCTTGCAGCGCTTTTCGTGGCGAGCAGCCTGTATTCGACCTTCACCTTCCTGAAGGTGTGGCAGGACAATCCCGTGCCCGCCTACCTCAACAATGCCCGCGCATCATTGGCCTCCACCTCCTCGGCCGCTCCCCTGCTGGATCAAGAGGTCGATCCGCTGATCCTGCAGCGGGTGGCCGCTCCGGAGAACCTGGCCAGCCACATGTTCGCCCTTGCCTCTCCGCGCCCCGAGTTCGCCCCGGCAACAACCGATCTGCGGATGTTCGACCGGACCGGCACGTTGGTCGACGCCAAGGTGACCTGGGTGCGCACCATCGTCGAAGGTCCGGCGCCGAAGTGCGGATTCCTGGTGCAGCCCGACGAACCCGTCGTCATGCCGCTGGACGGCCCATTGCTGCCTGCCGACTGGACCACCGAGATCAACTATCTGGCCAACAGCGACGGTTCCCTGACCATGGCCCTGGCCGAGGGACCCGAGGTGAAGGTGCCGGTGCGGCCCGGCCTCAACCGCGTCTTCGTCCGACTGCCCGGGGCCGGCCAGTCCATCACCGTGCACGCCAACACCGCCGCACTGTCGGTCTGCATCTCCCCCGGGCCCGTCGGATTCCTGGCACCCAGCTAGTTCGGGTGCTGGGATAATGAACGCTGACTGTCGGGATCCTGTCGAGGGGGACGATCTGTGAGCGCGCTTGATGGCTTCTATTCGACATGGTCGAAAGCGAAGGACACGTTCGGCGTAGGCACGCCCGTCGATGGCAGCCATTACGACGGCAGCAGCTCCAAGCTCATGCAGATGAAGTCCACAATCGAATCCGCCGCGCCGGACCACCAGTGGCAAGGTACCGGTTCGCAGGCCTATGCCGCGGCCAACAAACAACATGCCGGCGTTTACGAGAAACTGGCCGACCTTGACAGGAAGATGGCCAACGAAGTCACAAACGCCGCCAACATCGTTAGCGCTGGGCGGCAGAATCTCGACCGTACTCGTGACTGGGTCACAGCACTGGCTGCGTCGATGCCGAACAACAACGCCGCCAAAGGCATCCTTCTGGCGCTCTCAAGCAAAGGCCTTGAACAGGTCAGCAACACGATCCAGCAATCCACCGACGAAATGAACTCCGCTGGTCGACGCATCGCAGGCTTGAAAAACGAATGGGATGCCCTGGCAAATCAAAAGTTTGGACCGGGTTCCGAGAAGCTTGACAGCGAGGAGACCATACCTCGGGCAGATAATGACGCGGAAGCGCGCAAACGAGCCGAGGAGGACGTCCGTAAGGCTCTCGCCGGGGACCAGGCGGCTGCGAAGCGAATCGATGACGTGCTGGAATCCATTGATCCCGAGCAACGATCTGGCACCAAAGACCTTTCCGCCATACAGGGCTCATACCTGAGCCAAGTAAATGCTCAAACGCATGGAATGAGCGTGAAGGACCTAGCTACAGCCGAAGAGCGACTCGGCGCCCATCAGCGAATAATGGGTGACTCGTGGCAACTGATGAGCAATGACGACATCCGGTTCCCCAAAACGGGCCGCGGGCTCCCTATTCAGTTGGACTCATGACAATCACCTCGAAAGCGACATAGCCGCCACCACCGCCGAGAAATACGCCGACTATCTGGGCAACCACAAAGATGAACTAATGCGGATGAATGATCCCCATAACCCGTTCGGACATCAGACACTGGGCCAGCTCAACCCCGCGCTCGTAAAGGCATATGCGCATGGCTTGCACCCTACATGGACGACATCGCCGGCATATCGGGAGCTAACACCGACGGAGACAGATTCAATTCTCTCGACGGCCTGAACTCGGAGCGCCCGATCGCGAAGGGTTTATTCTCCGTCCTCGGAACCCAGCAAGACGCATACGTCGAATTCAACGCTGCGGCCGACAAATTGGCACTCGAACAGGCGCACTCATATGCCGACGACGTCGGAAAACACGCAGACGTGCGTAGGGATGACCCTCGGATACTCAACGCAGCAGTGCTACAGGGGCTCGTGGATTCGGGAACCCACGAAGGGTTGCGCGCGATAGGAATGAGCGAGAAAGACGCCTACGACATGCGGAAGTTGGCATATGGCGCAGGCGTCACAGCACTGAGCACGGCTGCAGGGGCGACACCAGCGGGACCTGCAGGGAGCGCTGCGATGTCCGTGTTCGGTTCAGCGATGGAGAGCACCGTACTCGGAGATCCACCAAACACGAACATTCCAGCCATTCCGGATATGACCGGCGACCGTTCTGCCCGCTTCGTTCTCAACGCTCTCTTGGCCGAGGGCGTGCACGTCGACACCAGCGCGATCGATAAAGCGTTTATCGCCCAAGACGGAGTCAACAAACACGGCGATCCGGTGTACAGGATCCTCTCGTACCATGAGATAGCAGAGCGCAATCTGCCGCTTCTTTCCGACACCGACTTCCAGGGGCAGTTTAATCGCGCATTGGAGGACACCCTGGGAGTCGACCAGAACCCAGCCGGCGAGTACGCCAAGAAGTACGAACAGATCACTAAGACCCCCGACTCAAAGAAGGGCAATTGAGCCTGTGGCAAGCACTAAAGCAATAATTCCATTGCTGACTGCAATCTCAGTAACACTGACCGCCTGCAACACTGCGGAAACCCCAACCGAAGCCCAAAGATGGAGCGGTTTGATCAGCGACTTGAGATTTCAATGGGACAGTGAAGACGGAATCGATGTTGACCGCGGGCCAGCGGTCCCTGTACGCGCCTACATAGAGTCGTACATGCTGGCACAATATTCCGGCAACCTAGAACTCGCATATCCTGGCTTCACTGAGGCGGTGCCACCTAACGCTCCCTCTGACAGCACTAACGCCGACGAGCGGCGCCGTCGGCCGAATACGAATCACCCATTGGAGCATCCACTAGTCGGTACTGACCGATACCACATTCTATCCGTGGACAGCACTGAAAAAACAACAATGGTCACTCTGTGCAATTATAGTTACGCAGTCGCAGCGGAGAAAAATAAGGGAGTACTTACCAGCGTCGGTCAGGGTGGGTACGCGGACACCGGTGGAATTTATGCAATGCGGATATCGCTTTCTGCGCCGGCCGATAAAGCCGATAGTCTCCCTCCGCAAGCCGGGCCGCTCCCTGCCCCCACTGACGACGTATTCAATGGCTGGAAGGTTTCTAGTTTTTCAGGCCCACTATTAGCGGGGAACGCCGGATTCAACGCTGTCTGGCCGACAAACCAAGCCGACTACGCCAGCTGCGTCGCGAAGGCTCCAGATTCACCGGAACGGCGGGCATTTTTCACTAACGGTGAGCATTCTCGTAGCGACTTCCCGACGTCGGCCCCGACTCCCGGCTGGCCCGAGTCATCGGGCTAGTCGACCTGGCATGCCTTTCTGATGTGACAGATCCGCAGGTATTTGACCCCATGGGAGCTGAGTACCTTTCGATACGAACCCGGGGACGTGGGTCAAGACCAACATTTATCCGGAAACGGCCGGCGACATCCCCGAGGAAATCAATGCACTCATCGAATGAGTATCTGAACGAGTGCTTCGGAACCAAGTGGAAACTCGCCCCGTTCGTTCTGATCGGGCTCTGCCTGACCGTCACGGCCTGTGGCGGACGGAATGAACACAGCGGCATGAACGTCAAAGATGTTGCACCCCAGTCGCAACAACAGGCGCAGGACACAGTTTTCGGGTATCTGAAACGAACGCTGGACGCCTTGCCACCGGGCACCGTCCTGGATGCCACGCGATATGGCTCTGCCGGCTCAACCGGCTACTGCGACGACAACGACAGCACACCCACAGCGCCTAGGAATTTCAGCACCATCGGTCAACTGCGCTCCACTCCGGGAACCGACAACAATGCCACGGTCACGAAGGTCGGCGATATCTGGCGCAGCTGGGGATGGAAGGTGATGGAGCGCGACGAGTTCCGCAAGCCCAACCAGTTCGGCTACGGCCCCGACGGCTACCGCCTACAGATCGTTTCTGCGTCTCCGACAAGTTTCCCGCCCACCGTAGATGCGATCTCACCCTGCTACCCGGGAAGCATCGCCCGCGACGACATCGGCTTCCCCATTGCAGATTGCATCGGGAAGTTAGTCAGGACAACACAATGACGACGCTACTGAGACCAGTCGGTGTGGCCCTCGTTTTCGCAGTCGCGATTTCGCTCGGAGGCTGTCGCAGCGGTGACGAATCCCCGCGGACAGAAACTTCGGTACAAGCCAACGTGATTCGGCATGATCTCGGGCCACTGACCAAACGGTTCCCCAACATTGGCAGCCCGATCTCTGCCACATGGATGAGCGGCACCCTCGGCGCACAATCGGACAGCCGGGTCACGGTGCCGGGGCCCTCGGTCTACTGGATCGAAGCGATCATCGAACTTCAACCGACCACCGCAGACGCGTTGCGGTCGAAATACGCGCCTACGGCAACCGGCGAGGCTCCGAGCCTCAAGGAGAGCCTTCGTACTGAAGTACCTGCTGGCCCGTTTCTCACCAGCAGAGCGCTGGATACCGCACTCAGCAACAACGATTGGCGATCGACTGCTTACCTGCGCAGCGGTTCAAACACGCTCGTAATGCGGTCGGTCGACGACTAGAACGGGCGTGGTGCCAAGCTGGCAAGCATGACTGACGACGTACGTGAAAAGGGTCTGCGGGTCCTTCAAGAGATGGTGCCGCATCTGTCGGAGAAGAACGTCGAACCCGACGGCAGCTTCGGCGATGAACTGCTGGCGATCGGCGTCGACAATGTCTTCGGCCGGCTGTGGAGCCGCGAGGGCCTGAGCCGGCGTGATCGCAGCCTGGTCACCATGGGCATCCTGATCGCCCTGCGGGCCACCGATGAGTTCGAGTCGCACGTCAGGATCGGCCTCCGGAACGGCCTCACCGAGGACGAGATCGCCGAAGTCATCTACCACGCCAGCGGTTACGCCGGCTTTCCTGCGGCGAATACGGCCCGCAACGTGGCCCGTGAAGCGCTGTCCAAGGACTAGAAGACGCGGCTGCCCTTCGCCGACAACTCGAAGCCGTGGTCGCCCACCACGCACACCGTGCTCACCTCGGTGACGGCGCACGTGCCGGTATCGGGGTAGACGAGCTTGCTGCCCGCGGGAAGCAGCTTGTAGTCGGCCGGATCAACCGTGCGGTCACGCGGCTCTTTGTAGTCCGTGTACTTCTCCATGCCGGCCAGATCCCCGGTAGAGAAAGTCGCCGGATCGAGTGACATGGCCGCGAAGACGCTGACCATGTTGCTCGACGTACCGGGCAGCTCACCCCAGCAGCTGGCTTGCTTCATGGGTGGATTGGCACGGCCCGTGTAGGTGATCCGGCATCGGTACCCACCCGGGGTGACGAACTGCGCGCCGTTCGTCGTCGGATAGTTGTAGTACGTGTTGTAGTCGTCGATATCCACCGCGGTGTAACTACCCAGATCAGGGATGTGCCCCGGGTCGGCGCCCGCCACCGGAGATGTCAGTGAAACCGCGGCGACGAGAACCGCGCCCACTACGATCCGTGCCATAAACAGGGAGCCTATCGCCGCTTCAACCTGCGGAAGCGCAGCATTTTTGTCCTACCTGGACTTGTGGAGCCACCCAGGGGAATCGAACCCCTGACCTATTCATTACGAGTGAATTGCTCTACCGACTGAGCTAGGGTGGCGTACCCAGCGAACCGGGCGGCACCACTTTACGGCAGACACCGCCCAGGACCCAACTCACCCACGCAGCGCCTGCCCGATGGTCGCCACCATGGCATCGACCGCGAACTTCGGCTTGACGTTGATGGCCAGCGCTTCGCGGCATTCCAGCACCGCCTCGATGCAGCGCAGCAGCCGGTCCGGGGGCACGTGGGCGGCCATGGCCTCCACTTTCTCGGCCATGTCCGGGTGGTTGGCCGTCACCGCCGTCGCTCCCGATGACACCAGCAGTGCATCGCGGAAGTAGGTGGCCAGGTCGATCAGGGCGCGGTCCAGAGCATCGCGGGAGGCCCGGGTCTGCCGGGATTTCTGCCGTCGCTCCAGCTCTTTGAGCGCGCCAGCAGTCCCGCGGGTGGTGGCCGCGGTGCCTTTTCCGGTGCCACCGGCGCCCAGGGCGGTTTTGAGCTCCTCGGTCTCGGTCTCGTTGCGTCCGGCGGTCAACGCCAGCGCCTCGGCCTCGGCGACGGCCACCATCTCCTCAGCCGCCGCGAACGCCCGCGCGGGTGTCGCGGCGTCCCGGGCCAGCCCCAACGCCCGCTTGCGGCGCTCTCTGGCCTCGGGATCGGTCGCCAGCCGCCGGGCCCGGCCCACATGCCCGCCGCTGACCGAGGCCGCCCAGCGAGCGTCCTCCTCGGGCAGCCCGTCACCGGAGATCAGCACGTCGGCGATGGCATCCACCGACGGCGTGGTCAGCGCGACGTGGCGGCACCGAGAGCGCAGCGTGATCGCGATGTCCTCGGGATCCACCGACGGCGCGCACAGCAGGAACACCGTCGACGCCGGCGGCTCCTCCACCACCTTGAGCAGCGCGTTGGCGGCGCCTTCCGTAAGCCGGTCGGCATCCTCGATCACCACGACCTGCCAGCGCCCGGTCCCGGGCCGGCGCGACGCGATCTGGACGATCTCGCGCATCTCTTTGACCGCGATGGACAGCCCCTCGGGCACGATCCGCCGCACATCGGCGTGCGTGCCGGCCATCGTCGTCGTACAGGCCCGGCATTCACCACAGCCCGGAGTCCCCTCGGACGTGCACTGCAGGGCGGCCGCGAAGCACAGCGCCGCCACCGAACGCCCTGATCCGGGCGGGCCGGTGATCAGCCATGCATGTGTCATCGTCCCGACGGTGGTGCCACTGTGTGGCGAATCACCCCGGGCCGCCGACGCAGCCGCCACCAGCTCCTGTTCCACCGCCTGCTGGCCCACCAGCCGCGAAAAGACCCCGCTCATCGTCCCCAACAGTAGTGGTCAAGCCGACACAACCACGTCACAGCAGGCGCTGAACGTCCCTGCGGCCCGATACGGTGAACGGGTGACCACGGAGCCCATACCCATCGCGCGAATCGGTGCATTCGCGCGATGGGTGGCGCGTACCCCGTGGCCGGTGTTCACACTGGGCATGTTGCAGGCCGACATCATCGGCGCGCTGTTCGTGCTCGGCTTCCTGCGCTTCGGCCTGCCGCCGGAGGACCGCATCCAGCTCCAGGACCTCCCGGTGGTGAACCTGGCGATCTTCCTGGGCTACCTGTTCGTGTCGTTCACCATCGGCGCCTACCTGGCCCTACGCCTGCTGATCCCGGTGATCCGGTGGCAGCGCCGCGACACCCTGCTGTCCAAGTCCGACCCGGCCATCACCGAGCTGGCCCGCGTGCGGGCGCTGAAGATGCCCTTCTACCGCACCCTGATCAGCGTCACGAACTGGTTCCTGGGCTCGATCGTGTTCATCGTGGCCAGCTGGCCGGTGGCCAGCAAGTCGGCTCCGGTGGTTCTGGTCGCCACCGCCCTGGGTGCGACGGCCACCGCGATCATCGGGTACCTGCAGTCCGAGCGCGTGCTGCGGCCGGTCGCGGTGGCCGCGCTGCGCGGCGGGGTTCCGGAGAACTTCCGCGCCCCCGGGGTGATCCTGCGCCAGGTGCTCACCTGGGTGCTCTCGACGGGCGTGCCGCTCCTGGCCATCGTGCTGGCCCTGGTGGCGAGCAAGTTCTCGATCCTGACCGCATCCGCCGACCGGTTGACCACGCCGTTGTTGCTGCTGGCCATCGCCGCGCTGGTGATCGGGCTGTCCAGCACCGTGCTGGTGGCGATGTCGATCGCCGATCCGCTGCGCCAGCTGCGCTGGGCGCTGGGCGAGGTGCAGCGCGGCAACTACAACGCGCACATGCAGATCTACGACGCCAGCGAGCTCGGCCTGCTGCAGGCCGGCTTCAACGACATGGTGCGCGAGCTGGCCGAGCGGCAACGGTTGCGCGACCTGTTCGGCCGGTACGTGGGTGAGGACGTGGCCCGTCGCGCCCTGGAGCGCGGCACCGAGCTCGGCGGCCAGGAACGCGACGTCGCCGTGCTGTTCGTGGATCTGGTGGGTTCGACGCATCTGGCGTCGACCATCCCGGCCGGCGACGTGGTGAACCTGCTCAACGAGTTCTTCCGGGTCATCGTCGACACCGTCAACCGTCACGGCGGGTTCGTCAACAAGTTCCAGGGTGACGCCGCGCTGGCCATCTTCGGCGCCCCCATCGAGCATCCCGACGCCTCCGGTGGCGCGCTGGCGGCATCCCGCGAACTGCACGACGAGCTGCTCAGCGTGCTGGGCAGCGACACCGAGTTCGGTATCGGAGTCTCGGCCGGACGCGCGATCGCCGGCCACATCGGCGCTCAGGCCCGCTTCGAATACACCGTGATCGGCGACCCGGTGAACGAGGCGGCCCGCCTCACCGAGCTCGCCAAGCTGGAGGAAGGCCACGTGCTGGCCTCGGCGATCGCGGTCAGCGGCGCACTCGATGCCGAGGCTTTGAGCTGGGACGTCGGCGAGATCGTGGAACTGCGCGGCCGCACGGTGCCCACCCAGCTGGCCCGCCCGATGAACCTGGTGCTGCCCCGCGACCTCGAACGCGCGGCCGAGAGCGACGTCTCCAGCTAGAAGGCTCAGGCCTTCTTGGCAGCGGCCTTCTTCGCCGGGGCCTTCTTGGCCGGCGCCTTCTTCGCAACCTTCTTGGCGGCCTTCTTCACCGGTCCACGGGCCCGGCGATCGGCCAACAGTTCCGAGGCCCGCTCGTCGGTGATCGACTGCACGTCATCGCCCTTGCGCAGGCTGGCGTTGGTCTCACCGTCGGTGACGTACGGACCGAACCGGCCATCCTTGATCACCATCGGCTTGCCCGACGCCGGGTCGGTGCCCAGCTCACGCAGAGGCGGGGCGGCAGCGGCCTGGCGGCCACGGCGTTTCGGCTCGGCGTAGATCTTCAGCGCCTCGTCGAGGGTGATGGTGAACATCTGTTCCTCGGTGGCCAGCGAGCGAGAGTCGGTGCCGCGCTTCAGGTATGGGCCATAGCGGCCGTTCTGCGCGGTGATCTCCTCGTTGTTCGACGGGTCGACGCCGACCACACGCGGCAACGACAGCAGCTTGAGCGCGTCGTCGAGCGTCACCGTCTCCAGATCCATTGACCGCAACAGCGATCCGGTGCGCGGCTTGGGCCCGGTCGGCTTCTTGCCCTTCTTGGCCGTCGCGCCCGCATCCGGGTCCTCGGGGGGTTCCGGGAGGATCTCGGTGACATAGGGACCGAATCGTCCGTCCTTGGCGACGATTTCGTGTCCGGACACGGGGTCGACACCCAGCACCCGGCCCTCTTGCGGTGTGGCGAAAGCCTTTTCGGCCAACTCCAGGGTCAGCTCATCCGGAGTCAGCTCGTCCTTGAGGTTGGCGCGCTGCGGCTTGAGCTCGCCCGGGTTGTCCGGATCGGCGATCATCCGCTCCAGGTACGGCCCGTTACGGCCGACCCGGACCACCACCGCGCGGCCTTCCTCATCGTCAAAGAGCTTGATGGAGTTGACTTCTCGCGCGTCGATGCCTTCGAGGTTGCCGCCGACGAGGTGCTTGAGCCCACCGGCCCGGGCGATCGAACCCTCGACGCCGTGGTCGCCGCCGAAGTAGAAGTTCGACAGCCAGTTGGTGCGTTGCTCCTGGCCGTTGGCGATCTCGTCGAGCTCGTCCTCCATGGCCGCGGTGAAGTCGTAATCCACCAGCCGGCCGAAGTGCTGCTCCAACAGGCCCACGACCGCGAAGGCAACCCAGGACGGCACCAGCGCGCTGCCCTTCTTCTGCACGTAGCCGCGGTCCTGGATGGTCTTGATGATCGAGCTGTACGTCGACGGACGGCCGATGCCCAGCTCTTCGAGGGCCTTGATCAGCGAGGCCTCGGTGTAGCGCGCCGGCGGGCTGGTCTGGTGGCCGTCGGCGGTCAGATCGGCGGCGTCGACGCGCTGCCCCTGAGTGAGGTTCGGCAGGCGGCTCTCGGCATCGTCGGACTCACCGCCGGCCAGCTCGTCGATGCTCTCGACGTAGGCCTTGAGGAAGCCCGGGAAGGTGATGGTGCGACCGGAGGCGTTGAAGACGACCTGCTCGCCACCCGCCGCGGCGCCGGCGATGCGCAGTGACAGCGTCGTACCGCGCGCGTCGGCCATCTGCGAGGCCACGGTGCGCTGCCAGATCAGCTCGTAGAGCCGGAACTCGTCGGTATCGAGCTGCGCGTGCAGCTGGCCCGGGGTCTGGAACACGTCACCGGCGGGGCGGATCGCCTCGTGCGCCTCTTGGGCGTTCTTGACCTTGCGGGTGTACTGCCGCGGCGTCGGGTGCACGTACTCCGAGCCGTACAGCTGGCCCGCCTGGTTACGCGCGGCGTTGATGGCCGACTCCGACAGCGTCGTCGAGTCGGTACGCATGTAGGTGATGTAGCCGTTCTCGTACAGCCGCTGCGCGATGCTCATGGTGCGCTCCGAGGAGAACCGCAGCTTGCGGGCGGCCTCCTGCTGCAGCGTCGACGTCATGAACGGTGCGTACGGCTTGCGCGTGTACGGCTTCTGCTCGACGGAGCTGACGGCCAACTGGGCGCCACGCAGTCCGGCGGCCAGGGCCCCGGCACTGGCCTCGTCGAGCACGAGCACCTCGTCGGGCTTCTTCAGCTGGCCCAGTGAGTCGAAATCACGACCGGCGGCGACGCGACGGCCGTCGACGGTGTTGAGCTTGGCGGTGAACTTGGGCGGGGTGGCCTGCGGGTCGGAGACGCTCGCGTCCAGTTCGGCGCTGACGTCCCAGTAGCCTGCGCTGCGGAACGCCATGCGCTCCCGCTCGCGCTGCACGATGATGCGCGTGGCCACCGACTGCACCCGGCCTGCCGAGAGCTTCGGTGCGACCTTCTTCCACAGCACGGGCGACACTTCGTAGCCGTAGAGCCGGTCGAGGATGCGGCGGGTTTCCTGCGCGTCGACCAGCGCGATGTCCAGGTCACGCGGATTCTCCGCGGCGGCGCGGATCGCGGGTTCGGTGATCTCGTGGAACACCATCCGCCGGACCGGCACCTTGGGCTTCAGCGTTTCCAGCAGATGCCAGGCGATCGCCTCACCCTCGCGGTCACCGTCCGTCGCGAGGTAGAGCTCGTCAACGCCCTTGAGCAGGTCCTTCAGCTCGGTGACGGTGCTCTTCTTCTCCGGGCTGACGATGTACAGCGGTTCGAAGTTGTCGTCGACATTGACCCCGAGGCGCGCCCACGGTTCGGATTTGTACTTTGCCGGCACGTCAGCGGCATTGCGCGGCAGGTCACGGATGTGCCCGCGGGAGGATTCGACCACATAATTGGAGCCTAGGTAGCCAGCGATCTTGCGCGCTTTTGTCGGCGACTCCACAATCACGAGTCGCCGGACAGGTCCCTTGCTACCGCTGCCGCTATCGCCAGCCAACTGTGCCTACGCTCCACTTCTATAGTTGCCGCGCCACGCCCGGCAACTGACAATTTCGCATTACGCGCGAGCCTACGCAAACCGGCTCTCCGTGTGTCCACCATTAAATACGTGGCCAGTGCGCCAACGCCGCGCCCTCCCCGGGTGGTTCCCCGACGTTCTCGACCAGGCGTGATAGCCGTCGCCGCCCGCTGATCCGCAGGGCCGGATGTGAGCCTCTCGTCCCGATCAATGTCGGGGCGATCCCCACCCGCATCATGGCCGCGGCCAGCGCCGCGTGGGTATCGGGCGCATGCGGGTCCAGCCCGAGCAGATAACGGTCGTCAGCCTCAGGCGTGCCCGCCGCCAACGTCCAGGCCCGCAACTCGCGGGCACCGGGCAGCCATCCGGCCGGCACCGTCTTGACCGCGCCCCTGGTCCACTCCCGGGCGATCAGCATCAGCTGCGGGTCCAGCGCGGTGCGCACCAGCGGGTTGTTCTCGTCGGTCCTGGAGATCTCCGAGACGAGCCCGGCCTCACTCATCATCTCGGCCAGGCCCTGGGCGCGCCACAGCTCGTCGACGACCACCGAGATCCGGGCCGCCTGCTGGCCGCCGTGACTCGCCAGCACAACCTGCCCCGGCCCGGCGAGAACCCCGGTCAGGTCGGCCACCGCGGGCGGCACCGACTCAGCCGAGAAGAAGGACAGCTGGCTCACAAATCGACACTAGGCCAGCGCGGGCCGCAAAAACGAGAACACCCCCGCGGTGTCCGGTACGGACTCACACGGGGGTGTCTCGTTGGGTTTGTGGCTCAGATGGCCCGAACACCCGTGGCCTGCGGCCCCTTGGGGCTCTGGCCGACCTCGAACTCAACCTTCTGGTTCTCCTCCAGGGTGCGGAATCCGCTGCCCTGGATTTCCGTGTAGTGGACAAACACGTCAGCAGAGCCGTCCTCGGGAGCAATGAAGCCGAAGCCCTTCTCCGCGTTGAACCACTTCACAGTTCCCTGTGGCATCTTTTGTTCTTTCCTTCTCTTTCAACCGGGTGCGGTCCACCTACTTCCGGTGCACCGGGCCCGTTCCGACCGCCATACCTTCGTGGAGTCGCCCGGAACTTAGACCCGACCTACAACCCTCGCAGGAACCGCGATCGCAACGACGATCCTGCGAGTGCGAGTACAAACACAGAAGCTGCGACCGTGATCAGTCAATCATGTTGAGGGCCGCTGCAACAGTCTCGGGATACGGCGCGTGGTGAACAATTCGTTTACAAATCCGGGCCGATGTCGGCGGGGTAGATGGTAGGAGGATCAGGAGTGCTGGATCAGGGGTCGGATTTCGGCCGTGAGCTGCTGGCTTGCGCTGTCGACGGCACCCCGTCCGGCGAAGATCCGCTACGCCATGTTGCGGATATCCCGCCACGACACGGCAAACCGCAGCAGTGGCCAGAATGGGCTCATCCGGAGGTCGTGCAGGCGCTGACCGACCGCGGGATCTCCGCACCGTGGTCGCATCAACTCGCCGCCGCCGAGTTGGCCCACGACGGACGTCACGTGGTCGTGTCCACCGGAACCGCGTCGGGCAAGTCTCTGGCCTACCAACTACCGATCCTGTCGGCGTTGGCCGAAGACCGGCAGGCGCGGGTGCTCTACCTATCACCGACGAAGGCGCTCGGTCATGACCAGCTGCGTACCGCGCAGCATCTGACCGAGACCGTGACCGCACTGCGCGATGTCGCGCCGGCTCCGTACGACGGCGACAGCGCGACCGAGGTGCGCCGGTTCGCCCGGGAGCGATCACGCTGGATCTTCTCGAACCCCGACATGATCCACCTGTCGCTGCTGCGCAACCACGCCCGCTGGGCGGTGTTCCTGCGCCACCTCAAGTTCATCGTCGTCGACGAATGCCATTACTACCGTGGCATTTTCGGCTCCAACGTGGCCATGGTGCTGCGCCGGCTGCTGCGGCTGTGCGAACGCTACTCCCCTGACAGTTCCGGGCCGACGGTGATTTTCGCGAGCGCCACCACGGCGTCACCGGCCGAGACCGCCGCCGAATTGATCGGGCAGACCGTCGCCGAGGTGACCGAGGACGGTTCCCCGCAGGGCGCTCGCACGATCGCGCTGTGGGAGCCGGCTCTGCTGGACGATCTCACCGGCGAGAACGGCGCGCCGGTGCGACGTTCGGCGGGCGCCGAGGCCGCTCGGGTGATGGCCGATCTGATGACCGAGGGCGCGCGGACCCTGACATTCGTCCGGTCCCGCCGCGGCGCCGAGCTCACCGCACTGGGAACCCGGGCCCGGTTGGAGGACACCGCACCCGAGCTGGCCGATCTGGTGGCGTCCTACCGCGCCGGCTATCTCGCCGAGGACCGCCGCGAGCTGGAACGCGCGCTGACCGACGGGCGGCTGCGTGGGCTGGCCACCACCAATGCGCTGGAACTGGGCATCGACATCGCGGGGCTGGATGCGGTGGTGCTGGCCGGATTTCCCGGCACCGTCACTTCGTTCTGGCAGCAGGCCGGCCGGTCCGGCCGGCGTGGGCAGGGCGCGTTGATCGTGTTGATCGCCCGCGATGACCCCCTGGACACCTATCTCGTTCATCATCCCGCGGCGCTTTTGGACAAGCCGATCGAGCGGGTGGTGATCGACCCGACGAATCCGCACGTGCTGGGCCCGCAATTGCTCTGCGCCGCAGCCGAGCTGCCGCTGACGGCGGCCGAGGTCCGGCTGTGGAACGCCGAGGCGGTGGCCGGAACGCTGGTCGACGACGGGTTGTTGCGCAAGCGTCCGGGCGGCTACTTCCCCGCGCCCGGGGTGGATCCGCACCCGGCCGTGGACATCCGCGGCTCCAGCGGCGGCCAGATCGCGATCCTGGAAGCCGATACCGGCCGGATGCTGGGCAGCACCGGCGCCGGCCGGGCAGCAGCCTCGCTGCATCCAGGCGCGGTGTACCTGCACCAGGGCGAGACCTACCTGGTCGACTCGCTGTCTTTCGAGGACGGTGTGGCGTTCGTGTACGCCACCGATCCCGGCTACAGCACCTTCGCCAGGGAACTCACCGACATATCGGTCACCGGGCCCGGCGAACGCAGGACGTTCGGGCCGGTCACGGTCGGCCTGGTTCCGGTGTCGGTGACCAACACCGTGGTCGGCTACCTGCGCCGCCGCATCGACGGCGAGGTCATCGATTTCGTGGAACTGGACATGCCACCCAGCACGCTGGACACCATGGCGGTGATGTGCGCCATCACCCCGGAAGCACTGCAGGACAGCGGTATTGACCCGCTCGCCGTCCCGGGGAGCCTGCACGCCGCCGAACACGCGTCGATAGGTCTGTTGCCGCTGGTGGCCAGCTGCGACCGGGGCGACATCGGCGGGGTCTCGACGGCCGTCGGGCCGGTGGACGGTTTGCCGTCGATCTTCGTGTACGACGGCTATCCGGGCGGTGCCGGCTTCGCCGACCGCGGATTCCGCAATCTGAGTACATGGTGGGGCGCGACGGCCGACGCGATCGAAGCTTGTGAGTGCCCGCAGGGTTGCCCCTCGTGCGTGCAGTCACCGAAGTGCGGTAACGGCAACGACCCGCTGGACAAAACGGGCGCGGTGAAAGTGCTCCGCCTGGTGCTCGGCGCGCTGAGTACGTCCTCAGCGTGATCCCCCGACCGCGTTGACGACCGACCCCTCGACGGCCGACTACGCGGATCGACAACTACGTGGCTGCATTCGGCCACGCCGAACACACAGACGTTGCGACGAACGGTCGGACAACGCGATCCGTTCCCAATCCCGGAGGCCGGGCGCAGTGGCAAATTACGTGACCTCACTCATGTTTGCAACCCGACAGGCGCTAGTTTCGGAAACTGCGACCGTAATCCGCAGTTTTCAGGTGCGGATTCCGTCGTTGTCGGGTGTGCAGACAGCTACGGTCCCGCCGGTAAAATGCCGCGCATGACCCACGACTGGCTGCTCGTGGAGACACTGGGTAGCGAGCCTGTTGTGGTCGCACGAGGTCTGCAGACAAAGAACCTCGTCCCGATCAGTGTGTTTCTGCGCCGGAATCCGCACCTGATGGCAATTCAGAGCGCCATCAGGGAAACCGTGCAGGCCGGCCAGGGCCTCAGCAGCATCACACCCAAGAACGACCGCGTAATCCGCACTGAGGTGGTGCGGATGTCAGACGGACACATCCACGGGGTGCACGTCTGGATCGGGCCGACCGATGCCGAGCCGCCGCCGCGGCCCGTTCCGGGCCCGCTGGTCTGGGACCTGACAACCGGCGTGGCTACCGACACTGCCGAATCCCTGCTCAACGGCGGTAAGAACCCGGAGATCGAAGCCACCCATGGCCGAATGTTCGCCGATGACCTGCCGGCCAGGGACCTCAACGGCAGTGAGGCCAAGGTGTTGGCCATGACGATCAAACCCGTGGTGGGCCACACTATGTGCGCCACCTGGGATCTCACCGACCACCGCGGGGAGCCCATCACCGCGGGATTCGTGGCCCGGGTAATGCTGGAACCCCACGATGACGGCTCCGAGCGGCTGATCTGCCGGGCGATGAACTGGCGCAGCGAGCGTGAGAAAGCGGTGGCGCGCCCCGACAATCTGGCCCAACGCATCCTCAACGGGCTGGCCCGGCCCGGTGTGCACCGGGCGCTGGTCGGCCTCGACGACTGGAAGCTTCTGAAATGGCTCGACGATCCCGCACCGTTCTTCGACTGGCGTAACCACGACGGCGGGCAGGCCCGCATCCACCCTGCCGACGCCCGGCACATGGCTCGGATGACGTCGGATTTCACCGACGGCGCCGCCGCTGCCGTGCTGCGGATGCGTGCCGAGGACGGTGGCTGGCTGCCGGTGCACATGACGATCAACCGGATCGAACTCGACGAGGACACCTTCGCGGGCCTGATCTCCCTTCGACTGCCGACCGATGACGAGGTGGCCGCGGCAGACCTCGACCAGCTCGACTAACCGGCTGCGTCCACCGGACCCGCGCGAGCAGCCGCCCGAGCCGGGCCGACGCCCCAGCGACCGAGGCGGACCGGCACCGAGACCTCGAGCACGACATCGAGCCCGTCGATCCGGCAGGACCCGACGATCGATCTCATCCGGGCCGCGATCTGGTTGGCCTGTCGGCACGCCGCATCCGGGCCGGACACCACGGCGCCGGCAGCGCCCACGGCGGCCAGGTCCGCTGCGGCCTGCGCCCGGTGCCGGGCCGTCACGGCCGCACCGAGGTAGGCGCCGCCCGCAGCGAACGCGATCAGCATCGCGATCATGGCCGCGGCCAGCAGCGTGGCCGATCCCCGTTCACCCGACGCCGGGCTCGGGAGCCGCGGCCGCCTCGGCGGACACCGTGAACCCCGGCAGCACCGTGGCTGCGCTGACCCGAGCCACCACCAGACCGCCGTCCTGACCGACATGCACCACCGCGCCCGACGGAGCGACCCGGCGCGCGGCGGCCGTCGCCTCCTCGCTGTCACCTCGGGCGGCCAGGCGGGCGGCTTCACGCGCGGCGTCGATACAGCGGATCTGTACGCCCACCGCATTGAGGCCGCCGACGCACAGCACCAGGACAGCCACCAGCGACGCGACCGCGAACGCGGCCTCGACGGTGACCGCACCCCGGTCATCTAGACGTTGGTGTTCAGGGCCCGGCTGATGATGTTGGTCAGCGCACTCACGATCGAGTCTCCGGTGACCACGGTGTACAGGATCGCCCCGAACGCCGCCGCGGCAATCGTCCCGATCGCGTACTCGACGGTGGACATCCCTGATTCGTCGAGCACCAACAGCGTCGCCCTGGCGTTCGCCCGCCGAATCATGTTTCCTGCCATGGTTTTTCCTTTCTTTGCGATGTGTGTTCACAACAGACCTGAACCCAGTACGTCACCGGCCAGGCCGGCAACCACAGGTATGACGCCCAGACACAGAAACGCCGGCAGATAGCACAGCCCGAGCGGACCGGCGACCAGAACCGAGGCGCGTTCCGCGACCCCGTCGGCCGAGGTGGCGGCGTCGTGCCGCGTCTGGACGGCCAACTCCGCCACCCCGTCGGCCAAGGCACTGCCCGAGTCTGCCGAACGGCGGGCCAGTCGCAACAGCGCTTCAGCGTTCTTGTCCTGGGGCACAGCGGCATCTGCTGCCGCCCAGGCCCTGGCCGGGTCCGCTCCGAGTGCCAGGAGTTCGGCCGCGCGGCGCAGCAGCGGCGCCAGTGCCGGTGGGGCTGATGGGGTGACGGCCGCAGCCGCCGTCGACACCGCCATCCCGGCGGCCAGGCAGGCAGCGAACAAGTCGAACGTCGAGGCCGCGGCCAGCGGATCGTCAGCCCGCACCGGCTGCAGGCTTGCCCGCCGCACCGGCGTGGGTACGGCACGGTTGCGTACGCGGGCCGGATCCGCTCCGACAAGTATGGCGGTGGCGAGAAACAGTGCTGCCCAGCTCATCTCAGCGCCTGTTCGGTGATCCGGTCCGACCACATCAAGCCGGCGCACGCCAGTAGGACTCCGATTACCAGCAGCCATCCCCCCACTCCCGCACCACACAGGAAGGCCAACGGCCGCGCACCGATCAACTGGCCCAGCGCGATCCCGGCCACCGGCAGCCCTGCGAGCACCGCCGCCGTCGCCCGCGGACCCGCCATCGCCGCTTCGACGTGTGAGGAAAAGCGTTCACGCTCAACGATGTCGCGCTGCGCGGTGCGCATCAGCGTGGCGATGGAGAGTCCATGCGCGTGGGCCAGGCGCCAGCAGGAAGCGAGCCGCTCCCAGTGCATCGGCATCTGTGAGCCTGCCGCGACATCGTCCAACCCGGCCGCGACGTCGGCTCCCAGGCGCGCCCGGGCGGCGACGGCACTCATGCCGTGATGAACCGGCCCGGCCACTTCGCCGGCCGCAGTCGCGAAAGCGGTCACCGGATGCACTCCGGTGCGCAGTTCACCCACCAACACGTCCAAGGCAGCCTGCAGTGCCCCGGATTCCTGTTGTCGCTGCCGCCGGGCCGCGCGGCGCCGACGGCGTATCGCCACCGTGCCCACCACCACCGCCGCGGCCAGGGCGACCGGCAACGGAACCAGCCAGGCCACAATGACACCCACCGGCACCACGACCGGCGTTGCACGCACCCGGCGCCGGACCGGTGAATCCACCCGCAGCAGCGCGGCCGCCCGCCGGGGTGTGGCCGGCCACAGCAGCAGTGCGGCTGCCAGTGCCAGTGCACTCGCCGTCACGGCGCCACCCGATGTTCGATGAGGGCATTGAGAGCGTCTGCACCACAACCCAACCCGGTATCGGCATGCCAGGCCGTCACCACCTCCAGATCATCGCGGGCGGCTCGGCGCAGCACAGCGATCTCGGCGAGCCGGCGCTGCCCGGCACCGTCGCGCCCGACGTGCAGCAGGATCTGCACGGCCGCCGCCAGCTGACTGACCAGCGCGGCGCGGTCCAACCCGCCGAGCGCACCGAGTGCCTCCAACCGGGCCGGGACCTCCGCGGGACTGTTGGCATGCACGGTGCCCGCCCCACCGTCATGCCCGGTGTTGAGCGCGGCCAGCAGGTCGACGACCTCGGCCCCGCGGACCTCACCGACGACGATGCGGTCCGGACGCATCCGCAATGCCTGCCGGACCAGCTCGCGCACGGTGACCTCGCCGACGCCTTCGACGTTGGCGCCCCGGGCCACCAGCTTGACCAGATGTGGGTGCGGCGGGGCCAATTCGGCAGCGTCCTCGACGCACACGATGCGTTCATGGTCTGGGACGGCGCCGAGCGCGGCGGCCAAAAGGGTGGTCTTCCCGCATCCCGTGCCGCCCGAGATCAGAAACGCCAGCCGGGCGCGGATGATCGCCCGCACGAGGTCGGCGGCCTGCGGTGGGATCGCCCCGGACCGGGTGAGGGTGTCGAGATTCTGGGTAGCCGGGCGCAACACCCGCAGCGACAGGCAGGTGCCCGCGGCGGCGATCGGAGGCAACACCGCATGCAGGCGTACGGCGAACGGTCCGATGCCGGTGAGCTGACCGTCCACCCACGGCTGCGCCTCGTCGAGCCGGCGCCCGGCCAGCAGCGCCAACCGCTGGGCCAGCCGGCGGACCGCGCCTTCGTCGGGGAAACAGACTGCGCTGCGGTGCAACCCGCTGCCGTCATCCACCCACACCGCATCGGGGGCGGTCACCAGGACATCGGTGGTGGTCGGCGCGCACAGCAGTGGCTCCAGGATTCCGGCTCCGGTCAGCTCGGTCTCCAGCAGCCGTAGGTTGCTCAGTACCTCGGTGTCCCCGAGCAGGCCGCCCGACTCGGCCCGGATCGCCGCGGCGACGACGCCCGGGCTGAACGGAGAGGCTTCGGCCACCAACCGTTCACGCACCCGATCGATCAGCGAGGCGCTCATGCCGCGCCCGCCTCCTGCGCGGGATGACCGGCGAGCACCGACAGCACCCGCCGTGCCGCCGAACCCAACGGCGACCGCGGCCGCACCCGCAACCCGCCGCGCTCCAGAATCTCGGCGATGCCGGCCTGTGGTCGCATCGCGGCCAGCAGGGGCAGATCCACGATGCGGGCCACCTCGGCAGCCCGCAGCCCTCCCGGCGATGGGCCCCGCACCACGACACCGGCATTCGGATTACAGGCCAGCACCCACGGTCGCGCGGCCGCCGCCGCGGTACACGATCGCACATCGGCGGGCGTCACCAGGACCACCAGATCGGCTGCGTCCAAGGCGGTTTCGGCCGCTTCGGTGGCGCGCCGGGGCACGTCGCACACGACCGTGACACCGCCGCGGCACCCCGCGTCGACGACTGCGCCCAGCGGCCCGGCCTCGATGTCGGTACCGGAGCGCCCGCTGGAGAGCACGCTGACCCCGTCCCGGCGGGGCAGCGCGTCACGCAACGCCGGATAACCCAACCGGCCGCCCTGCAGAGCCAGATCCGGCCAGCGCAGGCCGGCCAGGTCCTCGCTGCCCGCCACCAGATCGATCCCCCCACTCCACGGGTCCGCCTCGACCAGCAGCGCGGCCGGCGCCGACTGCGCCAATGCCACCGCGAACACCGATGCCCCGGCACCCCCGCGTGCGCCCACCACGGCCACCACCGGACCCCGGCCGGCATCGTCGTGGCAGGCGGCTTCGGACAAGGCCGCCACAAGGTCGGCGTCCTGGGCGGGAAGCGTCACCACGTGTTGTGCGCCGACGGAGATCGCGGCCTGCCAGTCGCCCGGCCGTGGGTCGTCGTGACCGACCAGGATCACCCGGGTGCGCCGGGGCAGCGCCCGGGCGGCGCACCGCTGCGCGGCCGGAGAGTCGAGCAGGACCGCGGCCGCCGCCACCCAGGCCTTGCGCCCGGACGGCTCGTCGACGACGACGAGACCGACGCCGGCGGCCGCGGCCACCCGGGACACGTCCTCACGCAGCAGTGGGTCGCCGATCAAGGCCAGCACGGTGCCGGTCGGGGTGATCGAGGGGTTCGGGACGGCCATGTGCCCACCCTGCGGGCAACCCCGCGCCGGGCACCATCACGAATTCACGGATTGTGGATGAAATGCGCGCTGGGGATGAACCGCGGTCCGCGAACGTACCGACCAGGTCCAGTGAAAATACGGTTCCGCAACCAACGAGGCTCGGTCGCCGAGGATTCTTCCCCCAGAAAAGGGACGACCCCCGCCAGGGGGGGAGGAGGCGGAGGTCGTCGTGTATCAGCCCCGGGGGGTCGGGCTGATACACCCTCGGCATAAGCCGAGTAATGCTCACTATACACACGGAACTGCCAAAACATGCAAGAGACACCCGTGCGGGCTACCAACCGGGATTCCGGGAGTCACGCCCGAAAGAATGTGTCGTGAACTGCCATTTTGCGCTGGCAGTCGGATAAGACGATGCACCTGCCTCTATGCTGGCGCTTGTGACCGCATCCGATCGGGCTGCCGGGGAGTTGATGGCACAGCAATCCGGACCGCGCGACGGTCGGCCGGTGCGTACGGCGGCCTTCTTCGACCTCGACAAGACCGTCATCGCCAAGTCCAGCACGCTTGCTTTCAGCAAACCTTTCTTCAACCAGGGGCTGCTGAACCGGCGCACCGTTCTCAAGTCGACGTATGCCCAGTTTCTGTTCTTGATGTCGGGCGCCGACCACGAGCAGATGGACCGGATGCGCAGCTACATCACCAACATGTGCACGGGATGGGATGTCGAACAGGTCAAGTCGATCGTCGGCGAGACGTTGCACGACATCGTCGACCCACTGGTGTTCGCCGAGGCGGCCGAGCTGATCGCCGACCACAAGCTGTGCGGCCGCGACGTTGTGGTGGTGTCGGCCTCGGGCGAGGAGATCGTCGCGCCGATCGCCAGGGCACTGGGTGCCACCCATGCCATGGCCACCCGGATGGTGGTCGAAGAGGGCCGCTACACCGGCGAGATCGCCTTCTACTGCTTCGGCGAGGGCAAGGTCGAGGCGATCCGCGCCCTGGCCGCACGCGAGGGCTACGCCCTCGACCACTGCTATGCCTATTCGGATTCGATCACCGACGTTCCGATGCTCGAGTCCGTGGGCCACCCCACCGCGGTCAATCCGGACCGGGGACTGCGCAAGGAGGCCGCCTCGCGCGGCTGGCCGGTGCTGACCTTCACCAGGCCGGTGTCGCTGCGTGACCGGATTCCGGCACCGTCGGGGGCCGCGGTGGCCACCACTGCGGCCGTCGGAATCAGCGCCCTGGCGGCCGGCGCACTGACATATTCACTCCTTCGCCGCTTCACTTCCTGACCTACCGCATGTAGTAGCTGACACCCCGGCGTAACGATCAGAAGTCAGGCGCATTTCACCCTTGCTGTGACCGTGGTCACGTAGTACAAAGGAACCACGGAAGCTTGGATGAGGCCAAGGTGTAGCCGGAAGAGAAGGCTAGATCTCCCGAACCGGGCTCCCCAGCACGGGTCCCGGCACCCACGCGGAGCACATGCCGCGGAATAGGCAAAAGTGTTGCGGGCCTGCGTGATTGCGAAGAGCGGACGGCACCGACGGTCCTTTGGGTAGGGTTGCAGCCGAAGCGCATTGCAAGGACGCCGAGGCCACCCACGTAACCCATCTGGCACGCTTGGTAACCGGTATCCGTGCTAGCGGGCGACGAGCCGAAACATCGTTTCGGAACGTCGCCCGCTTTCGTTTGCTGAGAGCCCTGTGACCGGGAGCGTCAACCGGCTGCCGACTGCGCGATCTGCAGCGCTTCCCGCGCTCCGCCCTTCAAGGCCTCACTACTCAGCAGCAGCCATGCGGTCAGCCCGTCGGGTGTGCCCGAGGCGAATCCTCGTGCGGCAGCCCGGTACTCCCCCGACTTCCGCATCCAGTGCACCTCGGGAACCCCGAGCCCGTGCGGGTCCAGCCCGCTGGCGATCGTCACCAGGCGCGAGACCGCGCGGGCCACCACGCCGTCGGCGGTGCCGAACGGAGCCAGGCTGAGTAGTTCGCCGTGCGCGACGGCGGCCAGCACGGGGGCGGGAACCTTGGAGCCGCCGGCCAGGATCTCGGTCAGCAGCTCGAGACGACGACCGACGTCGGGATCGGTCCGCGGCCGGCCCAGATGCTCGTCGTCGGTGAGGTCGGCGGCGGCCAGCGCGTGCAGCCTGGCCAGTGCCTGCATCGGGGCCCGCTGCCACACCCCGACCAGCGCGGTGGCGCCGCCTTCGAGCGCCTCGGCGACCCGGATGGCGCCCGCGGTCACCGCGTCGGGTTCACCGTCGGCGGACAGCTGGACGGCCCCACCGTCGAGCACCGCCGAGGCCCGCGCCGCCCGCAGGGCAGCTTCGGCAGCGGTCTGCGGCCAGCCGCGCAGATTGAACTTGTGTCGATGCGCCCGGCCCAGGGCCTCACGCGCCTCGTCGCTGGCCGCAGAAACACCGGGCAGGTCGACCAGCGGTGCGAGTGGATCGGTCATAGCCGAAACGCTAGCCGACCGCTGAACGTCATCTCGCCGACCGTTGGGCGCATCAAGACCGCCGCCCGGCAGCCGCCATGTGATGTCCCAACGCCGCTGCAACGTTTGGTGACTAGGCTCACACGCATGTCAAACGCCCCAGCGACGTCTACCGAAGTTCCGTCAGCCTATCCGCCGCCTGCCGATTTCGCGGCCAACGCCAACGCGACGGGTGAGTTGTACGCCGAGGCCGAGCAAGACCGGCTGGCGTTCTGGGCCGCCCAGGCCAACCGGCTGAGCTGGCAGACCCCGTTCAGCGAGGTACTCGACTGGTCGGAGGCACCGTTCGCGAAGTGGTTCGTGGGCGGCAAGCTCAACGTCGCCTACAACTGCGTCGACCGTCACGTCGAGGCGGGCAACGGCGACCGGGTCGCGATCCACTGGGTGGGGGAACCGGTCGGCCCCGATCCTGCCCATGCCCGCGACATCACCTACGCCCAACTCAAGGACGAGGTCTCCCGAGCGGCCAATGCCCTGACCGCACTCGGCCTGACCGCCGGCGATCGCGTCGCCATCTACATGCCGATGGTGCCCGAGGCGATCGTGGCGATGCTGGCCTGCGCGCGACTGGGCGCCATGCACTCTGTGGTGTTCGCCGGTTTCTCCGCCAGTGCACTCAAGGCACGCATCGAGGATGCCCAGGCCAAGCTCGTCATCACCACCGACGGCCAGTACCGGCGCGGCAAGGCCGCCTCATTGAAGGATGCCGTCGACGAGGCCGTCTCGGACCAGCCGTCGGTCGAGCACGTACTGGTGGTGCGGCGCACCGGAATCGACGTGAACTGGACCGACAGCCGCGACCTGTGGTGGCACGAGACCGTGGATACCGCCTCCACCGATCACACCCCGGAGTCGTTCGACTCCGAGCAGCCGCTGTTCCTGCTCTACACCTCGGGCACCACCGGCAAGCCCAAGGGCATCGTGCACACCTCGGGCGGCTACCTCACCCAGGCGGCGTACACGCACTACAACGTTTTCGACCTCAAACCCGAGACCGACGTGTACTGGTGCACCGCCGACATCGGCTGGGTGACCGGGCACACCTACATCACCTACGGACCGCTGGCCAACGGCGCCACCCAGGTGGTCTACGAGGGCACCCCCACCTCACCGACCGAGCACCGCCACTTCGAGATAATCGAAAAGTATGGCGTCACAATCTATTACACCGCGCCGACGCTGATCCGCACCTTCATGAAGCTGGGCCGTCAGATCCCGTCCGCGCACAACCTGTCCAGCCTGCGGCTGCTCGGCTCGGTGGGCGAGCCGATCAATCCCGAGGCCTGGCGCTGGTACCGGGAAGTCATCGGCGCCAACAAGACTCCGATCGTGGACACCTGGTGGCAGACCGAGACCGGGGCCATCATGATCTCGCCGCTGCCCGGTGTGACCGCAGCCAAGCCCGGCTCGGCGATGACTCCGCTGCCCGGCATCTCAGCCAGGATCGTCGACGACGAAGGCACCGAGCTGGTACCCGGCGCCGACGAAGCCGAGCACGTCACCGGCTACCTGGTGCTGGACAAGCCGTGGCCGGCGATGCTGCGCGGCATCTGGGGTGACCCGCAGCGGTTCAAGGAAACCTACTGGTCACGCTTCGCCGAGCAGGGCTGGTACTTCGCCGGTGACGGCGCCCGCTACGACTCTGACGGCAACATCTGGGTGCTGGGCCGCATCGACGATGTAATGAACATCTCGGGGCACCGCATCTCGACCGCCGAGGTGGAGTCGGCCCTGGTCGGGCACTCCGGGGTGGCCGAGGCGGCAGTCGTCGGCGCCAGTGACGACACCACCGGACAGGCCATCTGCGCGTTCGTGATCCTGAAGGCCAGCGCGCACGGCGGTGCCGACACCATGATCGACGAGCTGCGCGCCCAGGTGGCCACCGAGATCTCCCCGATCGCCAAGCCGCGGGAGATCCACGTGGTGCCCGAGCTGCCCAAGACCCGCAGCGGCAAGATCATGCGGCGGCTGCTGCGCGACGTCGCCGAGGGCCGTGAGCTCGGTGACACCTCGACGCTGGTGGACCCCAGCGTGTTCGAGGCGATCCGCGCCAGCAAGTAACTCCGCCGAGCAGACGCAAAACTGCCCCTTTTCGCTTGAAAAGGGGCAGTTTTGCGTCTGCTGGCGCTAGGAAATCGGGACGAAACCCGTTCCCGGTCGGTTCTTGGCGGTGATGTCCGCCAGCTGCGTGTTGAACGACATCGTCACGGCCGGCGTGTGCAGCGGCACGAACTTCACCACGCAGGTCGGCAGTTCCTCGGAGTAGGCGCCGTGAATCATGCCGACCAGCCGGTTGTTGACGGTCACCGGCGCACCCGAGTCACCGGGCTGCCCGCACACCTGGTTGACGATGGTGCCCGGGTCCTTGCCCGGACCCCATGTCACGCCACACGAATATCCCGTGGTGCGCCCGAGCTTGCACGCGATCTCACCGAACGCCGGATCCGGCCCCAGGCCGTCGATCTGAAACCCGTTGACGTTGTTGGTCGGGGTCACCTTCGCCGGGTCGAACTGGATGACCGCGTAATCGAGGCCATCGTTACCGGCCACCATCGTGCCCAGCACCCCCGCGCTGTCGGCGCCTTCAGCCGACACCGTGGCACCCGGTCCGCCGCAGTGCGCCGAGGTGAAACCGATGAGCCGGCCGGCACTGTCGTGCCCGATCGTGGTGAGCGTGCAGAACGCATCGCCGTTGACCACGATGCCCGAGCCGCCGCCCAGCACCACCGGCGGATCAGCATGCGCCGGGGCAGGGGTCAGCATCGCCACGATGCCGATGACGGATGCACCAATGAGCCACTGCCAGCGGTGTCTGCTCGTCAAGAGTCCTCCGATCGACGCGCCCGACCCGCGCAAGTCAAGAATGAGGTCAGTCTACTAAGACGCGGATGTCGGCCGGGATCGTTAACGGGTTCGCCGCATGGCAACATGAACGCCATGAGCACAGGCGACCGCAGGGACGGCGTTCCGACGACGGTGACCTCGATTCCGCTCGTCGACCCGCATGCCCCCAAGCCGGACCCCTCGATCGGCGACCTGGTCAAGGACGCCACCGCGCAGGTCTCCACCCTGCTGCGCGCCGAGGTGGAGCTGGCCAAGGCCGAGATCACCCGAGATGTGAAGAAGGGCCTGACCGGCAGCGTGTTCTTCATCGCCGCGCTGGTCGTCCTGTTCTACTCGACCTTCTTTTTCTTCTTCTTCCTGGCCGAGCTGCTCGACACCTGGCTCTGGCGCTGGGTTGCCTTCCTGATCGTGTTCGGCCTCATGGTGCTGACCACCGGGGCGCTGGCGGTGTTCGGCTTCCTGAAGGTGCGACGGATCAAGGGTCCCCAGCAGACCATCGAATCGGTCAAGGAGACACGCGAGGCACTGACGCCCGGCCACGACAAGGGAGCCCTGCCGGCCGTCCAGACCAAGTCGGCCACCGACCCGTCAGGCTGGTAATGCCCCCACCCGACCCGTCGATCACCAGGATCGAGGGGCCATGGCGGCATCTGCAGGTGCACGCCAACGGCATTCGCTTCCATGTCGTCGAGGGCGAGAGCTCGCAACCCGACCGTCCACTGGTCATTCTTCTGCACGGGTTCGGCTCGTTCTGGTGGTCGTGGCGTCACCAACTCACCGGACTGACCGGAGCCCGGGTCGTCGCGGTCGACCTGCGCGGCTACGGCGACAGCGACAAACCACCGCGCGGTTACGACGGCTGGACCCTGGCCGGGGACACCGCCGGACTGGTCCGGGCGCTGGGACACAAGACCGCGACGCTGGTCGGTCATGCCGACGGTGGCCTCGTGTGCTGGGCGACGGCTGTGCTGCACCCCCGCGTGGTCAACGCGATCGCCCTCGTCAGCTCACCGCACCCGGTGGCTCTGCGGGCCTCCACACTGACCCGCCGGGACCAGGGCCGGGCCCTGTTGCCGTCGATGCTGCGCTACCAACTGCCCGGGTGGCCCGAACACGCGCTGACCCGGCACGACGGCGCTGAGTTGGAGCGCCTCATCCGCAGCCGGGCCGGGGCCAAATGGCAGACCAGCCAAGACTTCTCCGACACCATGGGCCATCTGCGCCAGGCCATCCAGATTCCGGGAGCCGCGCACTGCGCACTGGAATATCAGCGGTGGGCGGTTCGCAGCCAACTGCGCGGCGAGGGTCTGCGGTTCATGCGCTCGATGAAACGCCCGATCAACGTGCCGGTGTTGCACATGCGCGGCGACGCCGACCCGTATGTCCTCACCGACCCGGTGCACCGGACCCAACGTTATGCGCCGCACGGCCGCTACGTATCGATCACGGATGCAGGGCATTTCGGCCATGAGGAACAGCCTGAGGCGGTCAACGAGCAGCTCGGCCGCTTCCTGGCCCAGCTGCACGCCAAGTGATCAGGAGTTGATGCACGTCCCGGTTGCCACCCGCTGGGTGTTGCCGACCTTGGCCAGCTGACGCTCGACTTCCTTGGCGGTCAGCACGAACCCGGTGTCGGCGTCGTCGACTGCCGCACCGAACACCACGCCGAGCACCTTGCCGGCCCGGTTGATCATCGGGCCGCCGGAATTGCCTTGCCGCACTGTGCCCCTGACCGTGTAGACCTCGCGGGTGACGGTGGTGCTCCGGTAGATGTCGGGTCCGTTGAGCTCGATGATCTCGCGCACGCGGGCCGGGGTGGCCAGGAAGTCACCACCGCCCGGGTAACCCATCACCACCGCGTCGGTGCCCTTGGGGGCCGGTTGTTCGGCGAACTGCAGCGGAGTGATCGGCAGATTCGGGACATCGAGGATCGAGATGTCGGCGTTGGGGTCGTACGACACCACGCCCGCGTCGTAGGTCTTGCCGTCGGCCTCGATGGTCACGCTGTCGGCGCCGGCCACCACGTGGGCATTGGACATCACGCGATTGGGCGCGACCACGAACCCGCTGCCCTCCAACACCTTCTGGCAGCTCGGTGCGATACCGCGGATCTTGACCACGCTGGGCCGGCTCGTCGTCACGATGGGATCGGTGGCCAGCGAGGCGTCGGGGGCGTCGACGTTGACGATCGGGGTGCGGCCGAACGGTTCGAGCACATCGGGCAGCCCGGAGGTGTCCAGCAGCGCCGACAACCGGTTCGGGACGGAGCGCATCCAGTCCGGCGCCACCTTGTCGACCTCGGTCAGCACCCGCGAATTCTTCACTGCCGCAGCCAGATTGGGCTGATCAGAGGAGGTCAGCAGGCTACCGAGCAGCCACGACGCGACCAGGACCGCGACCAGCATCAGGCTGACTCCGACCACCGAGTCCAACGCCCGGAACAGGCGGTTGCGGATGGTGCCGCGCACGGCACGGCCAAGCACCACACCGGCGATCTCACCGATCACCACGAGCGCGAGGATCAGGAACAGCGTCGCGAACAGCTTGGTGCGGTCACCGCTGACGTGCGGGATCACGTGCGGCGCCAACAGCACGCCTGCCACCGCACCCAGCACCACACCGATGAACGACAGCAAGGAACCGAGCGCGCCGGAGCGCCAGCCTGAGATGGCTGCGACGAAGCCGATGCCGAGGATTGCGAAATCGAGCCAGACCGAGGGTGTCATCTATATCCACTTCAACATGGGGCTTCACCGTAACCGTTGTCATGCCCGACGAGGGCCATTGCGTCATCGAGTCCGCGGACGTCCTCGGTGTTCCAGGGCTTGGCCCAGCCCGCGACGTCGAGGATCGCCGAGATGACCTGGCCGGTGAAACCCCACACCAGCATCTCGTTGAGGAGAAAGGCCGGCCCGGCGAACCGACTGGTGCTGGCTTCCCGGCACACCATGATCCGGTTCTCCGGATTGATGAAGGCCCGCACCGGAACCCGTGCCACGACGGCGGTCTCGGATTCGTCGACGACGGCCACCGGGCCCGGGTCGGGTGAGTACGCCAGCACCGGGACCACGTGGAACCCCGACGGCGGGATGAACATCTTCTCCAGAGTGGCCAGTGGGTACAGCCGGCTGGTGTCGATGCCGGTCTCCTCCCACGCCTCGCGGAAAGCCGTGCCGACGGGGCCCTGGTCGCCGGGATCGGTGGCGCCGCCGGGGAACGCGGCCTGGCCGGCGTGGTGGCGCAGTGTCGAGGCGCGGACCGTCACCAGCAGGTCGGCATCCTCGGGAAGGAGTGGGGGTGCACCCTCGGGCGGGCCCGAGAACAGCACCAGCACCGCGGCGTCGCGCAGAGCGCCGGCCTGGGCGGCTTGGTTGTTGGCTTCGACGATGCCGGCCAGTACGTCCGGGGGCACCCGCCGGCGATAGGCGTCGGGCACCCGGTCGAGGTTGTCGACCAGTGGCTTGAGCCATGCCGGGGCGGCATCCGGGAACAGCCCGTCGCGCGTCGATCTCACCCCGGGTGCTCCTATCGGCTAGAGCGGATCTTCTCGTCGACCGCCGCCGCGATCTCGTCGGCGCTGACGAACGAGCGGGGCAGGGTCCCGGCCACGCTACCGTCCGCGCGCAGTACCACCGTCGCAGGCATGACGTTGGGCACCTTGAGCGCGGCCGCGACCAGCCGCCGGCCGTCCTGCAGCGTCGGCAGCCGCACTCCGAGTTCGGCCAGCCGCACCAGCGCCGCGGTCTCGTTCTCGTCCTGGTGCACGGTCACCACCAGCACATCGTCACCGACCCGGCGTTGGTATTCGGCCATCGCCGGCAACTCGTCGGCGCACGGCCCGCACCAGTAGGCCCACAGGTTGAGCACCACGGTCCGGCCCGCGAGCGCGGACGCCACGTCGACGGGCTTCCCGTCACCTGCGCAGTCCAGGGTGATGCCGCGCAAGGCTTCCGGACCCTCTCCGGTCCCGGGGCCCGGGCACGGCGGCAGATCCGCGCGGGCCCGGGGCCCGGCGAGGGCCTCGGGGGTATCGGCGTCGCGGTGATCACGGGAGGTGGACTGCCCCGCCCCGGCCTGCGGTGCCGGCTCGTCGCGCAATTCCATCCAGAGCGCGGTACCCAGCGCCACCAAGACCACCAGGACCACCACGGTCCAGCGGGCCGATCTACTCATCTGGGTTCACAGCCCGGCCAGCGCCAGCAGATGCTCGGTCTCGGGACCCTTGACCAGGGCCGCGGCGGTCTCCGGATCCGTGGGCCCGAGCCCGAACGACGGGCAGTCCTTGGCCAGCACACACACCCCGCACGCGGGCTTGCGGGCGTGGCAGACCCGGCGCCCGTGGAAGATCACCCGGTGGCTCAGCAGGGTCCATTCCTTGCGTTCGATGAGCTCACCGATCGCGAACTCGACCTTGACCGGATCCTCCTCGGTCGTCCAGCGCCAGCGCCGCACCAGCCGCCCGAAGTGCGTGTCGACGGTGATCCCGGGGATGTCGAAGGCATTACCCAGGATGACGTTGGCCGTCTTGCGCCCCACCCCCGGCAGAGTCACCAGGTCTTCGATGTTGTCGGGCACCTGGCCGTCGAACCGGGCCACGAGCTCCTGGCCGAGCCGGATCAGCGAGTTGGCCTTGTTCCGGTAGAAACCGGTCGGCCGGATCAGCTCCTCCATCTCGGTGCGATCGGCCTGCGCGTAGTCCAGCGCCGTGCGGTACTTCTTGAACAGGGCCGGGGTGGTCAGGTTCACCCGTTTGTCAGTGCTCTGCGCCGACAGGATGGTCGCCACCGCCAACTCCAGCGGGTTGGTGAAGTCCAGCTCGCAGTAGACATGCGGAAATGCTCGGGCCAGTTCACGATTCATCCGTCGAGCCCGACGCACCAGGCCCAGGTGGGTTTCGGTGTCCCACTTCTTGGACCGGCGCGTTTTCCCTGTTGGGGCGGCAGCCGCAGTCACGACAGTCAGCGTACTGACCTCGACGGACATACCGTGGCGCGGACCGGTGATGATTCGTGACCCCGCTGAGACCTGCGCCGTGTTAACTACTGCCTTGTGTCGTGGTTGCTGGTAGCGCTCATCCCGGGGTTGCTCATGCTGGCGGCGTTCGGGCTCGAGCGACTCGAATCGGGGTTGGACCGAGAACCGGGCCCGGCGGCGGCCGTGATACCACGGGTCAAGCCGGTGATCATCGACCTCGATAGTGAGCGTTTGCCGACGCGGTACTACGAGCCGCAGGCCATCAATACCGGGTTTCCTGCGTCTCGACCTGTCAATCGTGTGTAGCGTGGGCTAGTCGCGAAACCGCGTACCTCTAGACTGAGCAGGAAGTATCAGTAAGAGGACAACACACCCAATAGCTTAAGGGGCAACGTGGACGAGATCCTGGCCAGGGCCGGAATCTTCCAGGGCGTCGAACCGACCGCCGTGTCGGCGCTGACGAAGCAGTTGCAGCCCGTCGACTTCCCGCGCGGGCATACAGTCTTCGCCGAGGGCGAGCCCGGCGACCGCCTGTACATCATCATTTCCGGCAAGGTGAAAATCGGCCGCCGGTCACCGGACGGTCGCGAGAACCTGCTGACCATCATGGGTCCGTCGGACATGTTCGGCGAGCTGTCGATCTTCGACCCGGGGCCTCGTACCTCGAGCGCCACCACCATCACCGAGGTGCGCGCGGTGTCGATGGACCGTGACGCGCTGCGCGCGTGGATCGCCGACCGTCCCGAGATCGCGGAGCAGCTGCTGCGCGTGCTCGCACGCCGTCTGCGTCGCACCAACAACAACCTGGCCGATCTGATCTTCACCGACGTTCCCGGCCGGGTGGCCAAGCAGCTGCTGCAGCTGGCCCAGCGGTTCGGAACCCAGGAGGGCGGGGCGCTGCGCGTCACGCACGACCTGACGCAGGAAGAGATCGCCCAGCTCGTCGGCGCGTCCCGCGAGACCGTCAACAAGGCACTGGCCGATTTCGCCCACCGCGGCTGGATCCGGCTGGAGGGCAAGAGCGTGCTGATCAGCGACTCTGAAAGGTTGGCGCGGCGCGCCCGCTAGTTTTTCCGCGAAACGGTATTCCGGCAGCATTCGTTCGAGCAATCGGCTGCCGGAATACCGTTTCGGCGTTTACTCAGCTCCGCAGGTAATCAAGTTGAGCTTGGACGCTCTTCTCGGCGGCATCCCAGAGTTTCTGGTCGACGTCGGTGTAGACGTGCTCGACGACCTGTCGCGCCCCGGCGTCGTCCCCGAGTTCTCTCAGCGCTGCCCGTACCTGGTCCAACCGCTCCTCGCGGTGGGCCAGGTACATCGCGGTCACCGCCTGAAGATCGGGAAGGTCCGGTCCGTGCCCGGGAAGCACCGTGCGGGCGCCGAGACCTTGCAGCCGGTGCAGGGATTCCAGATAGTCGCGCAGGCTGCCGTCCTCGGTGTCGATGACGGTGGTGCCGCGGCCCAGCACGGTGTCCGCGGTCAACACGGCGTCGTCGAGCACGAACGACAGTGAATCCACGGTGTGCCCCGGGGTGGCCATCACCTTGATCCGCAAGCCCGCGGCGTCGATCACCTCGCCGTCGGTCAACGGGCCGCCCAGGCCACGCAGGAAACCGCTGCCGACTGACCGGACGGTGGCGCCGGTCAACTCAACGAGCTTGTCGATTCCGCCGGTGTGGTCCTCGTGCTTGTGACTGATCAACACCAGCGCGACGGTGCCCAGTTCGGCGATGCGGGCGATGTGCGCCTCATCGTCGGGCCCGGGGTCCACGACGACCATCTCGTCGCTACCAGGGCCGCGCAGCACCCACGTGTTGGTGCCCTCCAGGGTCATGAGCCCAGGGTTGTCACACAGCAGGACCGAGGCCGATCCGGTCACGGGCCTCAGCAGCCCGTAGGCCGGGTGTTGGGTCACGCTGGCACTCACACGGTTTCGACGATGATCTCGACTTCGACCGGCGCGTTGCGCGGCAGTTCCGACACGCCAACGGCTGAACGCGCGTGAGCGCCTGCTTCACCGAAGATCTCACCGAACAACTCCGAGGCGCCGTTGATGACGCCAGGCTGCCCGCTGAACCCGGGCGCGGAGGCGACGAACCCGGTCACTTTGACGATCCTGACGACGGAGTCGATGCCCACCAACGCGTGCACCGCTGCCAGCGCGTTGAGTCCGCAGATCCGGGCGAGCTCCGCGCCCTGCTCGGGGCTGACCTCGGCGCCGACCTTGCCGGTGGCCTGCAGCTCGCCGCCCTGGATCGGCAGTTGACCAGCGGTGTAGACCAGGTTGCCGGTCCGGACCGCGGGCACGTAGGCGGCCAGCGGCGCGACCACGTCGGGCAGTTCGATCCCGAGTTCGGCCAGCCGTCCGCTCACGGTCACTTCGGCCGCTTCAGGTAGGCGACATGCTGTTCGCCGGTCGGGCCGGGCAGCACCGAGACCAGCTCCCAGCCGTCATGTCCCCACTGGTCGAGAATCTGTTTGGTGGCATGGGTCAACAACGGCACCGTGGCGTACTCCCACCGGGTTGGTTCGCTCATGGGCTGAGCTTATCGGTCGGACGCTCAGGCTTGGTTAGCATGCACTGGTGGCAACCACTGAGAGCGGCGCCAAACACGTCGGCTGGCCGTCGCGGCTGACCAAGGCCCGGCTGCATTTCGTATCGGGTAAGGGCGGCACCGGCAAGTCCACCGTCGCTGCGGCCCTGGCCCTGGCCTTGGCGGCCGGCGGCCGCAAGGTGCTGCTGGTCGAGGTCGAGGAGCGCCAGGGCATCGCGCAGCTGTTCGACGTGCCGCCGCTGCCGTACGAGGAGGTCAAGGTCGCCACGGCCGACGGAGGCGGTCAGGTCAACGCACTCGCGATCGACATCGAGGCCGCGTTCCTGGAATACCTCGACATGTTCTACAACCTCGGGCTGGCCGGCCGGGCGATGCGCCGCATCGGGGCCATCGAGTTCGCCACCACCATCGCGCCGGGTCTGCGCGACGTGCTGCTCACCGGCAAGATCAAAGAGATCGTGACACGGACCGCCAAGGACGCCAAGGGCAAGCGCGGCGTCTATGACGCTGTGGTGGTGGATTCTCCTCCCACCGGCCGTATTTCGCGGTTCCTGGATGTCACCAAGGCGGTCTCCGACCTGGCCAAGGGCGGCCCGGTGCACTCCCAGGCCGATGGCGTGGTCAAGCTGCTGCACTCCGAGCAGACCGCCATTCACCTGGTGACGCTGCTGGAGGCACTTCCGATCCAGGAGACGCTGGAGGCGATCGACGAGCTCACCGAGATGGGCCTGCCGATCGGGAGCGTCATCGTCAACCGCAACATCCCGGCCTACCTACCCGCCGAGGATCTGGCCAAGGCCGCCGAGGGCGACATCGACGCCGATGCCGTCCGCGCCGACCTGGAAAAGGCTGGAATCACCTTGGCGGACAACGACTTCGCCGGCCTGCTCACCGAATCGATCCAGCATGCCACCCGGATCGCGGCCCGCGCCGAGAGTGCCGAACTACTCGACGCCATCGATGTACCCCGCCTGGAGCTGCCGGCGCTGGCCGACGGTGTCGATCTGGGCAGCCTGTATGAACTCGCCGAAGCACTCGAACAGCAGGGGGTCCGATAGTGAGCACGAAACCGCCCACCCTTGACATGCACGCCATCCTGTCCGACACCGCCAACCGCGTCGTAGTCTGTTGCGGCGCAGGCGGAGTCGGCAAAACCACCACCGCGGCCGCGATGGCGCTGCGGGCCGCCGAATACGGCCGCACCGTCGTGGTGCTCACCATCGATCCGGCCAAGCGGCTGGCCCAGGCGCTGGGCATCAAGGATCTCGGCAACACCCCGCAGCGGGTCCCGCTGGCTCCCGAGGTCACCGGTGAACTGCACGCGATGATGCTGGACATGCGCCGCACCTTCGACGAGATGGTGGTGCAGTACTCCGGGTCGGACCGCGCCGACAGCATTCTGGAGAACCAGTTCTACCAAACCGTGGCGACGTCGCTGGCGGGCACGCAGGAGTACATGGCGATGGAGAAACTCGGCCAGTTGCTGGCCGAGGACAAGTGGGATCTGGTGGTGGTGGACACCCCGCCGTCGCGCAACGCCCTGGACTTCCTCGACGCGCCGAAGCGGTTGGGCAGCTTCATGGACAGCCGGCTGTGGCGGATGCTGCTGGCGCCGGGACGCGGCATCGGGCGGTTGGTCACCGGCGCCGTCGGGCTGGCCATGAAGGCCCTGTCCACCGTACTGGGGTCGCAAATGCTTTCCGACGCGGCAGGTTTCGTGCAGTCACTGGATGCCACGTTCGGCGGGTTCCGCGAGAAGGCCGACCGCACCTACGAATTGCTCAAGCGGCGCGGCACCCAGTTCGTGGTGGTGTCGGCAGCCGAGCCTGATGCCCTGCGTGAGGCTTCGTTCTTCGTCGATCGGCTGTCGACCGAGCACATGCCGCTGGCCGGGCTGATCCTCAACCGCACCCACCCCACGCTGTGCGATCTGCATGCCGAGAAGGCCGAGGAAGCCGCTGACGAGTTGGCGGCGCAGGATCCGGAATCGCTGACCGCAGCAGTGCTGCGCATCCACGCCGAGCGGGCACACACCGCCAAGCGTGAGATCCGACTGCTGTCGCGGTTCACCGGCGCCAACCCGCATGTGGCGATCGTCGGCGTGCCGTCGCTGCCGTTCGATGTATCCGATCTCGAAGCGCTGCGGGCGATCGCCGATCAGATCACCGGAGAAGCGGCCGACGCCGCCTGACCGGCATCCTCCAGATATCGGCGGATCTCGTTGCCCAGCAGCCCCATCGCCTCCAGACAGGGATCGCGATGGTCCTCACCCCAGGCCCAGTTCGCCAGGACGGCGTAGCCCACCCGGCGCCCGCTCGCAGGGTGCCCGACGCATCCGATGTCGATGCGCGCATCGGAGATGGTCCCGGTCTTGTTCCAGAGTTCGAAGCCGGCGTCGGGCTCGGTGTGGGCCAGTGGGTCCAGGCCGAATGCCCGCGCCACCATGGACAGATCGGTGTTGACGCCGAGCCATCGCCGCACCCGCTCGGACGCCGCGGCGCCGTGGATGTCACCCGCGTGCAGACGTCCGACGAAGTCGCACAGTTCTGCGGCGCTGCCCGTTGAGAGGGTGAGCGGATCATCCTGGGATCGGTTCAGCCGCACCCGGTCCCGCAACCCGCTGGCGGTGAACCCGAGGTCGCGGGTGGCGCGCTGCACCTCGTCGAGCCCCAGCCGGCGAAGCAGCATGTTGGTGGCCATGTTGTCGCTGACCGCACCGATCAGCAGGCATAGGTCATCGATCCGGTGGTCCTGCTGCCGCAGGAGATAGAGGATGCCGGAATCCGCCACCTGGTCCTCGGCTGTGGCGGCGACGACTTCACCGGGGTTCAGGGTCACGTCGTCGAACCGGCGTGCCACCTCGGCCAGCAGGAAGACCTTCCCCACACTCGCCGTCTTGAGCACGCGGTCCGGAGTGTGCTCCCACAAGGTCTGGCCGGTGTTGAGGTCCGTGACGCGGGCCGACCAGGTCGCCGCGCCGGCCAGCCAGGACGAGGCCCGGGAGAAGAAGCCGCTCATGCCAGTTCGGCGACCTCGGCGTCGACGGGCACCCGCCCGAACCGCTTGCGCAGGACGTAGGCCACCACGACCACGACGAGGCTAACCACGCTGGCCAGCAGCTGGACGCGCTGATCGACGTCGAAGAGCATGGCCAGCAGCACCAGGACGAAACACGCGATCACCACGATGGTCAGATACGGGAAGAACCACATCTTCAGCGTCAGCTTGGACGGGTCTTCACGTTCGATGGCCCGGCGTACCCGCAGTTCGGAGATGCCGATCATGACGTACATGAAGATCGCGACCACGCCGCACGAGTTCACCAGGAACAGGAACAGTGAATCGGGAGCGATGTAGGCGAGCACCACGGAGATCCAGCCGATGACCGTGCTGGCCAGTACGGCCCGAGTCGGTACGCCGCGGGAGTTGGTGCGCACCAACCACTCCGGCGCGTCGCCGTGTGACGCGAGGACCCGCAGCATGCGCGAGGACGTGTAGATCGAAGAGTTCAGCACCGAGAGCACCGCGGTGAGGATGACGAAGTTCATGATCGCGCCGGCACCGGGAATCTCCAGTTTGTCCAGCGCGGCCACATACGGGCTGGACAGCACGGATGCGTCGTTCCACGGCAGGATGCACACGACGAGGAAGATCGACCCGACGTAGAACAGGATGATCCGCCAGATGACTCCGGTGGTGGCCCTGGCCACCGACTTCGCCGGCTCGGCGCTCTCCGCGGCTGCGATGGTGACGATTTCGGCTCCACCGAAGGCGAAGATCACCACCACCACGGCGCCCAGGATCGCCCCGACGCCGTTGGGCGCGAAGCCGCCGTGGGACACCAGATTGCTCAGTCCGCTGGTATCGCCCGGCCACAACCCCAGGACCCACAGCAAGCCCAGCACGATGAAGGACACGATGGCGGCGACCTTGATGCCGGAGAACCAGAACTCGAATTCACCGAACCACCGCACCGAGATCAGGTTGGTCACGGTCATCACGGCCATCAACAGCATGGCCATGATCCACAGCGGCAAACCGACCCAGACGGACAGGATCTTCGCCCCGGCAACGGCTTCCACCGCGATGATGATCACGTAGTAGTACCAGTACAACCAGCCGAGGGTGAAGCCCGCCCAGGGCCCGATGCCCATCCGGGCGTAGTCGGCGAACGCACCGGTCCGCGGCTTTGCGACCACCATCTCGCCCAGCATGCGCAGGGTGCACAACACCAGCGCGCCGGCCAGAACGTAGGACAGGATCGCGGCGGGGCCGGCGGTCTTGATGACCGCACCGCTACCGACGAACAGCCCGGCTCCGATGGCACCGCCGATCGCGATCATCGTCATGTGTCGCGTTTTCAGCGACCTGGCCAGGCCGGAGCGGGGTTCGTCGGTAGAGGACGACTGGGATGTCGATTCGAGCATGTGGGCGGTCGCAATCAGTCGGAGGGTCAGGCGGACGGGAGCAGAGGCCGCGGCACAAGAGACGGTTCTCCGGCCTCGGTGACGATCTGTTCGATCGTCTGGGCCCGACGGGCAAGCGACCAGCGTCGGTCGCCCTCGGCGTCGGTCCCCACGGTGTACACCGCGGGTCGGGGCAGCGCGTTGTACGAGAAGTGAGTGGAGAAGTAGTAGCCGCCGGTATCCGGAACAGCCACCAGGTCTCCCCCGCGAATGAACGGCAATTCGCGGCCGACGGCCATCATGTCACCGGAGAAGCAGGCGGGCCCGGCCACATCCTGTACCCGCATACCGTCGTCGCGGCGCCGCCCCTGCCGGTCGTAGATCTCGACCCGCAACGGCCACGCCTCGGGCGCGAAGATCGTACGGGTGGCCACCTGCACACCGGCGTGGGTGATGGCGATCGGCCGGCCGCCGGTGACTTTCGTGTACTCGACCCGGGCGACGATGGTGCCGGCCTTGGCCGTCAGCGCCCGTCCGAACTCGGTCACCAAGGCGTACGTGCCGTCGAACAGTTGCGGTACCGCAGCCTCCAACGCGGCGCGGTGATCGGCGAAACTTGGTGTGATGTCGTCGGATTCGAAGTTGACCGGCAATCCTCCGCCGATGTCGATCCGCTGAATCTGCCGGAAGCCGACCCGCGCGGTGATCTCGGCGGCGAGCTCGGCCACCAGCCGTACGCCCTCGGCGGCGTGCGCGAGGCTCATCCCCTGCGATCCACTGTGCACGTGCAGCTGGGTCAACCACGGCCGGTCCGCGAAGGCGTCGACGATTTCGTCGCGATGGTCGGCCAGCCCGATCCCGAACTTGGAGGTGGTGGTGGCCGTGCTCATGGCGCCGATGGTGCCGGCGCCGGTCTGGGGATTCAGCCTCATCCCGATCACCGACCGATGCCCAGCCGCCCGGGCGATCGTCTGATCGACCCGCGTCAGCTCCTCGAAGTTGTCGATGTTGAACGACACCCCCAGCGCGAGCGCCCGCTCTATCTCCGTCGTGGTCTTGGCCGGAGAGTCGAACACGATGCGTTCTGCCGGGAAGCCCGCGGCCAGCGCCAGCTCGAGCTCACCGGGGCTGGCCACCTCGCATCCGAATCCCGCCTGGGCGAACCGCGCGAGCACCGGGCGCAGGGTGATGGCCTTGGCCGCGATGGTGTGCAGTGCCGGCATGCTCGACGGGTAGGCCTCGGTCAGCGACCGCATCAGTTCAGCGAGGGTGTCCAGGTCGATGACTCCGCACATCGGGTGCAGGTCGCCGATGAATCCCTGCCGAACCACACCGGCCACGATTTCGCCGCGCCGGTGCAGGAGCGTGTCCGGATCCGGCAGTGGTTGCCCGGTACGCAGTGGTGCATCAATCACAGATAAACCCTATGAATACAGCCCATGGTGGGGAGAGCCATGCGGGCTGAGGAATTCCGCGCGGATCTTCGTCGGATTCGGAGGAAGCCCCCGAGACCCTGATGGCGGTATCTCCGAACTGCACTAACCGGATCCGCGATTTTTGTCGATGTCGACGGGCGGGCGGGCGGCGCGGACCTCACCGCGTCGTTCCCACACCAGCAGCCCCAGGGACGTGCGGAGGCGGGCTGCCGCCGAGTGCAGGTCGATACCGGAGACCACGCGGATCCGGTCCAGTCGGTACCGCAGCGAATTGGCGTGGATGCCCAGGTCCCGGGCCGCCCCGCTCAGATTGCCCGGGTGGTCGAGCACGGCCGCGACGGTGTCGATGAACGCGGTGCCGTGGTCGGTGTCGTGCCGGCGCAGGGCAGACAGCGGTTCGGTGATCGTGTCGGTCATCGGATCGAGCAGATCGGCCGCCCGAACCAGGGTCAGCGCGTCCTGCACGTCGGCAGCGGTGAGCACAGGCCGCTGGTCGCGCGGCTGTTGCGCGACGCTGAGTGCGGCTGCGTCGAGGACCTGACGGGCGACGATTGCGGAATTCCGCAAGTAGGCGATGGCGTCGACGACGGGACCGACCGCGACCGGGCCGGCGTGGGCAGCCGAAACCCGGGTCAAATGCCTCGACAGGCTGTCGGCCAGATCCGCCTCGGCGGACTCGTCGTCCAGCACCGGCAGCACGACGAACAGATCGTCCCCGACCCGCGCTGTCCGGGCGCCGGCCCGCAGGGCCTGAACATGGAACATCAGGGAGCGCGACGCGGGAGTATCGGACCCCAGCGCGACCACGGTGTGTCTGCTGTCCGGTTGCAGCCCGAGCAACGCCGCCGGGACTCCGGGGTCCACCCCGCGCGATAGCAGGTCGACCAGAGCCGACTCCTGGAGTCGGCGTTCGTATTGGTCGCGGTGGACTTCTCGCAGCATCATCGCCGCGGCGGTCTGACGCACCTGCAGCAGCAGCTGCCGTAGTTCTTCGCGATCGGTGTCGTCGTCCAACGCCGCCCAGATCGTGCCGAGCGTTTCGGTGCCGGATTTCATCGCGACCACCATGCGGGCCGGGTCGTCATCCTCGGCATTGCGCACGACCACGTCATCGGATCGCCAGACCGCGGGCAGGAATCCGGTGGACATCAGCCGCTCGACCCGCCAGGCGGGTACCGCACCACCCAGGATCGTCTGGTTCCGGATCGGGTCGACACCCGGCCCGACGACGGCATACGCCAGGACTCTGGAATCCAGGTCCTCGATCGTCACCGGAGCGCCGGTCTGGCTGCTGATCCACCGGGCCAGAGCCTGCAAGTTGTCCACCTGCGGGGCCGGGCTGACGATGCGGCCCGCACCGAGCAGCCGGACCAGGACCCGGAACAGCTCGCTCCAGCCCACCCATGGTGAACGCCGGAACAGTCTGGTGGAGTGGCTGGGCAACATCGACACGTCGGTTGTCGCGTCGGGTGGAAGCACAACGGCCGCAGCGGTTCCCACCTCATCGAGCAACGACCCGAGCGCGAAGCGGTCCTCGACGCGAGTGCTGACGAACACGATGGTGCCGCTGTAGTCCGCCGGGGTGCCGGGCTCATGCAGGGCGACGTCGCTCAACAACGGATCGTCGCCGGTTTCCGCCGCAGGCAGCGGTATCAGCATGCCGGCGGCACCAGAAACCATCGCCGACAACGGAAGAACGCTGGCAGGCTCACTCACTGCTGCTGATTACCATGTGCCACAACCGAAAACACTACCGTCGGCTGCATTTTGGCGCGCGGGCCGAGTGAGCCCGCGTAAGGACACGGAGGCTAGACCGCGCTGCGGTGGTGCTTGCGCTGGGCGGCGAAGAACTCGGACCAGGAGATGACTTCGGGATGCTGCTTGAGCAGGGCACGACGCTGACGTTCTGTCATACCGCCCCAAACTCCGAATTCCACGCGGTTGTCCAGTGCATCTGCACCGCATTCGAGGATCACGGGGCAGTGCCTGCAGATCACCGCGGCCTTGCGCTGAGCTGCACCGCGAACGAACAACTCGTCCGGATCGGCCTGGCGGCATCTCGCCTGGGAAACCCAGGCGATCCGGGCTTCCCCCTCGCCTCGGTGAACCAGGTTGGCGGCTGGGGCGGAAGCGTTCATCTTGTCTGCGACAGTTCGTGTACCTGACACCAGCGATCCCTTCGTTCCAGCCATCTCCCCAGACGGCGGGCCTTGAACCTCCCGGTGTAGAGCGCCTCTGCGATCTACACCACATTGCGCCAGCCCGTGTAACCTGGATCGCACTGTGTGTCCAAGCTAGGTGGTCAGAGGGTATTAACGCAACAGTTTGCGACCCACTTTTTTGGGACGGCCGTGCCGTCTAGCCGGAGTCGTGGCCCTCTGAGGTGTTTCTGCAGGCAAGCGGGATATGACGGTGGCCCCGCTCGCGAGAAGGCCGCCTCAGCGAGATAGTTACTCTGTACCCATGCCGGAGCAGCCGACACGACCGCCCGCGCAGCCACCCCAAGCGGTCACCATCATCAAACTCGCCTGGTGCTGCCTGTTGGCCAGCGTGTTGGTGGCCACGTTCATGTTCCCCCTCGTGGGTGGATTCGGCCTGATGTCCAACCGGGCCTCCGATGTGGTGGCCAACGGCTCGGCCGCCCTGGTGGACGGCGAGGTTCCGCAGGTCTCGACGATGGTCGACGCCAAGGGCAACACGATCGCCTGGCTGTATTCACAGCGCCGCTTCGAGGTGCCCACCGACCAGATCGCCAACACCATGAAGCTCGCCCTGGTCTCGATCGAGGACAAGCGGTTCGCCGAACACAACGGCGTGGACTGGCAGGGCACGCTGACCGGCCTGACCGGATATATGAGCGGCGACATGGACACCCGCGGCGGTTCGACGATCGAGCAGCAGTACGTGAAGAACTACCAACTTCTCGTCGTCGCCCAGACCGATGCCGAGCGCCGCGCCGCGATCGAGACCACTCCGGCCCGCAAACTGCGCGAGATCCGGATGGCGCTCACGCTGGACAAGACGTTCACCAAGCCCGAGATCCTGACCCGCTATCTCAACCTGGTCTCGTTCGGTAGCGGCGCGTTCGGCGTTCAGGACGCCGCCCAGACCTATTTCGGTGTCAATGCCTCGGAGCTGAATTGGCAGCAGGCCGCCCTGCTCGCCGGCATGGTGCAGTCCACCAGCGCGCTCAATCCCTACACCAACCCGGACGGTGCCCTGGCTCGGCGGAACCTGGTGCTGGACACCATGATCGACAACATCCCTCAGGAAGCCGAGGCGCTGCGGGCCGCCAAGCAGCAGCCGCTGGGCATCCTGCCGCAGCCCAACGAGCTCCCGCGCGGCTGCATCGCCGCCGGTGACCGGGCGTTCTTCTGCGATTACGCGCTGGAGTATCTGGCCCGCGCCGGGCTGTCCAAGGAGCAGGTCGCCAAGGGCGGTTATCTGATCAAGACCACGCTGGACCCGGACGTGCAGGGCACGGTGAAGTCGGCGATCGACAGCATCGCCCGGCCGGATACCCCCGGCGTCGCCAGCGTCATGAGCGTGATCAAGCCCGGTAAGGAATCTCATCCGGTCCTGGCGATGGGCAGCAATCGCACGTACGGCCTGAACACCGACGCCGGCGAGACCATGCAGCCGCAGCCGTTCTCACTCGTCGGCGACGGCGCCGGGTCGATCTTCAAGATCTTCACCACGGCCGCAGCCATGGACATGGGAATGGGCATCAACACTCAGCTGCAGGTGCCTCCGTTCTTTCAGGCCAAGGGGCTGGGCAGTAGCGACACCCCGGGATGCCCGAAGGAAACCTGGTGTGTGAAGAACGCCGGCGGCTACCGAGGCTCGATGAGCGTCACCGATGCCCTGGCCACCTCGCCGAACACCGCATTCGCCAAGCTCATCTCGCAGATCGGCGTGCAGCGGTCGGTCGACATGGCGGTCAAGCTGGGGCTGCGGTCCTACGCGTTGCCCGGCACCGCCCGCGACTACGACCCGGAGAGCAACGAGAGCCTCGCCGACTTCGTCAAACGCCAGAACATCGGCTCGTTCACCCTGGGCCCCATCGAGGTCAACGCACTCGAGTTGTCGAATGTGGCGGCCACGTTGGCCTCGGGCGGGACCTGGTGCCCGCCCAACCCGATCGCCCAGGTACTCGACCGGCGCGGCAATGAGGTGTCGGTGACCACCGAGACGTGCGATCAGGCAGTGCCCGAGGGCCTGGCCAACACCCTGGCCAATGCCATGAGCAAGGACGACCAGGCCGGCGGTACCGCCTCCGGTTCGGCCGGTTCGGTGGGCTGGGACCTGCCCATGTCGGGCAAGACCGGCACCACCGAGGCGCACCGCTCGTCGGGCTTCCTGGGCTTCACCAACCAGTACGCCGCGGCCAACTACATCTATGACGACTCCACCACCCCCGGCGAGCTGTGCTCATTCCCGCTGCGCCAGTGCGGCGACGGCAATCTGTTCGGCGGTAACGAGCCGGCCCGTACGTGGTTCACGGCGCTGAAGCCGATCGCCAACAACTTCGGCCCGGTCGCCCTGCCGCCGACCGACCCGCGCTACGTCGACGGCGGGCCGGGTTCGGTGGTGCCGACCGTGACCGGACTGGATGAGACGGCCGCGCGCCTGCGGCTCAAGGAGTCCGGATTCCAGGTGGCCGACGGTTCCGCCTCGGTCAACAGCAGCTCGCGCGCCGGCACCGTGGTCGGGACCGCTCCCAGCGGGCAGACGATTCCCGGCTCGATCATCACCATCCAGATCAGCAACGGCATCCCGCCGGCCCCGCCGCCGCCCGAGTTCCCGTTCCCGATGCCAGGTGGTCCGCCGCCCGAGATCGGCCAGACAGTGGTCGAAATCCCGGGTCTGCCGCCGATCACCGTTCCGGTGCTCGGGCCTCCACCGCCCCCGTGATGAGCGGTTCGCAGTAGGCTTGCCTGCATGTCAGTGAAGAAGGCAGCTGCCGTCACCGCCGGTTCGCTGGTTGCCGGAATCGGCTACGCGTCCCTCATCGAGCGCAATGCGTTCGTACTGCGGGAAGCGACCATGCCGGTACTGGCGCCGGGCTCCTCACCCCTGCGGGTGCTGCACCTTTCCGATCTGCATATGCGTCCCAACCAGCGTCGCAAGCAGGCCTGGCTGCGTGATCTCGCGCGCCTCGAGCCCGATCTGGTGGTGAACACCGGCGACAACCTGGCCCACCCGAAGGCCGTGCCTGCCGTGGTCCAGTCATTGACCGACCTGCTGTCGGCGCCCGGCCTGTTCGTGTTCGGCAGCAACGACTATTTCGCACCGCGGCTGAAGAACCCGCTGAACTACGTCACCAATCCGCAGCACCGGACGCACGGTGAGCCGCTGCCGTGGCAGGACCTGCGCGCGGCGTTCACCGAGCGCGGCTGGCTCGACATGACCCACATCCGTCGCGACGTCGAGGTGGCCGGGCTGCACATCTCGGTGGCCGGCGTCGACGATCCTCATCTCAAGCGCGACCGCTACGACACCATCGCCGGCCGGGCCAACGGTGCGGCGAATCTGACGTTGGGTCTCACCCACTCCCCCGAACCGCGGGTGCTGGACCGCTTCGCCGCCGACGGCTATCAGCTGGTGCTGGCCGGGCACACCCACGGCGGGCAGCTGTGCCTGCCGTTCTACGGGGCCATCGTGACCAACTGCGAGCTGGACCGGTCCCGGGCCAAGGGCGCCTCGAAGTGGGGATCGCACATGCAGCTGCATGTGTCGGCGGGCATCGGCACGTCGCCGTTCGCGCCCGTGCGGTTCTGCTGCCGCCCGGAGGCCACGCTGCTGACGCTGGTCGCAGCGCCGACCGGTGGCGGGCACGTCGGGATCAGGGCCGGGCAATCCAGCCCGACCGTCTCGGCCCGTTGAGCGAAGCGGGCTGTACCGCGTCGCGGCCCCGGCCACGCCGGTGGGTCGACAACGCGGTGCGGCTGATCGAGGCCGATTCCAAGCGCAGCGCCGACACCCACCTGTTGCGGTATCCGCTGCCCACCAGATGGCGCGAGGAAGTGGACGTCGCGCTGTACCTCAAGGACGAGTCCACCCACATCACCGGCAGCCTCAAGCACCGGCTGGCCCGTTCCCTGTTCCTGTACGGGTTGTGCAACGGCTGGATCGGTGAGGGCACCACGATCATCGAGGCGTCCTCGGGGTCGACGGCGGTGTCCGAGGCGTACTTCGCAGCGCTGCTCGGTCTGCCGTTCATCGCCGTGGTGCCGGCCTCGACGAGCGGTTCGAAGATCGCGCTGATCGAAGCCCAGGGCGGCCGTTGCCATTTCGTCGCCGAGTCGTCGCAGGTGTATGCCGAGGCGCACCGGTTGGCCGAGGAGACCGGCGGGCACTATCTGGACCAGTTCACCAATGCCGAGCGGGCCACCGACTGGCGCGGCAACAACAACATCGCCGAGTCGATCTATGAGCAGATGCGCCTGGAGCCGCATCCGGTCCCGGAGTGGATCGTGGTGGGGGCAGGCACCGGCGGCACCAGCGCGACGATCGGCCGCTACATCCGCTACCGCAGACATGCCACACAGTTGTGTGTCGTCGACCCGGAGAATTCGGCGTTCTTCCCCGGCTTCTCGCAGGGCCGCGATGACGTCGTCACGGGCGCGTCCTCACGTATCGAGGGCATCGGCAGGCCGCGGGTCGAGCCGTCGTTCCTGCCGGGTGTGGTCGATCAGATGATTGCCGTCCCCGACGGCGGGTCGGTGGCAGCGGCCCATCACGCGAGCCGCGTGCTGGGACGCCGGGTCGGTCCGTCGACCGGGACCAACCTGTGGGGCGCGTTCCAGCTGCTGGCCGAGATGATCGCGCACGGCCGCAGCGGGTCGGTGGTGACCCTGCTGGCCGACAGCGGTGACCGCTACGCGGATACCTACTTCGATGCGGACTGGCTCAGCGCCCAGGGGCTGGACACCTCGGAGTCCGCGGCGGTGCTCTCGGAGTTCGAGCGCTCGGGCAGCTGGTCCTGATCCGTCTCGGCCGTCAGGAACAGCCACAACGCCGCCAGGGCGAAGAACCCTAGGTAGACGGAGGCGCCCAGGACAGTCATGAGTTGTATAACGCCACCCACCCACGCATTCCTTCCCGTTGCCCGCCGTTTTCTACGCCTGGGCTGTGATCCGCGCCGCGCCACAACCCAGAGGTAGAAATCGGCGCAGAGGTGGCCGTTTGGCTTTCGAGGTACCCGGTGCGATAGGCTGTCGAAGCTTCACGCGGGGTGTGGCGCAGCTTGGTAGCGCGCTTCGTTCGGGACGAAGAGGTCGTGGGTTCGAATCCCGCCACCCCGACAGTGCAAGCAAGGCCCAGACCAGAGAAATCCGGTCTGGGCCTTGCTTTTATCCGTGGCCCTTCTTGCCGTGGCCCTTGCCATTCCCATGGCCGTTGCCGTTGCCATTGCCGTTCCCGTTGTTGCCCTGATCCCACTGGTCCTCGGGCACGGTCGGCGTGAACGTCGGGATGCTCGTCGCGGCCGGCACGGTCGGCTCAACAGACGTGGTCACCGGCGTGACGGGCGCACGCTGCGGCGGAGGGTCCGAGATCAACAAGATGGCCGCGAGGAAGACACCGGCCAGAAGGCCTGCGGTCAGCAGGGCCATCCGGACGCGGGAGCGACGGGGCGCGGGCGGCGGGGGTGGAGTCGGCAGCAGCAGGGTCGCGGGCCGCGCCGGTGGCGCAGCCTGCAGGGCAGCGCGCATCTCGGCGGCATCGGCGAAGCGGTAGGCCGGATCCCGCGCCATCGCGCGTTCCAGCACGCAGATCAGAACCGGATCGACGTCCGGACGCAGCACCCCGATCGGCACCAGCGGCTCCTCCAGAACCGCCCGCATGGTGGCCACGGGGTTGTCGCGTTCGAACGGAAGCCGCCTGGTCAATGCCTCATATCCGAGCACGCCGAGGGCGTACAGATCATCCGACGGCGACGCCGGCCGGCCGGTAATCCGTTGTGGGCTCAGGTAATTCGCGGTGCCGAAGACCATCCCGACTCGGGTGTGGGCGGCCCCGTCGGTCTTGGCGATTCCGAAGTCGGCGAGCTTGGCGGTACCGGACGCGGTGATCAGGACGTTGCCGGGTTTGATGTCGCGGTGCAGGATTCCTGCCTCGTGTGCTGCGGTCAGCGCACCGAGCAGGTCGGCCAGCACCCAGCGCACGCGGTCAGCGGACAGCGGTCCGGCCGCGATCTCCTCGGCCAGGGTGGGCCCGGGCAGCCGCTCCATCACGATGTACGGCGTCCCGCGGTCTTCACCGCTGTCGTGGACCGCGACGATGTTCGGGTGGTTCAGCGCGGCGGCGGCCCGCGCCTCGTTCTCGAACCGCCGACGCGTCACCTCGTCGGCGGCCAGGGCCGGATAGAGCAGTTTGACCGCGACTGGACGCGACAGCCTGGTGTCCCAGCCATCGTGCACCTCGGCCATGCCGCCGCGGCCGAGCACGCCGCGTAGCTCGTAGCGGCCGCCGAGCGCCGCCGTCATATTTCTCCCCTCCGGAAATGGGCTTGCGACCCAGTATCCCGCAGTGCCGTTCTGCGGCATGCTGGCACCATGCCCCGGTTCACGCTGGAACCCGCCGATCCCGATTTCTTCACGACGGCGCCGCACATCTTCGCCTATCACAAGCGGTTCGCCGCACCGCCCGAAAAGGTGTGGGAGTCGCTGGTATCCGATGAGTCCCTGGCCGCGTGGGGTCCGTCGGTCACCAAGGTGAACTGGTTGACGCCGCGGCCGTTCGGTGTCGGCAGCTCCCGTGAAGTGACGCTGGCACCCGGGGTGGTCCGGGTGCATGAGACGTTCTTCCGCTGGGAGGAGGGCCGCCGCTACTCGTTCACCGTTGATCACGCCAACATTCCGTCGTTGCGCCGGTTCGCCGAGGACTACCTGGTCGAACCCACGGGCGACGGACAGACGCAGTTCACCTGGATCGTCGCGATCGAGCCGAAGCCGCTGTTCGCGCTGCCGTTCAAGGGGCTGGCGCCGGTGGTCAAGGCGGCGTTCGGACGACTGGCCTCCGACGGCGGGCGTTATTTCGCCAAGCAGGTGTGAGCGAAGCCCCAACCAAGCAGTTGATAGCCTCGGCCGATGGCCGCGCTGAGCTGGATCGCCCAACTGTTGCAGTTCGACCGTCACGGCGATGACTTCTGCATTCGCGAACCACGCAGAGGGGCGACCGAGCGGCTGTTCGGCGGCCTGATCGCGGCGCAGTCGCTGGCAGTGGCCGGGGCCACCGTGGACGACGGCAAGCTGCCGCAGTCGCTGCACGCCTACTTCGTCCGCGGCGGCAGCTACAACGCCGACGTCGAATTCCACGTCGACCGCACCCGCGACGGGCGCGCGTTCGCCACCCGGCACGTCACCGCCAGCCAGGACGGCAAGGTCATCCTGGAGATGATGGCCTCGTTCCATCAGCCCGAGCCGGGTCTGGACTGGTCCCCCGAGACTCCGCCGGCCCTGGAGTTCGACGCGGCCAGCCCGAAGCACGATGTCATGGATTTCGGTGACAAGTTCGACCTGCGCACCATGCCCACCGACCACTCCGAGTTCGCGATCTCGCCGTTCTGGATCCGCACACAGCACGAGATCGAGGACGATCCGGTGATCCGGGCCTGCACCCTGACGTTTCTGTCCGACCTCGGACCGGTCCCCTCGGCGCTTCCGCCGTCGGTCCCGCTGCGGTCCGATCTCGGCTTCGCCGCCAGCCTCGACCACTCGATCTGGTTCCATCGCCCGTTCGTGCCCCGCGGCTGGCACCGTTACGAGTTGGAGTCGGCGAACCACAACGATTCCCGTGGGCTGGCTCGCGGCTCGCTCTACGACGCTGCGGGCACGCTGATCGCCAGCGTCAGCCAGGAAGCGCTCTGGCGCATCCCTGTCTGAGCCGCGCTACAGCCGCGCCTTGACCGCCGAGGAAAGCCGCGCACCGTCGGCCTTGCCCGCCGCAATTGCCGTGGCGGCCTTCATCACCTGGCCCATCTGACGCATGCCGGGGCGCTCCCCGATCTGCTCGGCGACCTGTGCGATTGCGGTGTCGGCGACGTCAGCGAGTTCGGCGTCGGTCAGCGGGGTGGGCAGGTACTCGTCGATGACGCGGGCCTCGGCGTGCTCGTTGGCCGCCAGTTCGCCGCGGCCGTTCTGGGTATAGATCTCGGCCGCCTCGCCGCGCTTCTTCGATTCGCGGGCCAGCACCGCGATCACCTCGGCATCGGACAGCTGGCGAGCCTGCTTGCCCGAGACCTCCTCGCTTCCGATCGCGGCCAACACCATCCGCAGGGTTGCGGTGCGCAACTTGTCCTGCGACTTCATCGCGCTGGTCAGATCCGCGCGCAGCTTGTCCTTGAGCTCGGCCATAGCGTCAACCTACGCTGCGACTAGCCCTCGCCCGCCACGAATTTCGCATCGACCGATATCGCGACCTCGATATCGGCGGGTGAAAAGTCCAGTTCTGGCGCACCACCACCGCGGGTGGTGGCCATCGCCCGCAGGGCCCTCGGGGCCGACGAGTCCTCGGGCGGCCGGCTCACCATGCCGGCATCGCCGATCACCACCGGCCGGACCGGCCCGAGGCCCAGTGCGTCGGAATAACGCTGGGCCCGGGTGACGGCGTCCCGCACGGCGGCGGTGTGCACCTCGACGACGAGTTCGTCGCGATGTTCCGCGGTCAGCGCCCATTCGATCCGCGACAACGCGAACCCGCCGGTCTCGGTGACGTGGCCGCCGACCCACCGCGACAGCGCGGTGAAATCGCTGAATTTGACCTTGATGTCGACGCTGGCATGGTGCACCAGCGGCAGCTGCTTGCCCTCGTTGTTCCAGGGTCGGTCGGCCCAAGTACGCACCTGGCCGGTGGACCACCAGGTGACCGGGCCGCCATCGGGGTTGTGTAGCGGTGTGATCGAGGATTTCACCGCGTCCATGTCGCGGACCACCCGCTGGTACACCGGCTCGATGGCCGGGCCTTCGTAGCCGAGGGTGGCGTGGACCGTCGCACGTTCGGGCGGCTGAAAGGCGGAGAACGACCCGCGCACGATGATCTCGGTCGGCATGCCCACACCGTAGTTGCTGACGGGAACTACGGTGAAGGGATGACGAGCGGTCGGCCTTATCTCGGGAGCGTCATCCCGCTTCGTCCGTTGAGCCTGACCGACATCTTCAACGGCGCGGTCGCCTACGTCCGCACCAACCCGAAAGCGACGCTGGGGCTTGCCACCGTGGTCGTGCTCGCCTCGCAGATCATCACGCTCGCACTGCAAGTCGGGCCGTTGTCCGCGCTCGGCGAATTCGACTCCACGCTGCAGGGCGAGGCGCCGTCCGCCGGGGCGATCGCGGCGTTCGCCGGTGGTGCGTTCACCGGCATCGTGGTCACCACGCTGGCCTCACTTCTGCTCAGCGGCATGCTCACGGTGGTGATCGGCCGCTCGGTGTTCGGTGGAAGCATCACGGTCGGTGAGGCCTGGCAGCGGCTGCGCGGCCGGTTACCCGCGCTGATCGGGCTGACCGCGTTACAGGCCATGGCGTTGGCCGTCGTTGCCGGCGGCGTCGCCATCGTCATCGTCGGTGCGAGCGCCCTCGGCGGCGGCCTGGCCGCGTTCGCGGTCGGCGCGCTGTTGGTGCCGCTGGCGCTGCTCGGCGTGCTCTACGTGTCGACGGTTCTGTTGTTCGCCCCCGCGGTGATCGTGTTGGAGCACCTCGGCATCGTCGCGGCGGTCAGGCGCTCATTCACGTTGGTGAACAAGGATTTCTGGCGTGTGTTCGGCATCTGGGTGCTGGCCACGATCGTGGCCGCGGTGATCGGCTGGGGAGTGGGTGCGCCGTTCAACGTGGCCGGGGAGATCATGACGATGGTCGCCGACGGCCCCACGATGCCGGCGCTGATCCTGAGCACCGTCGGTGCCGCGATCGGGCAGATCGTCACCGCACCGTTCAGCGCGGGCGTGGTGGTGCTGCTGTATGCCGATCGCCGGTTCCGGGCCGAGGCGTTCGATCTGATGCTGGCGACGGGTGCGGGTGCACCGGTCGAGACCGCCGACCAACTATGGCTGCCCCGGACCATCTGAGGTGACGAGCATCGACATCGACCGGGACGCGGCGCACGACGCTGCGCAGAACGAACTGACCAAGCCGATCTACCCTCGGGCGTCACCGATCGATCAGATCGGCGAGTGGCTCAAAGATCTGCTGTACCGGATCACCGCCGCGGGTTCCACGATTCCCGGTGGCTGGTTCACCATCTCGGTGCTGGTGATCCTCATCGTGGTGGCCGTTGTGGTGGCGGTGCGGATCGCGCGTCGCACGATGCGGACCTCCCGTACCGCGGACCAGGCCCTGTTCGGCAGCCAGGAGCTCAGCGCCGCACAGCACCGGTCGATCGCTGAACAATATGCCGCACAAGGCGATTGGTCGGCGGCAATCCGGCATCGGGTCCGCGCGCTGGCCCGCCGCCTTGAGGAAACCGGCGTGCTCGACGCCGTCCCCGGGCGTACCGCGACCGAACTCGCCCGCGACGCCGCGGCAGCACTGCCCAGCCTGTCGGCCGAACTATTCAGCGCGGCAACCACATTCAACGACGTCACGTACGGTGAGCAGCCGGGCACCGAATCGGCCTACCGGGCGATCGCAGCGCTCGACGAAGTGGTCCCCGCATGAGAGAGCGTCTTCGCACGGCCCGCTGGGTGCTGCTGGCATTCGTCGTCATCGTCGTGCTGGCGGTCGCGACGGTCTACCTGACCGCCCCACGCCCGGGTGGGGTGATGGATCCCGAGTCGACTTCGCCGGACGGGACGCACGCGTTGGTCAGCCTGCTGCGCGACCACGGTGTCGAGGTGGTCATCGCCGACACCGCCGACGAGGCACAGCGGGCCGCGCGCCCCGGCACCCTGCTTGTGGTGGCGCAGACCATGTTCCTGGCCAGCCAAGAAACCGTGGCCCGGCTGACCGATGCCCCCGGCGACCTGCTGCTCGTGGCGCCCTCAGGGCTCACCAGGGAGAAGCTGGCCCCGCAGGTCCGGCTCGACACGCCCACGGAGTTCGGCGGCGGCGAGCCGGATTGCGAGCTGCCCGAGGCGAATCGGGCCGGCCGGACACAGCTGGGCACCACCGATACCTATGCCGCCGCCGGGAGTACCCCGGTCACCCTCTGTTACGACGGCGCATTGGCTCGCTACCACGACGGGCCGCGCACCGTGACCGTGGTCGGGACCGGCGACTTCATGACGAACTCACGTCTGCTCAAAGAGGGCAACGCCGCCTTGGCGATGAATCTGGCCGGCGCCGCGCCACGGGTGATCTGGTATGCACCACAGCATTTCGAGGCCAGTTCGACCGGTGACGGCAAGTTGTCGGATCTGATGCCGCCGCAGGTCCGGTGGATCGTCCTGCAGCTGTGTCTGGTGGTGGCGCTGCTCGCGGTGGCTCAGGCCCGGCGCCTCGGCCCATTGGTGGCCGAATCCCTGCCGGTCGTGGTCCGCGCCTCGGAGACCGTCGAGGGCCGTGGGCGGTTGTACCGCTCCCGCCGGGCGCGCGACCGGGCCGCCGACGCGTTGCGCACCGCGGCGCTGGGCCGGCTGTTGCCGAGACTCGGCTTGAACACCGCAGCGCCACCGCAGGCCGTCGCGGCCGCTGTCGCCGCGCGCTGCGGCACCGCCGCGAACTCGGCCGGCTACATCCTGTTCGGTCCGCCCCCCGCCACCGACGCCGAACTCGTCCACCTCGCACACCAACTCGACGACATCGAAAGGCAGGTCGCACACTCGTGACTCAACCCACCTCCGACCAGGCCCGTGAAGCGCTGCTGGCCCTGCGCAACGAGATCGCCAAAGTGGTGGTCGGTCAGGACGCCGTGATCAGCGGCCTGGTGGTGGCGCTGCTGTGCCGCGGGCACGTGCTGCTGGAGGGGGTACCCGGTGTGGCCAAGACCCTGCTGGTGCGCACGCTGGCCGCGGCCCTGCAACTGGAGTTCAAGCGGGTGCAGTTCACCCCGGACCTGATGCCCGGCGACGTCACGGGCTCGCTGGTGTACGACGCGCGCACCGCCGAGTTCGAGTTCCGCTCCGGCCCGGTGTTCACCAATCTGCTGTTGGCCGACGAGATCAACCGGACACCGCCGAAAACCCAAGCGGCACTTCTGGAGGCCATGGAGGAGCGTCAGGTCAGCGTCGACGGCCTGCCGCGTCCGCTGCCCGACCCGTTCATCGTCGCTGCGACCCAGAACCCGATCGAGTACGAGGGCACCTACCAGCTGCCCGAGGCTCAGCTGGACCGCTTTCTGTTGAAGCTCACGGTGCCGCTGCCGCCGCGGGATCAGGAGATCGCCATCCTGGGCCGGCACGCGCAGGGGTTCGACCCGCGTGACCTGTCGGCCGTACAGCCGGTGGCCGGGGCTGCTGAGCTGGCGGCCGCCCGGGATGCGGTGCGGCAGGTGCTGGCCGGCGACGAGGTGCTGGGGTACATCGTCGACATCGTCGGGGCCACCCGGCATTCCCCGTCGCTGCAGCTCGGCGTGTCACCGCGTGGCGCGACCGCACTGCTGGGCACGTCACGGTCCTGGGCGTGGCTCTCCGGCCGCAACTACGTCACCCCCGACGACGTCAAGGCGATGGCGCGGTCCACGCTGCGCCACCGGGTGGCGCTGCGCCCGGAGGCCGAGCTGGAGGGTGCCACCGCCGACGGAGTGCTGGACGGCATCCTGGCCGCCGTTCCGGTACCGCGCTGATGGTTCTCACCGGCCGCGCCGGTCTGGTGGCCCTGGTCTGTGTGCTGCCGATCGCGTTGGCCCCCTGGCCGGCAACGGCTTTCGCGGTGCTGGGGACGCTGCTGACCGTGGCCGTGGCCGCCGATGTGGCGCTGGCCGGCCGGATCGGCGGACTGCGCCTGGCCCGCGGCGGTGAGTCCACCGCACGCCTGGGCCAGACGGTCGACGCGGTGCTCAGCGTGCACAACACCGGACGCCGCCCGGTGCGCGGCGCGATTCGCGACGCCTGGCCGCCCAGCGCGTCGGCGCAGCCACGCTCGCACCAGGTGAACATCGCTGCCGGACAGCAGGTTTCCCCGGCCACCCGGTTGCATCCGGTGCGACGCGGTGACCAACGCAGCGAGCTGGTCACGGTGCGCTCGATCGGCCCGTTGGGGTTGGCGGGGCGGCAACGTTCGCAGCGGCTGCCCGGGCAGGTACGCATCCTGCCGCCGTTCCTGTCCCGCAAGCACCTGCCGTCCCGGCTGGCCAGGCTGCGGCAGCTGGACGGTGCGATACCGGTGTTGATCCGCGGTCAGGGCACCGAATTCGACTCCCTGCGTGAATATGTGGTCGGCGACGATGTCCGCTCCATCGACTGGCGAGCCACTGCACGGCGCGCCGACGTGGTGGTGCGTACCTGGCGCCCGGAGCGCGACCGGCGGGTGGTGATCGTGCTCGACACCGGACGTACCTCGGCCGGCCGGGTCGGGGTGGACCCGACCTCGCTGGATCCGGGCGGGTGGCCGCGACTGGACTGGTCGATGGATGCGGCGCTGCTGCTGGCGGCCCTGGCCTCGCGGGCCGGCGATCACGTCGACTTCCTGGCCATCGACCGCATCACCCGCGCCGGGGTGTGGGGCGCCTCGCGCACCGAACTGCTGGCCTCACTCGTCGCGGCGATGGCACCGATACAGCCGGCGCTGGTGGAATCCGATGCCACCGCAATGGTTTCGGCGGTGTTGCGCCGGGTGCGGGGCCGGGCCCTGGTGGTGCTGCTGACCGATCTGAATGCCTCGGCCCTCGATGAGGGATTGATGACGGTTCTGCCGCAACTGTCGGCGCGCCATCAGGTGCTGCTGGCCGCGGTCGCCGATCCACGGGTGGACCAGTTGGCCGCCGGTCGTTCCGATGCCGCACAGGTTTATGACGCCGCCGCCGCCGAGCGGGCCCGTAATGACCGCCGGGCCATCGCCTCGCGGTTGCGGGGGCACGGTGTCGATGTGGTCGACGCTCGGCCGGAAGACCTGGCGCCGGCGCTGGCCGACCACTACCTGGCGATGAAGGCGGCAGGCAAGCTCTAAGCAGTGGGAACTACATCGGGTGCGTCCTCGAGGTCGCCGCTCTCCCCCACCCGCACGGCCTTGCGCCCGAAATGGAACACGTAGCCCAGGAAGGCCAGTTCGGCGGCGACGCCGATGCCGATCCGCATCCACGTGGGCAGCGGCGACGGCGTCACCAGCGCCTCGATCAGACCGGACACCAGCAGCACGACGGCCAGTCCGGCGGCGGCCGCGACCACCGCCCGGCCCTGTTCGGCCAGCACCTGCCCGCGGGGCCGGTCGCCGGGGGCGATCACGGTCCAGCCCAGCCGCATCCCCACCGCCGCGGCCAGGAACACCGCGGTCAGCTCGAGCAGTCCGTGCGGGGTGATCAGGCCGAGGAAGAGGTCCCCCTTACCCGCGCTGAACATCAGCCCGGCGTTCACGCCGAGGTTCGCCGCGTTCTGGAACAACACGTACGGGATGGGCAGCCCGAGCAGGATCGCGAAGGCGATGCACTGGGCGGCCACCCAGGAGTTGTTCACCCAGACCTGCAACGCAAATGAGGCGGCCGGGTGCTCGCTGTAATACGACTCGAAGTCGTGGTTGACCAATTCGTCGATCTCGCTGGGGGTTCCGATGGCGGCGTGCACCTCGGGGTTGCCCGATATCCACAGCGCCATTGCCACGGCGACGATGAAGAATGCCACCGCCGATCCGAGCCACCAGCGCCAGGACCGGTAGGCCACCACCGGGAAGGACACCGTCCAGAACCGGACGAATTCACGCCACAGCGGGGCATGCGCACCGGTCACCGCGGCGCGAGCCCGGGCCACGAGCCCCGACAACCGCCCGACCAGTACCGAATCCTGCGAGGCCGATCGCACCATCGACAGATGCGTGGAGACCCGTTGATAGAGGTCGACGAGCTCGTCGACCTCGGCACCGGTCAACCGTCGGCGTCGTCTTACCAACTGCTCCAACCGGTCCCAGGTGGGGCGATGGGCCACGACGAACGCATCGACATCCACCTGGCAAAGCGTAGTCGGTAGCGTGTGTCGGTATGGTTTGGCAGCCCGCGCCGGTGGTGACCGGGGACGCCGTCGTCCTCGACGTGGCGATCGCCCAGTTGCCGGTGCGCACCCTGGCCGCACTGATCGACATCGTGGTGATCGCGGTCGGGTACGTGGTGGGGGTGGTGTTGTGGTCGATCACCCTGACCCAGTTCGACGAGGCCTTGTCGGCCGCGATCCTGATCATCTTCACGGTGCTGACCCTGGTGGGTTATCCGGTGGTGATGGAGACGGCGACCCGGGGCCGGTCGCTGGGCAAGATGGCGCTGGGGCTGCGGGTGGTATCCGAGGACGGCGGCCCGGAACGCTTCCGCCAGGCCCTGTTTCGTGGGCTGGCCGGCTTCGTCGAGATCTGGATGCTCACCGGTGGGCCCGCGGTGATCTGCAGCCTGGTGTCGGCCAAGGGCAAACGGCTCGGTGACATCTTCGCCGGCACGGTGGTGATCAGTGAGCGCGGACCCAAGCTGAATCCGCCGCCGGTCATGCCGCCGGCGCTGGCGTGGTGGGCCGGCTCGCTGGAACTGTCGGGCCTGGGTCCCGAGCAGGCCGAGTTGGCCAGGCAGTTCCTGTCCCGGTCGGGGCAGCTCGATCCGCGGATACGTCATGAGATGGCGCATCGGATCTTCGGCGAGGTCGTCTCGCGCATCTCACCCCCGCCTCCACCGGGTGCACCGGCCGAGTATGTGCTGGCCGCGGTGCTGGCCGAGCGGCACCGTCGAGCGCTGGCCCGGTTGATGCCGCAAGCGCCTGCGGCGGTGTACCCGGCGCCCTATCCGAGCTATCCGCCACCACCTCCGACCAGCGGTTTCACTCCGCCCAGCTGACGTGTGGGACATCACTGTCCCATTTTGGCCCAGCCGTGCTACATTTTGATCCATGACCAGTTCGGCAACGACGCACAGCGGGCCGCGTGAGCGCACCCGCAAGGCGATTCTCGATGCCGCGATGACGGTCCTGGCCGACAATCCGACGGCCTCGCTCAGCGATATCGCGACCGCCGCCGACGTCGGCCGCAGCACCGTGCACCGGTACTACCCGGAGCGCTCCGATCTGCTGCGCGCCCTGGCCCGGCACGTCCATGAGCTCAGTACCGCCGCGATCGACCGCGCGGATCCGATGCACGGGCCGGTCGATGCGGCGCTGCGTCGCGTGGTGGAATGCCAGCTCGACCTGGGGCCGATCGTCCTGTTCGTCTACAGCGAGCCGACGATCCTGGCCGATCGCGAGCTGGCGGCCTACCTGGACACCGGCGATGAGGCGATCGTCGAGGTTCTCAACCGCGCCTCGGTCGACAGGCCCGAATACCCCCCAGGGTGGGCCCGGCGAGTGTTCTGGGCACTGCTCGACGCCGGCTATGAAGCCGCCAAGCAGGACCGCACACCGCGCCACCAGATCGTCGACGCCATCATGACCAGCCTGACCGCGGGCACCATCCAACTCCCGCGCGGCTGACCCAAACTTGCTTGGAGAAACCCAATGTCCACCTGCCTCGACGGCAGCCCGGCTGTGACGCCGACCCCGAAACGCGCCTGGGTGGCGCTCGCGGTCCTGATGCTGCCGGTACTGCTGATCGCCATCGACAACACTGTCCTGGCCTTCGCCCTTCCGGCGATCGCCGAGGATTTCCGTCCCGCGGCGTCCACTCAGCTGTGGATCGTCGACGTCTACTCCCTTGTGCTGGCCGCACTGCTGGTCGCCATGGGCGGGCTCGGTGACCGGTTCGGCCGGCGCCGCCTGTTGCTCATCGGCGCCACGGGCTTCGCGGTCGTCTCGGCCGCCGCGGCTTTCGCGCCCAGCGCGGCCTATCTGGTCGCCGCGCGCGCGGCGCTCGGCGTGTTCGGCGCGATGCTGATGCCGTCGACGCTGTCGCTGATCCGCAACATCTTCACCGAGGCGTCGTCGCGCCGGCTCGCGATCGCTATCTGGGCCTCGTGCTTCACGGCCGGCTCGACGCTGGGCCCGATCGTCGGCGGCGCGCTGCTGCAGCATTTCCATTGGGGTTCGGTGTTCCTGGTGGCCGTGCCGATCCTGCTGCCGCTGCTGGTGCTGGGCCCCCGGCTGGTGCCGGAATCGCGTGACCCGAACCCGGGCCCGCTGGATCTGGTGAGCGTGACGCTGTCGTTCACCGCGATGCTGCCGTTCGTATGGGCGATCAAGACCGCTGCCCACGACGGTCTCTCGGCCGGCGTCGTCGCGGCGTTCGCGATCGGCATCGCCTCCGGCGTGCTGTTCGTGCGCCGGCAGAACCGCAGTGCCACACCGATGCTCGACATGGGGCTGTTCTCCTACGCGCCGTTCAGCGCGTCGATCCTGGCGAACTTCCTGTCGATCGTCGGCCTGATCGGGTTCATCTTCTTCATCTCGCAGCATCTGCAGCTGGTGCTCGGCCTGTCGCCGCTGGCGGCCGGTCTGGTGACGCTGCCGGGTGCGGTGGTGTCGATGATCGCCGGTCTGGCGGTGGTCAAGGCCGCCAAACGGTTTGCGCCGGACAAGCTGATGATCTTCGGTCTGGTGTTCGTCGCCGCCGGGTTCGGCTTGATCCTGGCCTTCCGTCACGATCTGTCGGTGGCCGCGGTGATCGCGTCGTTCCTGGTGCTGGAGCTGGGTGTCGGTGTCTCACAGACGGTGTCCAACGACACCATCGTGGCGTCGGTGCCCGCGACGAAAGCCGGTGCGGCGTCCGCTGTCTCGGAGACGGCGTACGAGCTGGGCGCGGTGGTGGGCACCGCGACACTGGGCACGATCTTCACGGCGTTCTACCGCAACAACATCCAGGTACCGGCCGGGCTGACCCCGGCGCAGGCCGCCGACGCCGGTGAGAGCATCGGCGGTGCCACCTCGGTGGCCGCGGATCTTCCCGCGGAAATCGGGGAACGCCTGCTGGATTCGGCCCGCACGGCGTTCGATTCCGGCATCGCGCCGACGGCGGTCATCGCGGCGGTGCTGGCACTGACGGCGGCCGGGATCGTGGCGGCCGCGTTCCGCAGGCAGGCTCAGCGGTAACGCAGGCCGGTCAGCAGCAGCACGGCGCCGATGAACCCCGAGGCGGTGCGCACATGGTTCCAGGCCGTCCAGGTGCTGAAGTAGGCCTGCCATTCGGCGGCCGCATCGGCCAGGTCAATCTGGTCGAGATGGTTGTTGAGCGGCACGTTGAACGCCATCGTGACCACCATGCCGAGGACCCCGAAAATCGCGCCGACCAGCAGGAACCAACTGCCCGGCCGGCCGATCTGGGCCACCGCGATCACGCCGACGATCGCCGATAGCAGCGCCGAACCGAGCAGGAACAGCAGGAACGGCGCGTTGGAATTGGCTTCGGCGTTCATGCCGCGCATGGCGGTGATCGCAGCGGCCGGGCCGGTGCGGTCGAGGCCGCGCATCACGAAAGTGGAGAACGCGTAGAAGATTCCACCGGCAGCGGCACTGCCGAGGGCGGCGGCTGCGGTGAGGACGACGACGGGGCTGTTGGTCATGGCTTCAGTCAACGGCGTCACCGAAAGACGTTCCATAGTCGAGAGTCCCGATTACATATTCGGTTGTCTCACCGACTTCGCACTGCCATGGTGGGGCGGTGACGTTCGACGAGTTGGTGGCCGAGGCCGACGCTGCATCGGTGGACGGCTGGGACTTCTCCTGGCTGGAGGGCCGGGCCACCGAGGCCCGGCCGTCGTGGGGCTATCAGCGCCTGATGAGCCGGCGGTTGGCGAACGTGTCTTCAGCGCTGGACGTCCAGACCGGTGGCGGCGAGGTGCTCGCCGGAGCGACGGAGTTCCCACCGACCATGGCGGCCACCGAATCCTGGCCACCCAATCTCGACCGCGCCACCCGGCTGCTGGGACCCCGCGGCGTCGTCGTGGTCGCCGATCCCGACGAGCCGCCGCTGCCGTTCGCCGACGCGGCATTCGATCTGGTGCTCAGCCGGCATCCGGCCACCGTGTGGTGGGACGAGATCGTCCGCGTATTGACCCCGGGCGGTACGTATCTGGCCCAACACGTGGGTCCGGCAAGTGTTTTCGAACTGACCGAGCATTTTCTCGGGCCACAGCCGGAGGCTCGCAGGGCCCGCGACCCCGAAACCGAGGCCGCCGCGGCGCGGGCCGCCGGCCTCGACATCGTCGACCTGCGTGCCGAGCGGCTACGGGTGGAGTTCTTCGACATCGGCGCGGTGGTGTACTTCCTGCGCAAGGTCATCTGGATAGTGCCCGGCTTCACCGTTGGCGCCTACCGGGACCAACTCTCCGCGTTGCACCGGCAGATCCAGGCCGACGGTTCGTTCGTCGCGCACTCGTCACGGCACCTGATCGAGGCGCGCAAGCCGGGTTGAGCCGCTACCCTACGGTCGTGGACGCCCTGGTCGGACTGCTCGACGGGGTACGCGCGCGGGGTGCGTTCGTCTTGCGGTTGCGCATGGATCCGCCCTGGTCGCTGGCCATCCGCGACGAAGCACCTTTGGCGCTGATCTGTCAGACCCGCGGTGACGCGGTGATCGTCGCTGATCGCAGTGGCACGTTCCGGTTGGGCGCGGGCGACGTCGCCCTGACCCGCGGCACCGAAAACTATGTCTTCGCAGACGATCCGGCCACGCCGCCGAGCGTCGTCATCAATCCCGGCCAACGCTGCACCACCCTGTCCGGTGAAGATCTGCAATTCGAGATGTCGCTGGGCCTTCGCAGCTGGGGCAACAGCGCGACCGGATCATCGGAGTCGATCGTCTGCGCCTACGAGGGCCGCAGCGAGGTCAGCGCCCGCCTGCTCGATGCCCTGCCGGCGGTGCTGGTGCTGCGGGCGGACGAGTGGGACACCCCGCTGATCGACCTGCTGTCCATCGAGGCGGGCCGCGACGGACCCGGCCAGGAGGCCTACCTCGACCGCCTGCTCGACCTGTTGCTGATCGGCGTGCTGCGCATGTGGTTCGACCGGGACGGCAATGCACCGTCGTGGTGGCAGGCCGAACAGGACCCTGTCGTCGGGCCTGCCCTCAAACTGATCTACAACAATCCGGCGCATCCCTGGACCGTGGCCAATCTTGCTGCAGCCGTGGGGTGTTCGCGGGCGGCGTTCGCCCGCCGGTTCACCGATCAGGTCGGCGAACCGCCGATCGCGTTCCTCACCGGCTGGCGCCTGGCGCTGGCGGCCGACCTGCTGCGCGGCAGCGAGGCCACGATCGCCGCCGTGGCCCGGCAGGTCGGCTACTCCACACCGTTCGCGTTGAGCAGCGCGTTCAAGCGGTCCTACGGGGTCAGTCCGAATGAACATCGGGCGGTTTGATCGGCGCACCTGCCCGCCGCGCCGCCAACGCCCCGGCGATCGACGTGGTGGCGATGGTGAGCAGCGCACCGAGCATCAGGGCCGCGGGCTCACCCGGCGCCAACAGGTGCTGCTCGGTACCCAGGGTGGCGGCCGCGACCGGGACGCCGAGCTGGGCAGCGGAGAACACCGCGAGCGTCACCGGCTGGCCGAACAACCGGCCCGCGCCGTGCGCGAGCACCGCACCGAGGCCCAACGCCACACCGAGCAGGATGAATTCGGGATGGTCGGCGAGTTCGCGCACCTGCAGCGAGGCGCCCAGCCAGACGAAGAACAATGGGCCGAAGAACCCGTCGGTGATACCGAACAGCTGCCTGGCCAGCCGGCGGGGCTCACCGATCGCCGACACCACCAGGCCCAGCGCGAAACCGGCGAGCATGATCGAGACGTGGGTGGTCAGCGCGACCGCCGACAGCCCGAACAGGAAGATCAGGCTGAACCGGAGCTCGAGCGCGAACTTGTGTTTCGCCGAGTAGTGGTGCACGCGCCGGCGCAGGCCCCGCGCGTACCCGGCCCGCAACACGACGAACAGAACGCCCGCGCAACCCGCGATGGCCAGCGCCCCCAGGGCCGCGCGTGGGGCCCGCTGGATGTCGATCACCAACGGCAGCAACACGATCGACGCGGTGTCGGCGATGGCGATCTGAGCGGTCACGGACAGCACGGGCGGCCCTTCCAGGCGCAACCCGTCGATCACCGGCAGGGCCAGGGCTGCCGAAGACGAGGCCATCACCACGGCGTACAGCGCCGCGTGCCCGGAGCCGAACGCACGCGCGATCACAACGCCGAGCACCGCGGCCACCGCACCCACGAAGACCGCCCGCAGCAGCGCCTTGGGGATCGCGGTGCGCAGCGTGGTGTCGCGCACCGGGACGTGGGTGCCGACGACGAACATCACCAACGCGAAACCGATGTTGGCCAGCAGGGTGAATGTCGGGTCGGTGTGATCGACGATGCCGAATCCGGTGCTACCGACCACGATCCCCGCGACCAGCTCACCGATGATCACCGGGATGCGCAACCGCGGCACGGCAGCCAACGCCGGTCCGGTCAGGCCGATGACCGTGACCAGCGCCAATGTGTCGAACCCGAACGCGGCCACCGGCTCACATTAGGCGCTGATCCAGTTTCCGTGGAAGCCATATGGAACGCGTTGCGGCAGTTTGATGGTGGCGACGGGTTTTCCGCCGAAGTCCGACGCATCGAGGATCACCAGGTCGCTGCCGTCGCGCTCGGGGTTGTAGACGTAGCCGAGGTACCACCCGTTGCGCTCGTCGGCCGGACCCGCGCCGGGGATGAAGACGGCTTCGCCGGGTCCGCCGGACCCGAGGTCGTGGCGCACTCCGGCACCGGTGGTCAGGTCATGGCGGATCCAGGCATTGTCCGCGACGGACACCGAGTACCGGGCGGGCAGGCCGGCCAGGCGATCGTCGATACGCGGGAACTCCACCCCCAGGTCGTCGAGCTGGCGTTCGCGGACGCTGCCGGCCGCCAGGTCGATCCGCCACTCCCACAGCATGCCTTCGACATCGAACCCGCCGTTGTTACGCCAGAGCTCGGGATATCGAACTGCCTGCAGCACGATGGAATTGCCGTCTTCGTGGGCGTTCGCCACGTGGAATACGTAGCACGGGTCGATGTCGAACCAGCGGATCGGGGCGGCCGGATCATCACGGCGCATGACGCCGAAGCGGGCGCCGTAGTCGTCACTCCACCGGTAGGGCATGTCGCCTTCACCCTTGACGGCGATGTCGAGGTCGAACACCACCGGAAGATCCATGAAGATGACGTGACGCGATGTCATCGCGAAGTCGTGCATCATGGTGTGCGCCTTGACATCCACCGGCTGGTTGACGGTCAATTCACCGTCGGCGTCGGCCCGGTGATAGGTGACGTAGGGCTCGAAGATGCTGCCGTATCCGAAGAAATGCAGCTCGCCGGTCGTCGGGCAGATCTTGGGGTGCGCCGTCATCGAATCGACGAGCTTTCCCCCGAAGTCGTAGGCGCCCACCGTTTCCAGCTCGTTGGTGATCTCGTACGGCAGTGAGCTTTCCACCAGCGCCAGGGTCTTTCCCGCATGGTTGACGACGTGGGTGTTGGCGACGGCTGACCGCAGGTTGCGGGTGCCGTCCTTGTTGTACAGCGGGAAGTCCTTGATGAAGCTGTCGGTGCGCACCCAGCGGTTGCGGTACCACTTGGCCGCGCCGTTCTCGATGCGGATGCCGTGGATCATGCCGTCGCCGGTGAACCAGTGCTCGGTCGCCTGACGTGGGTTCGGGCCGTTGCGCAGGTACCAGCCGTCGAGTTCGGCGGGGATGGCGCCGTCGACGGGCAGGTCGTATTCGGTGAGTTCGTCGGCGACGGGCGCGTAGTTGCCGCGCCGGAAGAAGTCGGTTTCACCGATGGGCAGGGCTGAAGTCATGCGCTCCACGGTGACATTCCATAACTGACATGTCAATAGTGGACGGTAGACTCCGGGCATGAGTCTGCGCATGGCGGCACTTGGCCTGTTGGCACAGCACCCCGGCAGCGGGTACGACCTGCTCAAGCGGTTCGAGAAATCGATGGCGAACGTCTGGCCGGCCACCCAGAGCCAGCTGTACGGCGAGCTGAACAAGCTCGCCGACGCCGGCCTGATCGAGGTGTCGGCGATCGGCCCCCGCGGCCGCAAGGAGTACCGCATCACCGCCGCCGGCCGCACCGAACTCGAGCGCTGGATCACCAATCCCGCCGACGACCCACCCGAGCGCAGCGCCGGGCTGCTGCGGGTGTTCCTACTCGGCGAATTGCCCCGCGACCAGGCACTTGACCATCTCACCGCCCTGGCCGCCCACTCCGAATCCGAGGTATCGCGACTCAAGGAACTGGAGGCCTCCATCCCCTGGGCCGACACCGACGAGGACCGGTACGGGCACGGGGCCCTTGAGTACGGCCTGCGCTTCAACGCCATGCAGGCCGAGTGGGCACATTGGCTCAAAAAGACTATCGACAACCGATAGATCCCGATATATCGTTGACGCATCGGAAGCGCTGACAGCGCTCCTCCACGACAACGAAGGACTTATCCAATGACCAACCCATTCAACCCACAGAGCGGCTTCGGTTTCGTACCCTTCGGGCGCGAAGAAGCCCGCACGATGTTTCACCAGATCCGCCACGCCCGACGGGACCTGCGCGAGCAGATGCGCGCGCAGGCGGAGGCGGCCTGCGAAGAGGGCGTCGACCCCACCTGCCAGACCGGATTCAATTTCGACCCGCGCGGCGCCCGAGGCTTGGGCTTCGGTTTCGGGCCGGGACCTCTCGGCGGCCCCATGGGCGGACCTTTCGGCGGCCACCGGGGCCGCGGCGGGCGACGCGGCCGGCGCGGCGACGTCCGTGCCGCCATCCTGACCCTGCTGGCCGAACGGCCCATGCACGGCTACGAGATGACGCAGGAAATCGCCGCCCGCAGCAACAACCTGTGGAAGCCCAGCCCCGGCTCGGTGTACCCGACGCTGCAACTGCTCGTCGATGAGGGACTGATCGTCCCGGCCGAATCCGACGGCAGCAAGAAGACCTTCGAGCTGACCGAAGAGGGCCGGAAGGCCGCGGCCCAGATCGAAACCCCGCCGTGGGCGCAGATCGCCGATGATGTCGACCCCGGCGCAGCCAACCTGCACGCGGCCGCCAGCCAACTGATGGCCGCCGTCGGTCAGTCGAGCTTCACCGCGAGCGAGGACCAGCGCCAACGCATCCTCGACGCCGTCAACAACGCCCGCCGCGAGATCTACCAGATCCTCGGCGAGGAGTAGCGGCCCGTAGGCTGCCCTTTGTGAGCAGCCTCGTCACAATCATCGCGCCGGCCGTCGTCGCAGTCCTGACCGCGGCCGGCGCGGTCATCGGACTCCAATTCCGTGACGTCGACGCCTACCAGCGCCGGCGCGGTATCTGGCAGTGGCTTCTGGTCCTGCTCGCCGCCGCCGCGACGATGGGGGCCGTCGGCTCGGCATCCGGTGTCGGTTCCGGGGACCTGCGGGATGCCATCATCATGGCGGTGGTGGGTGTGGCCGCCGTTGTCGTCGCGCATGTGATGTGGCGTCGACGCGTCCCCGATGCCGAGCCACGCAACATTGCTATCGCGACCGCCGCCGCCGCGTGCGCCGTCCTGGTGATCGTGGGCGTGACCGCACTGACCTACACCGGGAACAAGGGCTGCCGGCAGGCCCAGCTACTGGTGGACTACACGAACGCGAGCTTGGGCGCGCTCACACCCCCGCCCCCCGGCAAGCCAGGTCCGGCGGTGGGCGACTACGAGAATTGGTCGAAACTCATCCGCGAGGCCGCCGATCAGGTGACCGACAGCGAGGTCGGGCCGCACGCCCACAAGATGGCCGAGCTGGCCGGACAGATCACCGATGCCGTCCGCAACAAGCAGAGCGCCGACCACGCGGTTCTCGGCGTGCAGTATTCCGACGAGTTCAAGGCGATCGTCGCCAAGTGCCAGCGACAGTAGATCAGTCGATCTCGACCCAGTCCAGGGTGCGTGACACAGCTTTGCGCCAACCGGCGTAACCGCCGGAACGCTGTTCGTCATCCCAATGCGGGCTCCAGCGCTGGCCTTCCTGCCAGTTGGCCCGCAGATCGTCGGCGCTCTCCCAGAACCCCACCGCGAGCCCGGCCGCATACGCCGCGCCCAGCGCGGTGGTCTCGGCCACCACGGGCTTGACCACGTCGACTCCCAGCACGTCGGCCTGGATCTGCATGCACAGCGAATTGGCGGTGATACCGCCGTCGACCTTCAGAACCTCAAGGTGCACACCGGAATCGGCCTCCATGGCCTCCACCACGTCGCGGCTCTGGTAACAGATCGCCTCCAGGGTGGCCCGCGCCAGGTGGGCGTTGGTGTTGAAGCGGGACAGCCCGACGATGACGCCCCTGGCGTCGGAACGCCAGTACGGGGCGAACAACCCGGAGAACGCCGGCACGAAGTAGACGCCGCCGTTGTCGGTCACCTGCCTGGCCAGCGCCTCGCTCTGCGCCGCACCGCTGATGATGCCCAGCTGATCACGCAGCCACTGCACCGCCGACCCGGTCACCGCAATCGAACCCTCAAGGGCATAAACGGGTTTCGAGTCGCCGAATTGGTAGCACACCGTGGTGAGCAGTCCGTTGTCCGAACGCACGATCTTCTCGCCCGTGTTGAGCAGCAGGAAATTGCCTGTCCCGTAGGTGTTCTTGGCCTCGCCGGGCTCCAGGCACACCTGCCCCACCATGGCGGCCTGCTGATCGCCGAGGATTCCCGTCACCGGTACCTGCCCGGCCAGCGGCCCGTTGTCGCGGGTGATCCCGAACGAGGCCGGGTATGACGAGGGCTTGATCTCGGGCAGCATCTGCCGCGGAATCGAGAAGAACGACAACAGTTCGTCGTCCCAGTCCAAAGTTTCCAGGTTCATCAACATGGTGCGGCTGGCGTTGGTGACGTCGGTGACGTGTACGCCGCCGCGGTAGCCGCCGGTGAGATTCCAGGCCACCCAGCTGTCGGGGGTGCCGAAGATCGCGTCGCCGTTCTCCGCGTCGCGCCGGACCCCCTCGATGTTGTCCAGGATCCACTGGATCTTGCCGCCCGAGAAGTAGGTCGCCGGCGGTAGGCCCGCCTTGCGCCGGATCACGTCACCGCGGCCGTCACGGTCGAGCGCGGCGGCGATGCGGTCGGTGCGGGTGTCCTGCCAGACGATGGCGTTGTGATACGGCCGCCCGGTGTGGCGGTTCCAGACCAGCGTGGTCTCCCGCTGGTTCGTGATGCCCAGCGCGGCAAGATCGCCGGCCACCAGGTTGGTCTTGTTCAGGGCGGTCATGATCACCGCGGAGGTGCGTTCCCAGATCTCGACCGGGTTGTGTTCCACCCACCCGGCCTTGGGCAGGATCTGTTGGTGCTCGAGTTGATGGCGCCCCACCTCGGCACCGGCGTGATCGAAGATCATGCATCGGGTGCTGGTGGTGCCCTGGTCGATTGCAGCTACGAAGTCGGCCACTGTGCCCCTTTCCCGGGTCGCTGTCGCTCCTGCCCGCCGAAACGTCCATCATGGCTTACATGGCTCCCGACCCCTCAGATATCGACCGGATGCCACGGGGCGGGTTCCGCGCGTCGTGCCTGGATCGGCTGCTCGAGACCGACCGGCAGGCGAGCGGCGCGTTGGACTGGACCAGTCGGCTTTTCAACAATGACCAGCGGTTCGCCGCGATCGCGCTCGATCTGGTCGCCGACGTGCCCGATCCGCGGATCCTGGAGTTGGGCGCCGGGCCCGGAGGGGTGTCGCGTCAACTGCTGGCCGATCACCCGTCGGCGCGGGTCACCGTCACCGACGTCGACCCGGAGTCGGTGGCCCGCATCGCCGCGAGTGATGTGGGCAGCCATCCCCGCGCCGAGGTCCGTCAGATGGACGCCACGGCGATCGACGCCGCCGACGGCAGTTACGACCTGGCCCTGTTCGCATTGTCGTTCCACCGCCTGCGCCCGGCGCAGGCGGCGCGGGTGTTCGCCGAGGGCACCCGGGTTGCCGACACCCTGCTGATCATCGATCTGCCGCGACCGCCCGCCCCGCTGCATCTGTTGGGCGTGGCGACGATGCTGCCCGCGGCCGTGCTGCTGCCGTTCGTGCACGACGGTGTCATCAGCTCGTTGCACAGCTACAGCCCCTCGGCATTGCGCAGCCTCGCTCGTCACGCCGACCCCTCGATCGAGCTCACCCTGCGCGGCGGACTCAACCTGCCCCAGATCGTCATCGCAAGGCGCACACGGTGAATCGCATCAGGCGCGCCTTTTGACCTGCGGCGCCACCGAGAAGAGGTCGGCCACAGTGGAAGCCAGCTCCAGAAACGCCTGCCGCGTGGGCCCGCTCAGGAAGCCCAGGTCCACTTCGGCCCCCTCGGCCAGGTGATCGTCGAACGGAATCACGTGCAGGGCTCGCACCCTGGGCAGGAAGTGGTTGGACAGCTGCCCCATGTCGAGCCCGAGTGCGCCCGGCCGTGACGCGCTGACCACCACGACCGCCTTCGGGACCAGGTGCGAATAACCATTGCGCTCAAGCCAATCCAGGGTCGCCAGCGCACTGCGCGCCGAATCGATGGCAGGCGAGGCCACGATCACGATCGCATCCGCGGCATCGAGTACGCCCGCCATCGCCGAGTGCACCAGGCCGGTGCCACAGTCCGTCAGGATGATGTTGTAGAAGCGCTGCAAAACACTCAGAACACCGCGATAGTCGTACTCCGAGAAGGCTTCCGAGGTGGCCGGGTCCCGCTCGGATGCCAAGATCTCCAGGCGGCTCGTGCTTTGAGAGGTGTGGCGACGGATGTCGGAGTACCGCGATATGCCGTCATCGAGGAGCACGTCACGCACCGTGGAATCGCATTCGTTGGGTCCGCGCTGGGCCAGGGTGCCGAAGTCGGGGTTGGCGTCCACCGCGATCACCCGGTCACCGCGGGTCGCCGCCAGTGTGGCCCCCAACCCGACCGTGGTGGTCGTCTTGCCCACCCCGCCCTTCTGAGACAACAGGGCGATGTTGAACGGACCGCCGACCACCGGCTGGTTGACCCGATCGAGAAGTGACTTGCGGTCGGCTTCCTGCTCGGAGACTCCCGGGTTGATGCCGGTAGCCCGGTAGACGGCCTTGCGCCAGCCCGATTTCGGGGTGGGCGCGGCACGGACCAGCCCGAGATCGCCGTTGCTCGGCACCAGCGACGGGCGATGACTCGTCGCAGTCTCCGGCTTGATGGACGTGAACGGAGTCTGCTCCGGCGGCCCGAGCACAAGCCGCTGGTCATCGCTGTCGGTCATGGCTGCTTCCTTCCGTCAACTCGATGCCGTCATACCGAGCACTTGTTTGAGTGCCGCCTGCATATCGGCCAATTCGATCCGCATCAGCTGCGTCTCATCGAGTTCCGACAGGTTCGTACCGTGGACCTCGCTGAGCCGGTATTCCCGTTCCTCTTCGGCCGCCTCGATCACGTTGCGCACGAATCGGCCATTGCCGGCCAGGTCGATGCCGGGCCGCAGTTGTCCCGTCGAATCGAGCGCCTCGCTCTGGCACAGCCCGACGCACGAGCTGACGAGTTCCTCGTGGGCGGCCTGAGACAGTTCCGAATCCCTCGTGCGTGCGACCAGCTTTCCGATGTCCCCGAGTTCGCGGGGGCCGTACGAGCCGAACCGGATTCGTTTGGTGAACCGTGACGCCAGACCATCGTTGGAAGCCAGGAAGCGATCGATCTCCGCGTCGTAGCCGGCAATGATCACGACCAGGCGGTCGCGGTCGTTCTCCATGCGGGCCAGCAAGGTATCGACCGCCTCACGACCGAAGGCGTCGCCGCCGGAAAGCCCGGTCTGAATCAGTGTGTAGGCCTCGTCGATGAACAGCACCCCGTCCATTGCCGAGTCGATCAGCGCGGTCGTCTTGATCGCCGTGCTACCGAGATGCTGGCCGACGAAGTCGTGCCGCTTGGCCTCCACGATGTTCGGTGTTCTCAGCAACCCCAGCCCGCAGTAGGTCTGCGCCACCACCCGGGCGATCGTGGTCTTGCCGGTCCCGGGCGGTCCCGTGAACGCCAGGTGCAGGCTGCGCGCCGCGGAGCTGAGCCCCTTGTCCCCGCGGACCTTTGCCAGCATCGCCGCCGACTTCAGTTTGGCTACTTGAAGTTTGACCTCCGACAAGCCGATCTGCCGGTCCAGCTCCTCCTGCGCTGCCCGCAGGTATTCGTTGCCGCGCTCAGAGAGATCGTCCGCCAGCAGGTCTTCTGCCGACGGCACGCTGGCCGGATCCCATCGGTCGGAGCGCGAGTCGACGATCTCCTTCGAGGTGATCACCAGGCGGTACTTCGGATCGGCCAACGCCGCGGCGTTCGCCTCGAATCCGGGGTCCTCGCTGTAGATCCGTTCGAAGATCACCCGGGCGTCCTGCTCCTCGCCCATCTCCCGCAGGGTCAGCCCCTTGCAGAATTCCGCAGCGCGCCGCGCTCCCGGAACCGGCCCCTCGATCGCCCGGTCGAGCCGCCGGATGCCCTCTCCGAACAATCCCATCTGCGCGCAGGCCGACCCGACCATCAGATCGGCGCCGGCGCCGATGTAGCTGTCGGTGAACGATCCCGACTTGCTCAACGCGCTCAGTACGTCAGGCCAGCGCTGCGTGGTGAAATGCAGTACCCCACGCATATACGCACAGATCTCGCCGGTATCACCGTCCGACGCCGCCAGGGTCTGCTCCAGCTTGTCGAGCACCTGCTCGGCCTCGTCGAAATCCCTGGCGCCAATCATGCTGGCCGCGTAGGCAAGCCACATCTCGGTCTTGGTGCTCAAGGGGTAGTCGAGGTACAGGCCGGTCTGGAAGCGTCCGCTCAATGCCCGTTGCGGCAGCCCGAGTCGGCGCTGTTCACGGAACAACGAGAGTGTGCTGGTGCGGTAGAGGTGGTAGACGACCTCGGGACTCGTGTCTCCGGTGGCCGCGCGGCCCAACCACGCATCGCACATGTCCGGGTCGTACTCGGTGGCCCGGCGGAACGCCAGCGTCGCGTACTGCAGGTCGCGCTCGGTCTCCAACCCGTCGATGGGAATGCCGAGCGACAGCACCCCGGCATCGAAAACCCGCTGCGCATCGGTAGATCCACTCATCGGAGGTGACACATCTCCTCACTGCACGGTCAGCCGCGATCCGCCCGCGAGTGTACTAAGTTGAGCAGAATGGCACAGCCGGTGCAGTCAGCTGGCGGAACGATTACGGTGCGCACCACCGAACGCGGTCTGCCGGTCGCGCTACGCCTCGACGCCGTCGAGTTGAAGAAACCGCCTGCACAACTGGCCGATGAGATCCTGGCGCTGTGCCGTTTGTCAGCGGCGCGCGCCCAGGTCGAGCGCAGGCGTGAGCTGGTCGAAAAGGGTTACAGCGCATCGGTCATCGATCCACTGAAGTTGGCGACCGAAGACGAGTTGGGCCGCGCCGAGGACGAGGTCCTGGGCGAGGAGGACCACCTCCCGACGACCTGGGGCAGGTCAGTGTGACCGGTCTCGCCGACTCACTCATCAGCCGCATCCGCAAGCAACGTGATCTCGTCCAAGCCATGGATGAGCACTGCCAATCGATTTCGGCGCGGGTCACCAGCCGTGACGGGAACGTCAGCGCCGAAGTCGACGGCATGGGCGCGATGACCGGGCTCTGGCTCGGACCCACCGCACACAAGCTGGGTGCAGACGCGCTGGCCAAGCTCATCGTCGAAACCGCAGGCGCTGCCGCGCAGGTGGCGACGGCCCGCCAGCAGTTCTTGTCCCAGGAATTCGCGCAGCGGCTGCGGGAATTGAACCAGGCTCCGCTGACGCGGTGGGACGGCGGCGCTTTCGAACCACGCGCCTAGGGTTCGCTCATCTGCCATCCGTGCGGGTTTCACGCTGACAGTCCGCTATCAGCGCTGAAAATTGACGTTCGCTGTCGATATTCGAATCGGTTACCGCACAGGGCGTTACCCGCAAATATCAGCGCGGGGACATGGATTGGGTTTCAACACAAGATGATTCACTCGCGCCACATCGCCGCCCGATCCGGCAAACACCCGACGACAGCTCCTTCCCAGCGTGCACGCAGAAACCATCCAAAATCACCGTGATCAGCAATTTTTGCCATTGCGCTAATTACCAAAACGAACGATCTACACGCATTATTCGCGGAAAATTCAGTTAGCTGCGGACGGCAGGCGCGGCTATAGTTTATTGGTCTCGTGCCCACACAGCCCCGCTTCCAGCTGGAAAGGTATTAGCACGATGAGCGACATTTTCGCCGCCCAACCTTCGGGGATGGCCACCTTTTCAGCCGCGAACGAGGCGGCCGGATCCGCGATAACCACAGCCGGATCGGCCGACTCAGCGGCGATGCTGATGTCCGCGGCCGCCGCCCTAGGCCCGATCGGAGCGGTCTATCTGGCAGCATTCGGCCCAGCTCAAGCCAACAATTTGGCTGGCACACTGCTCGTGGGCGGCGTGCACGCCGCCACCGGGGCCGCCACCGAAGGCGCTCGGTCCGCCGTCCTGTCCAACGACGACGCCTAGGCCCGACGCCATATGCCCACAGTTTTGCCTCCCCAGCCGGTAACCCCCGTTGGACAGTTGGCTCAACGCATTCCCGGCTACGACGCCACACCGGTTATCGCTGCTCAAGAACAGAATCTGCAAGACTTTCTGAATTTGCCAGTCCAACAAATTCTCGACCGCCTGGGTTTGCCGCCAATTGCGGATCAAAAGCCGGTAGAAGAACCGCCGCCCGAAGGCCAACCCGAACAGCAGCCACCCGCCAATCCGATGGATCCGAGTGCGTTGATCAGCCCGGTCACCGATGCGCTCAGCACGCTGGGCAGCGGCATGTTCGAAGGGGTCGATCCGACGACGATGCTGCCGGCCATCGCCAAGATGTTCCAGGCCACCGGCGGCCCCATGGCGAGGTCGGTCAGCTCGGCGGGCGACGCCTGGCAGGGCGCGTCCGGTACCGCCGCGGCGGCCAAGACCACGACCGCCATTTCCAACGGGGCCGAGGTAGGTGCCCAATCCGAAGCCCTGAATAGCAGTTTGACCGCGGCCGCCGCCAACGTCGGCCAGGCCAGGGTCCGGCTCATCGCCATCATCACCGAGTTCGCCGCGACGATCGCGGCCATCGGGCCCATGATCATCTTCCCGTGGGGGTGGGCCGCGGCAATCGCCGCTGCCAACAAGGCAATTGCCACCACTGCCGAGGTGATGACGGAGCTGCAGACTTCGCTCGCCACCCAGGCCGCCCAGGTCACCACGGCCGGTGCACCGGTGGGCATCACCGCCGCCCCCGAGGGCGCCTCGTCGCTGGCCGGCCTGGCCCCGCTGATGCCGATGGCGATCAAAGGCGCCGAGGCGGGAGTGCAGGCCGGCACCGGCGCGGCGTCGGCGGCCAGTCAGAACGCCGCGAATCCCGCGATCGATCCGATGGACCCGGCCGCCGACGCTCTGGGAGAAGGTGAAGGCGACCCCGCGCTCGCGGGTGGGGGAATGGGTGCCGGCGGTGTCGGCGGCGGAATCGGGGGCGGCGGAACGCCCGCGCCCCGGTCGCTACCGATGTCGGCCATGATTCAGGCCGAAAGTGCCAGCGCCCCATCACAATCAGCTGCACCACGGGTCGGCGGCGTCGGCTCGCCCGGCATGATGGGGGGCGCGCCCATGGGGGCGATGGGCGCCGGCCAGGGCGCGAACGCCTCGTCCGGCAACAACCACACGTCGGCGTCCTTCCTGCACACCACCGACCAGGGCAGCGAGATCGTCGGCGATCTCGGCACTGCGGCACCCCCGGTCCTCGGGGAGGCCGACCCGTATCAGCCTCCGGACGTCGAACTCCGGATCTAGTCATCCCAACCAAGGAGAACGGTCATGGCCGACACCGACGGAATGTCCATCCAGCCCGCAGAGGTGCAGGAGATCAGCCGCCAGCTCGACGAACTCGCCAACCGGGTTCAGCGGGTGATGACCGACGAGGCGCCCAACCTCACGGTGACCCCGTCGGCCCGTGACGAGGTGTCACAACGAATTGCCCAGACTCTCAACGAGGTCCACACCTCGTTCGGCACCTCCACCGATCAGGGTATGGCCGAGGTCCACGAGGTGGCCGCGACACTGCGCGGCCATTCGTCCAACATTGCCGCCTCGGAGGACTTCTCCGCCTGACCGTCACACGTACATCCGGTTCTGTTTCGCGAGGGGAGGTTGCTGGGCGTGGGGTTCACCGACGTTGCGTGGGAGTCACGCAGCACCGAGCAGCTGGCTCGTGACCTCACCGAGGGGCCCGGTCCGTCATCGGTCGGCGGTGCCGGCGCGGCCTGGATCCGGGTCGCCAACGAATTGGCAAATGTCTCCGTTGATTTCGACAAGCTGGTGGCACGCCTGCGGACCGCCTGGGACAGCCAGGCCTCCAGCGCGGCGGCGCAACGCCTGGAAGAGTTCGGCCAGTGGCTGCAGGCGATCAGCCTCAGCGCAGCAGGCAACGGCCAACGCGCCGAGGAAGCCGCGGTCGCGAACACGGTGGCGGTACTCGCGATGCCCAGCGTGGCGGAGGCCGTCGAGACAAAGACCGCCCAGGACATGATGGCCTCGCTGGCGGCGTACAACGGGGCCGTCCTGACCGGGATGTTCGCCGAGTTCGACGCGGCCGCCACCGCTGATGCGGCCAACGCCGCGGCCGTCATGCAACAGTACGAGGAGGCCGCTGCTCCGCTGGCCCAGCCGTGGGATCAGCCTCTGCCTCCGCAGGTGTCAAAAGGCAATGCGCTCAAGGCCGAACAGGGCACCGACGGCGCACCCGGCGGTGGCGGCGGTGCCTCCGGCGGGGTTGCGGCGGTGCCACCGCCGCCGCTGGCCCCCATGTTCGCACCGGGCGTCAAGTCGAGCGCTGACCCGAAGGCGCTGCAGAAGACCGGATTCACCGGTGCCGGAGGCTCCTCGGGCACCGGCATGGGTGGGGCTCCCTATGCACCGATGGGTGCCATGGGACGTAACGACCAGAGCCGCGACTACGAGTCGGTGCAGCCTGCGGCAACTCTCGACGGGGCGGGCGAACCGGGTGCCGGGGTGTCCGATGCCGGACAGTCCTGGCTTCCCACCGCGCAGCAGAACGACGCACCGTTCACGGTGTCGAACGTCAGTTGGGGTCCCGACACCGCGGTGTTCGACGAACTGGCCGCCCCCGAGGTGCCCGCCGGCGAGGGCTTCGCCGACGAACCCGAACGGACGCTTGAGCAGGTGGACAACCGCTGGGTCACTCCTCCGGTGATCGGCGTGGACCGGGGGCTCAACCTATGACGGCCTCGCTCGCTCCCCAGTTCGTCGTCACCGACGACGAACTGCACGTTCTGGCAGCACGTCTCGGAGTCCAGGCGCTACCAGTGGTGCTGGACCTCCGACCGCGGCACCCCACTGGGACGGCACGGGCCGAGGCGGCCGGTGCGGCCACCCGGAACCTGACCGAACGCGGCCTACTGTCAGCCGGGGAGGTCGGCACCGAACTCGCCGTGGTCGTGGAGTCGCTGCAACGGCCGGATCGTGAGCTCGCGATGCGCCTGGTCACCCCCGATGGCCTGGCCCGCGTCACGGTCGTACGCCATGGCACACAGTGCGTCTCGGCCTGCCGGGTCGGCGACGAGATCACCCTGGACCTGATCGACGACGGCGCAAACCTTTCCAGCGCCACCGGTGCCCTGTTGCGTCGCCTCCCCGCGGCCGTCCCAGCCGAGATCAGTCCCGTCGGCGCGCCGCTGACCGAGGTCGCCCAGGCGCTGTCGGACTCCCATGAACCCACCGAGTTGTCCGACCGGGTCCGGGCTCTGGGAGCCGACACCCGAACCGCGATGATGCTGGGCTCGGCGCTGGCCGCACGGCTGGCCTTCGCCGAGATCGTCTACTACGCACTCGATGACGACGTGGACCGCGTGTCACGTTCTGCCGGGGCGGTCGCCATCTTCTACACCAAGCGGGGACGGATCGTCGGCGCCCCGAGCGCCTCGCCCAGTGGCCAGTTGTGGACCACCCTCAAGCCGGGATCGGACCACACGATCAGGCAGGCCATCGGCCAGCTTGTCGAGCTGTCCGGCTACAGATGGGGGGACTGCTAGATCCGCTCCGTGTTCACCAGCGAATTCTCAACCACCGTCCGGCGATTCGCGCCGGGTCTGACAAAGAGAGGTAAGGCATGACGCTCCATCTGACGCCCGCGGAAGCCCAGAGCAAGATCGAGAACATCGACAAACAGATGATGGATGTCCGGCGGCTGGCTTCCCAGATCCTCGACCAAACCGAGTCGATGACCGCCAGCTCGTGGACTGGCGGCAAGGCCGCCAAGTTTCGCGGCATCATGACGCAGCACCACGAGGACTTCAACTACGTCATCAACAACCTGCAGCACATCGTCGACAAAGGAAAGTCCGACATCAACGCACTCGTCAGCCACGACGCTGACTAGTTGCCGGCCAGACATCGAAAGGGCTTGATCCATGGATACAGACAGCATTCGGTACCAGTACGGAGCCAACTACGCGTCCCTGGACGACATTCAGGGGATGACCAACAACGCGCAGCAGATGCGTGAGGAAGTCAGCCAGGTGTTCGCCGCGCTGCAAGGCGTGTACGAGGGCGACGCCGCGGCGACGTTGCACCAGAAGCAGACTCAGATCCTGCAGCAGATGGACGCGATCCTCAACGAGATCACCCAGACCCGGTCCGGGGGCAATCAGTCGCAGGAGGACGCGGCGGCACTCGACAGGCACCTTGCCGGCGGCTTCTAACACAGCCGTTCGTCGGCGGGCTCGGTTGACGGCTCCACCGCGACCGGGCCCGCTTACGCGTCCGATTTCCAACTGCCAGACCGAAAGGGGCTCAATGTGATCACCGATAAAGTGGCCCCGCTACGCCATGACGTCGAACCGTGGTTCATGAGCGGGTTCGACTTCAGATGCCTGTGCGAGGTGGTCGGCCTCGACCGGCTGCCGCTCCCCCTGGCATATCGAAACAGCAAGCAGCGGTACAAGGCCGAACTCGAGGCCGATCGGCAGACCGCCCTGGCCCGTCAGCGCGCCGGCATGACGCAGACTCGACTTGCCATACTCGACGCGCTGCGCTCGCCGGTGTTCCTGCTGCAGGGGTTCGGACAGATCGAAGACGGCACCGGGGCGCGGTTGTATCGCCTGTTCGGTGTTATCGGAGCGTCGGGATACTGCGCAGTCATCACCCAAGACCCCGGTAGAGAGACGATCTTCGGCGAAGACGTCCAGATCATCGGGTGCGTGAACGTGGATTTCCCGCAGGTGGTCCTCGAGGCCCTGCCCGACTACCGGCCCGGCAGCAGACCACGGAAAGACGGTCAGTTCGAGGACGAGACTCCCGAGCAGGTGCTGCGCGACTCGCGAATCACCGGTTCGATACTGCTGTCCGGATCCTCGGAATTCACCAAAGACTACACCCTGCGCAACGCGAATCACCTGACGCTGATCAACGTCGCCGACGACGGCGCCTACCTGGTGAACGAGGGCATCAGCTCGTTCCAGATCATTCCGGCCACGGTCCCCAATGCCTTGGCCGCCTTCAAGAAGATCGAGGCTGCACACGTCAAGGGGGCGGAGGAACGCCTCGCAGCAGCGCGAACAGAACAAGAGTTCAATGGCGTACCTTAGTGCGGTTTCGACGTACATACCCGGTGGCACGGACAGCGCCGGTCGCCCGAAGCATCTCGCGACCGCAGCGGCCGAGATGCAGTCCGTTCATCAAATGGTGGAGAACGCAGCGCGACAGATCGACGGCACCGCGCTGTCCGCGGCGGCGGACAGCATGGCCGCTTCCTTCCATTGCGGCACCCTGTATCAGGGCGAGCATTTCTGGCCGATACAGAATTCACTCCAACAGTCCGTGCTGGGCAGGACATCCGCCGGTTCCGCGACCGAGATCCGGCAGTTCTGTTCCGGCGGCCTGTACGGCGTGATGCTTGCCGATGCGGTGCTGCAGGCGGGTTGGGCCGGGGACAACGCGATGGTGACCGGTGGCGACAGCATCTTCTACTTCGACCGGCACGAGTATGCGGCTAGCCCGGCGACCGAAGGTTCCCTGCTGGGCGACAGCGGTTTCTGCGCACTTCTGAACCGGACCGAGGGGTTCGCCCGCATCGTGTCTGCCGCGGCACGTTCGCACAATCCGTCGGCCGGCATGATGCACGGCAGGACTGATGGCGGCATCGACGATCCGACGTTTCCGACCTTGGCGGATTGGATCGCCAGGTGGGAGAACTATGACCGACGTGGTTCTGGGACCGTGAAAGACAACGCAATAGCCAGTTTCCGGGTAGCCGTCGGAACCGTGATCGAATGCTACGAACGCGCCGGCCTCAAACCGGATGACATCGATTGGTTCGCACCGTCATTCATTGAGCCGAGACAGGTGACCGACGCCCTCGCCATGCACGCCCGGCTCCGGCCGGCCCCCGGTCTGCGTGACTTCCAGGCACAGTTCGGGCATCTGACGGTCTCGGACTTCGGGGTGAGTCTCGCCTATCTGATGAACCAGAAGATCGCCAAGCCTGGCGACCTGGTCATGCTGTTTGCCGCCGGGAATTTCGTCAACTCGGCAGCGGTGCTGCTTCGAATCGAGAAAGAGGTGACGTTGCCGTTCAATGCAGCACAATCAGATCCAGCACAACCGTAACGATCGCGGCAGAGGAGAATCATGACTAGTCCCTGGGGCGGCCTGGACGCCGCTACCGCCGACGGAAAGCTTTACCTCCACCTCGAACCGGGGGCTGTCGACAGACTCGAGAGCAGCGCCTTCGATCCCTACGAGGCGAAATTGCAGGCGATCATCGACAATGCGCTGGACGACACCACGGGCTACTTCGGTAGTAATGCGAACAACGACCTGGCGAAGGCCATGGAGAACGCCTTCAACGCAAAGGGCAAGGCGCTGACCGATTACGTCAGGGAGCAGCTGGCCCAGACACAGGATTTCATCAAGACGGCGCACGACGCGGCGAATGCGCTGAAGAAACATGAGTCCGGCTAGCCATGAGCGGCTTCGGAAATTGGACGGGCGCTCTGTTCGGTGGCGAGCTGTTCACCTCGGATTCCCACAATTGGACCCCATCGGAGTGGAACAAATTGATGGGGCACGACGAGCCCACAAAATACAACGAATATCCCGATGCGGGCGACAAACTCAAGGCGATGGACCAGTTCACCATCCGGGATGAGAAGAGAGCACCGGACACCTCAACACTTGACGAAATTCCGGGGCTGACCGCAGATCGAACCGTTCAGGATGCGGTGACTGCCGCGACCACCGGCGGTAAGCAGATCAACTTCGAGAGCTGGACCTTCAAAGAACTCCGCGACGAAAAGTCCACGTTGAAGTCGAACCTCACCGCGATCGATACCCTGGCCACGGCCTGGACAACTCACGGGAACAACTTGAAGGAAGATTCCGAGACCTTCAAGGACAAAGTCGACAAGGCAATTGAGGGAAAGTGGTCCGGCGACAGCGCGACGGCGGCGGAAGCCGCCTCCAAGCAGGTCACCAAGACCTCGATCTACGATTTCACGCCGTCGTCGCAAGAGATCTCCGACCGGCTGAAGGTGCTCCATACCGCATTCGACTATGTCCAAGCCCATTTCCCCAACTCTGCAAGCGATGACGTGGTCAAGGATTTTGATTCAAAGAATTTGCAGGGGGTCAATGCCGAGGTCGTGGCATACAACAATAGGTACCACTTCGACTCTGAGGGCCTCCTACGGCTCGACAATGGCCAGTACGTGAACGTAGACACCGCGGTCAAGGACAAGGAGCGGGTCGAACAATCGATCAAGGACTACACCGACGCGGTGCAACTCTTTGACGGCACCTACCAGCCGGCCATCGAAGCGGTGGCCCAGGGCTTCCCCAATCTTCCTCCGCTGCCGAACATGAAGTTCGAAGCTCCCACCGATCCGACCGGCCCCGGCGGGCCAGGCGGGCCAGGCGGGCCCGGTGGCACCAAGCCGTTCAGCCCGGGCGGCGGCAAAACCCCCGGAGGCATCAAGCCTTTCGACAAGTCGGCCTTCGACAAGCTGAATCCCAACAAACCGACCGATCTCGACAAGCTGAAGCCGATCGACCAAAGGTCCATCGACCAAAAGGATTCCACGACTGATCCCACCAAGGACGCCCTCAAGAGCCTGACCGATCCCGCAAAGTCGGCGGTCGACGCGGCAACCAATGCCGCCAAGGACGCGATGGGCCAGGCGATGGACGCCGCCAAGAACGCGGCCCAACAGAACCCGCTGGGGTCAGGGCTGGGAGGCCCACCTGAGGGTGTCCTCGGCCTCGGGCCGCAGGGGCTCGGTGGTGCGGGCGCCGGCAAGGGTGCGGGCGGCGCCGGTGGCGGAGTTCCGATGCGCGGCATAGCGAGTGGTCTGCCGAGCAGCGCGCCCGCAACAGCCGCGGCGAAGATGCCCACCACGGCAGCCGGGGCCGGGGCCGGGTTGGGTGCAGGCGCAGGCAGCCCGGGAGCGGGCTCCCCCGCAGCCGGCCAGCGCGCCGGCGATCAAAACGGCAAAGGCCATCAGGTCAACAAGGCATTGCGGCGCAAGAAGAACGGTAAAGACGTCATCGGTGACGCCGATGCGTCGGTGCCGGTGGTCGGCGCCGACGAGGAATCGGCGCAGACCGAGAGCACGCCGGCCGACAAGCCCGAGTCCCGTCGCCGCATTCCGCAGCGCGGCACCACCTGGCAGCCTGACTCGGCTGTCCAGCCCGGACCCGCACGCCCGGCCCGGGGGGAGCAGTTCACGCCGGGCCGCTCAGAGTGAGGCGTCAGGGTTTGTCTTGCTGTTCCAGCGCATCCGCGGTGATGTGCAGGCCCGCGGCGTAGTAGTCGAGCAGATCGGTCTTCGCTGTGATCGACCCATCGACCCAGTCCAACTGCGCCTTATAGCCTTTGCCGCCGTCGGCGAACTGCTTGCCGATCTTGTCGTGCCCCCACGCTTCGCCTTCACCGCTGAGCATCTGCATCAGCGCCGATTGCACGGCTTTCATGTCGTTGCTGACAGAGGCAAGGTATCGCGCGGTGCCGCGTAGGTCGGCCGGCGTGACGCCCAGCGGTACGGTCATCGCACGCTCCTCACGGTGGGGTAGTCGTCTGGTTCTTCTTCGCCGTCACCACAAGGAACCGGCACCGCGATCGACAGCAGCTCTCTGATGTCGGGTGCGCCCTCGACGATGTCGGACAGCGAGGGAAACCGCTCCCGTCGCTCGGCCAGCGGGGCGAATAGATCCGCCATTTTCCGCTCGATGTCGCGGGCGGCGTCCTGGGCTGCGCCGGTGATGTGCCGTCCGAGATCGACCAGATCGTGTTCATCCAAATATGTTTCGCAGACAGATGTGTGGATGACAACGCCGTCGCAGTCCACGGTCACCGTGACGGTGCCATCAGCGCAGGTGGCTGCCGAGGATAACGCTGCCCGCTCCTGCTCGAGTACGGCGAGATCGGCAAACTGTTCCTGTACGAGGGCCAGCGCATCGATGAGTTCATGGCGCGCCGCGTCGTTGTCCATGTCTAGTCCCCGTCTCCCCCACTGGCAGCCGAGGCACCGCCCCCATCGGGCGTCGACGCTTTGGCGCTGTGTGCCGCGGCTCGACCCCGTACCCCGCCTGTGACTGAAGTAGGCACCGATCCGAGGACGGAAACCGGGTCGATCTCACTGCCGGTGGCCAATGCTCCGGTCACCTTCTTGGACATGCCTGCGACGTATCCGACGGCCGCACCTTTGACCGCCGAATTACCCAGTGCGCGCTGACCGTAAATGCTGACGGTGCCCTGGGTGGCACCGCCGACGGAGTTGGCCAGTGCGACGGTTCCCAGGCGGTTCCAGTCGAACCCGTTCTGATGCCCCTTGGACTGTTGGACGTTCTGGATGAACAGCTCCTGCCCGAGAGCCTCAGCCGCCTCGACGCCGGACTTCTTGATGATCCGGTGCACCGTCGTCTTCGTCATCGCCTTGCCCAGGTCGGTCATGACATCCTTGAGCAGCACCGACACCATCCGCTGGATCGCGGCGGATGTCGTCGTCTCGATGATGGGGATCTCGGCCGCCGATGCGCCGAAGGTCACCGAGGTCTGAGCCAGTGCCCAGGAGATCTCGAACGCCGCGATCGCCAGGGACGTCAAGATCTGCAACTTGGTGTATTCGATATTCTTGCCGGTGCTTTCGGCAAGCGTGCCGAGGGCCGCCATCGCCTCGGCGAGTTTGTCGACGGATGCCTCCCCGTCGAACAGCAATGCGAACTCACCGTCCGCGGCGCCTGCCGTCACGCCCTGCAGCACAGCACTGGTACTGGCCCGCATCCGGTTCAGTTCGGGTATCAGCTCCGTCAATTGTTCGGCGCGATCGCCCCATTCCCCGCCGATGCGGTACATGGCATCCTCGTCGCCCTTGGGCCATTGCGAGCCGACGAGGTAGGACACCCACTGCAGCGGGCCGGGAATTTGCAGGGTCACCCGATCCCCCATCGGCGAAACATTCTATGCAGCATCGCAATTCACGTTATTGCGCGTTACCGCAGACCGCCATGCCAGACGGCCTTGTTCGCCGAGAGTTCAGCTACCCGCCAGTTCTAAGTCAGCAGGCCGGCCAAACTCAGCTGATTGGCCGCGGCATACACCTGTGCGTCGGGGCGCTCGTCGAACACTGCCGCCACGTCGTCGACCGTGGCGGTGCGCTCGGTGGCGACCTCCAACAGAGCCTGGCACGCTTGCGTTGTCGCGGATCCGGTCTGAGTCACCATGCCGGCGACGGTGGCCTCCGGTGTCCAGATGGCCGGCACCGATAGATCCAGTTCACCTGAGGTGTCGGCAGTACCTCGATACCACTGACCGTTCGCCCACCAGAAGCAGAAACTCAACAGCCCGTTGCGATTTCGGGTGTTCAACACGGAGTCATTGACCCACGCAGGGGCTCCGCCGTAGAGATCGGGTAGCGGACCACCGCCGTTGTAGGCAGCCTCCAGCAACTCGGAATTCCATTTTCCGCCGGAGAGCACCGCGCGGTCACCGGGCAGGAGAAACAGCGTCGCGCCGCTGCGGGCATCGCTCTCGAACCAGGCGTAACCGGGGTAGATCCGTGGACCCCAGCCCGATCCGACACCGGTATAGGCGGCCGACAGCACCGCCCAGCGTGCCAGCAGGTCGGGAAGCGGGGGGATCTGGTCGGTGACGACGCCCGTGCGACCCGCCGCTCTGTCGGCGTCCGCCGCGGCCGCTGCCTGCGCGGCATCGCGCCCCTGCGCGTCGGGCCCGGCGGTATACCCGGCAAGCCACACCGGTACCTGCGCGCGCGGATAGGTATCAAGGTCGTTGCGGTAGTGCTCGGCGGCCACGATCTGGTCGTCCGGGAACGGCTCGTCGCCGTAGTCGTAGTCGACCGTCGTCTCGCCACGATTGGTGACGTTCAACAGCAGCCGCCACCACGGTCCGGCACTCATGCGGGCCGAGACCTCACGTTGTTGGCGAACCAGGTCGGCGATCGACTGCGGCACCGGAACCAGGCCGGTACGGTCATGGGCCCAGAACTGCAACTGGGCGATCTGGGAGGTGACGGTGAAGGCGAACACCGCGGAGAATTCGTCCCAGCCTTCCGGGCCGAGCTGGGCCAGCTGCTGCACGATCGAGTCGATGAGGCGGGACGCCTCCTCGGCCGTCGCAGCGTCCGCGCTGCTGGGTGCGCCGCCCACCGGTGCCGGCGGCTCGCCGACGATCGTGAAGTCGGCGATCGCGGACGGGTCGTCGGCTGCGGCCAACCTGAACTGGCGCTCGAACTCGGCCATGAAGGCCGCCTCGTCAGAGGCGGAGTTGTTCGGCGCGGCGGCACCGTCGGCTGGGCGCGTAGGTTCCTGTGCGGCGAACTGGTCACGTGCCTGTTGAGGAGGGATCGACGACGACACCTCTTCGATGCGCCCGGAGTCGCCCACCAGGAATATCGACCGCCCGACCGGGATGTCCAGGAATGCCATCGGATCGCTGTCGTCGATCTCGACCGGTGCGTACACGCTCCATCCCTTGTCGAAGCGATCGGCTGCCAGACCTTCGGTCGGGTAGTCGAGCCCCCGGGACCTGATCCAGTCTGTGACCAACGAGATTGCCTGTGCCGCTTCCATTGCGTCTACCTTCCCAGACTCTGCTGTTCGGCTTCGATTTCGTCGGCCAGTGCCGAGCGCTCGGCTTGGTGGCGGGCCAGCAGCTCCGCGCTGAATGACGTCCACGCCGCATCCTGCTCCGGCGTCATCTGGGCGCCGTGTACCTCAGATTCGACGTCTGGATGAATGTCCAGGAACTGGTTGAACAGCGCACCCATCTCCCGGCTGTGCCTGCGGTTGAGCTCAATCCGTCGCGGGTCCATGCCTACTCCTCGTCGCCTTCGTACAGCGCCAACTGGTCGAAAACCACCAACGCCACCCGGTCCGGGTCGTCGGTCGGGTGCACCCTCAGCGTGTGGTGCGGGTTCGGAGCGTCATCCACGATGACCACGCTTTTTATCCCGGCCGGGAGATCGGAGGGCCAGTCGATCTCGTCGGTGGGCTCGTCGACGAGCACGTGCGCGCGCCTACCGCGCAGCCCGGACTGGTCGTAGCGCAGCGGCGTGAACCGCTGATGCTCGGTCATGTCGTGTCCTCTTCCTGATCCTGATCCGGTGGACTGCCGTCGTCGTCGGGCCCCCTCATGGGCGGCAGATCGGGCGGATTGTCCGGATCGATACCGAGACCTGCGTTCACACTGCCACGGCTACGGGTTGAGCTGTCGACGATGGCCTCGTAAATCTCATCGCCGACGCGGCCCTTGGCGCGATTTCGTTCTACCAGCTGGTCGAAGGTCGGGTTCGGCTCGTTGGCGTTCAGCCATTCGGCCATCTCCCGGTCTGCCATCAGCGAACGCGTCCAGGTGCGGATGGTCGCTCTCATCCCGTACATCGTCCTGGCTCGTTCCTCGGCGCCGACGCCGTCGCGCAGGAGCTGGTCCCGGAGCTCACGCATCCGCATCTCATAGGTGGTGTAAACGGTCCGGGTCTGCTCATCGGTCAAGGTCCCGGCGGCATAGTGGCTGTGGGTGGCGCCGTCGATGATCGCCTCGTAGACGGCATCGCCCGACAGTCCCTTGCGTTCGTAGCGGGCGACGAGATCCTCGAACGACGGATTGCTCTCGTTGGCCGCCATCCAGTCCGCCGCCGAGCGGTTCTCCATCAGTTCCCGCGTCCAGGCGCGCAGCGAACTGCGCAGGCCCGACAGAGTTCTGGCCCGATCCTCGGCGCTGAGGCCGTCGCTGACCATCTGCTCGTTGAGGGCCCGCAGTCCGAGCTCGAACTGCGAGTACACCGCGCCGGTTTCGATGTCGGACAGGCTGCCCGGTTCGAGGCGGCTGTGGGTGGAGCTGTCGATGATCGCTTCAAAGATCGCGTCTCCGGTGAGGCCGCGCTCGGCATTGCGGGTGACCAGGTCCTCGAATGTCGGGTTGATCGTGATGCGCGACAGGAACTCCGCGGCAACCTGATTGCTCATCAACTGGTAAGCCCAGGTGCGCAACGAGTTCCGTAGTTCCGAGAGCTGCCGGGCCCGTGTCTCGGCACTGACGCCGGCCTCGGCGAGTTGTTCGTTGAACTCGCGCATCCGGAGTTCACCATGGCTGAACGCCGCGATTGCCTGGCCTTCCGAGAGCGTTCCCGGCTGATGGTCAAGTAGGCCCAACACACGTACGGGATCAGCCGAGACGTCGCCGACATACTTCACGGCGAACCAACCGGTGTCGGTCATCAACTGACGGCCGAGCGCGGGCTCCTGCGCACTGGCCAGCGAGGCCAGGTCGATCGGTTCGGGCAGCCGAGGATGATCAGGCTCCAGCCGAGCGATGATCTCGTCCAGGAGGGCCCGGGCCTCGGGGCTCACCTGCTCCCGCAGTACCTGAGCGGCGTCCTTCACCGATCCGAGCGACCGGGCCAGTCTTTCCGGCTCTCGGTCCCAGGTGAAACCCCTTCGGGCCCAGGCATTGCCGCCGTCTTCCTCTGCCACCAACACGATCCGGTCGACACCACTGCGTCGGTAGTAGCTCTCCAGTTCCGCGGAGAACGCCTTGGAGAATCCCTGACCACGGAACTGGTTGTCGAAGATCCGCACCTCCTCGTGATGTGCGACGAGCAGTCCGTCACCGTCCCGGAAGAAACTGTAGGCGATCTTGCCTATGACGTTATCTCCGTTGAGGATCACGCCGGACAGGAAGACGTCCTCTTCGGCTTCCCCTCTGAACTCCACGCGGTAGGGCCCGTAGGTTCCGGAGAGGTCGCGAGCCAGTTGCGTGACGCGCGCCGCGTCCAGGCCGTCGATCAGATCGCCCATCGAGTCGGCGTAACCGGCATCTACTCGACGCGTCGTCGGGTCCTGGGCGCGGTAGTTCTCTTGTCTCGCAGAGAAATCCAATGCCGGTCCAGAGCCTTCGAGATACCTGACGAAGCGGATGGAGGAGCGGTACAGCAGTTGGCGTCCCAGTTTGGGTTCGGCGAAAGTCGCGAGAGCAGCCAGATCGGCGGGCTCGGGTAGCCGCGAGTGCCCTGGTTCCAGCCGGGCCACGACATCGTCGAGAACCGCCTGTGCCTCCGTGCTGACGTGATCTCGCATCCGACGCGCATTGGCCTTGACGCTCTGAAGCGACTCGTGAAGCCGGTGCAGGTCCGGATCCCAGGTGAATCCGCGACGGGCCCATGCGTTACTGCCGTGCCACTCCGACAGCAGCTCGATGCGGTCGACACCGGACCGTACGTAGTAGCGCTCCAGTTCTGCGGTCAGCGCCTTCGAGAAGCCATTGCCGCGGTAGTCCTCGTCAACGGTCACGATGACGTTGTAGACAACCAGCTTGCCCTCATCGTCACGGTAGAATGTGCGCTCGACAGTGCCGATCTCGGTATTGCCGTGCAGGATTACGCCTTCGAGAACGACCTTGTGATAGCCGAGCAGGATCTTCCCCTCGAACTCGACGCGGTATGGACCGTATCTACCGGACAAGTCCTCGGCCAGCTGGCGGATTTCGTCGCGGTCCAGATTGTCGACCACCTCATCCAACGGCTGGGCGTAGCGCGTGTCCACCCTGCGCGTGCGCGGGTCCTGTGCCCGATACTCCGCGCGCGCCTGGTCTTCGATGCCCTCGCGTCCGAACATCCGCCCTTCGGCGATTTCGACGACACCCGCGACATCACTCGATGAAACGTCGGCGTAGCCGAATCGCAGGCGAATACCCGGCTGGCCCGGGTCCGAGGGATTCGCGATGTCGGCCAAGCCCTGCTGTCGAGCGTATGCATCGACGCGGCTGTCGATCCTGGCCAACGCGGCATCGAGGGCGGCACGGTCGATCATCGAGCCCACGACAACGGCGTCGAATCGGTCACCGCTGCTCCGCATCGGGACGATGTCCGCCCCGGTCCCCTCGATCTCGGAGCGGAAGATCTCGGTGATCGCACGGTAGTGGGCGTTGGCGACTTCAGCCCGGTTCTGTGTGTGCTGATTCAGACCCGAGAGATTGTCCAGCGTGGCCGACACGAAGTAACCGGCTCCACCGGATTCCGAGATCCACTGGCGGGCCCGCGCCACCTCGCCCGTTTTGAATGCTGGACCGCGGCCATCGTAGAAACCCGAGACTGCGTCTCTGAGGAGCGGCTCGTACAGAGCTTCGTAGCGGGCGTTAAGCTCCTCCGGGCGCGCGTCACGAATTCGAGCCGCCTCCTTCAGGAACGCGGCGCGTTTGACTTCCTCGGGCTGCCGGTAGCGAACCCGGTCAGTCAGCGGTCCTCGGGATTCGCCTTCCGTGCCCGTGCGGCCTGTAGTTTCTCCCTCGCCGCCTGCTGTTTCGCGGCCAGTTCGCGTTCCAGCTCCTCGATCCGCTTCTCGCGCTGCTCCGGTGTCAGCCCCGTCAGGCCCAGTCGCTGATCCCGCTCTTCCTGCGACATCCGTCCTCCTCGTTTTGCTGCGGTCAACGCCGAGGTCCGCGGCGTCGAAGATATCGGCGATGTCCAAATCGGGTAGCACTTCGGCGTAGCCGACGTGTAGCCCCACGCCGTTGAACTCGGGCTGGCCCGGATGTTTCGGATGTGGGATGTCGGCCAGGTTGTGTGCTTGAGCGTATTCGTGGGCCCGGGCGCGGATCGTCGCGATCGCCGAATCGATGGTCTCCTGGTCGATGTCGCCCACGACAACCGCGCTCAGTTCATCGCCGCCCACCCGCATTGGGACCACGTCAGCCCGGTATTCCGCCAGCACGGCATGGAAAATTCCTGCCAGAGCGGCGAAGTGGGCGTTGGCTTCATTCCGGTCCGCGGACGCCTGATTGAGACCCCGCAGGTTGGCGATGTCGGCCGACACGAAATATGCGTTGTCGAGCGTGTCGGCGACATGCTGCTGAGCCCGCATCACCTCGCCGCTCTTGAACCCGGAGATCCTTCCCTCGTAGAAGCCGGTGACGCTGTCCATCGGCACCGGCCGATAAATCGCATCTGCGATCGCTTCCGGGGACAGCGCGGTCGAATCCAACTCCCCGACCCGGTCCCTGAATCTGGCGTGCTCGACGTCGTCCGGGGACTGATACCGGGCCGGCCCGGTATCAGCTTCACCGGGAGCGCCGCGCACATGGCCGACGGCATCGGCGGTTCCGAGCCGGAGCGGAACATCGTGCAGTGGGTTCACCGCTTCACCGTCGGCGTCGAGATAGCCGACTGCGGTGCGGTCCACTGCGCCTTGACCCCAATGCGGCGGCCACCCTGAGCGCTCTCGCGTAGTCGGATCGATCAGGTAGATTTCACCACCGTCGTTGACCGCCAGGTAGGCATGTCCGCCGCTGCGCCCGCCGGTCCATCGCGAGGTCAAAACCGCTGACGAGCCGTCACCGAGTTGCCGCAGGGTTTCGGCTACCTGGTCGTAGGTAGCGAAGCGCGATCCGGATCCGACGGCTTCGTACAGTGCCCGGGCCGGGACGCCGGTGCGGGTGGGTTCGACGTCGATCTGGAACGTGCGCCCGTATCGCGCCGACAACTCGTCGGCGACCCCGTACGCGCAGTTCGGCTCGGACGCCTGCGTGTCGACGACGACCGGGCTGGGCAGATACTTCACAAAGTGAATCGAGGTGTTGTCGAGCAACTTACGGCCCAATTTGGGTTCGTCGGCGGTCGCCAGCATCGCCAGGTCGATCGGCTCGGGTAGCCGTGGGTGATCGACTTCGAGTCGCGCGATGATCTCGTCAAGAGCCGCCTGAGCCTCGGTACTGACGTGGTCACGGAGTTGGCGCGCGGCGTCTTTGATCTGATCGAGGGACTGATCGAGATGATAAAGATCAGGGGACCAGGTGAAGCCGCGGCGTGACCACGCGTTGCTGCCCTGCCATTTGGACACCAACTCGATTCGATCGACACCGGAGCGCACGTAGTACTGCTCCAGCTCCGAGGTCAGCGCCTTGGAGAAATCGCGCCCGCGATACTCGTCATTTTCGATTCTGATGATCTTGTTCTCTACGACGAGGTTGCCGTCGTCGTCACGCGAGAACTGCCGGGTCAGGTAGCCGATCTCGGTATCCCTACTGCGAATCAGACCGTAGAGCTCGAAGCGTTCGCCGCCGATGATGCGCTCGGGCGAGAATTCGACCTGGTATGGCCCGTAAAGCCCCGACAGGTCCTCCGCAAGTTGGTGGACGTCGTCACGGTCAAAGCTGTCGACCACCTCCCGCAACTGCTCGGCAAAGCGGGTGTCGACCGGGCGGGTCGCCGGATCCTGAGCGCGGTATTCCTGTTGTTGCTGAGCGAAATCCGACTCGTCCACATGCCCTTGGACATCACCGATGGCGTCGGCGGCACCGAAGTATTTGACGCCGCTCCAGTACGTGTTGGCCAACACGTCGCGGCCCAGATGCGGTTCCTCGACCGTGGCCAGCGCCGCCACATCGATGGGTTCCGGCAGGCGGGGGTGCCGCGGGTCAAGGCGCTGCACGATGTCATCGAGGACCGCTCGCGCCTCGGGGCTGACCTGATCGCGCAAGCGAAGGGCAGAATTCCGGACGTTGTCGACCGATTCCTGCAACTTGGCCGGATCGGCGTTCCAGCTGAATCCTTGTCGGGCCCAGGCGTAGCCACCGTCCTGTTCGGTACGCAGCTCGATGCGGTCGACGCCCGAGATCAGGTAATAGTGCTCCAACTGAGAGCTGAACGCTTTTGAGAAGCCCTTGCCTCGGAAATGCTTGTCGGGAATGTCCACCACGTTCTGATGGGCGACCAGGCTGCCCTCACTGTCGCGGATGTAGGTCTGTTGTAGGAAACCGATTTCCTCGTCACCGCTGATGATCGCGCCACCCACGATGACCTCACCGGTCCGTTCATCGGCGATCGCCCGGAACATCTCGACGCGGTACGGGCCGTAGACCCCGGAGAGGTCCGCGGCCAGCTGCCGTACCTGGTCGGCATCGAAGTTGTCGACGATCTCACCCAACGGTTCGGCATACCGGGTGTCGACGCGGCGGGTGGTGGGGTCCTGGTCGCGATAGTCCTGTTGAGCTGCCAGGAAATCAGCGGCGGCCGGATCACCCTGCACGTCGCCGACGCTGTCGGCGGCGTGCAGCGAGATCTGTACCGGCTCATCGCCGATCGCGTGGACCGGCTCTCCGTTCTCGTCGAGGTAGCCGACGGCGGTGCGGTCCACTGCGCTGTCGCCCCAGTACGGTGGCCACGGCGAGTACTTCTTGGTGCGTGGGTCATAGAGCTGCACGCGCTGTCCGTCGGTGACCGCGAGGAAGGCGTGTCCGCCCTGACGCTCACCACCGGCCGCCCAGCGCGACACCACGATTGCCGACGACCCGGCGGGCCTGCCCAGCAGTTCGGTCTCGATGTCGGCGTAGGTCGCGAACTGGGAACGGGACTGTGCCGCCTGGAACAGCGCCCAAGCGGGTACCCCGGTGCTCGACGGTGCGACGGACAGGCCGAAATGCCCGGGGTAGATCCTCGACAGCTCGCCGGCCACGCCGTATGCGCAGTTACCGTCGGCGTCCGCGCGCGTTGCGACGTCGCGCCCGAGCAGGTTCTGCAGCCACCCCTTGAGGCCGGTGCGCGCCGGAGTGGCGGGGGCAGAGTCCAGGTACTTGACGTAGTGCACCCCGTTGCGGCCCCGCACCGCCCCGGTGCCGTCCAGCAGGCGTTGGCCCAGATCAGGTTCAGCGGTGGTGGACAAATTGGCCAGGTCGATGGGCTCCGGCAATCGCGGGTTAGCCGGATCCAGCTGCTGGACAACCTGATCCAGGACGACCTTGGCCTCGTCACTGACCGTCTCACGCAGCTGGCCGGCCGACATCTTCACCCGGTCGAGCGATTCCTGGAGCTGACGTGTACTGGGATCCCAGGCGTAACCCCGTCGGGCCCAGGCAAAAGCACCCTTGTCGTGGGTCGTCAGCTCGATGCGGTCGATGCCCGAGTGCACGTAGAAGCGTTCCAGCTCCGAGGTCAGGGCTTTGGAGAATCCCTTGCCGCGCAATTGCTTGTCGTCGATCACCAGGCCGGTGTGATAAGCGACGAGGTTGCCTTCACCGTCCCTGGCGAACGACCGCTGGACGGTCCCGATCTTGGTGTCGCCGTTGAAGATCTCACCGGTCAGCATGACCTCGTCGGTCAGGTTCTCGGCGCGGAGCGCAATGCGGTACGGCCCGTATCTCCCGGACAGGTCCTCGGCGAGCCTGCGAACCCGGGCGTGGTCGGAGGCGTTGTCGACCACGTCGCCCAGTGGCTCGGCATAGCGGGTATCGACCAGTCTTGTGGCCGGGTTCTGCGCACGGTACTCGGCCTGCTGCCGGGAGAAGTCCGGATCACGCTGGGGGCCTCGAACATTTCCAACGGCATCGGCAGCGTCGAGCTGCAGCGGCATATCCACGGCCATTGGGCCGACCGGATCGCCGTTGGCGCGCAGGTAGCCGACTGCGGTCTGGCTCACCGCCGGCTGACCCCAATGTGGTGGCCATGGTGAGTACTTCCGGGTGTGCGGATCGTAAAGCTGCACCTGGCCGTCGACCTTGACGGCCAGGTAGGCGTGACCGCCCTGCCGACCGCCGGTCCACTGCGACGTCACCACGGCCACCCTCAGCGTGGGATCTCCCAGCAGTGTTGCCTCGATCTCGTCGTACGTCGCGAACCGCGCATCGGAGCCGACGGCCTGGAACAATGCGCGCGCCGGCACACCGCGCCGCGACGGGGTGGCGTCCAAGCCGAACTTCCGGCCGAACAACGAGGTCAATTCCTCGGCGACCGTGACCGCACAGTTGGGAGGCCGGCGCCACAGTGCATTCCAGAATCGCCGTCCCCCCACCCGATCTCCGGCGGGTTCGACGGTGCGCAGCCCCGGCGCGTGTCGACTCCGGCCCAGCTCGGTGCGGTGCTGCTCATGGACGACCCGGTCCTGGTGCCCGGCAGCAATACGGCCGAGGTTTGTCGTCGCCTCCGTGTTCAGGAAGTAGGCGTGATGAGTGCCGCCCGTGAGCAACCCGTTCATCGACGCCGGCGGCTCGGCGGTGACCCGCACGGCGCCAAAGGAATCCATCGCCGGATCGGTACCGAGGCCGATGCCTAAGATCCGGCCGTTGGAGCCGGCGCTGCGCCCGCCCAAAGCGGTGACCACATCGCGTGACGAGGAGGCGACGAACACGTTGTCGGCGCCGATACCGAACTCACCGGCGGTACGCACCGGGCCCGCTCCGGGTGAACCGACCAGGGACACGGTGCGGACCTGACCGGCGAATCTGCCGTTCTGACCGGCGTATCCGGTGGTCGTCGATCCGTAGGAGTACCCGAAGACGTGGTTGCCGGTGAAGTGGCTGCCGTCGCCGGCGAGCGTGTCGCGGGCGGCGTTGAACGCCATGATGTCGCTGTGGAGGATGTCGCCGCCGGTGCGGGCCATGGCGTGGCCCGCGGCACGCAGGATGTTCCAGCCACTCGGGGCGTCGTAGCCGACCCAGGCGATCGAGGCCGCCGACATCCCCGGATTCTCCTGCTGCACGGCCTGCAGGTGGTTGAGCGCGGACATGGCGTTGAAGCCGAGCAGTGCATCCGCCGTGGTGCCGACACCCGGCACGTGCCAGGACACCGAGTCCGCGGTGTACGGGTCGGCACCGTAGCTCAGCACCGCGCGTCCGTCGCCACCGAATTCTGTTGCGTCGAAGGCCAACAGCAGCGGCCCGTCCACCCCGGCCTGCGCTGCGTCGACGGCGGCCTTGCGCAATGCGAGGTCGAGCTTGTCCATCCGGCGGAGGAACTTCCGCTCGGCGCCGGTCAACCGCTCCCCGCGATCCGCCTTCGACTGGACCGCATCCGCTTGTTCCCGCATCTGCTGCAGAACATTGCGGTTCGCGTGGTCACGGTCCGCCGCGCTGATGCCTTCGGCGTTGCCGATGTGCTGCGGGTAGGTCTCGATGAGGGCGCTGCGCTGGTCTTCGGTCAGTCTGGACCACCAGCGGGCGTTGTTGGCCGCGCGTGCTGAGGCCTCCTCGGCCGGCCCCATCGGACTACGGAGCTCGTCGGGCCGCACCGGCGGTATGCGCCGCAACAAGGCATCGTCGGCCATCTGCTGAATCGCCTGGCGATCAACCGCTTCCGCCGTGCTGCTGACGCTGTCAGGCACCGGGCCGGAATGCTGCTGTGACGGAGCATCCCCGAGCAACGTGTCGGTTCGGCCCGGGTGATCGGTGGCGATCCAGTCCACGCCGAGGTCCCGCGCGAATTGCACGTCGGCTTCGTTGTTGACCGTCCAGCAGTAGGTGGCCAGTCCCCGCGCGGCCGCTGCGCCGACGAGTTCGGGGTTGCTCCGCAGCACACCGATCGACGGCCCGATCGCACTGGCGCCGACCGCGCCGGCCAGATACCGGGCCGCCGGGCCCAACAGGACCGTGGGGAGGTGAGGCGCGGCCATACGGACCCGCAGCAGCGCGTCGGGGAAGAAGGAGATCACCGCCGCCTGAACCTGTTGGTCCGGGCGAGGATTGGTCAACCCGTGGCGTTCCAAAGCCTCGACGACCTGGCGCTCGATCTTCCATCCCTGCTGCGCCGGGTGCTTGGTCTCAATGAACAGCCGCACCGGCTGGTCGGCGTCGAGCGCCAACTGGACGAACTCGTCGAGGGTCAGGATGCCGTGGCCGTTGTAGTCGAGCGCCTGCAACTCGGCCAGCGTCATATCGCCGACCCGACCGGTGCCATTCGACGTCCGGTCCACGGTCTTGTCGTGGATGAGTACCAACTCACCGTCTTTGGTGAGCCGGACATCGCATTCGAGGGCGTCCGCGCCCTGCCGCAGCGCTTCGGTGTACGCGGCCCGAGTCTGCTCCGGGAAGTCGTGGGAGGCTCCCCGGTGAGCCACCACCTGAGTTCCGGAGCGGTCTGCGAGAGTCCGTGAGTCTGCCTGGGTCACCACGTGATTACCGGCGAACGGTCCTGCCTCACCCAACGATTCGCGGGTCGTATGGAAGGCGGCCAGGTCCTGATGCAGCGCCCCGGTATCGGCGCCGATCCACGCTATGGCAGCAGAATCCTGCAGCCCGGTGGCCTGCAGCCCGTCCAAGGCACGGGCGGTCACTGTGCCCAACTGTTCGATCGATCCCCGCGCGGTCTGCCAGGTGACGCTCGAGGCGTGGTGGGGGTCGGCGCCGAAGCTGATGACGGCGTGGCCGCCGCCGTTGAATGCCGAGGTGTCCAAGGTCAGCACCAGCGGCGCGTCCAGGCCGGCCCGGACAGCATCGGCATCAGCTTTCCGTACCGCAAGGTCGAGCCGGTCCACGCGGCCCAGGAACGCATGTTCCTCACGGGTGGCCCGGCCGAACTGGTCGAGCTTCGTCCGGATGTGATCGGCGCGGTCCCGGTAATGCTGCAGCGCAGTGCGATTCGCGGCGTCCCGGTCGGCGGCCGTCCTGGTGTCGACGTCCCCGTGTGCCGGACCGTCCGGAAGGCCCTGGACTCTGCCGACGGCCACCGCGGCGAACTGGTTGTTCAACCGTCCCCGCAGGACGGGCTCACCATTGCTGCGCAGGTAGCCGACCGCGGTCTGAGCCACCGCAGCCTCTCCCCAGTGCGGTGGCCACCCCGAATACTGCCGGGTGTGCGGGTCGAACAGATAGACCTGGCCATCGATGTTGACTGCGAGGTACGCGTGCCCGATCGGCTGCCCTCCGCTCCAGCGCGAGGCCAGTACCGCCATGGAGTTCGGGGGCATGCCCAGCAGCGTCTCTTCGACTTGCCTGTACGTCGCGAAGTGGGCGCCCGACTGGAACGCCTGGAACATCACCCGGGCGGGCGTACCCCGGTGCGAAGGCGCGGAGTCGAGTTGGATATTCCGGCGGGTGCGTGCGGACACTTCCTGCACCAGAACATGGGCGCAGTCGTTGCCACTCAGGAAGCTCGGGTTCCACCAGTGGCTGCCCTGGACCGGATGCTGGGCGGTGGGGTCGTCGGGAAGCCTCAACCGGCGACCGATAGCGGGGTCCAGAGTTTGATCCCGGGCACCACCGAACAACCACCGCGGACGCTGACTGAGCGTGCGCCGCCCCTCAGTGTCGACCCGATGGGCCTGCCCCGCCGCGATCCGACCGAAATTA